>CALFER010000001.1 GCA_937951895.1 uncultured bacterium
TTGCTTAACATGAACTCAGCCACCCACTTTCAACTAAAGTCGGGACACCTTCGGAGGAAATGTTGCAGGGGAAAACTTCGGAGACACTTGGTTTTATAATGGAGTGGACTGGACGTCTGTGGCACCAGACCCCTATTATCCGCCTGATTTGTCTGGACACGCAATGGCCTATAATCCCCATGAGCAAAATACTGTACTATATTGTGGTAAAGAACCGAATGGTGTGTCAACCGAGACATATCTTTGGGACGGACAAACATGGACAGGAGTTGATTCACCAGCCAATCCCGGCGAGATCCAGAGCCACTGTATGGCATATATGGATTCTCTAGATGGAGTCGTTCTGCACGGTGGCTGGAAGCGAGACGCCCCCGGCGGAGTGAATGATAAATTGTGGTTGTTCCGCAATCAGACGTGGAACGAGTTGACCCCGCCCATAATTCCCGGACCGAAAGCCGGTGCTGAGATGGTCTATGATTCAATTCGTGAAAGGCTCGTGTTGTTTGGTTGGGTGTCTGCTGACTATTATACCCCAAATCATTATGACGATCAGGAGGTGACAGGCGAGACATGGGAGTTTAATGGGAATATTTGGAACCAAGTATTAACGAATCACCAACCTCCGGGACTTTGGGGATTTGGAATGGCTTTCGACAGTTGCCGAGGTGTCACGGTTCTTTTCGGGGGTAATTCTGAATCTGGATACTATAACAAGACTTGGGAATACAGCGGGTTCGACTGGACCCTGATCGATCCAGCGACGACATCGCCAAGCAGAAGAACAGATATGGGATTCACGTTCGATCAACACCGATGCCGTGTGGTCATGCACGGCGGTGTTCAAAACCTGGAGCCCGGATTCGATGAAACCTGGGAATGGGACGGGTATGACTGGTATCTGATCGAGCCCACGGGTGGACGCGCAGCTCCCTATCATTCAACCGCCATGATCTATGATTCAGCAAGGAAGTGCTCAATGATCTATGGTGGCGGACAGGAAGGAATCACAGTCGAAACCTTTGTGTACCGTCATTCCAATCCCGACATCTGCGATCAGATGGGTGTTTCACTGGATCTGTCGAAATCCCTTTTTCATGCCGGCGACACGTTTACCTGCACAGCGCACGTCTGCAACAACACCGGCGATGTCCTGACTGGTTACCCGTTGCTCGTGTTGCTGGATGTATTTGGCAGCTACTTCTGGGGTCCGACATTCACTCAGGAGTTCGATTCCTACCTGACCCAGTATCCATCCTTTCCGGAAGGGATCACCGATGTGGAGGTGCTTCCGTCATTCTCCTGGCCCTCCAATGTCGGGTCGGCTCAAGGAATCAGGTTCTATGCTGCGCTAGTCGATCCGGACGTTCACATTCTGATCGGGCAGTTGGATATGGTTGAGTTCGGTTGGGAATAACAAACCACCTGATCGATAGTCCCCCCACACACGAAAGAAAATGTGAGACATCTCAAGGGTAGCCGGTCTGGGAGTCACAGGCGATTTCGGTGTCGCTTTTTCGAGCCTCCGGGGCGTCAATTTTCAACATTGGAAGACACTTTTGAAAAAGCCGCGTTTCATTGCCGAGCATCATTCGTCTCACCTGACCCACATACTTCAGTATTGTTCCGTATCTGCGTTTCTTGCTGTGCTTGTCTGATTTCTCAGATACTCTCTCGACGGTATTACATGTCCTTACGGATTATCAGTTGACTGTCCTTACGAGGCGGAAGCCCAAGGTGTTGTACCGGCTTACAGGTGTGAGCCAGTCCCGACTCGCCGAACGGCAGTACTGTGCCCCGTTGATCCTACTGCCCCCGCGAGTCACACGGTACGAGCCTGATCCTGCACCTGTATAATTGCTCACCGTGCCCGTGGGATACGTCCCATACCAGTCCCAGCACCATTCCCAGACATTTCCATGCACATCCTTCAGTCCCCACTGATTGGCGAGTTTGATTCCTGCTACCTCACAAATTCCCTGAGCGTTCGCACAATACACGCAATAGAGTTCCAAGTTCGAATGTGTTCCGGATGTGCAGGAGTCGCAGTTGCTATCTCCATAAAGTGGCTCATTACAGGAAAACGCCCCAGTTGTACCCGCTCGAGTGAAATACTCCCATTCTCCTTCCGTTGGCAACCGATACCCATCGGCATCAAAATCACAATAGAAAGGGCCTGTGTCGTAAGCGGAGGTAATCGGCATCGTAAAACCAGCATCCAAATAATAACATCGCGTGTATCCATTCTGAAGCGATGCTAGATTCGCAAACAAAACTGCCTCATACCATCTGATCCGTTGCACCGGGTGACTCATCGAGGGACTATACATCGTGATGCTCGGATCAAAAGGTAGCGTGCTTTGAACCGCCTTCAGATCAGCCCACATCTGGCGCGTAACCTCCGTCTCCATCACTGATAGATTCCGCGTCAGGTTGTGCGTGAACTGCCTCTCGTTAGAATTTCGGCAAGGTTCTGTTGACGGCGATCCCTGAGAAATGCTCCCGGATGATATCGAAATCATGTTCCCAACTGAAACAATGATCGGTGTATTGGTTGGTATATCCGTCGGTGTCCTCGTCGCAGTGTTTGTCGCGATTGAAGTATTGCTTGGAGTTGGAGTCGGCGTCTCCGTTGGTACCGGCGTGTCCGTCGGCCTTGATGTTGGTGTCCATTTATGCTCACTGTCTAGCCAGAACTCCTGGAAATCATACCCATAATAAATCTCATTCAAGAACCAAGCTCCCCAGAAGTACATTGGTCCGAAAGGGATATAATCATCAATCTGCGGGAAATCGAACTCCAGAAAGACGACGGTTACTTCGCCTTCAAGGATGGCTGTCTCCATAAAATCGACTTCTTTCGTGAATGCAGGCCAGAAGTAAAACTCTCCGAAAATTTCCAGTATTCCAAGTATCTTCCCGTCTTGCATGGCTGCTTCTTGATTGTTCAAGTACAGTTCGACCTTGAAATGATCGAATGATACGAAACCACCATCATTCAAGCGTATTTCGACATCGATGTTTGATAGGACAATCGATGGCGTGCAAACTACCAGAAGGAGCAACACCCATCCCGCGCAACAAATCATCCATCCACTTCGGTCGCGCATGTTTAACCTCCACGTCACTCGTCACATCTGATCCACTCTCCGTCTCTGAAAATCCGGATCTGAGCTTTGACCCGCAGGATTCGGAGCTTCACACAGGCCTTCTCGATCGCAGCACTCATTCTCCACTTTATCAAGAATACCATTTTTCCATACTCTAACACAACAACAGCATGCATCGAGAACTTTTAAAGGTGAACGCTTTTTCCTTCCACGTCGGATCTCATGTTCTGCTTTAATCTGAATAAATGATAGGTTAATTCTCAATTGTTGAGAGGAGATTCGAGATGAGTATCACAGTAGACCAAAACAGGAATTCTCATCATTCATGCTGCCACCGGTTTGAAAGTTTCCAAATTTGATCGGTGAGAATGTTCCAGAGT
>CALFER010000002.1 GCA_937951895.1 uncultured bacterium
CGGTAGGTCGAACCGCCACCCTTTTTCAACTTTCAACTACTTCTGGGACATCCTCGGCTGGCCCGGTTGACAATCCGGTGTTTCCGGTTTCAATCGGTGCGTAAAACGGCATTCATCACGTCCCTCCTTCTGGGGCTCCTGGGTCAGTTGTTGTTCACCGGCCCCATCGATCGCAACCCGACTCTGGGAGCAATCTGCTTTGCGCTTGCGGCGATGGGTGTTCTGGCGAGCGGCGTCCGGATCGATCCGGATACAGGGATTGAACCCGGGGAACGCGTTGAACCGGCCAGGGGACTGGAGGTCTGTGATCGCGTTGTCGGTATAACGGTGTTCGCATTGATCCTGTTCGTATCGGCCTTCTTTCGTTTTTACCGGCTGCACGAGCTTCCGCCGGGACTATGGTGGGATGAGGCGCAGACGGGGATCGCCGCGCGGGATATTCTGAACGGGCATCTGCCACCCGTGTACGATCTGAGGATCAATGCCGGATCGCTTCTGTCGTTCGGGATCGCCGGGTGGTTCTCGGTCTTCGGGTCGTCGATCCTGGCTTTACGGGCATACTATGCGACTGTCGGGGTGATCACGACCGGAGTATCGTTCTTTTTCTTCCGGACATTCTTCCCTCCTGTCTGGAGTTTCTTCGGGATGATCCTGATCGCGATATCCCGCTGGTTGTTCTCCATCAATCGCGTCGCCATGGCGACGATTGACGAGACCATTCTGCTGACATTCACGGTTTTCATCGTGTACATCTCGGCACTTCGTTCCGGTCGAACATGGCGACACCTGTTGTGTGGAGTTCTTGTGGGAATCGGTTTGCATCTGCATACCGGAGCACGCGTTTTGCCATTGATCATCGGAGTCGATCTGATCACCCGTCTGATTCGTTCTCAACGGGGATTCCTGCTTCGGCAGCTCAAACAGGCATCGGTACTGGTCGCGGCGGCCATCATCGCGTTTGCTCCCATGGCGCTTCACATCATCCGGCATCCGTCGGATTACTTCAAACGATCGAAGGAGACATTGCTGTCGACCGAGTATCCCGGATATTACGGGGTGCCGACACTGGCGGAAAACACGCTGAACTACCTGAAAATGTACTCGTTTTCGGGTGACTGGCATCCGAGGCACAATCATGGGCGTTCTCCGCAGCTCGCCCCTCCAGTCTCCGTTCTCGCCCTGTTCGGTCTCGCCATCGCCCTCAGCCGTTGGCGCCGCGACATCGATCGATTCTTCATTCTGGGCTTCATTCTGGTATCTCTGCAGGGAATTCTGACGGTTCACAACAACACGGCCAATCTGAACCGTGTTGCGGAAAACATCCCGATCGTGCATTTCTGGGCGGTCTGCGGCATGGTCTATCTCGCCGACGGGCTGTCTGGCATGTTGTCCTCGAAGTATCATCGAACACTGATCGGAATGCTGACAGCACTGACGCTCGCGGTCACTTTCACGTCCGAATACCACATCTACTTCAACCTCTACTCGAAATCCCGTGAGATCGTCGGGGTTTTCGGATTTCAGCCGGAGTTGACCGAGCCCGCGGAGGCGATCCGGGAGCTTCTGGACCGGGATGAGACTATTCGGGTGTATGCGGAGTATACCCGTTCGGATTCATTCCGTTACGTGCAGCCCTCCCATCCTCGTTTGTTCGAGATCAGCGGCGCGACGCTGCCGACCGAGTTTCCCGAAGGACCCATCGCCATCGTTGTTCTCGATCAGAATCACGCGTTGAATCGGGACGTCCGGCGCCGGTTTCCGGATGCTATTGTCGACGAACGGGAGTACTCACTGATTCCGGGCTATACGCTGTATCGGATATATCGCATTCAGAGCTGATCGGTTGAAGGGGTGGATTCGCGGCCCCGCGGCCATCCGACGCGGTGGATCGACTTCTCAATCTCGTCGGCTGTCACATCCGTACAGACTGTGACTCGTCCCAAACCGGCCGGGAGCACCCACCGGGCAACGCCGCCCATCCGTTTCTTGTCACGTTGAATCGACGTCAGCAGATCGCTTTGCCTGGGACGCGTCAGGGATGTCGAGACCGGGAGACCGAGATTCAGGAGGAGGCGGACGAGTCTGGAGAAGTCTTCGTGTGACAGCAGGTCGCGATTCGCGGCGATCGATGCCGCCGCAACCATCCCGATCGAAACCGCTTCGCCGTGGAGCAGATTGCGGTATTCCATAATCGTTTCCAGCGCATGGCCGAGTGTGTGTCCGAGATTCAGATTGAGTCGTTCTCCGGTGTCGCGTTCGTCCCGTGCCACGATTCCGGCTTTGATTTCGCAGCATTTCGAGATAATTGCTTCGAGGACGCTGCTGTCGCGCTGGAGAATCTTCTCGACCTTCGATTCCATGAATCCGAAAAGATCCGGATCACCGATGACCGCCGTCTTCACGACTTCCGCCAACCCGTTTTTAAAGTGTCTCGGAGGCAGTGTGTGCAGAAATGGTGGATGGATCATCACGGCGGACGGGTGATGGAACGCGCCGACCAGATTCTTGCCCTCTGGAAGATCGACTCCCGTCTTGCCGCCGATCGATGAATCGCACTGAGCAATCAGTGTTGTCGGGAAGTTGACCCATGGCAGTCCCCGGAGATACGTGGCGGCAGCGAAACCCGCGAGATCACCGACGACGCCTCCGCCGAGAGCGACGATGGTGGATTTACGTTCCAGGCGATGTTCCGCGAGATGGGCGTAGCATTTGACGATGTTCCGCATCGATTTCGAGCGTTCGCCGGGAGGGATGATAAACGGTTCGGTCAGAGTCCATCCCGCGTCCAGAATGGCTCTCGCCACGATCTGCCCGTAGAGGGGGAAGACCGTCTGATCAGAGATGATGCAGGCCGGGGATCCCGAGCATTTCCAGGCGACCGAGTCGATGAGTTTCGGGATGGGGTTCCTGGCGATGACAATGGGATACCGCAGGGATTGAATGGCAATGGATTTGTAACAGGTCGACACGGATTGAATGTGAAACTCCTATCGATCGGTGTCGTCTTCGGGAGGATGCGGGAGAATCTGGAAAGGCATGCGTTCGAGATGCGACGCATAATTGTCTTTGACCTCATCCAGCGAATCACCACCGAATTTCCTGAGAAACTGGTCGGCGATGACGATTGCCAGCATCGCTTCCGCGACGACTCCGAGTTGCAGTACCGTGCAGATTTCACCGAATGTCTGCGGTGGCTGATCCGGCCTGAGTGTCTGAAGATTGACGGACGGGAGCGGTTTCATGGGGCTCGGAACGGGCGGGATCGCGCATCGAATGGAAATCGGGCTTCCGTTCGAAATCCCGTTTTCGATCCCGCCGGCATGATTGGTGCTCCTGTAAATGATATCGGGGATTTTTTTATCCTTCGACCGCTTGACGTAGAGGGGGTCATGCGCATCATACGACGACTGATTCACGCTGCGAAATCCGTCTCCGATTTCGACCCCGCGGATACCGGGAAAGCTCATGAGTGCAGCCGCAATCCGGCTCTCGAGACGCTCATCCCACTGTCCATACCCCCCCAGTCCGATCGGGATCCCCACCGCAATCACCTCGAATACACCTCCCAGCGTCTCGCCCTCACGCCGAGCCGATTCAAGAGCGAGAATCATGCGGTTGGCAGCCTCGGAATCGGCGCACCGAATCGAGGACACCTCGGCAAACCGCCGGATTTCCTCGTAATCGTTCGGCAGATTCGTGACGGACTCGCGGCCGATCGTGATCACATGGCTGAAAATCCGGATATTGAAGTGCAGCAACAACCTGCGGGCAATCGCTCCGGCAGCCACCCGGATCGCCGTTTCTCTCGCACCGGCACGCTCATCCACATAGCGCAGATCGCGATACCCGAACTTGATCGCACCGGCCAGGTCCGCATGGCCGGGACGGGGCGTCGACCAGGCACCCATAACGCGCTTCTCATAGGTGTGGAGCAGAACGGTCTGCGCCAGTCCCGCATGGCGGTTCTCGATCTGCAGGGTGATCGGGATCCCGAGAGTTTCACCGCTCCGCACACCGGACAGAATCGCTACCTCATCATCCTCGAGATGAATCGAGGTTTCGTCTGCCAGATTGTAAGACGAATGCAGTCGCGTGAGTTGCTCGTTGATCGTCTCCGGATCCACCGCCAGTCCCGCAGGAATACCCTCGATCACCGAGATCAGAGAGAATCCGTGGGATTCGCCCGCTGAAACCAACCTGAGTCCGCCCATGCTTCACTCCTTGAATCCGGGATGTCCTGTCATCAGGTTTCCATGTCGAAATGCGAGAGTTTCATGGTATAGGTAGCCCGGCCTTGCGTCAATGACCGGAGTTCCGTTGCGTAGCCGAACATGGTGGACAGCGGCACGAGCGCGCGGATGATCTGCATCTGTTTCCTCGGCTCAATGCCGGTCACGGATCCCTTGCGCATCTGAAGATTGCCGATGACATCCCCCAGGAAATCCGCTGGAACAGACACTTCCACCTCCATGAATGGCGACAGGAGAATCGGGTCGGCTTTCATGCACGCTTCCCGGAAAGCCATCGAGGCTGCGTATTGGAAATCGTTTTGTGATGAGATGTCTGCGTGAAAGGATCCCCCCGCGAGGATGACCTCGATGTCCTCCACCGGATATCCGTACTGGATCCCCGAATTGAGGCTGTCCCGGACTCCTTTTTCGATGTCGCGCACATAGATATCGGGAAGCAGATCCGGGGGGGTGATTGAATGAAACGAGAATCCGCTCGACCGCCTCGCGGGACGGACTCGCAGAACGACATGCGCGTAATGTTCAGTGCCTCCGAGTTGCCGCGCAAACTTCTCCTCATGCATCGCCTCACCCCGAATGCTCTCACGATATGCCACCTGAGGTTTGCCGACTTTCGCCCCGACATGAAACTCGCGAAGCAGCCGAGAGACCAGGATTTCGAGATGGAGTTCACCCATTCCCGAGATAATGGTCTGGCCGGTGTCGGGATCCAGATTGACGCGAAATGTCGGGTCTTCCTCGGCGAGTGATTCGAGCGCATTGGCCATTTTCGCCTGATCGGCAACCGTTTTCGGTTCAATCGCCACAAAGATTACCGGTGTCGGGAACGCCATACTCTCCAGGTAGACCGGTTGATCGAATGAACAGAGCGTGTCGCCGGTGACCGCGGTCTTCAGCCCGATCAACGCCGCGATATCGCCCGTGCCGACGATTTCGAGACGTTCCCGCTTGTTCGCGGACATGCGGAAAACCCGCCCGACGCGCTCTTCCTCGCCCGTTCGCGGATTCAACACGCGGTACGGCGGTTCGAGACGGCCGGAATAGACGCGCATGTAGTACAACTTGCGGCGTTCCGGGTCATTCTGAATCTTGAAGATCAGGCCGGTGAACGGAGCTTTCGGATCCGGAGGCCGTTCGACCTCCTGATCATCCGCAACCCGATGCGCTTTGACCGGCGGAATGTCCTTGGGAGACGGCAGATAATCGACGACGGCGTTGAGAACGGGCTGAATGCCCTTGTTCCGGAGCGCTGCACCGCAAAAAACCGGGAACACCAGAGTCTGGATCGTCTGGCGACGAATCGATCTGCGGATCATATCGAGCGGGATGTCCCCCCCTTCACAATACAGATCCAACAGTTCCTCGTCGTTTTCCGTCAGCGTTTCGATCAGTTTATCCCGCCATGTCTGCGCATCGTCGAGTAATTCAGGAGGGATGGGTTCCTCCGAGAATTCCATGTCCATATCACGCGACCAGATCAGAGCCTTCATCTCCAGAAGATCGATAGCGCCCCGAAATTCACTCTCGGAACCGATCGGGATCTGCACGGGGAGAGGCGTGGCGTGAAGCCGTTCCCGGATCTGCGTGACGACATTGAAAAAATCGGCTCCGATACGGTCGTTTTTATTGATGAAAGCCAGTCGGGGGATCCGATAGCGATCGGCCTGAAGCCAGACGGTTTCGGATTGCGGTTCGACGCCGCCGACCGCGCAAAAGACTGCGACTGCGCCGTCGAGCACCCGGAGGCATCGTTCGACTTCGGCCGTGAAATCCACATGTCCCGGTGTATCGATGATGTTGATCTGGCATTGTTTGTACATGAACGTGACGGCGGCGGATGTGATGGTGATCCCGCGCTCGCGTTCCTGTTCCATCCAGTCCGTAACGGTTGACCCATCATCGACTTCGCCGATCCGGTGCGTGAATCCCGTATAAAACAACGTGCGCTCGGTGAAAGTCGTTTTACCCGCATCGATATGCGCCATGATGCCGATATTGCGGATCTGCTCCAATTTTACCTGCGGCCCAGTCGCCGCCATAGTGTAATCCTTCCTACTCGAACTCCAGAGAACTTTCCTGGGTGACACCCATGATCTCGTCGAGTGTGGTGACGCCCTGGAGCACTTTTCGGATGCCGTCCTCACGAAGTGTCCTGAGTCCCGATTTCCTGGATTCGATCTCGATATCCTTCGATCCCGCCTTGTCCAGAACCATCTGACGCATCTTATCCGTCACGAGCATCAACTCGAAAATCCCCGTCCGGCCCCTGAACCCGGTATTGCGGCAGGCCTTGCATCCGGCGCCACGGAACAGCTTGAGCGTTTTGGGGACTTCATCGAATCCGATCGACCGCATGACCTGCAGCGTCGGCGTGTAGGCTTCACGGCACTCCGTGCAGATCATTCGAACGAGGCGTTGGGCGATGACGCCGATGAGCGAGGATGCGAGAATATATGGTTCGACGCCCATCTCAAGCAGACGGACGATGGTGCTCGGGGCATTGTTCGTATGCAGCGTCGAGAGCACGAAATGCCCGGTCAGCCCTGCTTCGATGGCAATCGCTGCAGTCTCCGGATCCCGGATCTCGGCTACCATGATGATATTGGGGTCATGCCGGAGAATCGCCCGTATGCCTTTGGCGAACGTAAAGCCGGACTGCGGATTGATCTGCCCCTGGACCGCGCCGTCAATCTGATACTCGACGGGGTTCTCGAGAGTGATGATCTTCTTGGACGGATCCTTGATCTCATGCAGGATGCTGACCAGGGTGGTGGTCTTGCCGCATCCGGTCGGTCCGGTGACGAGAAAAATGCCCTTGTCCTGACTTAGGCCCTTGCGGAACTCGGCGAGAATATTGGGTGCGAGACCCAATTCCTCGAGCGCGATCCGCATTTTTCTTCGCAGGATACGGAGCACCAGAGATTCGCCGAACGTCCCCGGAAAACTCGAAACCCGAAAATCCACTTCCGTCCCATCGACAACTCTCGAAAATCGTCCGTCCTGCGGGATCATCCGCTGATCGATCTTCAGCTGGGCCATGATCTTGATCCGGGATGTGACCGGGCCGACCAGCGAAACAGGAATGGATTCGATGGTCTGGAGCAACCCGTCGATGCGCATTCGGATCCGTAGCCCATCTTCCTGGGGTTCGAAGTGGATGTCCGAGGCATTTTCGGCCAGGGCCTTGGAGATGTAATCGTCGACCAGTTTGACCAAAGGGGCATCGCCGATCGACGAGGAAATCTGGAGATTGCGACGGTCTTCGCTCTGATCCGGTTTCTTCCGGGCATTCATCTCCTTGATCGCATCGATGATGTTGCCCAGACGGCCGTAGTATTTATCGATCATCCTGGTGATGTCTTCAGCGCCGGCGATGACATTGCGGACCTGATTGAGACCCGAAGTGAAGCCGATCATCTGAAGCGCCTCGAAATCCTTCGGATTCGCCATGGCGATATAGATTTTCTGACCGAGCACAAACAGGGGCATGATGGTGTGTTTACGAACCTGGTCTTCCTTGAACTTTTCGAGAAGGTCGCTGTCGGGGAGGTAGGATTCGAGATCGGTGCAGCCCTTGAGAGCGAGGCAGGCGTTGATGCGGGATTCAGTGGCGTAGTTTTTTTCGATGCTGATCCGGGTGACTTTTTTACCGGACTCTTTACGTAACGACAGAACGTCCTGATACTGAGATTCCGTCAGGATCTTGTCTTCGAGCAAAGCCTTCGCGACCAGCTCGTCTCCCCAATGCTCCATATCGCACCCCCAGACGTGAAAAGCCAGAGAAAGATGTTAGGATGTCGGGCACGGACTGTCAAGCCGGAGGTCCTGAAGCATTGGAACGACGGGCGTTTGAAACCGTCTTCGTCAAACGCGAAAATTCATGTGCGCTTTTTGCTTATTTACGGTATTATCGATTGTTCGTGTTCTGATGATGATCGGACCCGATTCGTTTACGCGGTTGAGGAGACTTTCAGGAATGGCAAAGAACAAGAAGCCCGAGAAGACCGGATTCAGTCTTCAGGTGTTGATCCGTCAATCCTTGATGGACGGGAAGGCACATGGTCTGAATGACATCGTGAAGTACATCGAACAATTCATGCATTCTGCAGGCAGCTTGATTCCACAAATTCAACTCATGCTGCAATCCAACCAGGATATCGAAAAAACACGCTCCGGTTTCAAGCTCCGCTCAGGCGCCACGATGAACGATCTCGCCGCCAAAATTCTCGCCACCTCCGACTCCCCCCTCACCAGCAATGAACTCGTCAAGAAGATCGCCCGGCAGGAAGGTGTCCCGGCCGAAACGGTCGAACTTAAACTCGATTCCGATTCCCGCTTCAAAACCACCGGCGGAAAAGGAAAAACCGCGTACTATCTCGCCACCCGCAAAAGTGTCAACGACAAGGTTCTCGAGATCCTGAAAGCCAAAGCCAAACCGGTGCCGCTCACCGAAATCTATAAAATTCTCGAAAAAGATCTCGCGTGTGACCGCTCTGAGATTATCTTTCTGCCGAAAGACAACCCGAAATTTCAGCGGATCCCCGGGCAGGGCTACAGTCTGAAGTCGGCGAAGGCCAAACGTGCCCTACCGACGCCTCAGGAAAAACCCATGCATAACGTGACACCGGGGGAAATCGCCCGGGTTGTCGATCACCTGAAATACTGCGGTGAACGGTTGACGGCGTCGCAGATTTCAGAAACCGTCCTGGGTATGCCGCTCGATCGCACCAATCTCATTCTCAAACTGAATAAAGAACGGCAACTCAAGCGTGAAAACGAGTTTTATTTCTTCTTCGAGGAACCGACGGCAACGGAAATCCCGCCCAAAATCCGGGATACCGTGAACCAGAATTACATCCGCGTCAAAGGCATGATGCTCGGGAAACGCGAAATCTATACGGTCGATGGTATCCTGGACAGAATTTTCAAGATCAACATCACGCATGACGACTACGACTTCTACCTCGACCTGCTCGAATCCCATCTTGAAAGCGATGAGAGTCTCGTTCGCACCATGGATGGCTGGATTCACGTCAATTACGACAGCCGCGCATCGTTTATCTCACCCGTCGAGTTCTCCCCTGCGATCCCGATCGAACCCGCTCCACCCAAACTCGATATCCAGGCACTGTCTCCCGCCGAGCAGAACTTCCTGTCACTCGAAGTGGAATCCTTCGATGCAGAGATCGAGATTCCCAAGTCGATCACGCACCGCGTCGTACCTTCGGAGCGCGAATACGGTGTTCTACAGCTGCAGCCCCATCAGCTTCGGGTGTTCCCGCTGAAACCTCAATTCTACGAAATTACGATCGTCTCCGAAACGGATGGCATTCCGCATACCTGTTTCGTTAACCGGAAACTCAACAAAATTCTCGATGTCAAACCACTGTTCGACATGATCCTGGGTGTCTGGGGCGGCCGAATCGAAATTGCGCGGATGCCGGATGCCGATACACGTTTCCTGATCCGCAGCATCGAACTGGGCGAACAGGTCGATATTTCGGCCGACCGCATGAGTCAGCTCGACGAACTCGCACCCCACGACTGGACCGTCCCGACTCTGCTGCAACGGGTTTTCGTCGACCATCCGTCACAAAGCCTGTCTCTGGCCGATCTGTTTTATCAGATCAACGCCGTCCGGTCGGTGTCACGCCGCGAAATGCTCGAAACACTGAAAGATTTTCGCTGTTTTGTCGAAGAGAAGGACGTGCCGGGTCAGTATCGATTCAATCCGGAGATGGGGCTATCACGAGTTTCGTCGGAGGCGGAGGCCGGTCAGGTAGCCGAAAAGGCGGTTAAAGAACCTGAAATTGCGGAGATTCATACATCGGCAGCCCCGGCAACGGATACGACCGCGCCCCCGTCCAAACCGTCCGAAACGCAGCATGCAGCACCCGTTGAATCAGCCGTTCCCCCTGCCCCTCCGAAGAAGAAAGAGAAAAAGCGGCGACCAGTCGAGGAAGAAATCCCGGAGCATCTCCGGAGACTGAAGAGTTTCGAACATCGCCTCCCCGGACTCGAATCCGTCCGTTCCCTGGTTGTCAAACCATCCGAACACGATCGCGGTTCCCGGATCGGCGCCGTCTCTGCCGGTCGGATCGACGTGCCGGACACGACCCCGAGACCGAAGCGGCCATCCGATGATGAACCGAGTCTGCTCAAACCGGTTGCGATCGCCGATCCTCCCCAGGAGTGGTCTCCGGGTCAGTTCGTCAATCCGGAACGAGGCGCCGGATACACGGATCTCCATATGGCCCTGGAGGTTCTCAAGACATTTGTCAGTCGTCCCCCCCAGATCCGAAAAACAGACGGATCCATCGTGTTGTTCCTCGACTCGAACGACGTTTCGATCTATTTCCGCGTTCCTCCTGAAAATATGAACTGCTGGATGGCGTGGATCCCCGAAGACGATCTCAATGGGATTAAAAACTCGGGTAGCTTTCTCCAGGAAGGCGATGCCCGGGCAAAATACTCCGCGAAGGGCTATTGGTGGGCGACCGAAAAGTTCAAGGGACCGAAAGGCAACTGGAAAGACCGCAATGTGCTCGAAGGCGTTCAGATCATCGCCAAGATTCTGGATCTGATGGATAAGCCAAGAAAGTAATCGACTGGAGTCATCGTGCCGATCATCGGGGATGTTTTTATTTCCCGGGAGATTCTCGACGCCCGATTCACCTGCGACTATGAAGCCTGTCGGGGCGTTTGCTGCGAAGTGGAAGGGGCTGGCGCACCGTTGTTGCCGGAGGAAGCCGCACGACTGAACGCTCTGTTACCCGTCCTCCTGCCTGTTGTATCACCCCAGTCCCGCAGTTTTCTCGAACAACACCCTCTGTTCGAGGTGGATTCGGATAACATCTATAGTCTTGCCTGTCTGCCCGAGGGGCCATGCGTGTTCGACGATAAACAAAACGGGATGAACCGCTGCCTGATCGAGCACCACCGGGATCCCGTTTCCCGAAGACTTCTCAAGCCGGTTTCCTGCCGCCTTTTTCCGCTGAGAGTCAGGCCGTTCGGTGCATTTCGGATTCTTGAGTTCGAGCGCTGGCAGGAATGCCGACACCGCCTGGAATGTCCCACCCGTCTGCTCGATCATGCGCGCGACGCACTGCTCGATCGTTTCGGATCGGCCTGGACCGACGCCCTCTTTGCGCTCATCATCCGCTGAAATCAATCTTTTTCGCGGAACAACAAGGGATTGAGTCCGTGCTTCGCCATCAGGATGTACAGGCCCTTGCGGTCGCGATTTGCACGATCCGCCGCCTTCTTCACGTTCCCTCTCGCCCATACCAGCAACTCGATCAGATAATTGCGCTCGAATTCGCTTTTCGCTTCACGGTACGAGCGGGGGCCGATCGTCGCCGTTTCTTTCGACCGATTCGTCTTCTGTCTGTGTGACAATACTGAAGTTCTCATGGTCTCCTCCACTATCCGTCCCAACGGACTGCGATCCGGTTGAGCAAACTTCATGCCGAGCGAACCACGGCAGAGATGTGCAGGATTTCCCGGAGATTCGGGGTGATGAACGGCTCAGAATGGGGAAGGAAATCCCCAGAGCAGGAGAAAACAAGCCTCAGGAACGCAGTTGCTTCACCGCGACCGGAGAATAGTCTCGACGGAATGCAGCAATTCCCGGCTGTCGAATGGTTTGGGGAGGAACTGATCAACACCGAGTTCGAATACGCGATTCACCACATCGAACTCGTCTTTCTGCGTCAACAGAATCACCGGGATGGTGCGCAGGGTCGAGCTGGATTTCATCATCTCGAGCAACTCGATTCCGGACATTTCCGGCATGATGACATCGGCGATCACGAGATCCGGCCGGTTCTGCTCCATCATGGCATGTCCGCTCTTCCCGTCATATGCCTTGAAGACCTGGTATCCGGCTTTTTCAAGAATTCCGCTGACCAGGTCGACAATCAGACCTTCATCGTCCACAATCAGTACCCGTTTTTTCATACGCTTCCAACCACTTCTGATGAGAATCGGGGTCCATCCCTGGACATCCCGTATGTCGGATAGGATCATTAAAGCACCCGGAGTCTCCGAATGCAACCGGCTCTGTGTCCGGCATCCGTGACTGCTGGTTCGATCGTATTGACTTTCAGCAGATCGAAGGGTTTAGTGGGATTCGGAAGGAGACCGTCATGAGCCAGGATACTCATCATTATCAACGCATCGCAGCGATCTTCCGCGAGCATGAATCGTTTATCGTATCGGCGCATATCCGTGCGGATGGAGATGCCATCGCGGCGCTCTGCTTCGTCGACTCACTCCTGAAGCGCCTCGGAAAAACCGTCCTTGCAGTTCTGCACGACACATTGCCGGATCAGAAATACTCCTTCCTCGAATCATTCCACGATATCCGGCCGGTGTCGTCGGTCCTCTGCCCCTCCGATGCCATCCTCGTCCTTCTCGATACACCCACCCGGGAACGGATGGGCGATGTCGCGGAGTGGTTGCTGCCGCAAACCCGGATCATCAACATCGATCATCACGTGTCCAACACCGGATTCGGCTTCATCGACATCGTCGACGCCGCGGCTTCCTCGACTTCAGAAATGCTCATGCAGTTCTGGGATCTTTTCCCGGATCTCATGGATGAAAAAATGGCGGAGATGCTGTTTACGGGCATCTGTTTCGACACCGGCCGCTTTCGTTTTTCGAACACCACCCAATCCACATTCCGGATCGCAGGACGTCTCGTCGAAGCCGGTGTCCGTCCCGAACAGATCACGGAAGCGGTCTTCTACCAATGGTCATTGATCCATGCACGGACAATCGGGCGAGCACTGAACAATCTGCAGGTCTGCAAACAAGGCAAAGTCGCGGTGATGCTCCTGGACCACGAGTTTTTTGCACAGAATCCGGACGGATGGAAGGAAGTCGAAGGCATCAGTGATCTCGGAACCTCCATCGCGGGCATCGAGATTGCGTTGTTTTTCAAGGAGATCGAACCGCAGCGATTCAAAGTCAGCCTGAGATCAGCTGACCATTGGGATGTCGGACGCATCGCCTCGGCTTTCGGAGGAGGCGGTCATGTCAAGGCTGCGGGTTGCGAGATCCGGGGTGAGTTCGATTCCGCTCTCAGGCGATTACTCGCAGAAATCGATCTTGCCGAGTAAACGCGGATTGTCGCTCACCGACCCGGGCCAGTCACCTCAACCACATTCGGAGTATCCGCAACTCCGGCAGGTCTCACACCCATTGATATGCTCGACAACGCCACCGCAATCCGGACAGGCGCCTCGTTCACGCTGAATGGCAATTTCCGAGTTGGTTGGTTCGGATTTTGTCCGGAGATACCACTGGACCGCTTTGGCGATTGCATCCGAGCACGACAGGATCTTGTTGGGGCCGAACCCTTGCGGTTTATGGCAACTGATCCCGATGAGCTGTTTGATGATGGCTTTGGGTTCGAGACCGGATCGGAGGGCGAGAGAGATGAGGCGGGCGGTGGATTGTGTCTGTGATCCGACGCAGCCGCCGGCTTTACCGATCTGGGCAAAGACTTCGAAAGGCTGACCCGATTCATCCTCGTTGATGGTCACATACAGACTCCCGCAACCTGTCTCGATTTCCACAGTCTTGCCCTGTACACACATCGGTCTCGGACGGGCGGTAACCGACTGCGGCTTTACAACCGGCACATTTTTCGCCGCTGGTTCCGTCGTTCCCGTTGACAGCACCTGCTGGTCACGACTCCCGTCACGATACACGGTGATGCCTTTGCATCCGAGTTTATACGAGAGTTCATAGGCGAGACGCACATCGTCTTCCTCGGCGGATTTCGGAAAGTTGATCGTCTTGGATACAGCGTTGTCCGTGTATTTTTGAAACACTGCCTGCATGCGCACATGCCATTCAGGCGGGACATCGTGCGCGCAGACGAACAGGCGTCGCGCCTCGGCCGGAACGCCATCGATTCCCTGCAGAGTGCCCTTTTCTGCGATCTTCTGAATGAGTTCACGGGAGTAATATCCGTTATCCTGCGCATGCTTCAGGAAGAGAGGATGCACCTCGAGCAGCTCTTCACCATCCAGGATTCTGCGCTTGAACACGATGCTGTAAAGCGGTTCGATGCCGCTGGAAGCTCCGGCGATGATCGAAAGCGTTCCGGTCGGAGCGATTGTCGTGACGGTCGCGTTCCGCATCGGACTCGATCCGCCGGTGTCCCACTTCGAACCTTTGAAATTCGGGAATGCACCTCGTTCATATGCCAGTTTCCTGGAGCAATCCTGCGCGCGTTCCTCGATGAAACGCATCACTTCAGTGCCTGTCTCGAGCGCCTGATCGGAGTTATACGAAATACCCAGCCGGATCAGCATGTCGGAAAAGCCCATGATTCCGAGTCCGATTTTGCGGTTGGCGAGAGTTTTCTGTTGAATCTGCTGGAGCGGAAATGCATTCATCTCGATCACGTCATCGAGAAAACGAACGGCGGTTTCGACTACTTTTCCCAGTCGTTCGTAATCGATCATCGCATGGCCATCGACTTCCTTCAGCATGCGGGCGAGATTGATCGAGCCGAGATTGCAGGATTCGTAGGGAAGCAATGGCTGTTCACCGCAGGGGTTGGTCGATTCGATCATCCCGACATGCGGTGTTGGGTTCTCGGCATTGATTCTATCCACAAAAACAATTCCGGGTTCTCCGTTTTTCCACGCCTGATGGACGATCGAACCGAAAACCTTGCGGGCCTCGAGATACCCCTGAATCTGCTTGGTCCTGGGATTGATCAGGGGATATTCCGAGTCGTTCCGGACAGCCTCCATGAACGAATCGGTGATCGCGACGGAGATGTTGAAATTCTTGAGCCTGTCTGTCTGATCTTTACAGGTGATGAACTCCACGATGTCCGGATGATCGACCTGAAGGATGGCCATGTTCGCGCCCCGGCGCGTACCGCCCTGTTTGATCGCTTCCGTGGCGGAATCGAACACCGTCATGAACGAAACCGGACCGGAAGCGACACCATTGGTGGTTTTCACACGGTCATCTTTCGGACGTATCCGCGAAAAACTGAATCCGGTACCGCCACCGGACTTATGAATCACCGCCGTGTCCCGGATCGTATTGAAAATGGAATCAATGGAATCCTCGATCGGGAGCACAAAACAGGCGGACAGTTGCTGAATATCACGCCCGGCGTTCATCAACGTGGGGGAGTTGGGAAGGAACTCCAGCGTGGTCATGGATCGCAAAAACCGCTGCTCCCATTCCCGCGACGCATCTTCTCCGACGAACTTCCGTTCCGCGAGCGAAATGTTCCGTGCGACACGCTGGAACATCTCAAGAGGAGACTCGATGATCGTGCCATGCTCGTCCTTCCGGAGATACCGCTTCTTCAAGACCACCATCGCGTTCTCCGTCAACTCGATCACCACATCGTCCGGTTTGGATGCCAGTTCGACACCCTCGAACGAGAATTCAGCTGTCGTCTTGCTTCTATCGATCACCACATCAGCGTCTGTTCTCGGATCAACTGATGGACCTTTCATTCAAAACCTCCTGCTGGATTGGTGAGGGACAACCCCACAATCTCGATAATCGCCTTTAACTCAAATGATTGTGGCAAGAACGAATACTACCACAAAATGTTGGGATCCTGTCAAGGATTCATGAAGAAATCGTCCGGATCGACCGCGCAGTTTCATCGGTCCGTCCCGTCAGTTCAGGACTTCGAGCCGGACGCGTGTAATCCCGTTCTGGACCATGCGGATCTTGCGCGCAGCGGCATAGGATAGATCAATGATGCGATTCTTCGCGAACGGGCCGCGATCATTGATCCGAACGACCACCTTCCGATTATTCTCAAGGTTGGTGACACGGACCTTACTGCCGAACGGCAACGTCGGATGTGCCGCCGTATATCGGAACATATTATAGCGTTCTCCACTGGCGGTCTGGTTACCGTGATAATCCGAACTGTAGTAAGAGGCTTCGCCGATGATTTCCTGTCCGGGAACGCGTCGGACACAGGCGGACAATCCGAGCAGGAGCGTCAGAATACAGACGATCCGGATTCCGGTGCCTGGTCGCAGAAACATCCGTATGTTTTTCACTTCGTTCCCCATTTCGTCACGATTCCTGCGGGAAACACAGGGCCATCCGCGCAAACCCGCTGAAATCCCCGAGTGGTTTGGATGATACATCCCAGGCACGCGCCTACCCCACATCCCATATGTTCCTCGAAAGCCAGTTGTCCGGGAATATCGAGAGCCAGGCACATCGCATCGATCGCCCGAAGCATCGCATCGGGGCCGCAGGCGAAGACCGTCATCTTTCCGGAGTGCCGCCGCAGACACTGTTCCAGGGGCAGAGTCACCCGTCCCTTCAGCCCGGCCGAACCATCTTCCGTTGAGATGTGAAGCGGCACGCCGAGATTCCCGAATTGATCCTCGAGCAGGACATCCGCTTTCGAGCGGCCTCCGAGGCAGGCGACGACGGAAATCGCGTGTGTGACCAGCCGTCTTGCCAGGAACAACAGGGGGGGGATCCCGATACCGCCTCCAGCGAGACATGCGGTGTGATCAGGAGGAGGCATCCGGAAACCTGTTCCAAGGGGGCCGACCACGGAGATACAATCGCCGGGAACCATGTCCGCAAGAATTCGTGTGCCTCGGCCGACAACCTTGTACAAAAGCGCGATCCGGCCATCATCAAAGACATCCATGATTGAAATCGGCCGCCGCAGCAACGGATCACTCGTTCCATCCGACACTCTCACCATGACGAACTGTCCCGGCATGGCATTCTCGAGATCCGCGCAACGGAATGTCAGCAGCCGGCAATCTCTGCCGATCGCTTCATTTCCAATGATCTGAACGGTTAGGTCGCGGCGATCCGGACAGTGGATCGAATCACCAGGATTCTCGTGTGTAGACATGTTTGTTTCCTGATCGTCAGTCAATTGGGAGAACAATCTCGAACACCCGTCATCCTAGTTCAAGTCGATCGGAAAATCATCCGAATTTTCAGCCATCGAGGATCACGAGATTCCATTGGTTCCGGGATCCGTTCGAATCGTCAACAACTCCTGAATCTCGCGACACGATTGCAGATAGGCGAAGCCGAATCCGAGATTCAGAAGTGTGCTTCGATGCATGGCTTCGGATTGTGCCGCCGTTCCATCGATCAGAAAGACGACTTCGAAGTCACGGACGAACGCGTCCCTCGCGGTTGTCTCACAGCACAGATTCGTCATCACTCCGCCGATAATCACCGTCTTGATTCCGCGATCGTGAAGAATCTGTTCCAGAGGTGTATTGAGGAACGCGCTGTAGCGCTTTTTCTGAATCAGAACATCACCTTCCTCCATCAGAAACTCCGGCATGAAATCATGAACCGGTGAACCGGCGATGATCGATGATGACCACCATTGATGGAGTATTCCGCCATCAGTCTGGGGATCGGAGTGCCCGTGCTGGGTCCGAATGATCAGACATCCCGCCGATCGGGCGGCCTTGACGAGTTCCTTGAAGCGTTTGAGATCACGTTCGTTTTCCGCGCCTGTCCACAGGTCACCGAAGATGATCTGCATGTCGATCACGATGAGTGCCGTTGTGGAGGGATTCAACGATTCCTTCTGGCGGACATAGGGCTCGGCGATCTTCAGACGCTCGATGGTCCGCTTTGTGTTGCGCCACGATGAACTTTGCATGATATAACTATAAGCGAAACAGCGACGCGCCGCAATGATCTATTTTTTTGAGGCGGCCGGTCACTGCCGGACCCATTGAGGAGGAGATCCGATGCTGAACCGAATCCAGTGGCTGGGACATTCGAGTTTCCGATTCGCGGGAAACCCCGTGATCTATATCGATCCATGGAAGTTATCGTCTTCCGTCCCGGCCGATTACATTCTCATCACACACGATCATTATGATCACTTCTCTCTCCCCGACATCGACCGCGTCAGAAAACCGTCCACGATCATCATTGGACCGGAAACCTGCCGATTCAAGGTTCCCGGTACGACCGTCATCGCACCATCGGATCGCCTGGATTATCCGGGCGTGACCATCGACGCCGTCCCTGCTTACAATCTGAACAAGACGTTTCATCCGCGCAGCCGCGATCGTGTCGGGTACCTTATCGCGATCGACGGACAACGGATTTACCACGCTGGCGATACGGATCACATCCCGGAAATGAAGTCCATCCAGTGCGACATCGCTCTGTTACCCGTTTCGGGAACGTACGTGATGACAGCCGAGGAAGCCGCCGTCGCGGTTTCGGATATCGGCTGCACAACCGCCATCCCCATGCATTGGGGCGATATCGTCGGCAGCCGGTCGGACGCGGAAAAATTCAGGAAACTCGCGCCGTGCATGGTCATCGTGCCGGATCGGGTCGCCTGATGAACCAATCGCTCAGCCATGTCCTGCCGTTGAGAGCGTCTCTTACCGTTTCATATTCGAAAATCACCGCAACCTGATCGAACGCGTGCCGGATCCCGCTCATCAACTCCTCCCAGGGAACAATACCGCTTCCGGGCGAACACCAGCCCGCACGGTCCCGGGGATTCGATCGTGCATCGATGAAATGAACGATGCAGGTTCCGGATACTGACCCGGCAATCCGGATCCATCTCCATGCAAGCCGAAGAGACAGCGCCGGAATGCCGATCACAAACAACCTGGGGATATCCAGGACCGGGATGGAATCGCCCCGGTCCCAGACAGCCCGACTTCTCCGGACGGTTTCAACGGCATGCACAGTCTCACAACCCCGGAGTACCGGTTCGGGGCAGGAACGGAATCCGTTATCCCGGATGAACTGGACGATGCGTGTCACCCGGGTTCGCGTCATGCCCGGCCGATAGTGCCAAACCATCCCGTGCGCGCCGAACAGGCCGGCACTGCCGCAGAAGTGTTCCCGGGTGATCCGGAGTGTTTCGCGGAGCGCACGATCGTCGGCGACATCGTCATCGGACAGATGGAACAGCAGGGATCGGCCGGTGTGGTCGATCGCGTATGCAAGACGCGTGCGGGCATGCGGATCGTTGAGAACAGTCCGGTTGAGGTAGATCTGGACCGGGTCGAATCGATGCTGCCGGGCCCAGACCAAAGTGTGCTCGGGATCCTCGAAACGGTCCGGAAAGATGGAGGTTGCGACACCGAGATAAAGCGTATTCATACCGGATCAGGATTCACGCACTTGAGAATCACGAGCGTCTGGTCATCCGGTGCCGGCGCGTTGCCCTGGAACCAACTCATGGTCTCGAATACCATGTCACAAATTACCGTAGCGGGCTTCCCGGCATGGTCTCGCAGGCATTCGATCAGGCGTTCCGGACCGAACCGCTCACCGGATGCATTCTGGAGATCGGTGATGCCGTCACTGTAGAAACCGATCAGGTCACCCGGTTGGAGAGTCAGCCGTCGCGACTCATAGCCCGCGTGACTGAAGAGCCCCAGGATCAATCCCCCCTCGGTGATCCGCTCGGTCGATCCATCCGCGCGGATGAGGATGGGAGGATCGTGTCCCGCGACAACGATTTCGAGCTGGTGCCGGATGGGATCCCAGCAAGCCAGACAGGCCGTGATGAAACGGTTCTCGGGAGTCGCCCGGAAAATGATGGTATTGAGCGCTGTTGCTGTTTCGGATAACGCCTCACAGCGTTCCTGCAATGCGAGAAACGCGGCATGATAGGTGGAAACCAGCAGCGATGCCGGGATGCTTTTCCCCGAGACATCCGCCACGGTGACCAGATGCTTGCCATCCGACAGCCGTCCATACCCGAAAAAATCGCCGCCGACCGTTCGGCATGGAACGGTTCTGCCCGACACATCGATCCCTTCGATCGCGGGGTCGCCGACCGGAAGCAACGCGTGTTGGATCTCGGAGGCTACCTCCAGTTCTTTCTCCATCCGCTCCTTCTCGATCGCCTGTTTCAGGAGGTCTGCATTTTCGAGACCGACCGCGGCCTGATTGGCGAAAGCGGTCAGAAGCGCGTGGTCTTCCTCGTTGAAACAGTCGAAACCACCCTGACGGTTCTCCTTCAACATGACAAGGAGGCATCCGCGCGTAATCCCCCGGCATATCAGCGGTGCGGCAAGAAAGAGCCGGTCATTGCGACTGCTCGGATCGGCATGGGGATCGAGATACGGGACGCCACGCAATGCATCCGGGAGTCGTTCGCGGTCGGGCTGGAACCCGAATCCCGCCCGGACCACAGGATTCCCGTCCTGCTGGTCGACCAGCGCGCCGTAACGCGCATTGAGAATCGCGGCGGCTTTGATGACGACGTCCGTCACGAGATCGTCCAGGGCCTGGAGGCTGGTGATGGAGAGTCCGAGTTCGAAGAGGTTTTCGAGTTCGAGAATTTTCCGGTTGAGTCTGAAGTTGACTGCCCGGGTTTCGGCGATCAGCGCACGGGAGTGGAAAAACAGGCTGATATGTCGTGCCAGCAGACGGATGATCTCGATATCATCGGTCTCATACGGCATCTGCATGAACCGTGAACCGAGACAGATCAGGCCGAGAAATCGGTTTCGAACGGACAGTGGCACCAGGAGCCGGATCCCATCGGTACGCAGAGCCTGTATCAGTTTTTCGACGGCCGGCGAGCCGGGATTGTCGGTCGAGTCGAGGTCGATAGGGCCATTGTCGAGACCTTCCGACTGACCGGGACTCAGCGGTTCCGGGATGAACGGCGGGAGGTCCGTAAAGGTGCTGACTTCCAGACGCAGCGATGTTGAGGGGTAATCGGATGTATAGATGGCGCCGCGCGAGATTCCGATGGCTCCGAGAAGCAATCGGAGAAGATGACGGGACGCATCGTGAATATCGTCACGATCCGCCAGCACTCGACCGATATCGTCCAGCGCGGAGAGCACCAGCACGAGACGATCGCGCGAATCGTCGCTTTTCATCGATTCCCGGTTACTCATCCCGGACCTTCAGAACCATCAGCGTGATGTCATCCGTTTCGGACGCGCCATCTCTGAACGCCATCACCTGCGTCATGATCGCCTCACGGATCTCCGTCACCGTCTTCGATGCCTCCTGACGGATCGCCTCCTCGAGCCGGTCAAACCCGAACATCTCACCCTGCGCATTCAGAGTCTCGACGATCCCATCTGTGTACAGCACCACGAGATCTCCCGGTTCGAGGGTAACCTCGCGTATCTCAAGCCGCAAATCCCTCCTCACCCCCAGAGGGTACGCGACCGATTCCAGTTCCACGAGCTGCCGGGGGCGGGCACGGTAGTGGAAGGGGAAGTGATGGCCCGCAGAAGCAAACGTCAGGCGGCGGCCATCCGGGCTGATCTGGCCATAGAGAAACGTCATGATGAGGCGTTTTTTCATTGCATCACAGATCATGATGTTCAGCGAAGAAATCACTTCGGCGATATCGCGGGAAACCCGGACCTGATTCAGCAGGCAACTCTTCGCCATCGACATGAGCAGTCCCGAACTCATGCCATGTCCCGACACATCTCCGATCGCAATCCCGAACGCGCCATCCTGGTATTCGATGTAATCGAAGTAGTCGCCGCCGACTTCCGTTACCGGAACGCATGTGCCGGTAACCTCGATGTAGCGCAATACCGGATCGGATGCCGGCAAAAGCGACCTCTGGATCAACCGGGCGGTCTCGAACTCCTCACGCATCCGTTCCTGCTCGATGCGCTCGATGATGACCCCCTCCCGTTCAATCTCGTAGGCGTTCAGACTCCGGGCCATCATGTTGAAATCCGAAGCGAGTTCGCCGAATTCGTCCGATGTCGTGATCGGAATCTGATGCATCAGGTTTCCCTTGCGGAGTTGGGTGGTGCCTTCCTTGATCAGTTGAACGGATGAGTTGATTTTACGGTTGATCAGGAAACTGGTTGACAGGGAGAGGATGATCAGGCCGATGAGCACACCGATTCCCAGCGCCAGGAAGGCGAAGACGATAAGATTCAGATAGTTGATGGACTGCGAGTCGAATCGGAAGTATCCGTAGTCGGTCGATTCGGTCTCGGGTGCGTCTGCGTCACCGGGCGCCTCGTCGAGACGATCCGGAGGCGGTGAGCGAAAGATGCCGGAGGATTCCTGGTCGGTTGATTCGGTCATCATGAGACTTTGCGCGAGGATGCGGCGGGACGCGACGACCTGGAGTGTGGCTACCGAATCGGCGCCGGTTTCAAACGCCTTGGACGAATCCGGATCGGGAACTTGGTTCGAGGTGATCGATGCCGCTCCGATCGCGAATTCATTTTCGATGGCGGATCCCGGAGTTCGCGGGCTTCGAATATGGAACTGGGTGGGTTTGCATGTTCGGAACAGCAGATATCGATAGTCGAATCCGGGGACCAGGATGATATCGAATCCCAGTATATCCTTGATGTATGCCAGCATGTCCTGATCGATCCGATAGGCGATCACGGCCATGGATCGTCTGTCGCGGTGGAATCCGGCAATCCAGAGTTGCCAATCCGGGCGCGTGATCCGGAAGAACCCGACATCCAGGTCATGGGCTTCGATCAACTGATCGACCAGATCCCGTGGAGGTGAACCGAACTCCTCAACCGTTCCGTCTTCGAACTGAATGAGACCTGCGCGATAGAACGGGGACCGGGGGGGCGGTTCATGACTGATCCCGTTGATCGTCTCCCACAGTTGCGTCGCCTGGGTCTGTGCCTGTTGTCCGATACGAACCAAGATGCGTTTTGCGGATGCGCCCTGGTAGCCGCCCACGAGATAGAGAATACTGATGATGTACATCGCGGACATGAGTGTCACGGGGACAATGAAATTCAACAGAAACGCCCAGCGGAGGCGCGTGCGAATGCTGCGGGGCCGCAACCCGATTCGCAGGGCATTGCACAGGGCGATGATGGCGAGAACGAGGGTGAGTGATTCGGTGACCGAGTGGGTGCATCGTACGACGAAGTTCCAGTCCGGGTAAAAATGAGTGCGCGAGCTGAACAATTCCGGAATGGTCAGGAAGTACCCGCCGAGATGGATGGTGCCCAGGATCGCGACATCGATGGCCTCCCGGTTGGTCAACCGTCGTGTCCAGATGAACGGGATCAGGAGAAGCAGGAGGATCCAGGCGAACAGAGGCGGTGGCATTTGATGCAGGGGGAGCAGCAGGAGCAGGATGATGAGAAAGGACCAGCGGCCGAATTTCGACCGGGGCAACAGGAAGAGTCTGAGGGTGCCGATTGTGATGAGGGCGGCGAGCGGCATGGCGAGCAGGGTGCCGAACCAGAAGACGGATCGCGACAGGGGGTATGCCGCAGAGGCAATCAGGAATGCGAGCCAGGCCAGACTCGCCGATTGAATCGTTCGAACCCGGCGGGCGAACGGCATCAACCTGGATTCTATGCCGTCGAATCCCATGAGTGTCAGGATGAGGGATGCGATCACGAGGACGTCGCCGGTGAGAGGGTGACTCAATCCATGAGACACATAAACGGAGACGGCATAGAGTATCAGTGCGGCGGGCAGTGTCAGGCGCTGCGTCATCGTACGGGAAACCTACCCCTCACGGGAGATCCGTCAGCCCGTCTGGAATATCCGGGCGGCGGCGCTTTCGTCTTCGAACAGCTCGGCGTATTGCAGCAAACCCATGATCCGGAATGTTTTAGCGATAGTGGGCGTCAGGTTGGAGAAAGCGAGTCGACCCTGCTTTTCCATCACTTTTTCGATGATTTCGATCAGAATGGAGATCCCGATGGAATTGACGACTTTGGATCCGTCCAGATTGACGATGAACCGGTTGATGCTCTGATCCATCATCCGATAACACTCCTCGGCGATTTTTTCTCCACCCAGATTATTGATATATCCGTGTGATCGGAGTACCGCATAATCCGCACTTTTGATCACATCGACATGAAAATCAGTCATGATTGCTGTCCTTCCCGCGAACCTTGAAGCGTTTGGTCATTGTGATCGAGGTTCCCGTGGTGCCGCTCTGAATCGATACCTCGTCCATGTAATGACTGATCAACTTCAATCCCCAGCCTCGCTTACGTGTTTTCCGGCCGATCTTGTCCTCGATCCGGGGCGTTTCCACCCGGGAAACATCAAACCCGACACCATGATCCGAAACCTGCACCTGAATGCGTTCGTCAAACACGGCGAAATGCATGAATATTCGACGATCAGCGCTCTTCGAATGTTCCATGGAATTGATACAGGCTTCGATCAATGCCTGCTTGATCTCATCGATCTGATCCGGAGTCAGGGTGGTATAATCCGAGAGGGCATCGGCGGTTTTGGAAACAGCCAATTCCATGTCCGGAATCATCGGAACCGTGAGAAAAACATCCAAAGCGGCTTTCTCCTTCAAGTGTTCCTCACTACAGGTCTTTCGGCCCGATCGATCAATCAGATCCAAATAAATAACATTTTGACAACGAAAGCAAGATGATGCATGCTTTGAGGTGTTAAAACGCTCTTCTTTGGAGGTGCCCGATGAAGATCAAACGGCGTGAACGCGGTGGAATCACGATTCTCGATATTTCCGGCGATATCACAATCGGTCAGGGTGATGTCGAATTGCGCAAGGAAATCAACGACCTGATCGACAATGATGTCCGGAAAGTCATCATCAATCTCTCGAAAGTCGCCTTCATCGACTCATCGGGAATCGGCGAAATCGTCCGCAGTTTCACCACCATGCAAAAACAGGGTGGAGTTTTAAAACTGTTGGGGCTGGAAGCCAAGGTCCGCGATCTTTTCGTGATCACTCGGTTGATTACGATCTTCGAGACCTTTGAGAACGAACAACTCGCGGTGGAAAGCTTCTCGAAATAAAGCAGGCAGCACATGCCGAAATCCCGGAATCTGCCCGATGACGGCAACGAGATCGATTTTCTCGTTGAACTGAACATCCCTTCCCAGCTTGACATCGTTCGGCTGGTCGTCGATCTCGGCACCGCACTCATGGAACTTCGCGGCTACGACAGTACGGATTGCAGCGCGATCCGGCTCGCCATCCATGAAACACTCGTGAATGCCGTCACCTATGGTCGCGTTGAGAATCCCGAGGCGAGGGTATCAGTCAAATTCTATTTCAAGGGAACCTGTTTTCATACGGACATTTTCGACGAAGGCCCCGGGTACAGTCTGAACGACATCCCGGACCCGACCCTGCCGGAAAACATTCTGAAGGACGGGGGGCGCGGTATCTTTCTGGCACAGCAACTCACCGAAAACTACACGGTGGAGAAGTTGCCGGAACGAGGTTTTCGCGTGTCATTCTGCCGCCGGAAAAAGACCTGAGCCTGTCGGCTCCTCCCTGGAATCTATCTGATTCATTGGCGTAATAATTGCAAAGTTGTGTCTTCCCCGCACGGGGATGACTTTTTTCTTTGAAGAAGGGGAAAACAATGAAATTCTGGGGTGCCATCGCGATCGTTCTCGCACTGTTCGGACCACTGTGCATTGCCTCACCCGATCCGGACATGATCGTCAGGATCAATTTCACCGACAAAAATCTCGCTTTCGTCAAACTCCGCCCGATGCATCTCGCCTTTGAAGATGTCCAGGCGACGTGGGCGCGAGCCTGCATCAAACCGTATCAGCTCGATGAAGTGCTTGAAGCCGGATTCGATGTCGAAATCCTGTATGAAGATGCACGCGTTCGGGCTGCCGAGCGCAGGGCAGCGATGGGCGAACGATGGACAGGATACAGCGCAGTCGTGACCCTGATGCAGAACATCGCCGCCGCTCATCCCGATATCTGCCGACTGCACGACATCGGAACCTCCATTCAGAATCGACACATCTGGGTCATGGAACTCACCGACAATCCGGATGTCGACGAAACCGACGAACCGGAAGTCCGGATGGCCGGCAACATTCACGGCGATGAATATGTGTCCTTGGAAATCATGAAACTGCTCATGTCATACCTGACAGACAACTACGGCACGGACCCGACCGTGACGGACCTGATCAATTCCCGTGAAATCTGGATTCAGCCGTCGATCAATCCCGACGGTCATGAACTCGGAACCCGCGGCAACGCCAACGGTGTCGACATGAACCGAAATCATGGCTACATGTGGAATTACGGTGGATCCGGACCGCATTCGGAAGTGGAAATCCAGCATTTCCGCACCTACTCGCTCGAACGGAACTTCTCCATGTCGCTCTCGTTTCACGGCGAAACAACTTACTTCAATTACTGCTGGAACTTCACCGGGCAGGACGCGTTCGACAAAACCCTCCTGCATGCGCTCGGAAACCAATATGTCTCATATAACGGATACACGAACACGGAGGGCTGGGACTGGTATCAGACAAATGGCGACACCAACGACTGGAGCTACGGGTGCCGCGGGGATCTGGACACCACCATCGAAACGCCGGGTTACTCGGAATCCCAGATCAACGAGGACTGGGAAGACAATCGGCAGGCGATTCTGTATATCATCACCCAGGCCGGATACGGGATTTCGGGAGTCGTCACCGATGCGAACTCCGGTGATCCGCTCGAAGCCACCATCCTTGTGACACAGCACCCCATGATGGTGTATACCGATCCCCTCGCGGGTGATTATCACCGTCCCCTTCAGGCAGGGACATACACAGTCACGGCATGGGCTCCGGGATATGCGCCGATGACCGTTACGAATATCACCGTCGCCAGCCAATCCGTCACGACGCAGAACTTCGCCCTGCTTCCAAACTACGAAAACTACGTCATGCATGTGACCTACGACCAGATCGACGATTACTACGAATCCAATTCGACCTCATGGCCCTCGGGCATGTGGCCGCACCGGGCGCTCGGTCCGGTCGACAACATCCCGGGATCACTCGGACGCAATTGCAAAGTCGGATATGACACCGGCGATTCATTTATGATCGAAAACAATCCCGGAAACGATGTCATCGTTTACGAAGCCGATGTGGGTGACGGCAACGAAGGATTCCGCCTCTACGGATCAACCGGCGGTTTTCTCGGACCATGGATTCTGATCGGGAACGGAACAGGAACAACCGAATTCGATCTCGATGGAACCGGTCTGAGCACGGTGCGCTATCTCAAGATCGAAGACGACGGGGATGGCACATCCTCCGGTACATACCCCGGATTCGATCTGGATGCCATTGCCGCCATCGCCGTTCCGGACGGCTGCGGAGTGGTGCGGTTCGATGAACCTGCCTACCTGTGCGACGACGTCACAGCCGAAATCATTCTCGTGGACAGTGACCTGAACACCAACCCGGGAACCGTCCAGACCGCGCTCGTCACAGTCTCCTCAGATACCGCACCGGCAGGTGTTCCCGTACTTCTCACCGAAGTATCCGCCGATTCCGATACGTTCGGCGGTACGATCCTCGTATCAGAGACGGACAGTGGTCCCGGTTACATACTGGTCGATCGAGGCGATACCGTTACCGTGACATATGAGGATGCGGATTGTGAAGGATCACCGAGGACCGTCTACGACACGGCGCTGGCGAATTGTGTCGACCCGATTCTGTCTTTCGATGCGCTGACCATCGATGACAGCACAGGGGACGCCGACGGCGCTCTGGACCCGGGCGAGACCGCGGGATTTTTGATCACGATCCGGAACACGGGGAACGAGACCGCCGAAGGGGTGACCGGTGTCCTGACGTCGAATCATCCGGAGTACATCACAATCCAGGATGATGCATCCGATTTCCCGGATATTGATCCCGGAGCGACTGGCGGGTCCCTGTCACCGCATTTCACGGTTGAAGCAAGCCCCTCGACGCCCAACAACACCCAGATCGTATTCACACTCCAGCTCACCTCAACCGATTCTTCCGACACAACCACCTTCAACACGACGGTCACCACATCGACATTCATGCAACGCTATTTCTGGCCGCTCGACACCAGCCCATCATGGACGACGGAAGGACAGTGGGCATTTGGCGTTCCGCAGGGAACCGGCGACGATCCGAGTTCCGGATACACGGGCAGCAATGTCTATGGCTACAATCTATCCGGAAGCTATACGAACAGCATGTCGGAGATGAACCTGACGAGTCTGCCGATCAACTGTGCATCCCTTCAGGATGTCGAAGTGCGCTTCGCGCGCTGGCTTGGCGTCGAGAGCGCTTCGTATGACCACGCCTCATTCAAGGTTTCCAGTAACGGATCGACCTGGACAACGATCTGGAATCACACAGGATCCTCCTTCCAGGACTCGGAATGGCAGATACAGACATACGACATTTCGAGCATTGCCGACCAGCAGGCGACCGTGTATCTGAGATGGACCATGGGGACGACGGACAGCAGTGTCGTGTACAGCGGCTGGAACATCGACGACATCTCGATCTGGGCCTCCGCCGCAGGCCCGGCGCCTTCCCCGACATCGACAGCCATGCCGGGTTCACCGACACCGACTCGCACCCCCACGGCAACCCGCACGGCTACTCCGACCCGCACACCCACCATACCGCCAACCTTCACACCAACTCCCGCTCCCACCTCCACCCCCACGACAAGTCCGGTTCCGCCGACCGGAACTCCATCCAGCACCCCGACCGAAACTCCGGTTCCCCCCACCGAAACTCCGGTTCCGCCTACCGAAACATCGACTCCGGAACCGACATCGACTCCGGTGGGTGATCTGGGAATCGATCTGACACTCAGCCTGCCGTATTTCACTCCGTTCTCGCTGTTCAAGCTGGAGACGACCATCACCAATCCGGGCGAAACGATGCAGGTTCACGAGTATATCCTGCTCGATGTATACGGCAGTTACTGGTTCTGGCCATCCTGGAACCAGACCGGCGATTTCGAGCTTCGCGAACTCCAGGCCGGATCCGTCGCCAATGATGTGATCCTGGAGTTCTGGTGGCCCGCCGTGTCCGGATCCGCCGAGAATCTGAAGTTCTGGGCGGCTCTGGTGGATCCCGAGACCGTGACCATCGTCGGGGCTTACGACATGGTGGAGTTCGGTTACGGGAACTGACGAAGGAATCGAATCAGAGCGGCTGCGACAATCGAACAGGTCAGCAAGGTAACGAAGGCCCCCAGTCGGTATGATTGGGGGCTGAATGTCAGATCGATCGCATGGGATCCGGCCGGAACGGGAATCGCGCGAAGTGCGAGATTCGCAGTCAGAACGGGAACCGGTTGACCGTCCATGCGCGCCCGCCATCCGGAATGGATCGTGTCGGTCATGATCACGAGCGATTCCGTGTCGGATCGACTCACGAACGACACGGCATGCTCTCCGTAACCTCGGATCTCGATTTCTCCGCCGTTGGAGTGATCACTTCGGAGACCCGGGTCGGTTTCGAGGATCGCGGTGGTGGTGAGATCCGTCGCGGGAATCAACTCACGAACCGCCTCGACCGATTGCGCCACTTTCCAGTTCCGCACATGGAACGCGACCGGGAAGGGGTTCATGTTTTCGTACAAGGTGTCGGACCGCCTCACCAGGTCCCGGAACGGGTCGTCTGTGATCATCCCGTCGACACCTGCCGTTGAAACGACACGCGGCGCTTCCTTGCGGGAGCTCTTCAGCACGAATCTGACGCGCAGCAGATCCAGAATCTGCGGATTGTATTCCGCCTGACGGATCAGCATGCCCAGGCGATTGAGGTGGATGCCGGATATCCGTCCGAGCGTCGTATACCAGTTTCGAATCGAGCCTTCGTTGTTCAGAATGACCGTCCGGCTGACCCATTCATGCACCCGGAACAGGTCACCTGTTGCATAGGCATCCGCGATCGTCCGGTGAAGGTCGGTCTCACGGAGATCTTCATAGGGATCGCCTTTCCCGAACACCAGATCGGTGTCCCGATATGTCACGAACAGATCGGTCAGGGTCAGCGCGCAGAGCCCCCATGCCCAGATAGCCGTCCGGTATCTGCCCGAGGCAATGCGAAGCAGCGGCATGGCGATCACCGTCAGCGCAATCAAAGCGCCGGGCATCAGCAATCGAGGCATTGCCGGAGAATTACCTCGCGCAGCAATCAGTATCGCACTGGAGGCGACGGCGAGGGCCGCGAACAGGAAGAATCTCCCGTCCGAAAGACGATCCTTTTCCGGAGACACTCGCTGTGCCGTCAATGCTACGAGAATCGCGGCGTGGAGCCAGACGATCGGCAGGAAAGCCGCCGGAGTCCGGACCAGATCGAACCCGGGAATGATGCGAAGCGCCCAGCCGTGAATCGGTGTCGCATTGCCGAGAGCGAACAGCCCCCCTCCGAACACGACCATCCAGCAGAAACGGATCCTCGGGTTCCGCAGGCCGGACATCGAGGCGAGGAGCAGCATGGCGCCGGCAATCGAGATATAGAGTTGCTGGTTCGTGCGGTCCCAGGGCCCTGTATAGGGAGATCGAATACCGCCATACCAATCCGGGAAAAGCAGGGTTTTCAGGCTTTCCATCCTGAAGGATTCCGAGCTTGCCAGGGAGTACGACAGAGAATTTCTCACCGACTCGATTGCGGATTCCATCGTCGGCACGAGAATGATCCCGGACAATCCTCCCGCGGCCAAGAAAACGATCAGCAGCGCCGCTATAGTCGAGCGCCATCGGGCTTTCTGTCGGTCGCGCTCCTCCTCCCGCATCGGGTCGACCAGGATATGGACCGTCAGAATGAAAGCAGCATATATCGTCGTCTGGAAGTGTCCTGCATGCGCGATGATGCCGAGCAGAATTCCGCTGAGGAGAAACCACATCAAAATGCCGGATCGGAATCCGAGCACGATGCCGGCGATGGCAAGCGGAAGGATACTGATTCCTTCGAGAATCCCGAGATGGGTCGTATGGCCCAGAAACTGCCCCGAGAACACATAGAGGATCGCCCCGAGCGCACAAAACGGGTAACGGATGCGTAAAGTCCGCAGCAGGATGAATGTGCAGAAAAGCCCGATCAGAACGTTCGACATGACCAGCCACTGGGTCCTGACGGGAGTGATCTCACCGAGCAGACTCATGAGGATGTGCAGCGGATGATAGACCGCCGCCTGAACATGGCCGACATAGGAATAGCCGCAGAACAGGTGGGGATCCCATAGAGGAAGGAGTCCTTTCCGGATCATTCGGCTCTGGTAGAGCAGTGCGGGGTAGTGGATGTCGAGCACATCCCACTGGATCTTCGTCGTGCGACCGAAAAGGGTATCGTGAAAAAAAGCGATCGGTGTCAGGAGAAGCATGCTCAGGCTGATAACTTTTTCGTTCAGCCGGATCCGCATCGACACCGGGTCACCTCGCTGGATTGCGGAGGTGATCCATCAGGGTGTGGGAGACGGTGCGGGGGTTTCGGTTGCTGTCGGGGCGGGAGTCGGTGTCGGATCGCAGGTTCCGCAATTGGTCGTTTCGAGAATATTCCAGTCGAAGGAATCGTGGTTTCTGAGGTCCGGCGTCAGCACACTGGCGCATGCGACGTTCGGATTGTTCCAGGGATAGGCCTCGAGGAAATGAACGCCCTGACCGATCCGATCGGCCGTGTAGGTTTCATCAGGACTCAGCTCATCCTTTTCGATGCCGTCGAGCAGAAAATCGATCGGGCATTGCGTCAGATTCGTGACTCGGATGATCACGCGATTCTCCCAGTCCTTGTTCTCGTCCTCGTAGATATCGCAACTGACGAAACCGGTTATCCACATGATGCCGAGCAGGGCCGCACCCAGACAAGTCATCTTTCGCACGCCGAACCTCCATTCATCTCACCCGGATTCACCCGCGGCAATTCCCGGCGCAATGGTTTCATTTCTTCCGAGCGTTCCGTTGGATTGTCTCCCAGCGGTCATCCCATGTCGGACGATCCTCTGAGAACATCACACCATAGTAGTGTTCTCCGGACATCGCAAGCATCATCGCGGAACGAATATCCGAAACGGGATGAGACGCCGGGATCGGATGCCAGAGATGCCGGAAGCGATCATAGGTGATATTGACACTGTCGAACGTGACGCATGGGGTTGTGATGATCACCAGCGAGAATCCCCGGTGGGAGAAAGCCGCTTTGAAGATCGGCAGCAGTTCATGCGGCAGGCCGGCATAGCCCGTGGCCAGAAAGGACGTACCGTAGGACAATCCCAGCATCGTCGGGTTGAGCGGTTGCTCGGGGTTCCCATACGGTGTCGTCGCCGTGATCTGTCCCTGGGGCGTGGTCGGCGAAGCCTGGCCTTTTGTCAGGCCATAGATCCCGTTGTCGAAGACCACGTAGGTCAGATCGATATTCCGTCGGATGGCATGCGGCAGGTGACCGCCCCCGATGGCGAACCCGTCACCGTCCCCCCCGACCGCGATGACCCGCAGCCGGGGATTGGCCATCTTGATCCCGCTCGCAATCGGCAGGGTTCGGCCGTGGATGGTATGAAATCCATACCCTTTCATGAAAAACGGATATCGCCCGGCGCACCCGATTCCGCTGACGAACACGAGTTCATGCGAGGGGATCTCGAGTTCCGAAAGTGCCTGGGTGATGCCGTGCGTAATCCCGTAGTACCCGCAACCCGGACACCAGGTCGGGAGGGATTCGGAGCGATAATTCAGGATACCGGATTTCTGCACGTCCTCGAGAAATCGACTGACGCCCGCATGGATGATCGGCTTCGGCTGATCCGGAGTATTCGCCTGATTCATGACAGTTCTCCCAGAACGATCCGTACGATATCGTCCGAAGGCATCGGTTCCGAATACACCTTGGCAATCCTGAGGATCGGTCGGTGGACAACCCGTTCGATCACATCGGCAAACTGACCGCTGTGGTTCATCTCAGTGACAACCAGGCATCGGCAACGGGCTGCGAACGCCTCAAGCGCGTCTTCATGCAGCGGCATCAGGAGTCTCGGGATCCACCCGCCCACCCGAAAGCCCCGCTCCCGGAGTATTTCCATCGCTTCGATCGCCGACCCGGCCGACGATCCCCAGGAAATGACCCCGACATCCAGTTCGCCGGCGTCTCCGATCGGTTCGGGGAGACTCCAGGCGTTGCGCAGCGCGTCCAGCTTGGCATACCGCTTGTCCGTCATGGTCTTGTGGTTGGCGGCATCATAGTTCGGTCTGCCGTTTTCTGTGTGTTCAAGTCCGGTGGCGGTGAAGAGCAGTTCCGGTGTGCCGGGCATGGATCGCGGGCTGACGCCGCTCGGAGTGATTCGGTAGCGTTTGTAAGGTGACTCGCCGGGTTTGGCGATTGAATCGGGGAATCGACCCCAGCGTGCAGAGCCTTCCGGATCCGGAACGATATCTTCGATGCGGTTGCTGAGGAAGAAATCGAGCAGGAGGATAACGGGCGTCTGATATGCATCGGAGATCTCGAAGGCGGCCATCGCGAGCGAGTGGCATTCAGCAACGGTTGTCGGTGCGATGACGGGACGCGGAGAATCGCCGGAAGCCCCGTACAGGGCGATCCGGAGATCGGATTGCTCGGTTTTCGTCGGCAATCCGGTGGAGGGGCCCCCGCGCTGACAATCGATGATCACCATGGGAATCTCGGCCATCACTCCCAGGTTGATGCATTCCGACATGAGGCACAAGCCCGGACCGGACGTCGCCGTCGCGCTTCTTGTTCCGGAAAAACCGGCTCCGAGAACATGGCCGACCGCGGAAATCTCATCCTCGGTCTGCACGACCACACCCTCCTGGATCGGTAATTTTTTCGCGAGTATTTCCATGATTTTGGTGGCGGGGGTGATGGGGTATCCGGCGTACAGGCGGATTCCGGCGTCGAGACATCCCTGGGCAGCGCTTTCGTTGCCGGAGATGATGATGTATTCGCCTTCCCGGGGGTATGCCTTGCGTTCGAAATCGATGGCGTCGCGTTTGGAGATTTTTTCGGAGGTGAAGATCTGTCCGAGGCGGAATGCTTCGAGAACCGCTGTCCGGACAGATTCCTTTTTGCCGGAAAATCGTTTGGAGATGGCCCGAACAAAGGCATCGGGATCGAAATTGAACAGCGTGGCGATGACGCCCAGGGATACGAGATTCCGGGATTTTGCGCTCCGGGTCGCTTCCGTCGACAACTCGCGCAGCGGAACTCCGTACCCGATCATGCCTGGTTCGATGTATCCGGCTACGGCGGTATCCTCGTCGCGATAAGACGGGGGTAATGAGTCATAGATGATGATTCCGTTCGATTTGAGATTCTTCAGTTCAGAGATGGAGTGACCATCATCCAGAGCGACCAGACAGTCTGCCTTGTCGCCCGGCGTTCGCACCGGATTTTTCGAGATTCGTGTATGACCGCAGGACTTCCCGAATCCTCGGATTTCAGCCGGGAATGAATCGAAGTTCATGATGTGATACCCCATCGAAGCCACCGCCCGATTGAGTATTTCGGTCGCCGAAATCGACCCGTCACCCGCGCTGCCGCAAATCTTGACGATGAGATCTTCCCGGTTCACGGTGTTTTCTCCGATCCGTTCATTCCGATCCATGTTCTCGCCACCAGGATGTGCATGCCTGGATCCCCTCCACTTCAAGAGCGCTCTGAGGTGCCTGACCGGCTTCCAGCGCGCCACCCGCCATATTCTCGCCGGCCACCCGCCCCAGGCGTTCGGCGTTCGGCCATCCGATCGAGACCCAGTAATTTCGGATACCGGGATTGTAGACCTGTGCGCAATCGCCGGCCGCGAAAACCGAATCGAAATTCGTCCGCAAATGTTCATCGACCAGGATGCCCCGATCGATATCCAACCCGCTCCTCACCAGAAAGTCGACCTGCGGCCGCCATCCGAAAAAAGCGCCGACATACTGACACGGAAGAATCAGACCCGCTGCGGTGCGGACCTCGAAATTCTGCTCATCCGCCGAATCGATGCCGACAATCCGATCCGAATCGATCACGTCGACGCCTTTTGCCGTGAGCGACCGGATGCATTCCTCGCGGATCGTTTCAGTCAGATCGAGCGGCCAGAAGGCTTCCGATGCGAGCATCATCATGACGTTCCGACCCGTCTTCGCGAGGCTTGTCGCGAATCGCATGCTGACGAGATCGCCCCCGGCGATGACGATGCTGCGGATGGATCCGAGACGGGAACGGAGCAAGCGGGCGTCATCGAGTGTCTTGAAGGTCGAGAATCGGTGTCGATATGTATAATGGACTTCGGGGATATGGGGTTTTCCGCCGAGTGCCAGGAGCAGCCGCGTATAGCCGACTTTTTCCATGTGTTTGAGATAGAGCAGATTCCGGTCGAGTTCGACGCGTACCACTTCCTGGCCCAGTCGCAAACGGATGTTGCGTTCGCGATAATATGAGACCGGGCGCACGCACAGACTCGATTCGGATGCTTCTCCGAGCAGAAAGGCCGGGAGTCTGAATCGGTGATAGAAGAGATGAAACTCATCGGATATCATCGTGATGCGGGCGTTCGGATCGCGTTCCCGCAGGACATCCGCGGCGGCGTTCGCCGTGACTCCGTTCCCGACGATCACATAATGCTCGTGCATCATTCGTTACCCCTCGCTCGACAGCAGTCGATCCTGCAGTTCAACTCGCGTGACATGGATACACTGCGTCGGACACACACGCAGGCATTCTCCGCACCGGATACAGCGATCGGAATCGATGACAATCCCGGCAACTTCGTTCCATCTGGAGGTTTTGGTCCATGTTCCCGGGCGGGGTGGCTGCGCAGGCGATAGACCGAGTTCGATGCAGTTCCGCGGGCAGGCCTCGACGCAAAGCCGACAGTAAATGCAATCCGGGATGTGAATTTCATACTTGAGATTGCAGAGATAGCAGCGTTGCGATTCGCTCAGACCCAGGTCCGGATCGAATCCGAGTTCGACTTCGGCGTCCTGTGACGCGAATCGATCCGGGAGATCGAGGGAGGGCATATGGGTGCGGGGAATAAAATCCCATGCTCGCTGGCGGTGCGTGTCAGTCGAGGGCTGGAAGGAAACGACCTTCTTTCGCCGGATCCGCTTCATCAGATCGCCGTCGACCGACGTCGCGACCTGCCGTCCGTGACCGATCGACTCGATCACCGTGGAAGCACCTCGGGCAAAATCACCGGCACCGTACAGTCCCTCGATGTTCGAACGGCCGGTGAGGGGGTCGAATCGGAGATCCGAGTCTGGCGCGCCGGTGAGTCGGGTGTCGGGACCCTGGCCGATGGCGGCAATGATGGTGTCCGCAGCGAGATCGAATTCTGAACCTTCGATCGGAATGACCGTCCGGCCGCTTCGACCGCGCACGCCTCCGAATCGATTACGCGCAAAGCGCACACCGGTTGCGTGTGTATCGCCCTGGATGGACATGGACGACACCAGCGACACGAACCGGATGCCCTCTCGCTTGACATCGAGGATTTCCTCCCGGGTCACGGTGAGATCCTCCTCGACATTCCGAATGCAGATCACGATGTCCTTCGATCCCAATCGGCGGGCGGTTCTGGCGCAATCCATGGCGGTAAAACCTCCGCCAAGGACAATGACGCGGTCACCGATCGCGGGAGTTTCCCCCTGATTGACCCGGATCATGAAATCGAGTCCCGAAAGGACGCCGGGGAGATTCTCACCGGGAATGGCAAGACTTCTCGGAGAGAAGCAGCCGGCTGCGAGCACGACTGCATCATGGCGTTGGAGCAGATCAGGAATCCGGATATCTTTTCCGAGCGCACACCCGAATTCGATCGCAATTCCCAGGCGCACGATGTTGTAGATTTCACGGTCGATCACGTCCCGTGGCAGACGGAACGAGGGGATTCCATACCGCAGCATACCTCCGGGTTCCGCCATCTGTTCATAGATCGTCACACGGTGACCGAAGACAGCCAGGGAGTGGGCGACCGCGAGTCCGGCAGGGCCGGCACCGATGACTCCGATGGAGCGGCCGGTCGCCGGGAACATGTCTTCGGTGATCACGTGATCCGGGGTCTTCTGATCCGCTGCGAATCGTTTCAGATAACAGATCGAGACTGGTTCGCCAAGATCGGTTTCGCCGTGTCTGCAGGCGAGTTCACAGGGGCGGGAGCAGATCCGCCCCAGAACCCCGGGGAACAGATTCGACCGCCGGTTGATCCCGTAGGATCGGTTGAAGTTCCGACGATATATCTGCTCGATGTAACCCGGAATATTCGTCTGAGCCGGGCAGGCCCACTGGCAAGGAATATTCGTCCGGATATACTCGATATCATCCGGATGATCGCTCTCACCGGACAAATCCTGCCAAGGTGCCCCAATACGATACCGGATGTCGTGCATCATGCTCCATCCCCTGTCTTTTCCAAAGGTCCGGGGGAAGCCTGCCAATCCGGACCCGTATCAATCGGATGACGAAAAAACCATCCGAGATGATTCATCGATCGATTCCTGACGGATCGGATGGCGACTGACGAACCACCACCATACAGCGAGGATCGCGAGTGTTCCGACGATCCAGACAATCCGCAGCGACGATTGGGTGGATGAATTCAGCGATTCGCCCACAAGAAATCCAAATCCCGCCACGCACAGCGCCCAGATCAGACAATTGATTGTCTGGGCGAGAGCGAACCATTGAACCTTGAGTCGACTGAAGCCGAACGCGATTGCCCCGATCAGACGCGCTCCGTAGAAGTATTGGAGCAGAAACACCGATAACCAGGGATTTTTCCTGATCAAGCGATCGATTTGGTTCATGGTCGTACCGGTGCGGGGGTGCCGGTTTGGATGGATGCCGCGAGTGATCATGATCTTGCCGATGCCGAACCAGAACAGATGACCGATCCAGGCGGAAAAGAACCCGACTGCCCAGACTTCAAACGGATCAAGAAGATGGTGGCTGGCGAGAATCCCGGCGCCGGCCAGAACGACCTGCCCCTCGAAAAAGCAACCGATCGCGACCGCCCAGAGACCATAATTCATCAGGAAATCGTTCATCAGATCCATCCGGGCCAGTTTATTGAATTTTTTAGGAAACTCAATCAATTTATCTTACGGATCTTCGCGTCCCGTCCAACACGGCAGAAATTTCACACATTCATCGATTTTTTTCAGATGCAGCGCGGTTATCTGACATTTTTCATCAACGCCTTGAACGACGGGTCGTTCCAATACTTCTGAAACGAACTGTCAGTCGAGGGATCTGGAAGGACTTCGCCTTTCAGCATGTTCTGCTTGAACTTGAAAGCCTGTTCGAGGGATTGAATCGCCCTGGGAAGATCATTCATCTCAGAATACGCACACGCTGAATTATAATGGAACATCGGGAAATCCGGGCGAACCGACAGCCCGTACTCAAACACGGCCAAAGCTTCCCTGGGCTTCCCGGATATCCCATACGCCATACCATAGTTATCGATCATGATCAGAAAATCAGATTCTGGCAGCGATCTCTGCTGCTTTTCCTGTTCAAATGCCCGGGAATAATACTGAATCGCTTCCGAATACTTACCCTGCTGATAGAAGTAACTACCGAAGACGAAATTGTCCTGACCAACCGGAACATAATCCGCAACAAGCTTTACGCTCCCGATCATGTTGTTAAAGAGCTTTTCATCCTCCGGTTTGAAATCAACTTTGGAAACATGCAGATCGATCTGGACTTCGTCACGGAGCATATAGATGAAGACGTTTTTTTGATTGACTCCCTTCAAAGGCGGAACATCCTTGAGGATATACTCCAGGAAAGCCCTATCCTTCTGCTCATACTTCGCGGGATCGCTCATGCTCCACTTGGCTTTCAATCGATCGAATGCACGATCCCGAATCTCGGTCACCGTCAACCCTTCGTAGGAAGCGGTCAGAAATACCGAAACGATCATCAGTGTCCCGGGATTCTCGAGTTGAATGCTTCGTCCTTTGAATCCAAGGCGAATGTTCTCATCCTGCACATTGAATCCGGTCGTATCGAGTTCGAGGGCCCAGGTTTTTCCTGGGAGTGCCAACCGGGTGGTCTCAGCGACACATCCCCTTGTCAGCCATATTGTGTGAATGAGAATCGAGCACACAATCAACAAACCCGTAGCTGATCGTTTCAAGTTTACCTCCCTGACGGCGCGATGCAGTTGCCCGGTAATCTTGTAAATGTAATCAGCACCCCGCATGTTGTCAACAATCGAACATGTTGGTTCAAGCAACTGCGTCGGTCCGATTCATACCGCTCACATGCAACTTTTACTTCCTCCTCCTGTTTCATTAGGAATCTATTCAAATTAAACTTGACATAGGTGTTGTGAGTGCTATATTGGAACAATGGAAGCCGATCGAGATCTCCAAACAAAATATAGGACACTGAAGCCGTTTTTAGATGAAAGGACCTGGCGATTAACATTGGCAGCGGATGCTCGTCACTTGGGACGCGGGGGAATTACCCGTGTTGCGCAAGCAGGGGGCGTGTCTCGGATGACGATCTATGCCGGAATTCGAGAGTTAAAAGAAGCGGAAGAACATGGAATCGCCAAGGGTGTCGACCGGATACGAAAACCTGGTGCGGGGCGCAAGCAACGGGCGGATCATGATCCGACCTTGCTGGAGGATCTGAACAGCATATTGGATCCGGTGACGCGGGGTGATCCGATGACGCCGCTGCGATGGACGAGCAAGAGCACTCCGAAGTTAGCGGAGGAGCTGCGACGAATGGGACACCAGATCTCTCAACCGACGGTCTGGCGGTTATTGGATGAGCTTGGGTATAGCATGCAATCGAACCGAAAGAGTCATGACGGATCGGATCATCCGGATCGCGATTTACAGTTTCAGTTCATCAATGAGACCGCGGTCGAATTTTTGCGTCGTGGGGATCCGGTAATTTCGGTGGATACGAAGAAAAAAGAGCTGATCGGTGATTTTAAGAATTCGGGACGGGAGTGGCAGAAGAAGGGGGAACCGCTCAAGGTACGGATACATGATTTTGCAGATCCTGAATTAGGGAAGGCGATACCGTATGGCGTGTATGACATCGGGCGAAACGAGGGATGGGTCAGCGTTGGGATCACGCATGATACGGCTGAATTTGCAGTTGAGACGATTCGTCAATGGTGGAAACGAATGGGTCAGAAACTGTATCCGAGCTCGCGATCGATTCTGATAACTGCGGATGGTGGCGGGAGCAATGGGTCCCGAGTGCGTTTATGGAAATGGGAGCTTTGTCGGTGGGCGGAAGAGACGGGGATGACGGTTCATGTCAGACATTTTCCACCGGGAACGAGTAAATGGAATAAGATCGAGCACCGCATGTTTTGCCATATCACTGAGAACTGGCGGGGCAGACCATTGGTCGAGTTGATGACGATCGTAAATCTGATCAGTTCGACTCGAACCACGGAAGGTCTTCGGATTGAAGCCGATGTCGATGAGATTTCCTATCCGACGGGTCAGAAGATATCGGATGAGGAGATGGAGCGATTACCCATCAATTTTTGTGAATTTCACGGGAACTGGAATTATAGCCTGAGTCCTATCTCCACAATATAATGTATAGATTATTTAGAATAGACTCCTTAGACTGTCTGGAATGAAACCGCTGCACCTTCCCAATCGAGTCATCCTGTATCTGATAATCCTGCTGTGTCACCCGATCGTTCAACCCGTCACGGCTACTGAGCTCCATTGCGAGGCATGTAACAAATCGATCACAGGGCCGTACACCGTCTACTCGGCCGGATCGGAGCAGCATGTTTTCTGCGATGCATGCGACGAACGGCTCCCGCACTGTGCGGTCTGTTCGATACCGGTTGTATCCGCTTCGACAGGGTCCGGGGACATTCTCTGCAGGGATTGCAGGAGAACCGCCCGGTACTGCGCGGTGTGCAACAAGCGGATCACCGGCGCTTATTTTACGTCTCAGGATCAGCTGCATGTTTACTGTGCCACATGTGTGGAAACCGCGCCGCGATGTGACGCCTGCACCGATATCCTCAGACCCGGCGGATACCGGCAGGTCGACGGTTACACGCTGTGCACCCGATGCGATCAGACCTTGTTCCGGTGTCATGCATGCGGAAAAGTCATCCTCGAGACATCCGTGACGTTCAACAATCTCCCCGAACGCTACTGCGCATCATGTGCCGCCAACCGCCCTCATTGCATCTCGTGCGGACGCCCATGCGAACCCGATGCAAAGGAACTTCGAGGCGGCAATATGCTCTGTAACCTGTGCCGCCCCAGTGCCATGCTCGATCAGAACGCCATGCTCGTTCTGGCGCATGAGGTACGCGAGCATCTTCGATCACACTTGCTGCTGACCATTGTGCGCCCGATCGAGATCGTCATGGTGGACGCCCTGGGCACCTTTGAAGACCCCTCATTCCGCGAATCCGGCCGGTTCATACAGACCGGCGAGCGTTTCCGGATCGAGATTCTCCGGGGGCTTTCCTGGGAAAAATGTCTCGAAACACTGGCTCACGAATTCGGTCACGCCTGGCAGGCCGAAAACCTGCCCGGAATTCGCGATTCCGAAACACGGGAGGGGTTCGCTCAATGGACGGCCGCCAAGGTGCTCGAAAATTACGGACTGACACATCTGATCCGGCAAATCGAAGAGCGCGATGATCTGTACGGAAAGGGCTACCGCGCCATGATCGCCCTCGAACAGCGACTCGGCATCGAAGGCATGTTCCAATCACTCCGGAAACGATCCGGATCTTCGTGAAGGGAGTCACCATGAAATCTGTCCCTCTGGCATTCACACTCATGATCATGCTTCCATTCGGTGTTCATGCCGAACTGAAAATCGGGGATCCCGCCCCGGATTTCACGCTCACGGACATGGACGGCAGGGATCATACTCTGTCCGGATACAAAGGCCGGATTGTCGCACTGTATTTTTACCCCAAAAACGACACACCGGGCTGCACCAAGGAAGCCTGCAATTTGCGAGACAACTTCTCCACGCTTTCGGATGCCGGCATCACCGTGCTCGGCGTCAGTTACGATTCGCCGGATTCGCACAAGGCCTTCACCGACAAACACAAACTCCCGTTCACGCTCCTGTCGGACAGCAAAAAAACCGTCTCGAAACTGTACGGCGCCGACGGAATGCTGATGCCCAAGCGCATGACCTTTCTGATCGATACCGAGGGTAAGATCATGCATGTGTTCGATTCGGTCAAAACCGATGCTCATGCCGCCCAAATCATGGAGGTCGTGAAACCGTCCAAGTAAGCAAGCCGCACACCGGAACACGCTCGGCCGGAACGCCTACGTCCGTTCACGCCGACGATAAAACTCGAACATGAAGAATTCCCATTCCCGAGTGATCGTCGTTTTTTCCGGCGACACCTGATCGAGCATCTCGAAAGACCCCGATTCCCAACTCATGATCTGATAGACCGCATCTTCCCCGAAGCAGTTTCGGGCTTCGGCATGCACAATTTCGCCATCCACGAAATAGACCTTCCCGTCTCGACCGTCACACTGGATCTTGAGCAACCCGGTCTGGCGGATGAGGTGGTTGAGTTGCAGGATGTCCAGGATTTTCAGATTCCGGATGAGGCCGGTAAAGCCGGGACTCCGCCGCTTTTCATCTCGGACCGCCAACAATTCGAACGCGGCGTCGATCATTTCCAACACGTCAAACGGCTTCGGAAAATAACGCACAGCACCCAGTTTTTCGACCTGATCATGAATCGTCTCGGTCCCGAATCCCGTCATGACGAAAATCACCGGATCCGACCCGAGCGTCTGGATTTTTTCGAGGAGTTCGATACCGCTGAGATTGGGCATGTGGATATCGGTGATCAGCAGATCGAGAGATTTGAGCTGTTTGATACAGGCGAACGCTTCGAGACCCGATTGCGCCTGGTAGATCTTCAGTTCGGGGTCTTTCCGACGCAGGCCGGTTGCGAGCGTCCAGGTGATGCTCTCTTCGTCATCCACAATCAGGACATTTCGAACTGTCATGTGTCACTTGCCCCCCTCTTCAGTCCAGCCGAATTCCCAGGTCCCGAGTTCTCCGTACAGCCCTGTCATGGCCGGATCCGTCAATGCGGCATACCATTTTATTCCGTTTGCGCTTCCGACGCCAGCCGGCCAGACAAATTCCGGCAGAACATCGATTGTGGTGATGCCGAGCGGGAATGCGGGATAGTCATCCAGATAAGAATCGAATTCCGTGAAGCCGGGTGCAAAAAAATAGGATCCGTACACATCCAGAACGACAAAGAGTGGATACCCGTCGATCGGCGCGGTATCGAGATTCACGACCGAGGCTGAACAGCCGCAGAGATCACCGGGATGGAACAGCGTTCCCGGCATGGAGACGGCGACGCGGGTCAGTCCCGGAGATTGAACAACGGTGCTTTTTTTCAAGATGGAGTCTCCGGGATCGAACACCACCGATGTCGGGGCAGCCGATGCATTGAACTGGAACACATCGAGACGCTTGCTGACGATGACATGTTCGACATGAGTCTCACCGCCAGATAGCGTCCATTCGATCTCGGCCGGCATCCGGAAAACCTCCGGCGCATTCTCCTGAACCTGCGTGACCCATACGGTCAGTTTTCCGTCAGCATATCGATGAGCGATTTCGTACTCCGGATAACCCATGTCGTAAATCCACTGGATGAAGAACCAATCCAGATCCGCTCCATATTGCGCTTCGCAGATCGATTGAAAAAACTCGGTCGTCGCATGACCATACGTTTTCTGAGCGTAATAATCCTGCAGGATCGTCCAGAAGATTTCGTCACCCGTCACCCGGCGCAGCATATGAAGCACCCAGGCTCCTTTTTTATAGGTGGTCGCCCCCCAAACGATCTGCGGATCGAAGATCGGGAATCGGTTCTGCGCGTCCTCCTCGAAATAGCGGTCCCGGAATTCCGCCATCACGGCGTCGTACGATTCCTGTCCCGTGATATGCTCCTCCCAGAGCGCTTCACAGTAACTGGCGAACCCTTCGTTCAGCCAAACATCCTCGCAACCCGTCAGCGTCACTGAATTCCCCCAGTACATGTGGGATATCTCATGCGCAAACGTGTCCTCATACGCTCCGTCTCCCGTGATCAGAGCGCTGCCATAGCTGATCATATCCTGGTTTTCCATGGCGCCCATGAGTTGAACCTGGGCCAGACCCAGTTTCTCGAAGGGATAAGGCCCGAAAGCCGTCGCATAAAAATCGAGAATCTGGTCGTCCCGCGCGAAATCCGCCTGTGCGGCATCCAGCTTCTCCGGCAATACATAATACACAACGGGGATCGCGTCATGGGTATGACCGAACGAGGTATACTCGGCGATGTTGAGCGTCGCGAGATAGCTCGCCATCGGATTGTTCTCGATCCAGACGAAGGTCGCTCGACCATCCCGGTTTTCCTTCGCCTGAAGCGTTCCGTTGGCGGCGACTGTCTTCGGATCTTCCACCGTGATGCGGAACTCGTACAGAGCCTTGTCGCGCGGGTCGTGAAGGCATGGAAACCAACGTGAATTCTCGACCATCGCATTAAACGCGAACCGCGCGTCGTCTTTGGGCTTGTATTGAAAGTGGTTCATGCCCTCGACGCGATAATCGACCGAAACTTCAAACGGTTCATCCCGGTCAATCGCAGCCGGAAGCGTAATGCGGATCTCGTGGGTGTCGAATGTCCAGGCCGCGGGTTGATCAGCCGATCGCACAGCCGTCACGAAAGCTTTGTCGTCCTTCAGGAAATCCAGTCGCACGACCGACAACCCGTCTGCGAGACTCACCCCCTCCACCGTGGCGGTTCCGTGGACGGCGCCATCAACTCCGGTTGAGGGGAAATCGACGGCAAGCGTGAGAATGTAACGGGTGACATCGATGTCGAGCGTGGGGTCGTCGATCGGTCCCGAGTACGGACATGCATAGGGATTCTGTGCATGAACGGCGCTCAGACAACAGACAACCGCCAGAAAAACGAGCCATTGGAAGCCTTTATGTGTTCGGGTCGCTGCATCCATTTCCGCCTCCCTCGACCTCCCGCGTACAATCCGGCGCGGCGAGTACTGGTTCAGAGCCAAGTCTTGATTATATAACACGATGGGAACGGATGGGAATCCGATTCGCTGCCGAATCGCGATTCGAGGGATTCGACCTGCAGTTTTCCCCACGACGAGAACGGCTCGGAGATCAACCGTCGATGATTGTCCCGGACCTGTTTTCCAGCTATGGTAATCTTCGTTAGCGACGATGCACGGTTGTATGGATGTACCGAGACGGTGGAGACATGATGAAATTTCTTGCTGAACGAGCCCTCATTCTGAATCGGATCCGGAACTACTTCATTTCCTGTGGGTTTCTCGAAGTCGAAACCCCGCTTCTCGTCCGGTCTCCCGGAATGGAACCGAGTCTCGAAGCATTCCGGACCCGCTTCACTCCCCTCGGGAATGCCCCCTCCGTGGATCTCTTTCTGCCAACCTCGCCTGAGTTTCATATGAAACGTCTTCTTGCTGACGGTTACACTCGGATCTATCAGATCACACGGGCCTTCCGGAACGAGGAACTCGGGCCCTTGCACAACCCCGAGTTCACGATTCTCGAATGGTATCGAGCGGGATGCGGGTATGAAACGATCATGGACGACTGTGAGGCGTTGGTCCGCGCCGCCGCGGATGCGATCAGCGAGATCCCGGCGCCGCGAACGATCTGGCGAGCGGACCGCGAAATCGATCTCGACAAGCCCTGGGAACGGTTGACGGTGCGCGAAGCCTGGCTTCGTTACACAGGGATCGATCTGGAGCGCGGGATGGACGCGGAGTCGTTACGGGAGGCCGGTCGGGCGCTGCATATCCCCGATCTGCGGCCCGGAGACCCCTGGGATGTGCTGTATTTCAAGATTTTTCTCGCCCGCATCGAACCGAATCTCGGTTGGGATCGGCCTCTCATTTTGTATGAATACCCCGCAGGCATGGCTGCTCTGGCGCGTCTGAAACCCGGCGCGCCGGGTGTGGCGCTTCGTTTTGAGATCTACATCGCGGGAATCGAACTCGGCAATGCATTCGACGAACTCACGGATGCCGACGAACAACGCGTCCGGTTCGATCGAGCGGCGGATGAGAAACGGGCGATGGGTCGCGAGCCGTTTCCTGTTGATGAAGCCTTCATCGACGCACTCCGGCGCGGGATTCCACCATCGAGCGGCATTGCGATCGGAATCGATCGTCTCGTTTTGCTGCTCACCGGGGCACCGACGATCCGTGACGTCATGGCATTCGGATTTCTGGAATGAGCCGGCCCTTGCAGCTACAGCGTTTCCCTGAACAATTCTTCCCTCGGGCGCGGAAGGATGGTTGTACCCACGAGCAATCCGGTTGAGGAGGCGGATTCGACGGCCGCATCGACAGCCGCGCGAACGGAAGCGACGTCGCCGGTCATGCAGAAATAGCCTTTCCCGCCGACGGCCATCGCGAGATGCAATTGGAAGAGAATCACATCGGCCGCCTTGACCGCCGCATCGGCAGCCAGGACCGCCGCCACCGCGGAAAAGGTTTCGACCACACCAATCGCATCGCGATCACCGGGGGCCAGGTCGACCGATCGTCCGAGCGCGTTGAGAACAGCCGGATGGATATTGGGCAGCGCGAGTTCATCGATGACCATTCCGGATGCCGCGATTTTTCCGGCATCGAGCGCAGCCCGAACCGCGTCGACGTCCCCGTGCACCGCCACCAGGAATTTCCCGGAGCAGATCGTTCGAGCAACCGTCAGCGTCACGGCGCCGGCCTTGAGCATGGCATCCTCGGCTTCAAATCCGGCGGCAATCGATGAAAACTCCAGTATTCCAATCGCAGTGATCACGTCAGTGCCTCCTGATCTCGATTGCATCTCCCACACCCGTTATCACACCATCAATGGATGCGTGAAGCATCACTCCCATCTTGCCTTCCGGAATCCGGGCAATCGGTTGCCCTTTCGCGACGCGGGTTCCGACTCCGACAACCGCCTCCGCCGGCGCTCCGACATGCTGTCTGAGAGGAATCCGCACCCGATCGGTCTCGATGCGAAGCGGTTTGAGGGGAGCGGAATCGGTGAATTGGTCGAGACCCAACTTTCGTTTGAGTGCGTTGATGGGGGGTTTCCGGAATTCATACATGGGATGCACTGTCGTCTGCGGCAGCTTCGGTGTTTTTCCGAGCGTCTGCAATTCCTGGCGATCATCGAATGTGATCCATCCCGGATCGAGATCCTCGGGGCAACTCCAGAATGAACACAGTTGGCAGCCGCAGCAATACCGGGCGGACTCCGGGGGAGGTGTCCCCGGCGGGCTCATGGCGATGTGGCGCATGGCTTTGTGCGGTTCGACGGGGTGCCCGAGCAGGTATCGCGGGCACAACTGCGTGCAGAAGTTGCATTGATCGCAGGCGGAACGCGCGATCCGGCGCCCGTGTTCACGCGGGCGGAGATAGCGTTCGAGCAGGCGATGGGAACGGGGCAGGACGATCAGGCCTCCGAGTGTTTTCGTGATGGGGGCATCGAAATCCTCGATGAGTTGACCCATCATGGCGCCACCACCGAGCAGTCCGTGCGTGGATTCATTCCCCTGAAATCCGGCAGCCGCGAGTGCTTCCCGGATCGCCATCCCGATCGGCCCCCGGAGAGTCAGAGGTCGCGCGACATCGCCTCCCACGGTGAGAAACTTGTCGGTGACGGGCAGCGCGTTCCCGATCCACCAAAGGGTTTCGACATTATGGACGACGATACCGACGTCCAGCGGGAGCCCCCCGGGAGGCGGGATGCGACCGGTCGCTTCGTAACAGAGCGTCACCTCGTCGCCGGCCGGATACATATCGCCGAGAATTTTGAGGGTCACGCCGGGGATGAGATGGGGTTTCAGGGCATCGATCGCGGCATGCGCTTTCCGTTTCAGGGCAATCACGCCTGCCGTGGCCCCGGTGATCGCGCGGGCGATGTCGACTCCCCGAACGATCGTCTCGGGATCCCATGCCATCAGTTCCTTGTCCTTGTGGAGGAGCGGCTCGCATTCCACACCGTTGGCCACGACGATCTCAGCGCGGCAGTTCAACTTGACATGAGAGGGGAAGCCCGCCCCTCCGGCACCGGCGATTCCGGCAGCGGCGATACCATCGAGTGCATGCTGACGATTGAACGGTTGTGTCATGGGTTGCCTTCCCGAGTCACTCATCCTACTTTTTTTTTTTGGAAATTTCATTTCATTTTCGAACGACAGATGGGTAGATTGAGATCATGGAGCGGGATCACTTCATTCATATCCGATGTCCGATGTGCCATGGACCTTTTCTGGCGCGCTCTTCGAGTCTGCACCGGGGCCGGGTGTCGCATGCCCGGTTACTGTGCAAGTCTTGCGAATATCGCGGTGAGATCCGGGCACGCATCCCCGTGCTGATGCCGCCGGGCGTGCAAGCCCTGTGGATTCCGCCGATCGAGCGAGGCCTCGGGCCCGTCTCGCGACGACGGATCACCGCAATGAATGGTGAGGAAACATTGCTTCGGTTGCTGGATTCGACACCCGTCTCCCCCTCAACCGATCAGAGCCCGGTTCCGCCCTATCTGTTTCGGAAAGCACTGATGGCGGGTACCGAGCGATGGTTTCGGAGGCATATCGGGGTGGAGGAGGAGGACAGGCCGTTCCAGATGGATCTGGTGCATTTCCTGATGGCGCGCATGGTCTCATTGAAGGTCAGGCGGGTCCTGGAGGCGGCCTCGGCGTACGGACGTTTCACCGAGCATCTGATTCGGAGCCGACCATCCGGAGGCATCTCCATGGTGTGCGACCTGGATTATGTGCGGGTAAAAGTCACCGAGCGTCGCATTCAGCGCCTGGCACTGCCGAACCCGCTTCTGCCGATCGTCGCGGATCTGCGGGCCTTGCCGGTTCCGGATGCCCATCTCGATGGCGTGATCAGTTTTTTCGGCCTGGATTCCGTCGAACGAATCGACGGGGTTCTGAATGAAATGATCCGAGTGGTGCATCCCGGTGGATCCATCCTGGTGGCCACTACGGAAGCCGGTGCGCGATTCGGGTTGAACGACAGCGGAGATAATCTGCTGATTCATGCGGCCCGGGATAGACTCGGGCTGCATCACGGAGCGTCCGATCTGGCGCAACGGATGGGACGGGCGGGATTGACATCGATCCGGAGTCACGCGTTCAGGACGCCATCCATGCGGTACGCGATTCTCGAGGCGATTGTTCCCTGATGCATGTCGATCCGATCTGCGATCGTTACCGATCGGGGGATTCCGGCGCGTCGGTTGCCGGAATACGCGGTTTTTGCTATGGTGATGGTTCCGGGTGTTTGATTTGGAACACGAGACATCTTCAATCAACAGGAGTGAATCAGATGAAACCTTTGTCAGATCGTATCAATGGACTGGGAACCGAGAATGCTTTTGTCGTGCTCAAGGAAGTCAACGAACTGATTGCCAAGGGCAAGAAGATCTACAACTTCTGCATTGGTCAGCCGGACTTCAAAACGCCGAGGCATATCTGCGACGCAGCCAAGAAGGCGATCGACGACGGGAAGCACGGGTATACACCTTCGACAGGAATTCCCGAACTCCGGACCTCTGTCGCTCGCTTCTTCAACGAGTCCCGGGGACTGGATTTTGTTCCCGATGATGTGGTCATCGCATGCGGCGGAAAGCCGTTTATCTGGTATTCGATCTTTGTGACGACGGATTACGGAAAAGGTGATGAAGTTATCTTCCCGAATCCGGGATTCCCGATTTATGAATCGATGATCCGCGGGCAAGGAGCCGTTCCTGTTCCGTTGTATCTGCGCGAGAACAAAAACTTCAATTTCGACATCGAGGAACTCCGGAAAAAGATCACACCCCGCACGAAGCTTCTCATTCTCAACAGTCCCCACAATCCGACCGGTGGTGTGTTGAGCAAGGCCGAACTCGAAGAAATCGCCTCGATCTGCCAGGAACACGACATCTGGGTCTACGCCGATGAAGTTTACAGCAAACTCGTGTACGACGCCCCGTTTGCCTCGATTGCCTCGATCCCCGGCATGCGCGATCGGACCATCGTCGTGGATTGCGCATCGAAAACCTATGCAATGACCGGCTGGCGAATCGGTTACATGGCCAACCGCATCCTCGCGCCGCATGTCACTCGCCTCGTCACAAACTCCGATTCCTGCGCACCCTTCCCGAATCAGGTTGCCGTCGCTGCTGCATTGGATGGGTCACAAGCCGACGCCGATCACATGTTGTCGGTATTCCGCGAACGGCGAGATTTCATCGTTCCCGGTCTGAACAGGATCAACGGAATCACGTGCAGAACGCCGGGTGGAGCGTTTTATGTCTGGCCGAATGTGACGGAAGCGTGCCGGATGACCGGGTGCAAGGATTCCGAAGAGTTCCGGAAACGCCTGCTGCATGAAGCCGGTGTCGCGTGCCTCGCCGATATTCATTTCGGGCCGCGCGTTCCGGATGAAGGCCAGCACATTCGGTTCTCGTATGCCTCAAGTCTCGAAGATATCCAGGAAGGCCTGAACCGGACGGAAGAATTCATCAAACGGAATACCCGATAGAGTATCAGCCGGAGGCATCTTGCACAGCGCACAACGATTACGGCGCCGATCTCGTTATTTTTCACGAATACTGACCGGCGCCCTCTGTTCGTTGTGTCTCGCTTCCGCTTCATCCGCCGCCTCACCCAAAGCACTCGAACTCAAATGGAATTTCCTGATCTCGGATCCGCTGGTTTATTCCATCGATCAGGAGATCAAAACACAGCTGGATCAACTCGATACCGCGACAGGCGAATGGAAGAAGACTCCAGTCAGTGACGAACGCATCGACGGGCATTTGTATCTCAATCCGACGGGTGACGGAAAAAGCCGTTGCGATCTCATTCTCGAACTCAAGGAATCCCGTAACAAGAACCGGGCGACACCCCTGCCGCCGGAGCAGTTTCTGCCTCAACTTGTGGCTCGCTTCATTCTGGGCAACGATGGCGGGATCGAAGACTATGCCGGAGGAAGCGTGCAGGAAACCTATCTGTTTCTCAGGCTGATCCTGGGCCTCCCTACGAAGGCGCTCCGCGAGCACGAAGGACGCATTGTTCCGCTCGAGCTGTACACCCAGGGTCAGACGACCGATCTGAGTCTTGTTGGTTCGGTCATCCACGAATTGGATGGTTTCGAAACGGTCGATGGTCTGCTGTGCGCCCGGATCAAGTGCCAGATCAGTCTCGCCTCGCGCCTCGACCGACAGAATCGCGAAGGTTCGGTGAACTGGAAAGGGGATGCAACGGTGTATTGGGCGATCGAACCGATGCGTTTGCAACGATCAACCTGGAATGTCGGAAAACTTGTTGAAACCACAGAACACCTTACCGGGATTCCAACCCGGATCGTGTCGATTTTCAGGATCGAGTGTCTCTATGTCGGCAATCAGGATCCGCTCCGCCTGATGCAGCAGATGACGCCAATCACGCCGCAAACTCCGGTTCCGGGAATGTGACGCTGAGCGGTTAAAGGCGTCCACCGGTTATCTTCAGCACCAAGACATAATGGGGCGGGATAACTTGACAAGCCGCGGAAAATGCTTTTTTATCATTGATTATGAACTCTGAATTTCAAAGACTCCACATTATCGCACCATGACCGCATTCCAGGAATCTGCTGCGTTATTGTCGATGGATTTACACAGGAATGATCGCTATCTGAGAGGAATTTGACATGGCCTTGAGCAAACTTGACATCCGGGAAAAGTACAAGAAACTCGATGAATTTATGGCCGGTGAATCCGGTCGGCATGTGTGTGCCTGCGGATGCAATCTCATGATCGACTTGAAGAAAAGTCATTTCTGGAATGGTATCCCCAAATTCATTTTCGGTCATGCAGCCCGGTTGCGCGTGGGGACGATCCAGTATGATGATAACCAGTTTTACTCAGTTCGCGACATCGCCCGGATCGGTGACGTCAGTGAACAAACCGTGCGTCTCTGGATGAGACAAGGTTCGATCGTCACAGCGAAGACGGTCGGCCGGAAGAACCTGTTCGTACGCAAAGACATCGATGCGTTTCTCGCGGATCGAAAGCATCGTGTTCCCTTCGACAAGAACATGTTTGTCACGGTCAGCGAATTGAAACGGATGGGGGTTTCACGCCGGAAACTCCGGAAGCTTGTTCGCGACGGGGATATCATGGAGCCGCGGATCTATCGGCGTGAAACGCATTATTATCGCCCCGAAATCGAGAAATTTCTCGATGTCATACTGGAAGATGTTACGGACGAAAAACTGAAGAAGCGGGTTGATCAGACCGTCATTGAGGATCTGATGCATCGAATCCGAGCACTGGAAGCCCGCATCGATGCCCTGGAAACCTTACGCAAACGGTAAGATCCGTTCATCCGATCGGGAGTTCTCATGTTCAAGAAGGTGGCGGGAGGAATAATCAGATCATTCGGGATGAAGCGAAAACCCGCGCCTGAAAATCGTTCGCAGGATTCTGACTCATCCGATTCAAACGCTCCCCCCATCACGATGCCTCCATTCCGTTCTTTTCGCGAGCGAATCGAATCGATTCTCAAACAGCACGGACCGGACAGCTTCATCGGAACGATCTCGTCCAGCTCAACCAACGAAGCCGCCTACCTGTTTCAAAAATTCATGCGAACCATCATCGGCACCAACAACATCGTTACCGTGACCTCTCCCGATTGGCCGTTCGACGCACAGTCGGCCATTTATCAATCCCTGGGACAGAATTCGATCAGTCCCCCGATCGGCAGCTTGCGATCGGCCGACCTGATCCTCATCTTGCAGGGAGGACCGCCGGATTCACATCTGCTCGTGTCGAACATGATCGAGCAGGCTCAACGTGACAATCAGGCCAAAGTGATTCTGTTCGATCCGGAAACTCATCCGCTCGCTGCCAGGGCCGATCTCCATTTCAGAGTCGGTTCCGAGGGTGAGAGTGACCTGCTCCGGTATTTTCTTCACATGGCGCATGTGTTCGGAGCGACGGACCGGGAGTTTGTATGGCGGGATAATGGCGGTTTCCAGAAACTGATCAAAGAAGCGAAAACCTACACCGCAGAAGCCGTTTCGCGAAAATGGTCGATCCCGCCGGAGACATTGCAGCGCGCCGTGCGTCTGGTCACGCAGAAGCGCCGCGTATCGATCATTATCAACTCACGCGCATTCCCGGATGTCCAGGCATCACGTGTTGTAAAAGATGCCCTGAATCTCATTCTCGCTCTCGGACACCTCGGAACGGCCGGTCGCGGACTGTGGTGTGCCTCTCCGTTTGAAAACCCTCTCGGCATTCCCTGCATGGGTTCCTCTTCCAGTTTTCTCCCGGGATTAACTTCCATTTTCAACGAATCGTCCCGCGAATGGTACGCACAGACCTGGAGCGCTTCGATTCCACTGTCGGCGGCCGAATCGAGCATCTCTCTGCTGGAACGACTGGAGACCCAATCGACCCGAGCTCTGATCTGTCTCGGAGACTCCCCTTTCTCTGCTTTGATTCCTTCCGATCGGCTGCAGTCGTTACTGAGCAATCTCGACATGCTGGCTTCCGCTTCGCTGGTGATGGATGCCCGAAGCAGTTTCTTCTGGCCTCTTCACAGCCCCGAACAGACGTCCGGCACGAAAATTACCGCTGAACGTCTCATTGTCCCTTTCAACAAGTGCGAACAGCCCCAATCTACCGAATCCGGCACGTATCAGGATTGGGAAATCGTTTCACTCTGGATCGACAGCTTTCTCGATTCACCCGGAACCCCATCCCTGACAGCCATACAAGGCGAAATGATTGCTTGCATCAGCAGTTTCATCGAGTTGACCCCATCGATCATGGAATCCGAATCGAGATATTTTAAGCCGTTCACCGAAGAATGTGTCGATCCGGAAGATTCGGACTTTGAGATCGAGGACATTCAGAAGCTCAAATTTCATTTAACTCCTTCGTTTAAAAATGACCTGTGTCAAGGCGACATCCCGATTTCGCTCAAACGGATTCCATTGCGGAACGATTCCTTGCCGACGCTCCGCATTCACCCCGAAACCGCATCGGATCTGGGTGTTCACGATCACGAAACTCGCTCGATCACCATGGGGACCAATACCATTGTCGTGTTGATTCGATTGGATGATACGCTTGCACCGAATGCACCGATTCTCGAATACTGCCAGATTTCCGCATGTATCGGCCTGACGGGGTTGACCGAACAGGATACCCTGAGGATCAGGATTGGATCGGAGTCCGGCCCGTGAGGCGGGAGTCGTACATGCTGGTCATCGAGACCATTCTGTTCGCCGGTCTCGCAGGCATGGCGGGACTGTATCTGACGGCTGGTTTTTTGATCGTGTTAGGCGTTTTTAGTCCATATCTGGTTCGTTTTCCTTCATATCGTAGCGTTTATTCACGGATCCTGCCGGCACTGGTAACAGGACTGGCTGCATTCTGGTGGCTGCTCCGGTCTCCTTTTTTTGCCGCGCTCAACCCGGCCGCGGCAAACGAACCGGTGCCAATCCCTGAGGTTTTCAGCGCGTTCAGTCTGCTTTTTACCCGTTATTCGCTCGAACTCGTGTTAACGTCGTATCTGATCCTGCTTTTCAGTCTGTTGATCTTTCGTATTCAACGGATGAGGCAGGTCGCGAGAGACGGACAGGAGCGAAACGGATGATCCCGCTGGAGATCCTACTGGCGGCGGGACTTTTCCTGGTCTCAGCCGGTCTCATTGGATGCGTTTTCTCCCGCGACCGGGATGGATATCCGGTTGCGTTATACCACTGCACGCTCGGTATCTGTCTGGTTTTATCCTCCGACACGATGATTTCATCTCACCCGAATTCCCAGGTGTTCGCCTGTATCATCACGGGGCTTCTTGCAATCATGCTCCTGGTGATGAAGAAACTGGACCATGAATGAACACCCGGTTCTTTCTGATCATCATCCTGTCGACCTTCTGCGCTGACTCTCTTCTGAGGCTGCTTTGCCATGCTCTGGGATGGAAGCGGACGATGTTGAATTGGATATCCGGATTTCTGCACCTTGCACCGATCATCCCCTGCGGAATGCTCATTGTACACATCCTGGAACAGAATCAACAACCGATCGTCTGGATCGCAGGCAACTGGTTGCGCTCATCCGAAGTGTCCATCCCGATCATTTTTCAATTGACACACACCCGACTCCTGATGATCGGAGCACTCTTTCTGCTCCATGCCTTCGATTCGCTCTCCGGGATCTTCATTCGCGATGACCTGCCTCACGCGATACTCCGGAACGTGTCAATCGTGTCAGGAACTCTGATCATCGTATCGGGATCGCTCATCCAGATCACTGTTCTGTCATTCATCACCAGCCTGTTTATGGTTTTTCTTGCCGCTCGGATCAAACCGGACAATGACGCCGCGAGTCCCGGCAGTTCGATATGGTTCGCTCTGGCTCTCTCCGACATCCTGTTGATGACCGGCGCAATTTTCACATCGAGAATCTGCGGGACAACCGATTTCCAGGTGCTCTTCCGGGTCATCGCGATTCACGTCAATCAAACCGGAGGAACCATCATATTCTGGGCGCTTTTACCTCTTTTTGCCGGACTGCTCATCCGATCACTCATGTTCTGCATGTATTCGTTCCCGTTCCACGGTAACGCGCCGGATACACGGATTGTCGTATCCGTTCTGCACTGTCTGAGTCTGCCTTCACTCGCTTGTCTGATCGACCTGCAAACGAACCTGTTCAACACTCATCTGTTCAAATCGATTCTGGAATCCCTGAGCGCCGTCCTGATGGCCGCGATTCTTCTGCAGTTCATCCGACTCCGGAGTCGATTCGCTTTAGGCCAGGCATGTATCTGTCTGCTGGAATGCACGGTTTTGCTCATGTTCTTCTGGGGATTCCCCGGTGGCGCTCTCCCGCTTTTTCTGATCATTACGCTTTCGGTCTCGATACTGTTGTTCCATGATGTCCGGCGATCTCCCGATCCGGAGCAGTGTTCCGGGTGGATTCGACAGGAATCTCGGTTCGTTCGAATCGGGATTTCCTTGAGCATGTTACTCATAATCCAGCCGGCAATGGTCACAGCGATCGAGCGTCGTTCCTGGTGGACGGCAGGCAGCATCGCGGCGGTTCAGTTGATCGCGGTGATCGGATGGTCAGTAGTGACTGCGCGAGGATCGATTCCCGGCATCGGCGTATCGGGAGAGGACGCCTCGACCGGGGAGGGAATTCGGGCCGGGGTGATCCGGTACAGCCAATGGATGGCCTTTCTTGTCGCCATTGCCGCGGTCATGGATTTAGTTGGGGGATTGAATGCTTGGGTGGTAAAGTCTGATGACCCCCGAGCTTTATTCTTCGGGTCATTTACCTGGACTCCCCTGGGGTCGGGAATCGCCTTGAGTATGATCGTCGCATTAAGTGGTATTCACGTATGGGCGAAGCAGTTTACTGCGCGTCGGCATCATGGGATTGAGGAAGACTCTATCTCATCGTCGGTGGATTTTGAACCGAACCGAGTCGTCTCATTGCTTGATGCTGTTGTGTTTTCACCGGTCATTCGGATCGGACGAATATTTTGGGAGATCGATCGGATCATGTTTCTGCTGATACCGGAATCGACGGTTCTGCTGATTGCGAAGGGTTGTTCGATTCTTGGGGAATTTGATCGATTCGGTCGTCGTGCGATCGAGTCGAGAGGATTACCGGGACTCATCGACCGATGCACCCGCCTTCTCGAATTCATTTCCGGAGAACGGAACATTCGTTATATGTTGATTATCGGATTGCTTTCCGGTTTGATGGTATTGGCGGGATTTATCCTGCTGACCGAGGGTTTCTGATGCAAGCGTCGGTTTTTTATGCGTCGAACATCCTGAGTATCGTATTGCTGTTTCCTTTGGGATCGGCGTGTCTGATCGCTCTGATTCCGCAAAACCGTCGTCGATTTGTATCCATCTCCGGTGTTCTCGCGGCGCTGATCTCCGTCGGTCTGGCCCTGCATGCCGCCGTTTCGGCGAATCTCGCCGCACCTGAGATGCAATTAGTCGAGAAGCACCATTGGATTCCTTCGATTGGTGCGCAGTATGCGCTCGGACTCGATGGTCTGGGTGCACTGTTCATGCTGATTCTGGACGGGATCGGTCTGTTATCTGTCCTGTTCATGCATCGGGAAGCGGCACGGAAAAAGGAAACCATTATCTCGATTCTGGTGTTGATGTTTGCCGCACACGGAGTGTTTCTCTCGATCGATCTTCTATTGTTGTCTCTGTTCGTCTGTTTCGGACCGATTCCCGCTTTGTTTCTGATTCAGTTTACGGCGCGAACCAGGCGAAGCAACCTGAGCATGCAGTTTTTCATATACAATCTGATTGGCAGTCTTCTGGTGGTCGTGGGAGTTCTGTCGATCCACGTTGTGGTGTCGAGATCGATTGGCGTGTATACGTTTGATCTTACGAAGATCTTGCTGAGCGGTCTTCCGGTCGGAGCGCAATCCTGGATTTTCTGGCTGGTGCTGGCCGGATTGTCGATCCGGATGGGGCTGTTTCCGTTCCATGGATGGGTGATCGATCTGGCTGAAGATGCGGCCTTCCCGGGCAGCATGTTCATTCTCGCAGGATTCAATAAAATAGCCTTGTTCGTCATGCTCCGTCTGATGCTGCCGATTCTGCCCGATGCTTTGATTCAACACACACCGCTGCTGATGGTTTTCGCCCTCGTTTCGACAGTCTTTGCGGCATTCACGGCGGTCGCTCAGGAAAACTACAACAAACTCGTGGGATATTCCGTCGTTCATCAGATGGGATTGATCGCCGCAGGGGTTTTTCTGGCCAACAAACTGGGAATGCTGGGTTCGATTTCTCTGGCATTGTCACACGCGTTCGTCCTCGCGATGATCATGATCATCCTCGATTATCTCTATTCGCGAATCCCTTCCGTTCTTTTTCTCGAGTTTGGCGGTTTGATCCGGAAGATTCCGCTTTTTTCAGCCGGGTTCCTCATTCTGGTGATGACCTACGCCGGGTTACCGGGACTGACTTTCTTCCCCGGTTCGTTTCAGATCCTGCTCGGGTCGGTCACCATCAATCCGGTCTGGGCCTGTATTGTGCTGATCGGATTGTTTCTGGGTGCCTTGTATAGTCTCCAGCTGTTTCTTCGTCTGTTTGCCGGTTCTGAATCGTCACTGGTACGAAAATCGGCATTCAGTGATACAGTAGCGCTCTGGTTGAAGCTTGCCCCGTTTCTCCTCTTGATTTTCGCGGCAGGATTATCTCCTGCGCGCATCACCAATCCGATTCAGACGCCGATCCACAAAATTGAATCGGTGTTTCAGGCACGCAGAATGCTGATGCGCAGCGGCCAGCCGACTCCGGCACAGCCCATGACTCCCGGGGTATTTCGATTGAAGCCGACGGGTGTGGATGCGAGATGATGACCGGCCGGGGCATGTTCGCTGCGATCGGTCCGGAAATATGCATCGGCTCGGCAATCCTGGTTCTGGTGTTTTTTGAACGTTTCTACCGGGTATCCCGACACTGGTCCCGTCTGACTGCCCTGGTGTCAATCCTCTTCGCGATGATAGCTCTTGTGCCTTCACTCTCCGGCCCGGCCATGGTGCTTGAATCCGTATACATCGCCGACTTCTATACCGTGATTTTCAAGTTCGTGATGCTCTCGGTATCGCTTTTTCTGATTATCGGAGCCCGGCGTACACAGATCCAGACAGAAGGGTCCGATTTCCATTTACCCCTTCTTTTCGGGACACTGGGCGGGATGATTTCGGCTGGTTCCTCGGACCTGTTCCTTCTGTATCTTTCGGTCGAGTTGACTGCCTTTTCATCCATATTCATGTTGATGATGCTGAAGAACAATCTGCATTCACATCGGTTTTTTTTCTTTAATCTGATCGGATTTCAAGTGATCGGTTCGGTTTGTCTGCTGGCCGGTGCAGGATGTCTGCAAATCGGCGCACACGAATCGCATTATTCACTGATTCGGGACGCGCTCCGGAATGTACCCACCGCCGCTTTGCCCGTTTTTTTCATCGGATTGCTCTTTCTGCTCTTCGGGTTGATCATCAAATGGAATGTCATTCCGGCGCATTATTATTCCTTGCGGTTTTTGCCGGATGACGCCGTTCAGTTCTTCATCTGGTTCTTTCTGATGATCTCGGCATCCATGACCGCCATTCTCGGACGCCTTTTCGCCGTGCTGCAACCCATCCTGAACCTCGGATTGACCGATATCATCTCGACCATATCCATGGCCATCCTGATCGCTGGAGGTGTAGCCGGAATCGGATCCGCATCGAGCAGAAAATTCGGCTATTTCCTTCTCGCACAGCACGGATTCATCGTTCTGGCTGCACTTGCAGATGCCTCTCCCGGGAAAGCCGGAATCCGGATCGACAGCAGCACACACGGGTTGCTGATGCTGGCAACACTTTGCATCCCCGGCATTTACTTCCTTCTGTTTCCGGATCGGATCCAATCCCAACGCATCACGACCGAACAATCCATGACCAATCAGATCGGCATCCTGGTGCTTCTGGGAACAATCGCGGGTATGCCCTTCACGCTCGGATTTCACGCCCGTTTGTTCACGTTCCGGTGGTTGATTCTGGATCGATCGACGATAACTTTCTGCTTCGCCTTCCTGGGATACCTCCTCATCATCATGCTCAGTGTGCAACTGTCGGCTCACTTTTCACGCTTCATCCCTCGCAACTGGAGCGTGCACGCGATCTGGGCCGAGCGGATCGGATTATGCCTTTTCGGCAGCCTTCTTTTAGGGCTGGGATTGATCCCCGCTCCGCTGATCCGAGTGTTTGAATCGATCCTGCACCGACTTGTGTAACCATGCCGATCATTCGTATCACCGTCAACTCCACCCGTCACGAACTCGACTGCCAACAGGGTGATTCCCTTCTGGATCTGTTGAGGGAGCGTTTGGGTCTGACCGGGACCAAACGAGGCTGCGATTCCGGGCAATGCGGAGCCTGTACGGTCGTCATGAACGGGAGGAGTGTCCGATCGTGCCGAGTTCCCGCTGAAGCATCGGATGGCGCTGAGATCCTGACGATCGAAGGCCTGGCAATCTCCGGCGAGCATCTCCATCCGATCCAGCAGGCGTTCCTCGAAACCGGTGCAGTTCAATGCGGATACTGCACTCCGGGAATGATCATGGAAGCGTACGCCCTTGTCATCTCCTCTCCGCACCCGGACCGGAAGACCATTCGTCGGACATTCCACTCCCATCTTTGCCGATGCACCGGGTACCTTCCGATTGAAGAAGCAATTCTCAGAGCCTGTGATGCCAGGCATGAAATCGATCCCGGATACAATTTCGATGGAAAAACATCGCCTGCACGAGTCGACGGCACGGATAAAGTTACGGGGCAAGCTCGTTTTACGGACGACATCCGCCTCCCCGATGTGTGTCACGGAGCGTTGTTCTGGAGTCCGGTCGCGTCGGGGACAATCGGACACCTCGACACCCGTCCGGCAGCTTCGGCAGAAGGCGTGATCCGCGTGATCACAGCAAGAGATATTCCCGGGATCAACGGAGTCGGGCGATGGCGCGCCGATCGCCCTTTGCTGGTCGAAAAGGAAATCCGATTCGCCGGAGATGCTCTCGCGCTGGTAATCGCCGATACCGAGGATCATGCACGCGCGGCAGTTCGATCGATCGTTGCGCGAATCCAGCCCCTCACTCCGATACTGACCATGACTGATGCCCTAAGTGAAAAGACCCGTTCCATTCATGACGGAGGTAACACGGCGTCTCGGATCCGAATTGAAAAAACGCCGGAATCTCCTCGAACGGTTGACATCGTCCATGATTTCCATTCCGTCTGCGAGACGCAGTTTATCGAGCATGCCGTTCTTGAACCGGCTTGTGCGGTGGCCGCATATGATGGAGAGGGCATTCTTCATGTTACCGCGCCAACCCAAAATGTGTTTTTCGATCGATTGGAAATCATGCGGATACTGGGATTGATGCCTCGGGAATTCAGGCGCGTGGTCGTGCATCAGCCTCATATCGGAGGTGCATTTGGAAAGCATGAGGATATTTTTGCGGCCCCCCTGGCTGCTCTCGGCGCTTTTCTCACAGGACGCCCCTGCAAGATCAGACTGACGCGCGCAGAATCGTTTCTCTGTTCATCCAAACGCCACCCCATGCGGATCGAACACACCTCTCGTGTGGATCATGCCGGCGATATTGTTCAAACCGATATCCGGATCGAGGCCAACACCGGAGCCTATGCGTCATGGGCACCCAACATTCTGAGGAAAGCGGCCGTGCATGCTTCAGGCCCTTATTCGATCCCATCTCTGTCGGTTGAGGGGAAATCGATCTTCACCAACGCCGCCTTTTCCGGCGCCATGCGCGGATTTGGTGCAGCTCAGGGGCTGATTGCAGCAGAATTGCACATGGACCGGATGGCGCGTGATTTGAGAATCGATCCTCTGGAATTCAGACTTCGTCATGCGCTCAGGCGAGGATCCGCGACGGCGACCGGACAACGGATTGATGATTGCGAGGGGTTGGAACAGGTTCTCATGTTGACCGCCGAGCGATTCGGATGGCATGGATGGAACGATGGCACAGTCATCCGGGACGGTTGGTCTCATGGAGTGGGTGTTGCCGGGGCGTTCTACGGAATCGGATACGGAAACGGGATCCCGGATAAAAGCCAGGTCCGGATCGAGATCGCTGCGGATGGCAAGGTCCGGCTTTTTTCAAGTGCCGTTGAGTATGGACAGGGCTCGTCCACCATTTTCAGCCGTATCGTCCAGGAGACACTGGGGTGTCCGTTCACTGCCATCTCGGTCGAAATACCCAGCACGTCTGCCACACCCGATTCGGGGTCCACCGTTGCATCGCGACAGACCTTTGTCACCGGATCCGCATTTTATCATGCAGCAGCAGCCCTTCGCGACCGGATCACCCGGAGCGATCGTATCGATGTTTCGTACACAGGGAACGCGCCTGAAGCTTCTGTGCGATGGATGCATCGGTCCGATCGGGTACCGGTCGAATGGAGCGAACTCATCAGCCTCGCGATGAAATCCGGAATCCAACTCTCCGAATCTCATCGCTTTCTGAACGAAACCGAACGCCTCAACCTCTCAACCGGAATGGGCAGTGTTTACAAAACGTATTGTTTCAGCGCGGCCTGTGCGGAAGTCAGATGGCACGCGGAGCATCGAAAAGCGGAGATCATCCGTGTTGTCACCGTTCATGATTCCGGACGTATCCTTCATCCGGCGCTTGCGAGAAGTCAGGTCACTGGAGGCGTCGTGATGGCGGCAGGCTACGCGCTGTTTGAACACTATCCGGTTCCTGATGGCCTCCCGGAATCACTCGATTTCGATCGGTATCGAATCCCGCGATTCGGAGACATTCCGCTTATAGATGTGTATTTTCACGAGTCAAAGAGTCAATTCGGGCCACACGGCGCCAAAGGCCTCGGAGAACCGGCCATGCTTGCCACGGCGCCCGCATTGATCAGCGCACTTCAGGATGCAACCGGCCGATCCCTCTCACAATTGCCCGTCCTGCCGACTCTTACGCGAGACAGTTGATTCAGTATCCCCATCCAAATGTGAACATGCTCATCTCACCCCAAATGGATGTCATGCTCTGATCCGTCATCGCAGCATACCAGTAGACTCCAGTTACCTCACCGACATCCGCAGGCCAGTAAAACTCCGGCAAAATCTCCGCTGTCATGTGTCCGGGGGTGAGGTTGATGGTGAAATGATCGAAATCACTGAAGGACGGCGCGAAATAGAGCGAACCGAACAGATCCAGGATGACGAAAAGCGGTATCGCTGAATAGGTTTCGTTCATCGTATTGCACAATTCGACATCGGTAAAGCAGAGATCTCCTGCGCGATAGTAATCCGATGGCATGATGATCGTGCATCCGAGCGTATCACAGACCGGTGTCGCAGTAGGAGTCGGGATGGTCACGGTCGGTGTCCAGACGGGATATGGCGGATATGCGGCCGTCGGTGTAGATGTCGGTGCGGCTGGGGTATTGGTGGGGGTTGCGGTTCGGGTATGGGTCGGCGTCATCGTCGGAGTCGGGGTTCGAGTCGGGGTGTTCGTTGGGATCGGTGTATGTGTTGGAGTCGATGTCGGGATAGGTGTGAATGTCGGGGTACTCGTCGGAGGTACCGGCGTGTTTGTCGGTGTGCTGGTCGGCACCGGGGTATTGGTCGGAGTATTCGTTGGGATCGGTGTGAATGTCGGCGTGCTCGTCGGCACCGGCGTGAATGTCGGAGTCGGGGTATTGGTCGGCACGGGGGTCAACGTGGGCGTATTCGTCGGTTCCGGCGTGGGTGGCGGGGGATACGTCGGCGGTGCGGGTGTGTTCGTCGGCGTGCTGGTTGGTTCCGGAGTATTGGTCGGGGTATTCGTTGGGATCGGTGTGAATGTCGGGGTATTCGTCGGTACCGGCGTGAATGTCGGAGTTGATGTGCTAGTTGGTGTGGGGGTCAACGGTACCGGCGTATTTGTCGGTGTGCTGGTCGGCTCGGGTGTCACTGTCGGGGTCGGGGTTGATGTAGGATCCAGACAGGTATTTTCAGCTCCAAGGGTCGGTAAATACAACGCGCACGTATCTGTATTTCTTGCTCCGCCGCTTCCATTCGGGCAGCGTTGGATGGAGTGCGCATCCTTATTGCTCCGTCCATTTTCGTTGATCTGCGGTTGACCCGCATTAAGCAGAGTCAGCAGGCCGGGATCGTCTGCATCATCCGTGTCGTAAACAATCGCATCGATAAGATCCATCGTTGTCACGGATGTCCCGTTTGGAAAATCGATGGAATCCCCCCAGTACAGTGCGACCGCATCCTGACCGTTTTGAATCCATCCGGCTGTCCCCGGAGACAATTCGATATCTGTCCCCATACCGGTCGAACCGATCACGAAGTAGCCATCGCCGTTGGTTGAATATCCATCGAGATCTACGGATAAGTAACTTGAGTCTGTTGCTCCATTGAAAAGAACGAGCACCATTCCGCTCAGGGAACTGGATCCGGCTCCGCCATCATACAACTCGATAAACTCAGCGATATCTGTTCCAGCTGTATCGGAATCGACTTCATTGATCAGAACGGAAGTTGTCGGCACGCCGGTGGGCGTTTCAGTTGGTGTATGTGTGGGCGGTACCGGGGTAAAAGTCGGCGTATTGGTCGGTGGCACCGGTGTGTTCGTCGGCGTGTTCGTCGGCACCGGGGTAAACGTGGGTGTATTGG
>CALFER010000003.1 GCA_937951895.1 uncultured bacterium
CGAATATCGGGCGAAGGACCGGTTCGGGATGGTGAGTGAGCTCTGGCCGCGGCTGATTGTTCATTGATGGAATGCTTGCCTCTCCTGTGCTAAGGTAGCCGCGCGATCGAACCTCTCACCCCACGGAGGACTGCGGATGGCTCCCTTTGTATTCAAACCGTTCCACGAAATGTCTGAATCGGATTACGCGGAAATCGGCTTCAAGAGCGGCCTGGAAATCCACCAGCAACTGCTCACCTCCAAGAAACTCTTCTGCCGGTGCCCCGCCGGTCACTATTCGGATCACTACGACGCCGAAATCCTGCGCCACATGCGACCGACTCTGTCGGAACTGGGCGAATACGACGGCACAGCCCTGATGGAATTCAAAACGAAAAAGGAAATCATCTATCAGATCCGGCACGAAACGGTCTGCACCTACGAAATGGACGATACACCCCCGTTCGAACTCAACGAGGAAGCCCTCGATATCGCTCTCGAAATCGCCATGCTCTACGGCTGCACCATGGTCGACGAAATCCATATCGCCCGAAAACAGTATCTCGACGGCAGTATCCCCACCGGCTTCCAGCGAACCACCATCGCGGGCGTCGAGGGCTCGATTCCATACAAAAACCGGCGGATCCAGATCATTCAACTCGGGCTGGAAGAAGACGCCTGCCGCGAGGTTTCCGATGTCGGACACCGGCGGGTCTACATCACGGATCGTCTCGGCATGCCGCTCATCGAAAGCGTCACGGGTCCGGATATGCGAACACCTCAGGAAGTCGCCGATGTCGCCGAGATCCTCCGCAGACTGGTTCGCAGCACCGGACGGGTCCGAACCGGGATCGGCGCGGCGCGGCAGGATGTCAACGTAAGTGTCACGGGGGGGACGCGGATCGAGATCAAAGGGGTTCCCCGCATTCCTCACGTTCCTCTGTTGACGTACAACGAAGCGATGCGGCAGTACAACCTGCTCCGCCTGCGCGACGAACTGCACACGCGGGGAATCACACCGGAAACATTCAGCGCGGGTGTCGACGACGTGACGCGCGTGCTGCGAAAAACCCGATTCAAACCGATCCACGACGCGCTCGCCGACGGCCAGACGATCCGCTGCGTCGTTCTGAAAGGATTTCAGGGACTTCTGCGCTGGAAAACTCAGACCGATACCTACTTCAGCCGTGAAATTTCCGATCGTGTCCGGGTGATTTCGTGCCTGACCACCCTGCCCAACATCATTCATTCCGACAGCATGGGCGAAACGATCGCGGCTTCGGAATGGCAGGCCGTGCGCAAGGCGGTCGGCGCCGGCGACTCGGATACGGCGGTTCTGGTCTGGGGACGAATGGACGATGCGGTTTCGGGCGCTTCTGAAATCATGATACGGGCACGCGAAGCGACCATCGGGATCCCCTCGGAAACACGGCAGGCACTGCGGGACGGCACCAACGGATTCGAACGCATTCTGCCGGGACCGGATCGGATGTATCCGGATACCGACATGCCGCCCAAACGCGTGACTCCCGAGCGTCTCGATCGATTGCGCGCCCGGATTCCGGAATTCATCTGGGACCGGGAAACGTGGTATGCCAGCCTGGGCCTGCCGCCCGACGTCATCCGGCCTCTGGCAATTTCACCTCACGCCGAACTCTTCCGAACACTCGTCCGGGATGAGGGGGTCCCGGCCATGATCGCCGGTGAAGCGCTCACGCGATGGCTGAAAAAACTGAATCGGTCTCTGAGGCAACCCGTGCGGATCGACCCCGAGACCCTCCGCGGCATCCTTGTCGCCTGCGCCACGGGCCGCCTCACCCGCGACGGTGTCTATCCCGCGCTCCATCAGGCAGCCACGACACGCCACTGGGACACCTCGCAACTCCCCTCACCGGTCGCGCCCGATTCGTTGTCGGGCCGGATCGAGACGGCGATTCGGAATGCGGAGAGCCGGAGGGGGCTGGACGACCGTGACCGGTTGAGGCGGTATGTGACGGGACAGGTGATGCTGGAGCTTCGAGGGCGGATCCCGGGTAAGGCGGTGGCGGAAGCGGTCAAGCGGATTGAAGACGGGAGGGCGTCATGAGCGACTCGTACAAGGGGTATCGCGGTGAGGCGCTGGCGGCGCTGCAGAATTTCCAGGCGATGATCTGGAGTGATGTGACGATCCGGACGGCGCAGGGCGAATATACCGGGATCATTCTGCCCCGGAGCGAGACGGCGGATCCGCTGCATGTCGTGATCAAGCTCCGGTCGGGATACAATATCGGCATATCGGCGTCGCGAATCGAGGACATCCGGATCGCGGGCCGGAAAGAAGCACATTACAAGATTCCGGAAAAGGCGTTTCCATACGATCCGAAAAAGGTGCGCGTCAAGTTGCTCGGCACAGGCGGCACGATCGCCAGCCGTCTGGATTACAGAACCGGCGCGGTCATCCCGGCGTTTTCACCCGGGGAACTCTATGGATCGGTGCCGGAACTCGCCGACATCTGCAATCTGGAAACGGAAAAGCTGTACGGGGTGTTCAGCGAAAACATGGGGCCGGAACAGTGGATCGGGACGGCGCAGGCGATCGGGCATGAGATCGAAAAGGGGATTCACGGGATCGTGATCGGGCATGGGACCGACACGATGCATCATACGGCGGCGATTCTGTCGTTCATGGTACAGAATTCTCCGGTTCCAATCGTGATGGTGGGATCGCAGCGGTCGAGTGACCGACCGAGTTCCGATGCGGCGCTCAATCTGATGCACAGCGTGAAGACGGCGGCGGAAAGCGACATCGCGGAGGTGATGGTCTGCATGTTCGGACCGACGTCGGACGCCTACGGCCTGCTCCATCGCGGGACTCGGGTGCGGAAGATGCACTCGAGTTACCGGTCGACATTCCGGACCATCGGAGACATCCCGATTGCCATGGTCAGTCGGGACACCATCACGCCGCTGCGGCAGGATTACATGCATCGCCGGAAAGACCGGAACGTGACGGTGAATACCGCGTTCGATGAAAAGGTCGCCATCGTGTATTACTATCCGAACATGAAGCCCGATATCATCGATTCGCTGATCGACAACGATTATCATGGCATCATCATTGCGGGAACCGGGCTGGGGCATGTGAACAAACCGCTCTATCCGGCGTTGCGGCGCGCGCATGAAAAGGGAATCGCGGTCTACATGACCGTGCAGACGTTGTGGGGATATGTGCAGATGTATGTGTACGATACCGGCCGCGACATCATGGAACTGGGAGTCGTGCCGGCGGCGAACATGCTGCCGGAAGTCGCCTATGTGAAACTGGGCTGGGCGCTGGGGCAGAGCCGGGATCTGGCGGAGGTGCGGCGGATCATGCTGACTCCGGTCGCGGGAGAAATCACGGAACGGGAACCCAGCAACGGGTACCTGATCTTCCAGGGAGGGATCCCGGAAGTGGAAGAATTCATCTCCAGGTATCGGAAGTGACGGAAATGCGGTTTGTTTCCATGATATTTGACAGGGATGTGATCTGTCGAGCTTATATGTTCGGGAACCGGGCAGACGCTGACAATGGAAGAGCCGACTGGTGGAATATTCGGACTATTTAAAGTTTTTTACCGCTTTGCTGGCGATTCTGAATCCATTGGGGGCGATCCCGGTTTTTGTGGGGTTGACCCGGGACATGGAAGTATCGGACCGGCGTCGTGTGGCGCGCACCGCGTCGGTCGCCGTCGTGACTCTGCTGGTCGTTTCCAGCCTGTTCGGCGAATGGATTCTCAATCTGTTCGGTATCAGTATCGCGTCGTTCCGGGTCGGCGGCGGCATCCTGATCCTTCTGATGGCCATTTCGATGTTGCATGCGCGTCCTCCCGAGACCAAACATTCGCCGGAGGAGGCGGTTGAAGCGGAGAGCAAGGACAGCATCGCCGTCGTGCCGCTCGCGATCCCGCTCCTGGCAGGCCCCGGGTCGATCAGCACGGTCATCATCTTCGCGAACCGGGCGTCCGAACCGATCGATTGGAGTGTCATGCTGCTGAGCATTCTTCTGGTGGGAGTGGTGGTCTGGATCGCGCTGACAGCCGCCATCCCTGTCGGGAAGATGATCGGGCGGACAGGGATCAATATCGCCTCGCGGATCATGGGTCTGCTGCTCGCGGCGATCGCCATCGAATTCATCGCGGGAGGGTTGATTCAACTGATGCCGGGGTTGGCCGCGTAACCCCCGGAATCAATTCCCCGGATCAATCCGATCCCGCATCCGATCACCGCATCTGCCGGATGCGCACATCGATTTTGGTATCCTTGAGCAACTCGACGATCTTCTGCGGATCGGTATCGCCGTAATGATAGGGATAGAGTATTTTCGGCTGGATCCATCGAGCCGCTTCCGCCACCATTTCAGGCGTCATCGTATAGGGCAGATTCATGGGGAGAAAGGCCGCGGTGATGACGCCGATGTTCTTCATTTCGGGAATGGGTTCCGTATCGCCGGCCACGTAGATCGCGACATCGGCGAAGCGGAGAACATACCCGCTTCCCTCACCTTTCGGATGATAGGGTTTCCCGTCCGGTCTGAGATGGACGATGTTATAGGCCGGAACCGAGTCGATCGTGACCAGCTTGAGCACGCCGCTGTCACCGTGTTTCATGGCGACACTGTTTGGAATATCCGGTTCACATTTGACGGGGTGCACGACCTGTGTGGTGGGCTTTCGCAGCAGTTCGATGGTGTCCAGATCGAGATGATCGCGGTGATCATGGGTGATCAGGATCACATCAGCTTTGGGGAGCTTGGTGTAGTCCGCCTGCTCGCTCCAGGGATCGACATGAAAAATCCGTTCACGCCACTTGAACATCAGACTGCCGTGTCCGATGAAGGTAATCTCGATTTCGCCGAACTCCGTCGGGATCGTATCGACTTCGAAACCGAAGACCGTCGGTATTCCGGCGGCGACACACATTCCGCAGATGAGAACGATTCGGTTCAGGTTCATGGCTGGGTCCTCCGTTGCGTTCACCTTTCTTATAATACAGCTCGAAAGAAATTCTCAAATCGACTCCTCCCCGGGCAAAGAGGCTCTTGCCATGAAAGAGTCGGTGCGATACATACCTTTCCGGGGTGATCGATGAAGCAGGTATTCCGGCTCCTGAAATATGTGTTTCCTTACCGCTACCGGGCGTTGGCGGCTCTGCTGCTTCTGATCGCAGTCGTCATGATGGATCTCGCGATCCCCAGACTCGTGCAGCGAATCATCGACGAAGGCATATCACCCCGCTCGACCCGGGTGATGCTCGAAACCACCCTCATGATGCTCGGGATTTCTCTCTTCAGCGCGCTGTTCGCCATCGGGAACAATTATTTTTCCATTCAGGTCGGCGAGGGTGTGGCGCGTGATCTCAGGGAGACCCTGTTCGCATCGATCCAGCGCCTCTCTTTCGGAAATCTGGACCGGCTGAAAACCGGCAATCTGATGGTGCGGGTCGCCAGCGACACGGGGGTGTTTCAGAGGCTGATTCAGGTGTCGTTGCGGATCGGCACGCGCGCGCCGTTACTGATGGCCGGGAGTCTGGTTTTGATGATCCGGACCAGCCATCATCTCGCGATGATGATGCTCCCGATTCTGCTCGCCACCGGTTTTCTGATCGTTTTTTTCGTCACGCGGATGGGACCGCTTTTTCTGTTGATCCAGCAGCGCCTCGACCGCATGAATTCGGTGTTGCAGGAAAACATCGCGGGGGCGAGGCTTATCAAGGCGTTTGTGCGTCATGATCACGAATCGGCGCGATTTCTGGACGCGAACGAACGGTATGTCGAGCAGAACATCCGGGTCATGCAGTTTATGGCCTCGATGTCGCCCGCGCTCGCGATCTGCGTCAATCTCGGCATCGTCGCCGTCCTGTGGTCCGGGGGCAAACAGGCGGTTCAAGGGGAGCTTTCGACGGGGCAGCTCGTGGCCTTCATCAACTATCTCCAGACCACGCTCCATCCGCTTGTCGTCATGGTCATGCTGGCGAATGTCTGGGCAGCGGCGATTTCGTCGGCGGGGCGGATCATCGAGATTATGGACACGCGGTCAGAGATCGTGGATGCCCCGGATGCGGACTCGCTGCCGGCGGGACAGGCGCCTCTCATCCGCTTTGAAAATGTGACTTTCCGATACCACGGGGCATCGACGGACGATGCCATCCGGGATATTTCTTTCGAGGTGTTCCCGGGGGAAACGCTGGCGGTGCTGGGCGCGACGGGATCGGGCAAATCGACGCTGGTGAATCTGATTCCGCGTTTTTACGATCCGCAGGAAGGGCGGATATGGATCGGGGGGGCCGATATCCGGCAGTGGAAACAGGATTCGCTGCTGGTTGTGATCGGCATTGTTCCGCAGGATACGGTGTTGTTTGCGGGCACCGTCCGGGAGAATATCGCATACGGGTGTCCGTCGGCATCGTTCGAGGAAATCGTGCGGGCGGCGACGATCGCGTGTGCGCACAGTTTCATCGAGCAACTTCCCGACAGTTATGACACGCACATCGAGCAACGGGGGATCAATCTCTCCGGAGGCCAGAAACAACGCCTCACGATCGCCCGTGCGCTGCTGATGAATCCGTCGGTCCTGATTCTCGATGACAGCACCAGTTCGGTGGACATCGAGACCGAGCGGCGGATTCATACCGCGATTGCGTCGATGGACCCCGAGATGACCCGGATCATCGTGGCGCAACGGATCAGCACGGTGCGTGTGGCGGATCGGATTCTGCTTCTTGAGAAGGGCCGGATAGCGGCTCTGGGCTCGCATGCTGATTTGCTCGCGACATCACCTGTCTATCAGGAGATTGTTCAATCGCAGCTCGGAAACGGCCTCACGCCGACAGCCCATACCACCGGGCGGGAGGAGCCGTCATGAGTGCTTTGATCCGGGGCGGCGGGGGTGGAAGCGGTGATTACCGGGCACGGTACTCCAGGGGTGCGCACGGGCGGATCGGGCGGATCGAGAAGGCGCGGAATCCCCGAGAGACGCTTCTGAGGCTGGTGCCGTATCTGACGCCGTACAAATGGCGATTGCTGCTGGTTCTGATGCTGATCTCGATCTGTATGCTGCTCGGGCTCGCCGCCCCCTGGCTGATGGGCCGGGCGATCGACGCGTTCATCGCGGGCGGGAATGTGAGGGGTTTGTCGATCACTGCGATGCTGATGGCGGCGATCTATCTGCTCGATGCACTCTTCGACGCAACCTCATCGCTTGTCATGGCGCGCGTGTCTCAGACTTCTCTCAAAACGCTCCGCCAGGATCTTTTCACGAGACTTCAGCGGCTGCCGATCCGGTTTTTCGACACGCACCCCGCGGGTGAACTCATGAGCCGCCTCACCAATGACATCGAAGCGATCAATCAGGCCGTTTCGCAGAATGTGATTTCGCTGGCGGGAAGCCTGCTGACGCTCTCCGGCGTGCTGATCACCATGTTCATTCTGAATATCCGGCTCGCACTGGCATCCCTGCTGGTCGTTCCCATCATGATCGGGTTCACGAGATTTGTTGCGCGATACACGAGGAAGGGATTCCGGGAACTCCAGTCGAGTCTCGGGGGGATGAACACCGTACTTGAGGAAGCGATCAGCGGGCAGCGTGTCGTTCGGGCGTTCCGGCGAAATGAGTCGGTCATGCGGGCGTTCCGGGAGGCGAATGAGACCGTGTATCGGAAGGGCGTGACGGCAAACTCATACGCGTTGCTGCTCATGCCGCTTACCAACGTGCTGGGGAATTTCTTCGTGATCGTCCTGGCGGGGCTCGGAGGCTGGCTCGCACTGGGCGGACTCGTCACGGTCGGGACGATCGCAACGTTCATCAGCTATGGCCGTCAGTTCGTCGCCCCCCTGCGGCAGCTCGCGCATGTGTATAATTCACTCCAGGGCGCACTGGCGGGTGCCGAGCGGGTTTTCGAGGTCATGGATCAGGAGGACGAGGGGTTTGGCGAGGAGCGGGGCGGAACGGGCGAGCGATTCAGGGGTGCGGTTCGATTCACCGACGTTCATTTCGGTTATCTGCCCGACATCCCGGTGCTCCGGCACACGACATTCAACGCCTCGCCCGGTGAAACCGTGGCGCTGGTGGGTCCGACCGGAGCCGGGAAGACCACGCTGGTGAATCTGCTGTCTCGTTTTTACGAGATCGATTCGGGGCGCATCGAGATCGACGGGGAGGATATCCGGCATATCCCCAGGGATCGCCTCAGAAGACAGCTCGGGATCGTTTTACAGGATACATATCTGTTTTCGGCGTCGGTCATGGAGAACATCCGGTTCGGGCGGCTGGATGCGACGGATGAGGAGTGCGTGGCAGCGGCGACGCTGGCCGATGCGGATCATTTCATCCGTCAGTTGCCGGAGGGGTATGAGACGGAGTTATCCGAGCGGGCGGGGAATCTGAGTCAGGGGCAGCGGCAGTTGCTGGCGATTGCGCGGGCCGTGTTGGCGGATCCGGCGATTCTGATTTTGGATGAAGCGACGAGCAGTGTGGATACGCGGACGGAGTTACGGATTCAGAATGCGTTATTGCGGTTGATGAAGGGCCGGACGAGTTTTGTGATCGCGCACCGGTTGAGCACCATTCGGGATGCGGATCAGTTGCTGGTGATTGACGGGGGTGAGATTGTGGAGAGGGGGACGCACGAGACGCTTCTGGCGAAGCGGGGGGTGTATCATCGACTCTACACCAGTCAATTCTCCATATAGCCAAATAAAGGGACACCTTACTTAATTGAAGTTTCGCGTGTTGCCATGGGGTCTTGGCGATACTTCCGCATGTCTGAAAACTGAAAACTACACACCTGAAACGATGGGTTGTTTGCGGTTTTCAGTGTTCAGTTTTCAGTTCGAAGAGGAGTGTGCAGGGTGACAAGTCGGATGGACACAGCAGTGAGTTAAGGAATTAAGTAAGGTGTCCCCTTATTATGATATAGCGCTACTTGAGAGGACGCACCGGGCCAAAGAGAAATTTGGGGATTACTCCGTCCAGCCGAACTCCATCATGTCCATCTGACCGAATAAACCCGTGATCGCCGTGTCCGTCATCGCCGCATACCACTTCGCCCCCTCGAACGATCCCGCACCGGTCGGCCATTGAAAGACTGGCAACACGACCAGTTTGGTCATGCCCGGCCCGACATCCTGCGTGTAGTGGTTGAAACTCGAAAAATCCGGCGCAAAGAAGTAAGTTCCCAATATATCCAGAATGACAAAGACCGGCGTGCCGGCATACGTCACCGCGTCCGGATTGCATATATACAGATCGCACCCGCAGGTATCCCCCGGCAGATACAGCACACTCGGCATGTAGAGGTGAACTCCGAGCGTCGAACAGTCGGATGTCGGCGTCGGCGTCGGTTGAGGCGGCGGTGTCGATGTCGGAACGGGCACAAATCGTTTGGCATAGATCAGATCTTTGTTTATGGAATCGTATGTCGAGATATGAGCCATGTTCTGATCGTCCAGCACCATGGAATTATAGGTTCCGGTCGCTCCCGATATCGGAACGGTCTCGATATGCCATCCCGTCGCATCCTGCCACGCATACTTGAGTATCTCATCAAGCGCCGCACCGTACAGCACATGCGGGTATCCAGCCGAGTCGACAGCGAGCGATGGATTCGGTGCCGGATAGATCAAATCAATCACTTCGAATTCCCAGTTCGTACTTTCCTTCTTCCCGTAATACAGCGAAGGTTGGGTCGTGTCGCAAAAGATCAAATGAGACACATAATCATCTGGGTTCCAGTAAAACTCCACGCCCACAATGTACCGTCCGGAATCCAACACCGTCTCGAAACTGGCTGTTTCGCCATACATTCCCGCCCATCGGATCCGCGTCGATTCCCCCGTAGGATGCATGGTATAAACCATCTGAACGTAACTCGATAGATCAATCACGATATCCTGATCATCAATATGCCATTCGACATCCCGATCGACCCATCCGCCCGCACCGTCATACAAGATCCTCAAGCGGGAGTTCGCATCTGCAGATATATAGGCGATATATGGATACCCCTGCGGATTGAGTGTCAATGTGGGACCTATCTGTGCGTCATAATCCGCCGGGAGTGTCTCGATATGCCAATCGCTTTCCTCGAAATATGCCATCTTCAGGACGTTCGTATTGAGATCGATATAGGCGATGTACGGGTACTGTCCCGCCCGGAGACACATGGAGGATATCAGCCCGACATCACCCGACACATCCAGGGTGAGAGGATCCCATCCGGAGACGGTTTTGCGCGCGTACTTCAGATCCTTCGTATCGTTTTTGTAATAGCTGATGTGCGGATAACCGTCGCTGCCCAGCACGATGCAACTCGACCGCCCGACATCGCCGGCAGAATCGACCAGTTCGGTCTGCCACTCCGCATAAGCCACCGGGAAGCATCCTAGAACCATCACCAGGATGACCGATATGAACATGCATATATTCCTCATGTGAAACCTCCTTTTTTCCCGAGTCTGATTTTGTTTTACCTGTGACCGGAAAGGAAATCAACCCGCACACCACCACACGACACCGAATATCCGAATTCCGATCGGGTTCACTCTAATGCAATGCAACCAGTTGCCCGTCCTCGCTTCCGATTACGCATATCCCATCGCTGATAACAGGTGACACCGATATCGATGCACCTGCCCGATACTTCCAGACCAATGCTCCGGTTCGCGCATTCAGAGCGTACACGAACGAGTCCAGGCTACCGACAAACACCATCTCCCCCGCGATCACCGGCGATGATTCTATCGCGGCTTCAGCCTGATAACTCCATTTCTTTGCACCGGTTTTTTCTTCCACGCACACGATCCTGCCATCGCCGCCGCAAATGAAAACAGAGTCGAACGCGACTGCAGGCGATCCCAGAACGGGACTGCCGACGCTGAACGTCCAGCTCGCTTTGCCCGTATTCAAGTCAATTGCATACAGTGTCCCTGCACGGTCACCTGCAAAAACCAATGCTCGATCGATTGCCGGAGATCCCGGAACGACTCCCGCTGTCGGAAACTCCCACTGCACCGCTCCAGTCGTGACCTCGATCGAATGAATGCCCGGCGCGCTCGATCCCACCACCAGCCGATTGCCGGACAGGGCCGGCGCACCCGTCGTATCCCCCCGAATGCCGATGGTCCACGAGGCTTCTCCGGTCGACAAGGACACACGCATCAGTTTCGTATACCAGGTCGGCGTCACGAGAAACCCTTCTGAGATCAGCGGAGCGACACCGGTCAGAGGCATATTGACCGCATATCGCTTCACTTCCTTTCCCGTCTCCGCATCCACTGCAACCACCGATTCATCCTCGGAACCGACATAGACAGCAGTTCCCTCCACCGTGGGAGGCGTTGAAATCCGCCCGCCGATCCGACAGGACCAGATCGGCTTCCCCGTTTTCAGATCCAGCTTCATCAGTTGCCCGTCCTCGGTGCCACAATAGACACTTCCGTTATCAATCACCGGAGAAGACCGCACCGGTCCTGTGGTTCTGCAGGTCCACAGCACCCCTTGCACACTCGGAATCGCCTTCGTTTCCAGCACCCCCGTCCTGAGCATGTTTCCCCGGATTACACCGGATGCACCGGCCTGCACCCCAAAAGGTACAATCGTCGTCAGAACAACTCCGATCCAAACCAATCCTGCTGCTCTCCTCATGATCTCCTCCACGGAATTCTCAGACACAAAATGATTCCCATCCCCGCCAGCATCATGGCCACTCCGCCCGTTCGCTCCGCCGGAATCGGTTGAGGTGTCCCGGTCGGTGTCGGAGTTCCCGTCCCGGGCGTGGGCGTGCCGGTCGGAGCCGGAGTCGGTATCGCGTCGATCAGAAAATCCAGCACCCGCTCCATGACCGCATCCCGATCGGCTCTATCGATGATCGTCTCGAACGGAAATCCGGCGCTCACAACCCGGAAGCTTCCATCATACACCACCGCCGCCTTGTAAGCCGTGCCGGAATAGGTCATCGCCGCCACGCTCCCGCCATACGCACTCACGGCATCCGGATAATCCACATTGTACGAGTCACTCCCGTCCGTATCGAACGCGATCCCGCTCAACCCGGCGAATATCCCCCCGACATCCCCCGCCACCATTCCCACTCCGGCATCGTCCGCGGCATAATCCGTCTTCAGATAATTAATGTAAAACGCCCGATCGGCCGCCCCGCCCATCGCATCGAGATCCCAACCCACCTCTGCTCCCGACACGAACAGCCCGCCTCCTCCGGCCAGATACGCCGACACACTCGCCTGCTCCGCACTCGAAAACGTCTCATCCGTCGTCGATTCCTCACCGCAGATCCAATCCACGGCCTGATACGCCGCCAGCCCCACATGCCCCTCCGCAACAGCCTCGTTCACACAACTGTCGAATCCGCCCCCGAAAAGCGCCGCCGATGCAGCGTGGTCGCGGATATATGCATATGAATTCATGTGGTCCAGCCGCGTCCTGAGATTCGTTCCGAGCGCACCGCTGTCCCATTGCGGGAGGAGCATGTTCCGGTCGATCCGGTCGAACCCGTCGACAATGAGCAACGCCGCGGGAACGCCCGTCGGAGGCACCTGCGCGGCCAGCACCGGCGAACCAAATGACTCGCCGCCCTCGTTGACCGCCGTGACCTTCACATACACCGCCTCTCCTGCCGCCACCCCCTCCACATCATGATAGGTCGCCGCAACCGCCTCACCATCGGCCCATCCATATCCATCCGAGGATATATAGATCCGGTAACTGTCAGCCGCATCGCCGAGCAGGCCGTTCCCCGAATTGAACGGCGGAGCGGACCACGAAACGCGGATCGTGCCGTTCCCCTGGTTGATCGCCCGGACATTCACCGGAGGCTCGGGCAGCAGATGAGGCGACCGGCCATCCTTCCATGCAAAGAACTTTTCGATTCCCTGATAAATCGCCCGGGCGCTGATCATCCTGAATTTAGGATCTTTCAGATAATTCGCATCCGACGGAGTGTCATGAAACGCCACCTCGATCAGACACGCCGGCATTTCGTCGTTGTGCGACGGATTGATCTCACCGAAATCCGCCGTCCACTGCCCCCGGTCCTGCCAGCCCGAGTCGTATCCCTGCCGGATATCGTTCATGATTTCAGCATGCACATAATCCTGCAGTTCCTCGGAACCCTCGACGCCCTCGAACGGATCGCCCCAGTCGCCCGTCGTGTAGACGAATGTGGACGTACCGGTTCCCGGATCCGGTGCATTGGTATGCCATGAAAAATAAATCGAATCCTCCCAGGATTCATTCTCCCATTTGGCATACCGGGGCATCGTGCTGACGGTATTCGATATACAGGACGCGCACCCCATGAACGGCGCGTAATACAGTCCGGATTCCTCCCAACGCGGCCGCCCGCTGATCGATCCGCCGTCCGCGATACTCCCCATTCCACCTCCGAACCGCACGGCATCCGCGATCACATACTTCGTCGGATCGGAACCCTGGTTGGTCAGCGTGACAGCCCGGAAGCCAGCCGGATCGGCCGGGTCGAAGTAGAATTGCCCGAGATGCTTCCAGGTGAACCCGTCCCGCTGCTGATTCTGAATCACGACGGTGTCACCGCCTCGGTGATGAACGATATACCGCGCATCGGTGCTCCGGTTCGATCCCCCCGTGTACCAGCAGTAAACGGAATAGATCCCGGCTCCCGGAGGATTGAAACTCCAGGTCGCCTCGGCGCCGCCCGTTGTCGATACCAGTCGCACCCGGTAATCCGCTCCGTAAAAATCCCCCGTCGAGGTACTCGTGGTCCAGCCGCCTGCATCCGCATACCCGGCAGCACCGTTGTCCACGATCAACTCATTTGTATTCGCAGCGCGCTCACGACAGGTATACACACCCGCGCCGGCATTCCACAGGTACTGCACCAGAAACGCATTGACGGCCTCGGCGTTCGTGAAATCCTCGACGATCGAATTCGTGTTCCCTCTCTGCGTGATCCACGAACCGGTCGTCGTCGAGTAATACCATCCGTGCCCGGCACTCAGAAACACACTCTTCCCGCTCAGACTTCCCGCGCTCTGCCCCTGCCCGGGCTGCGGAGACTGACCCGGGAAGCGATCCGGTTCGGCCTCGAACGGCTTCTCCATCACCGGCGGCGGCTGCGGCACGTATCTCGACAGGGGACGATGTCCCGGCTCATCACTTCTCCGGACCAGGATGGTCGCCGATGAGACCCCTTCAACCTGCTGGAGTGATGAAATGAGTGCATAAAGGATCGATTCAGAAGTGTTCTCGTCGAGCGTGTCCAGGAATCGATCCGGCATCGTGACGAACAGGCCGATGCGGTTGCCGTCCCATTCGACCCGGTCGATCCGGGCGTCGGGCAGGCAGGGCTCATACCCGAGCGAGCGTTCGTCACGCGGAAGATCCGATGCAAACAGGAATGCGACGGACTGTGCGGGATGACGGAAGCCTTGCTCAACGGTGGTGCGGTCGATTTCATCGGAGGTTCGCGTCAGGTAATCCGGTCGACCGTCCCGCATGACGCCGATGGCGACATCCGCGGCCCATGTGCTTGAGTCGATCCCGTGAAGCAGTGCCAACACCGCAACAAAGAGCGTTGTCGTTCGACGCATCGTTCAATTCCTCCCGGGCGGATTTCCCGCCTCGAATCTGCGGCACTCCATGTCGATTTCCGGTCGATCGAACCGGGATTCCATCTCCCGCAACACCCGGATCGTCCGTTTGATCTCTTCAGCAGCCGAATCGTCTCCCGATCGGAGCCGGACGGACAGCGCCGCGCCGCGCATGAGCAGGACATCGACCATTAAAAATTCGGAACTTGTTTCGCGTGCGAGAAGCTCGTATTGCGTTTCGGCAACCTGATAGGCGCGGATCGCCTGCGCCGCATTGCCGGTTTTCTCGAGCGCCCAGGCTTTCCGTGAGAGTTGATAGGCGAGATGCATGCGGCATTCCGATTTGCCCTCTTTAAACACAAGCCGCGAGAAGACAGACTCCGCTTTTTCAAAGAGATGATACGCCTGGATGAAGTCGTTCAGTTCATTGCAGATGTTGCCCAGATTGGTGTAAGCGCGAGCAAGTTCGTGATACTTGTCGGATCGTCCTTCCCTGAGAATCATATGTTCATAGAGTTCGATCGCCTTCTTCTGACAGTCAGCGGCTTTCGCATATTGCGCCATCGATGCATACGCATAGGACTGATTCATGAAGATTCGCGCCAGATCGGAGCGTTCATCGGTCAATCCTTCCTGTTCGATACGACGGGTCAGGATCCGGATCAGTTTGTCGTGAATCGCAATTGCCTCGGCCCCTTGATTCGTCGACAGCAGCACGATGCACAGCATGGAATAACTCGCGATCAGGTCCCTCCCGACGTCGAAGTCGGGGCTTTCACCATGGAGGCGTATGCGTATTCGAAGGGATTTACGGATCAGGTCGAGCGCATCTTGGTTGTGTCCCTGATTCCATTTCGCGGTTCCCTTGTTCATGAAAGCCGCGGCGAGATAATTCAGCACTTCCGGGGAACGGTTTTCGCGCACGATGTCCCGGAACAACCGGATCGCGCGGTCGAGATGCTCCTCACACTCCCTGAACCGCTTCATCTCACCCAGAAATGTGGATTGGTTCACATGGCAGCGCGCGAGTTGAATCCGCAGAGTCTCATCCGGATTCTCCTCGAGTTGCGTTTCGAGCACGCCGATGGTTTCCCGTCCGGCCGTGAGCGCTTCGGATCGGTTTCCCGCCTGCGCAAGGGTCATGGCGAGCGAATTCCTGGCGCGGGCGAGACGGATGATGGCCGGAAGGCTCTCGGACCGGTAACCCAGGTTCTCGAGCATGTCGATCCCCCGACGGCACGCGGCTTCTGCACCGGAATGGTCGCCGAGACAACGGTGAATCAATGATTTTTCGAGGTACAGATTCGCCAGATCGTGGGCGAGTGCTTCGTCGCCGCGACGGATCAGACCGGTCAGAGCCTGGCTCGCGTCGTCATACATCTGAACATCCCACAGGAGCAGGGATTCCCGAGTCATCGAAGGAGGGGGTTCGGGGGGTGGCGAATCCGCGATTCCCGACGCTTTTCGCACACGTTGTTGCCAGAGAACCGGATCCTCCCAGACTTCTCCGTTGGCTGTTTTCCGGAGCGGCGTCTGCAGGCCGGAGTCCTTCTTCCGCGAGGGCGGGGGCTCCCGGAAATAGGATGTTCCGGTCAGATCCCGCCAGATCTCGACCAGGCGCGCCGAGACCGTATGCATCGAATCCATCCTTTTAGCCGAATCCTTGACGAGGCACTGATCGATGAGATTTCGGAGTTGCGGAGGGATCGCGATTCGCGCGGAAGAGAGGCGTTCGGGATCCGTTTTTTTCAGAAACGTATCGACTTCGAACCCGTATTTCCAGAGCACGCTCCCGAGGCACATTTCGATGAGGGTCACGGCAAAGCTCCAGATATCGGTCTTCAATCCGATACGGCCTCCGAGCGCCTGTTCGGGTGAGCAGTACGCCATGGTCAGTCCCTGTGCCGTCACCAGAGTGCCCCCGGTACTCCCTGTCCGCGATCGCTCGCGGTGATAAACGGCATTCGCGAGACCGAAATCGGTGAGTTTGGCCACGCCATCCTGCGTCATCATCACATTGGCCGGTTTGATGTCCTGATGCACAAGGCCGTTTTCGTGCGCCGCCTCCAGTCCCCATGCAATCTGGATCGCGATATCGAGCACCTGCTCGATCGAGTCGATCCGGGCAGTCCGGATCCATTCGTGCAGCGAGCCGCCATCCACAAATTCCGAGAAAATACCCGCCCGGTTTTCGATCGTGCGGAAGAAGCAGCATGTGACGATGTGGGGATGTGCGGGGAGATCGATCCAGAATCGGAGTTCTCTGAAGAAATCATTGCGATAGACCGAGTTATCGAGGAATGTGTCGTGCATCGTCTTGAGAGCGAAGATCTGGTGGTCCGCGAGTCTCCGGACACGGTAGACCTTGCCCATGCCGCCTGCTCCGAGAAGGCTGTCGATGACGAATTCCCCGGCCAGTTCTTTGCCGCGATGCCAATCCATGAGGTATATTATAGCGACTCTGCCGGGTGACGCCAACACGGCGCATGCGTGTCGAATGAGGAATCGGAGTCTCAGTCATGAATCGAATGAATGGCTCGAAATTGGTTCAGGGTATCTCGTTGACCGCGGGAATCGCGGTGCTTTCGATGCTGGCCCCGCGTTGGGTCGGATGGCCGGAGCAGTTCGTCATCCCTTCCTCTTTTTTCGTGCATACGCTGATGCTCGGATTGTCGCTCGGTGCAATGAAACTGAGTGGCCGCGGATGGGCGTCTTTTGGATTTGCGAAGGCCGGCTACCGGTTTTCCTCCCGGATTCTGCTCTGGGTGCTTCCGACCGCTCTGCTGGCAACAGTGGGCGCGCTGGTCGGCACACGCACGGACGCACCCGGTCCTGTGAGCGGGATGTCGCCGATTCAGATCATGATATTCGTGTGGGGTTATGCGAGTGTGTGCGAGGAGGTTCTGACGCGGGGATTGTTACAGACGTGGATTACCATGGATTCTGCGGGTCCGGGACGCACCCGGCGGCTGAGCCGTTCCGTGATCATCAGCGGCCTGTTTTTCGGCGCCATGCATCTCGTTCTGATCCCCCGCATGGGACCGGCCGCGATCGGAGTGGTGTTCCTCACCGCGTGTCTCGGACTGCTCGCAGCCTGGTATCGCGAACGCACCGGCAGTCTCATTCCATCCATCATCGTACACCTTCTTTTCAACATCGGCGGTTCTCTCCCAGGGTGGCTAAAGTAACAGCAAATGTCTCAGGGAGAGGACGATTCCTTGCGATTGAACGGCCGTGCCCGCGAGCAATACTCCAGGATGCCGCGGATCGCCGAGAATTGCTGGTGCATCCGGTCGAATCGCGCCAACTCGAAATACTTCTCCGGCTTCAACGTCTCCAGCACGTCGAAATGATCCCGTAAAAACCCGACCATGCTTTCGTGCATCGCATTGTACATCCCGTAACCCGGGACCTGATTCAGATCCCCGATTCTTTCGGGAAGCGCAATCAGAATGAAACACGCGAGCACCAGCCGCTCGATGATGTTCAGCGCCATCTTGCGATTGCCCGTTTGAAGGGAGAGGATCGCGAGATGATGGGTCTGCTCGCAGATCGCCATCAGATACTCGTAAAAATCAATCCGATCGGTATCCTCGTAATCTTCCAGATTGATCGCCAGATCCTGAGCGGTCAGCATCAATGCCGCCAGACGCTCGTCAATGCTCTGCCGGTCGATCGGGAAATCGATCCGTGAAGGCAGCGCGATCTGCATCCGCTCCCGAATGCTATCGAACGGTTCGAACCGGGCATTCTCGAGCGTCTCACGCAGAAACGCGATCCGCACCGACGGACGTACAGTCTGGTTGCCCAGAATGACATCGGCAAACAGATCGAAGGCAACGGGATGGAGGATGATTTCGGAGACGAACCAGCGTTTCAGGATCGTGAGGGCCGCGGCTTTGCTCTGATACCGTTCGACCAGTTCGACCAGATCCAGCGCATTCTCGGGATTCGCGATCTCTTCCTTCGATATCTTCTGAAACTCGGCAAACGCATCGGATTCGCGACCCATCTCGAGATAAATCGTGGCGCGCTGGATGGCGTCGTCGGTGTCCTGGAGTTGTGTTGTACACCGTTCCTCGACCTCCCGGCGCTGCCAGACGTTCTCGCAGGCGGCATCGAGAGCGATCACGAGATCCTCGTTGATACCCGTCCATTCGTAGTCCTTCAGATCCGCCGCAACAGCCGCGATATCCGACACGCCGGGAATCAGATGGAGGGGTCTGGGTTCGTTGAGCTGCCCCAGCAGCGTGAGGAGTTCCTCTCGGGGAATGACCGGCGGGAGATCCGAGGTGTCGAAGAAGCGGTAGGTGGAGTCTCCGTTGATCTGCTGTTCGCAGACGGCCGCGAGATCACACACCTGGAGAAACTGCTGGACGAACCCGGGGGTGATTTCGTACGAATCGTTGTCCTTGAGCGCCTGCCGGAGCAGCGCGATGACGATGTTGATCTGATCGGCCTCGCGCGCCCGTTCCGGTTCATCGATGATCGGCCATCGATCGTTGTTTTCCATGGGATTCTTGTTCATCTGCTCCTGCTCCATTCCCCCTACGATACGGCCAGATCGCCGAAGGTCTTCAGCTCGGTGATCTCCCATTCAAACGTCCCCTTGGGAAGCCGGACCGTCACGACATCGCCTTCGCGCTTGCCGAACAGGGCCATCGCGACCGGAGAACCGACTGTCACCAGGGTGTCCTGGTCCTGTTTATACGGCGGTTCTTCCCCGGGGAACACCAGAACATAGCTCTTCTCTTCTCCGCTGTTGAGATCCTCGATGACAACCCGACTGCCGTACGCGACCCGGTCCGGGGGAATGTTGTCGAGATTGACGTTCTGGAGTTTGAGCATCAATTCTTCGAGATTCTTGATGCGGGACTCGACGAAAAGCTGACGTTCCTTGGTCATTTTGAACTCGGCGTTTTCGCTGAGATCGCCGAGAGAACGGGCGAATTCGAGCTGCTTCGGGATGTCGACGGTGAGTTCATACATCAGGGCCTTGAGTTGAGCGGCGACCTTTTCGATCATCGGATGCTTCATGCGAACCTCCAGTTTGCCTCGCCGTCCGAGGCTATTTCAGTACAATAATCCGAACATCCCTGAGTTTCAAGTCAGCATGCGGATCGAACCGTCCCGAGGCGCGGTTCCGGCGTCTCGCAGGACGTCTGAATCAGACCGCTCCTCCCAGAAAACGCTCGAAATCGTCCACGTCCTCCTTCGATCCGATGATCAACGGCACGCGCTGATGCAACCCCTCCGGCTCGATAGCCATGATCCGCCTCGTCCCGTCGATCGCCCGTCCGCCGGCCTGCTCCATGATGAACGCCAGGGGAGACGCCTCATACAGCAACCGGAGCTTTCCGTGCGGCGATTTCGTGTCCGCGGGATACAGAAATATCCCGCCCATCAGCAGATTGCGATGGAAATCCGCCACGAGCGACCCGATGTAGCGCAGGGACATGCCGCGGCCGCCCTCTTTCTTCGAGCGTTTCGCATGATCGATGTACCGCCGGATATTTGCATCCCAGCTCGGCGCATTCGCTTCATTCACGCTGTAAAACGCCCCTCTCGGAGGAATCCGCATCGCCTCGTGCGACAGTAAAAACTCCCCGAGTCCCGGATCGAGAGTGAATCCGTAGACGCCCAGGCCCGATGTATAGACCAGCATCGTCGAACTGCCATACACGACATACCCCGCCGCAACCTGCCGATCGCCCGTCTGCAGGCAATCCTCGCCTGCTCCCCGCTCGGTGCGCGATATCTTCCGGTGAATCGAAAAAATCGTCCCGATGCTGACATTCACATCGATGTTGCTCGACCCGTCCAGGGGATCGAAATTCACCGCATAATTCCCCGTCGGGAAACACGCCGGTATCCGGATCCAGTCTTCCTCCTCCTCACTGGACATCGCGCAGAGCATGCCGAGATGATCGAGTGTGTTGATGAGGAGTTTGTTGGCCATCTGGTCGAGTTTCTGCACTTCTTCGCCCTGGACGTTGATCACGCCGGCCTTCCCGAGAATATCGCCGAGACCTGCGCGGTTGACTTCCCGCGAGATCACCTTGGCGGCGAACCCGATTTCGGTGAGCAGTTTCGTGAAATCGCCGCGCGCCTGCGGATACTGGCGCTGCTGCTCCAGGAAATGGCGTTCGAGTGTCATGATTTTGTCCTGCATCCCCGATCCCTCCATCCATGCATCCGGTTTACGACACTGTCCGATCCTTCAACTATAGCATCGCACGCGCCGGGATGCTATTGTCCCGCTCATGACAACCGCCACCTCCGCCGCCATCCATGTTGAACAACTCAAGAAAACATATTCGATCCACGAACGTGAAAGCGGCCTGGCCGCCGCCTTCCGCAGCCTCCTGTTCCGGAAAACCCGCAACATCGATGCCGTTGCCGGGATCTCATTCGATGTCCACCCCGGTGAGATCGTCGGATTTCTCGGACCCAACGGCGCGGGAAAAACCACCACGCTCAAAATGCTCTCCGGACTGCTCCACCCGACATCCGGCGCGTGCCGCGTCCTGGATTGCCCGCCGCATCGCCGCGAAAAACGATTCCTCAGACGCATCACCCTGGTCATGGGCCAGAGAAACCAACTGGTCTGGGATATCCCCGCCATGGACTCCTTCGAACTCAACCGGGCGATCTACCGGATCCCACTCCCGCTTTTCAAATCCACCCTGAAGGAACTCGACGATCTCCTCGAACTGAATGCGATCGTCCGCAAACCGGTCCGGAATCTGTCCCTGGGCGAACGGATGAAATGCGAAATCGCTGCCGCGCTGCTCCACCGCCCCGACGTCCTGTTTCTCGATGAACCCACGATCGGCCTCGATGTCACCATGCAGAGGCGGATTCGCTCGTTCATCCGCGATTACAACACACGAACGGGGGCCACGGTGCTCCTCACCAGCCATTACATGGCCGACGTCGAAGCGCTGTGCCGGCGCGTCATCGTGATCCACCACGGCCGCATCCTGTTCGACGGCGACCTGTCCGACCTGGTCCAGCGATTCTCATCCACAAAGACAATCGTCGTGAAACTGGAAAACGGCGGTGCGGACCTGAGCCGGTTCGGGCATTCCGTCGCACTGGAGGACGGAGGGGTGGCTCTCCGGGTGCCGCGTTCGGAAACGGCCCGGATCACGGAACAATTGCTCGCGACGCTCCCCGTCACGGATCTGACCGTCGAGGACACGCCGATCGAAGAAGTCATCGAACAGGTTTTCGCATTGGAATGATTGCATGAGGGGACTGTTCGACTTATATCTGGCCCAATTCCGGACGACGATCGCCGTGCAGCTCCAGTACCGTGCCGCGCTGATCATCTGGCTGATCGAAACGATCCTCGAACCCCTGATCTACATGATCGTCTGGTCGACGGTCGCGCAGGCGGGGGAGGGCAGCGTGGCGGATTACGCGCCGCGTGATTTTGCGGCCTACTACATTCTGTTCATGCTGGTCAATCACATTACCTTCACGTGGATCATGTTCGAGTTCGAATGGCGGGTGCGGCAGGGGTATCTGTCCGGCCTTCTGCTCCGCCCGGTCCACCCGATCCACCGCGACATCGCGGAAAACATGACCTACAAGGCGCTCACGCTGACCGTCATGCTGCCGACGGCACTGGCCCTGACGTGGCTGTTCGATCCGGCATTCCACTTCACGCGCCGCACGATCTCCCTCTTTGTCGTCTCGGTCGCCCTGGCGTTCCTGATGCGCTTCCTGCTGGAATGGACACTCGCGCTTTCGGCCTTCTGGACCACACGGACCAGTGCCATCAATCAGATGTATTACGTCGTCATGATGTTTCTCTCAGGCGAAATCGCTCCCCTGGCGCTGCTCCCCGGACCGATGCAGCAGGTCGCGCATCTCCTCCCGTTCCGCTGGATGCTGGGTTTCCCGGTGGAAATCGGCCTGAACCGTCTGACAGCCGTCGAGATTCAGCACGGAATCCTGATTCAGATCGGATGGATCGTCCTGGCGACAGGACTCCTGCGATTTTTCTGGAAACGGGGGCTTCGGAGATATTCGGCGGTGGGCGCATGAAACTGCTCCGCCTGCTCTGGCTCTATTTCCGCCTCGGAATCCTGAGCGAGATGGAGTACCGGATCAATTTCATCATTCAACTCGGACAGTCCCTGCTGTCGCTGGGCGCCGCCGGAGCGAATCTCGCCATCGTCTTCTCCCATACCTCCAGTCTCAACGGCTGGGACCCGCCGGCCCTGACGGTCCTGCTCGGGATCTTCTTCATGATGGGAGGCGTGATCGGGTTCGTGATCGAACCGAGTCTCCAGCGGTTGATGGAAGATATCCGCGAAGGAACACTCGATTTCGTGCTGATGAAACCCGAGGATTCGCAACTGCTGGTCAGCGTCCGGCAGGTCAGGATCTGGAAACTCTTCGATATCGGCCTCGGAGGGGCGGTGATCGTGACGGGCCTGCTCTGGTCGGGTGAGGGGGTCTCGGCGGTGAATTTCAGCGTCTTCGCCCTGACGATTCTGGCCGGAACGGTCATCGTCTACAGTTTCTGGATGCTGCTGGCGACGCTGACGTTCTGGTTCGTGAAACTCGAAAATATTCTCGTGATCTTCCAGTTCGTGTATCAGGCGGGGAGATGGCCGGTGACACTGTATCCGGCATGGCTCCGGATTGCCCTGACGGTGATCGTGCCGGTGGCATTCGCGACGACGGTGCCGGCCCAGGCCATCACCGGCGGTCTGGAGACGGAGATGCTGGCGGGGGCGATCCTGTTCGCGGTTTTTCTGTTCGGCGTCGCGAGGATGTTCTGGAAAATAGGAGTGAAGCGGTATTCCGGAGCATCGAGTTGATTGCGGAGTTTGAGACATGCATGTGATTCTGATATGGTGGAATCATCATTCACCGATCGGTTATCGGTCTTCTCTGTGTGACCGGATGGTTCAGAAGGAGTATTCGATGAAGAAGCCCTTAAAATCCATGTTCTTGATCATGTCAACGCTGATTGCGCTGATCGGTCTCACCTCCCCCGCTTTACCGGCAACAGATCGGGGGCCGTGCGATGAGGCTTACTACACCAACGGATTGCCGGATTACACCAATGGATATCTGTGCGATCGTCACCAGCAGCCATCCGTTGTCGATGCCTGGCTGATCGATGATGTTATGATTCCCGACTCGATCGTTCTGACCGGTCTGGCGTTCTGGACGGTCAGCCCATCAAGTTATCAATTTGAGAATCGCGGTGATTTCATTATCCTGGACGATGACAGCGGAGTTCCCGGAGCCATTCTCGTTCAGGCGCACAATGTGCCGCTGACCCGCACGGAAACAGGCAATACCTTCTATTCTCTGCCGGAGTACATCAACACCTTCGAAGGTCTCGACATCCCACTGAGCGCAGGTTCTTACTGGATAGGGATGCGGCCATACAACGGTCTGGATGCGGGACTGAGTTATCATCTCGCTGCCCCTGTGACGGGGCAGAATGCCTACTTCCGGTATACCGCTATCGGGTTTCCATCATGGACTGATTCAGAAATCGCCTTCGGAATTCCGATCGGATTGGCGTTTTGTATCTTTGCCGATCCCTATAATTTCACTGTGCCGGGGTTGACCGCATGGCATACCTCGACGGCCGCACCGTTCGAGTACAATCGGTTCGACGCGGAGTTCGTTCCGGGACCTGATGGAGAGGAATGGGCGAACTGCGTGTACTTCCTCGGCGGACGCACATCCGCTGCAACTGAATCGCCGGACATCTATCGCTATGACCCGATGACGGGCATCTTCAGCGATACCGGCGTCGACATGATCGAAGATGTCAGCAACTACACCGCCAATCTGATTCTGGACGACGGCACCGGCAACGGGCCTGCGCTGTACGTGTTGGGCGGCTACAACGCGGAAGCGGGAGCAACGATCGATCTGGTTCAGCGGTTCTATCCCGCGACCGGCACGATCGAATCACTTCCGCTGGATCCGCTGCCGATGGTCGTGGGATCCGAGTATGTGAACGGGAGTGGCAGTGTGGTCGTCGATGATGTCGTGTATATGTTCGGCGGACGCGCGGTGCTGACGGCGCCATACTTCACATCCGAAACCTGGTCGTTCAACCCGAAACAACCCGCCGGATCACGATGGTCGAATCTGGGCATCGAACTGAGCGAAGGCCGGGCATCGACGATGACGGCCGTTCAGGGAACGCGGATTTTCTGTTTCGGCGGAGATTCATCCTATGATGGAAGCACGCTGACAGCCACGAACAGCGTTGAGATGCTCGATATTGCCAATCTGTCTGCCGGCTGGGTCTCGCGATCCGATCTGCCGTTTGTCATCGGCGAGGGCCAGGGGTTTCATGTCCCCTATGGTCCGGGCATCCCGGCCTCGTTCCTGCGGAAGGTCGCCATCGCAGGCGGAGGCCAATGGCCCGAACAATCCGCCGAAGCCCTGCTCGGAGATCTCCCGACCGATATCTGGAACGCCGGTTTCCCGGACCTGAATGCAGCCCGGCGCAATCATGCCGGTGTATTCATCCCCCTGACGACCGATGCCCCCGACGACGGTCTGCCGGGTTTCTGGGTGTTCGGCGGCAGAACGGAGTCGGATGATCCTCCTTACGGCACCCCGGAGTACTATTCCGTTCCATGGATTCCGACACCCACCCCTTCCGCCGCTCCGACACCAACGCCATCGGTCTGCACGGAACTGGGCTGCGACATCGAAATGCCTTCCAATCTGTTCCACGCAGGTGATCTCTGTTCCTGCACACTCACCATCTGCAATCCCACATCCACCACCTACCCGCAAGTGCCTGTTTTCGCGATTCTGGATGTCTACGGACTGTACTTCTTCGCACCGGATTTCTCGAACTTCAACCATTACACACTCGATATCACCCCCGGCGAACAGGACATCCCGGTTCTTCCTGAATTCACCTGGCCGGAAAATGCCGGTGCCGCTTCGGGAATTCTGTGGTATGCTGCCATGACGAACGCAGAGATCACGGAGCTGTTCGGAGCACTGGGGCAATTTGAATTCGGCTGGGAATAGCAGAGCAACATCGATCATCGCCTGGGCGCTGTACGACTGGGGGAACTCTGCTTTCGCGACGACCGTCATGGCGGCGTTCTTCCCGATCATGCTCAAGCAGTACTGGGATGCGGGTTCGGACACGGCCCTGAGCACCGCCCGGCTGGGCTTCACCAACGCACTTGCCGGCCTTCTGCTCGCACTGACCGCGCCACTGCTCGGCGCGATTGCAGACCTCGGCTCCTCCCGAAAACGGTTTCTCGGAATCTTCGCATTTACAGGCGCTGCCGCCACGGCGTCGCTCGCGTTCATCCCCTCACACCGCTGGGATCTCGCTCTCCCTCTCTTCGCCGCCGGACTCATCGGATACTCGGCCGCCAATATCTTCTACGACGCACTCCTCACCATCGTGTCCCCATCGGATCGCGTCCATACGGTATCCGCACTGGGATACTCGCTCGGATACCTGGGCGGTGGTCTCCTGTTCGCACTCAATGTCTGGATGACGCTGGATCCGCTCCGGTTCGGGCTTGCATCGACGAGCACCGCCGCGCTCGTGTCCTTCCTGATCGCCGGATTCTGGTGGGCTGCCTTCACTCTGCCATTGCTGATGCTGACGACGGAGCCCCGTCTGACCGGAGTTCACAGTCCTGCCTCGATCCGCATGGGACTTCGCCGTTTACGGGACACCTTCGGTGAAATCCGAAGGTTAAAACCGATCTGGCTGTTCCTGCTCGCCTACTGGTTTTACATCGATGGTGTGGACACGATCATCAAGATGGCGGTCGATTACGGGGTCGCGATCGGGCTGGACAGTTCGGGATTGCTCAAAGCGCTCATCATCACACAGTTTATCGGGTTTCCGTCGGCTCTTGTGTTCGGGTGGGCCGGCGAGCGCATCGGGGCACGCAACGGGATTTTCATCGCCCTGACCGGCTATCTCGCGGTCTCGATCTACGCGGGTTTCATTTCGACCGGTTTCGAATTCTATCTGCTGGCTGCGGTGATCGGGCTGATCCAGGGAGGCGTTCAGTCTCTGAGCCGTTCGATGTTCAGCCGCATGATCCCGCCGGAGAAATGCGCGGAGTACTTCGGGTTCTACAACATGCTGGGCAAATTCGCGGCGGTCGCGGGACCTGCCATCATCGGCACCACGGCCTTTACGCTGAACCGTCTGGGGACTGCACCCGGAACCGCCTCACGCCTGAGCATCGTGTCGGTGGCGATCCTGTTCGTGCTCGGTGGCGCTATTTTGTCCCGCGTGCCGGTTTCACCAGAATCACACGGTGTTCCAGCCGCTCCGATTCGCTCCTGATCCGCCTGATTTCACGATATTCGGCCGGATCGATATCCACCGCCGCCCATCTGAACATTTCGTCGTGACGATACACATTCCCGTTCATCCGCGTCCGGATCTGCCAGCCGGCGTGTTTGAATCGTGCATCGGTGTTCTTCGGCGTCTGGAGAATTTCGAGGGTTTCCGGCAGCGCGAGCGTCACCGCGATCGTCTCACGCGCCGTCGAATCCAGCCGCATCGGCAACATCCGTTCGGGCATCGAAGTCAGTACGGGAATCCGCGAAAACGGCAGGCGGAACTCCGGTATCTCGATGACCGACAGTTCGCCCATTTCCGGGTAGATCCGGCCGCCCGAGAACGCGATGTGGATGTGAGGGGATTCCGTCATGTCGTTCCAGTCGGATTCGGATACCTCGCCGATGATCGCCCCGGGTATGCACGCGACCAGTTGCCGCTCATAGGCCCGATACCGCTCTTCCGGAGACAGATCCCGGTTCTCCTCCCGCGCCCGGAAAGAAAAATACCCCTCCCCTTTCCAGTCGATTTCGCCGGAAACATGACCGTCCTCGCCGAGGATCACATTCATTTCGAGTTTACTCTGAGACGCTTCGGGCGGCAGCACCGGAACCGTTTCGATCGCATGCCGGCTCCTGCCGATCCGCAGGGCTTTCCGGCCCGCCGAGGCGGCGAAGAAGCCGAACGGGAGATTATCCACGCCGGGATCCAGCCAGTACACACGCTTCGCAGGCAGTTCCACGATACACCCCGTTGAATCGAACTGTTCGATAGACGGCACACTCGGCTCGATGATGAGGGACTCGCGGTTAAACAGCACCAGTTCCGTGCCGAATCCGGCTGCGCGGTACAGCGCCATGAGCAGGACCGTTTTATCCCGGGTATCGCCGAACCGCCGGTCCAGCGTCACCGAGGGACGGGTCGGTTCATATCCCGCCAGTTGCACGGGAATGTCGATCGTGCGGATGTTGTCGCACACCCAGTAATACATCGCCGATGCGCGTTCGATGTCCGTCACGCACCCCCGGGTGATCTCAACCGACATCGCCTGCGCATCGAACGGTTCGTCGACCGCTCGCATGAATCGGTTCCGGAGCCACCCGGCGGCGGAGTCCCAATCACGGGCGCACGAATATTCGAGTCTCGGAACCCCATTCTGCTCCGGCGCGCTGCCCCATTCGCTCCTGACCATCGCGGTGTCTTCGCGGCTCCAGGCATACTCGATCACCCGCCCCTTTGAAACGGAAGGCGCGCCGAGTTTGCCCGCGACGGCATAGGTGAACGGTACGGAGGCAGCGAGTTGGATCCTGAGATCCTCTCTGAGCACGGGAATGGCTTCCTGGAACATGTGGTGCCCGCTCAACGGGCGTTCGTCGGCGGGATACGTTGCCGACATCTTCACCTTGTAGTGGATAATCGTTCCGGGTTCGACGCCGGAAAACGACACGATACGCTGCCGGATCGCACCGTACACGGCCGCATCCATGAGCCACGGCGGGATGATCTCGTTGTCCGCCCCATCCATCAGAGGCAGCAACCGTCCGTCCGGAGTCTGCGTTTCCGCCGACAGCACCTCGACGGTCTCGAACCGCTGATCGAACAGCACCTTCAGATCCCCGTAGAGATTCTTTCCGTTGCCCGTGAGGATCTTCATCCAGACTTCCTGAACCGTCACCCGGCTCCGGTCGTCCGGAATATCGACATCGGTATCTCTCGACAGAATCACCGCATCGGCGTCCTCCAGGAGCGCCGGATCGACGGGATCCGTCGCGCGCAATACCGGCACCGTTTCGGAGATGACGTGTTCCTGCGCCCGGAGCGGCCACGGGGCGATCAGAACGGCAAACAGCACGGCATATACACCCCTCGATCGCATCGTTCGCATGACCTATCTCCCTTTCTTTTGCAGGATCACAAACGCCTTGTCTTCCACCCGCATGTCGGATACGGCGGATCGAAACGCCTCGAACTCCTCCGCCTGAACCCGCGGCGACCGACATACGAACGTCTGTTCGAACCGGATCGCCTGATCCGGCCCCTCAGCGTGGGTTCTGGAAAATTCGAGATTCGCCCGTGAGACATTGACCGGTTTCGGCAGTGACTGAACCGTCATGCCCCGCGGCAGCCGGACCGTTTCGGATACCGTCATCTGCCAGGTCGACCCGAGATCCGCCGGCCAGTGCCTCAGGGATCTCGATGCGCACTCGACGACCCGCTCGAACTGATCATCCAGAAAATTCCGTGAACTCGGAACCTTGAACAGATAACTCCCGCCGAGTCGGACCAGGAAATCCGGCGCATGATAGCGCAAGGTGAAGGTGAGGGGAATCGTGAGATCGTCCATGGATTCCGGGGCGATGTCGATGCCATCGAGCACCGCGCCGGGCGATACGGCTTGCAGCAGCATATTGAACCACTGGTCGTGCTCGGCTTCGGGAATATAGTACAGTGCGCTTCGGAACGACGAATCCACCTGACCGATTCCTTCGAACCGGATCGTGCCCGTCAGGTTCCCCTGCGCATCGATCGTCGATTCAGCGGTGATGGTACCTGCGTTGCGGTCGGGAGGCGAGACCGGAATCCGGTCGAACGGATGGCCTTCCTTCGAAATTCTCAGGACGCCCGTGCCGCCGCTCGTGGCCGGGAGCATGTCCTTTTCGAGATCGGTAGTGACATCGAGATAGCGGAACGAGTCGGATCCGGGCAGTTTGACGGAGACGATCGCGTGGTTGAACTGGTCCACCGCGGCCTCACCGAATACCCGCCTTTCCGGATTGTTCAGCGTGTAATAAGCATCGATTCCGATGATCCGGAGCATGGCCGTGAGCAATCCCGCCTTGTCCTTGCAGACACCGGCGTTATTGGCGAACGTCCTCGTGACCGGATCGGGATTCACGCCGGGCCGATCGCCGTAGGTGACCCCGAGATACCGGACGCTGCGGGTCACGTAGCGGAACAGGGCCGCCATTTTCGATTCGGGGTCCGCGAGGCCATCGGTCAGTTCGGCGACCTTCGCACGGATCGCGTCGTCCGGCACCAGAAACGGTTCGATCAGAACGGATTCGCGCCGTGAGAACTCCTCCCAGGTTTCGGTGCTGACCAGGAGCGACGTCCGGACTTCTTCGATATGAACCATCCCGGGTTCCTCGAGGATCACCGGCAGATTGCGCCCGGTCCAGGTCCAGTCCGTCCAGGTCTCGCCCGGTTCGCGGGAGAACTCGACCCGCTCATCCGGATCATTGACGACCGCCCAATGGAGATTCAGTTGGGCCGGAGCTCGCAGCCGGCAGGAGGCTTCGAGGATCGGATCGGTTCCGTTGAAACCGTGGCCCCAGTGCAGAGCGCCCGGCGATCGCGTACTGATCGCGCAGTTTTCGTAGGTATAGGAGATGATCGCGCCGGGTTCGAGGCCCGGGAAGTTGATGATCTTGCTCCGCCAGATCGGCTCGAAAATGTTGACATAGGCGTCCTCGGAATTGCTTTCGTCCAGGATATCCTCCTGAGGAATCGAGGTTATCGTGCCATCCGGAGCGATCACATAGGCTTCCAGTATCCGGGTGCGGTCGTAGGGCAGATCATAGGAAGCCGACACCGTGCCGTATGTGTCGCAGCCCTTGCGGGTCAGCACCAGAACCGCCTCCTGCTGGATGAGGTGGTAGTAGCCGTCCGTATCGAAAGCCGTGCGATCGCGGACCAGCAGGCGAATCGCGTGCGTATCCGGGCCGGGACGCGCCGCGAGGGCGGTTTGGGCGAGTGCGCGGATTTCGTCCGGAGTCACGAGAGTGTCGAGTGGTGCCGGGAGCGTCTGGGAACGTTCCAGGGCGGCGGCTTCAGGGCTTCCGGGTTCGATATGGTCCCACGGGGGCGGGTCGGCGAGGCTGCCGGCAGGGAGCAGGGCGGCGAGAAGGATGAGGGGGATCAGTGCGATGATGGCTCGATTGACCATGATCTGAGTCCTTTCCAGGGGTCCGGACGTGGAATCCGGAGGTCGAATGAACCGGAGTGTAGAACAAAACGGGGCGTTCGGAAAGAGGCTGCGGCGCGGTTCAATGGGATATGATCGATCGAATCACATCGCAGAGCAGCGCTATCATTTCAGCGAACGCAAGTGTCAGCCGCCGACGTCACCGGTCGGTTGATCTTTAACTAGCAGTCCACCCGAATTCAACAGAACTCCAGCGACCTAAAATCGCGTTGAAAGAATCAGTGAGCAAGGCTGCATGGAAGAAAATACCAGTATGATCACCATCGATCTCGGGCCACTCAAACAGAAGTATTTGTTTTCTCTGAATGCCTGCTTGCAGATCGATCATATTGTAATCAAGATCCATTGACCATTCGGGATAATAAAAGTAACTGCCATGTACGTCCAGGATTACAAACAAGGGAAGATTGCAGTAGTTGTCAGGACCGGGATTTGAGATCAAGGCTTCCAAGTGAAACGTATCACCCGCTCTGAACAGAGTTCCGGAGAGCACCAAATCGATACCCAGATCCGGTATCACGGGTGTACCAGTTGGAGTTGGAGTCGGAGATTCAATAGGAGTATTCGTCGGAATTATCGTGTTTGTCGGAGTTGGCGTGGGTGGCACGGAGGAAACCATGTAATGATACCCGAGATCTGCCAATCCCAAATCATCAACGGCATCCGTTCGGGTAGTCATTTCATCCAGGCACATCTGACCCGCCGGTGTATCGAAACAGATCGTACTTGCCAGGGAATTTCCAAGATCGATGCATGGGCTGTCTTCCGTTTGTCCGGAAGATAGCTGACTCAGAAAGAAGTTGCACAGACCGGATGATACAAACAAAGGATCCAGATCGATGTTTCCGGATCCGCTAAAGTTACCCTGGATGTCAGAATGGGTAATATGAATGGTTTCCCCGGATTCTGGATGTATTGGGTCCGATGAGTTGTTCCATATTATAGAATTCGCAATCGCGGGACCGCACTGCGAGAAATAGATCGCACTGCCCAGTGGAGCTTCGTTTCCTGAAAAAGTGCAGTTGGCAAATTCAGGATCGGGATCTGACCAGGAATTGACCGCACCTCCCATTTCCGTGGCCTCATTATCAGTTAAAAGGCAGTTAAAGACCTGTATCGGTCCTGCGACGCAAAGTCCGCTGCCCATCCTTGCATGATTCCCATTGATTTCGGTATTGCTCAGCACCAGATTGGTGAAGGAGCAAAAAATGCCTCCACCAGATTCTGCATAATTGCCTGAAACATAACAACCTGAAACAAGTGAAAAATCCGATTCCATATCAGCACTCAGAAAAATGGCGCCACCTTGTCCTGCAACATTACCGGAAAATCGACAGTTTTCGATAGATGCCCGGGATAATTCACTTATATACAATCCGCCGCCACCGGCATGATCGCCTGTCGCAGTATTCCCCTGGAAATCACAATCCACCATGACAAGTGACCCGAATACATAACAACCTCCGGCAGCCAATCCGGAATTGCCGGTGAAGTGGGCCGACTCGATCACGATAGTAGAATCTATCCCATTTACCGCTCCACCATAATATGCACTGTTCCAGGAAAAAATGCAGTCAGAAATGTGGATATTGGAATTTTGACAGTAAACAGCGCCGCCATATTCCAAAGCTGAGTTTCCGGTAAAGACACACTCCTCGACTCGAGCATCAGAAAAATGGAGTGAAATGCCGCCGCCATGAAGATCCGATGTATTTCCGACAAATATACATCCCTGAATAAGAGGGGACGAGGATTCACACAGCACCGCACCGCCCTCGTCATTACTGCCATACAAGATTTTTATGCCCTGCAGAATCGAACTGTGGTTTTCACCACTATGGAAACGAAACCCTCGACTACCTGACGATTGAATCATGATAACGCAATTCTCTGGTCCATTTTCGGACATTACTGTTATCGATTTCCCAAGGAAATCAACATCGGTGTTGTTCTCCCCGGAAAAGATACCATCAGCAATCATGATTATGTCCCCATTGATTGAAGCATCTATTCCTTCCTGAATTGTCGGAAAATCAGAAGGAACTCGAATAACCGAGCCCGAACACCATGTTCCTGCAAAAATGGTTGTTAACAACATCACATATCGAAGCCGACAAAAGCCCTGTTTCATTTCTCAATCCTCCAAGCCTGAATTGCGTAACACTGAGCATCGGCCGCCGACTTACAAGGTCGGGAGTGTCTTCGGTTGTCAGAAGCTTCTGCTTTCTCGTTGTCGTTGTCGTTGTCGTAATCGTTTTCGATGCCACCGTATAGCTCCAAAACATCGCACATTTCCTGATTCATCTCACCCGGTCTCGTCAGCATCGAAACAAGTCGGATGACGTATTGAAGCAGAGAGTTGCCAATTAAAAAGTCATGAAACCTTCTTGGAGTGCGATCCCTACAAACTTGGGGGGGCTCGCTTCCAACTCGCCAGCATGGGCGCTTGATCAGCATGATGCCGCTGCCGAGAAATAGAGCGCTGATCAATCGCCCTACCAGGCGACGAGGAAGCGCGATGTCGAGCAGATAGTCGTTGCCGATGAGCGCGCCGCCCATCAACATCAGGATTAGCGCAAGTGTCCCTCGGAACATCATGTCTGTCTTCCTCTTGCCGAACGTAAGCGTTCCCCCTCGGCGCACTTTGTGCACTGTACCCTCGACCTCCTTGTTGGAATTCTTATTCATATGATGTGTAGATCGCGCGGATGGCCTCGTCTTTGTCGTATACCACATCCAGGGGACAGTTCTTGTTCCATAGGATGCAGTACTGCATCATCCGTTCGCCGTCTCTGAGCTCATAACCGTTGCCCCACATTGAGTCCTTTGGCTGGATTTCCCGTAGGGAATAGAAGTGTAGATATTTTTCCATATCCACTTTGGTTTTGGGCTCGGCCCTGCTCCATTTCGATTCTAGGTGCAGGGCATAGAGGTAAGCCGTCGTTCCGGTAGCTGTAAACCAGATAACGGCGGCAATCAGGGCGGTAGCCGCCGCAATGCTGAATAATCTGGTCCGTTTATTCATTTCTTAAATTCCAACGCTGCGCTTCACAGTTTTCTGATTCCGCGCGGGATCAGAAATACTTGTGCAAGCGGTTGTTCGCCTCTCTTTATATTCATTGAATTTGACCACGACTGCTGCGAATGCCTCAAGTGGCTTGAGCAGACAATACACCACATCGGCTACGAACCGCGAGGTGACTCGGGACGCAATCTGTGGACCGAGTCTATTGTAGAACCGTCGAAAGACTCGGTGGGTGCGCGGGCAATGTAGTGCCCACAACGATTCAAAACGCCAGAAGGTTGCGAGTTGCGAATTCGCAACCCGAGACATGCCACGCCTTTCGACATTTAAAAACGGCCCCACAACCCATTCGTGTCCGCTCAGCGCGGCAGTCACTACAAAACAACCCGCATGGTCACGAAGCGAAAAATGGTCAGGAAGCAACAAATAGACCTTCTTGCTCCAGAACATGCTGACGCCCCAAAGAGGGAGAGAGCCAGCAAATGTGATGAGATATGCGACGGGGTTCAACCTGGAAGCACGGATGACGCGAATGCAGAGGACTAAGTACCACGCAGAGACGTAGAGGGGCACGAGAAGCCACCATAGCATTGCATCCTGAAAGTCATGGAGCACCAAACCCAGAATGAAACAAGCGGTACTCGTTGCAGCACCGATGAAGATTCCCAAATCGACCCATGCATGAGGTGTACGTTGCGGCTTTAAAATCTGCACAGTGTAGAATGCAGCGCTTGCCCAGAGCACCAGCGGTGTGAGGGCAAGCTTGCCGACGTGAAAGCAGTCAAGCCAGCCGTGATGACATTCTCCCTTACAAATAGGCACAAGGAAGAAGCTCATCATGAAAATAAACAGCGGGAACAGAATCCCAACCGCAGAGTGAAATATCGCAAGGAAGAAACGTTTCCACGATTTGGCGCGGAGTCCCGGTGGAATTGACAGCGCCAGAAGTGTCAGCACTACTACCGACCAGAATGTGGTGACTTCTTCCATATTATCTCAAGGCGAACGTCGCGGATCAAGCGCGGCTACAAGCCGTCGCCTGCATCCGGCTTGTTAGCAGGATTCTCTGAATTAATCAATTCGATCGCTTTCTCTGCTGCTTCCTTTACGTAATACACCGTTCTTTCTTCCTTCCCCGATACCTGGGTGTATGCAGCTTTGTCGTTCAGCAACTTGGTCAATTGGTGCATGTACTCCGATGCACCCAATTGCCCTAGATGAATAGCTGCCGTCTGACGGTCTTGTGGGTTGTCCGATTTCAGAAGGGACGCAGCATTGGATACTGTCTTTCTGTTCAACTCATCTTTGTTCAGGATTGTCGTAGGTTCCAGAAGCTTGCTGGTATCTAGATCAACGAATGATTCCTTCCCGTCTCTGTTTCTGAAAAAGAATAGAAGGTGTCCCGACTTTAGTTGAAAGTGGGTGGCTGAGTTCATGTTAAGCAACTC
>CALFER010000004.1 GCA_937951895.1 uncultured bacterium
AACCGCCCAGCTCTCCACCTGCCTGGGCCCTCCCGCGAGCGAAACGTTGCTACCCTAACAGCCGACCTCCTACCTGTCAAGTCTTTTTTTCTTCTGCCCCACACCCCTATTTTTCTACCTCTTGACCTCCTGCCTCGTCACCCCATAGATTGCGATAGAACCGGTTCGCCCACCATTTAAGGAGACATTTACCATGTTGAACCTCGACCTGATCACCCAAAACCTCTCGGAAGCCCATATCGACGCCTGGCTCCTCACCGATTTCCAGAAAACCAATTCCCCCGCCCGCGAACTCCTCACCATCCCCGATTACCTGCCGGCCAGCCGCCGATGGTTCTATCTGATCCGCGTCGACGACTCCCCTGTGAAAATCGTCCACGCCATCGAACCCGGCATCCTCGACCACCTCCCGGGTGACACCCGAATCTACTCCGGCCGCCAACCCCTCATCGATACACTCGGACAACTCCTGAAGCCCATGACCACCATCGCCATGGAGTATTCGCCGCTCGCCGAGATCCCGAATGCGTCACGTGTCGACGCCGGCACAGTCGAACTCATCCGATCGCTCGGACCAGCCATCGTCTCGTCAGCCAACCTCCTCCAACAGATCACGGCGCGCTGGGGCGAAACCGGACTGACATCGCACCGGACAGCCGCACAGGCGCTGATCGAGATCACCCGAGAAGTCTGGCGCTTCATCCGACACGCACACGGCGGATCACCCATCACGGAACTCGATGTCCGCCACGTCATCATGGATCAGTTTGCCGCCCGGAATCTCATCACGGACCACCCGCCGATCTGCGCGGTCAATGCCCATGCCGCCGACCCGCATTTCGAACCGACCGAGCGGACCACGTCACCAATCGCCCCGAACAGCCTCGTCCTGATCGATCTGTGGGCGAAAACCAAGGATCCCGACGCGGTTTTTGCCGATATCACCTGGACCGCCTACACCGGTGATTCGGTTCCGGACACGCTCAACGAGATCGCATCCATCGTTTTTGACGCTCGCAATGCGGCTCTCGAATGCGTTCGCTCGGGCATGACCCGGGCAGGCGTCAACACGGTCACGGGAGCCGATGCCGACCGCGCGTGTCGAAAAGTCATCGAACAGAACGGTTTCGGAGCGCAGTTCATCCACCGCACGGGACATTCGCTCGGACGCACCGTCCACGGCCCCGGCGCCAATCTCGACAGCCTCGAATCCATCGATACCCGACCGCTCATCCCCGATACGGGCTTCACGATCGAACCGGGGATTTATCTGCCCGGAAAGTTCGGAATCCGATCCGAAATCAATGTGGCACTGTCCCCGGATGGCGGTATCGAGATCACCACTATGCCTCTGCAGAACCGGATCGTTCCGATTTTCGATTAACCCGGATCACGGATGTCAGGATTGTTTCTGCAGACGGATGTCGAGAAGTTGAATGGTTCCCATCACCAGGAAGAACCCGTACAGCGTCACATAGATCGGTGTGTTGAAAGGCAGAACCATATTCGAGGCGATCTGGAAGGCTTCCAGCACGAATGGCGGAACGAGTGCGGTCATGGCCAGTGTGTAGCGGACATCGCGGATGACCGTGACGCGGAACAGATTGGCAAAGAGCTCGACCACAGCGGACGCGATGAAGATGTGAATCCACTTGATGAGGGCCCACGAGGCGATTGAGAAAAGAAAGAAGCCGAAACCGAAGATAATCGCAATCACCCAGCGATCCGAACGGATGGTTTCCGGGGTGAGGGTGATGTCGCCGAAAACGAGTTGACTGTAGGCGAATCGACGGGGCTCCGGTGCGCCTTCGAGAAACATTGTCATGTGATCCGAGTCGAAAATCGCTCCCTGTTCGACCAGCGGATCCAGACGCGTCGTGCTGCCGGATGTGTCCACCTTGATCTGGAATTCCGGGTGATCGTACACGATCGGCTGATTGCCTTCGACGATCATCTTGCCTTCCCGGATGTGAATCGTCGGGAAGTGTTCCGCGTAGACTCGGGAAACGTCTCCGAGCAACTCGTAGGTGTGAATCCCCCGGCCGATCGCCACGGAAATCGCCAGAAGCACGGCCAGCAACACAAAGTAACGGACACACAGAGAAAAGGGCATGACCCGCATGATCCGATAGAAACGAGGCTGGACGGAATTCAATACCCAGTCCGGAAAACTCAGCCGGATCATGACAGGTTTGGATGAGGCAGGCGGTTGATTCACGCCGTTTAATATGCTCGAAAGCCGGATGGAAGTAAACCGATTTGTTCGGTCGCAGGTACCACACATCACGACCGATGATCACGCGGGAAGACTCAAACGGGACTATTCCATTGAATACGAAAAGGATTGCCGATAGATCGATGATTTCAATTCAGTCAGGTCGGGTGAGAGGAGAGCGGACCAGATTCCGAGATCATCACCGGATTGATCGGTTTCCGGCCAGACAAACCGACACAACACCCCCCGGCGCACCTCATCTGGCCCCAGATGACATTCCATTCGGTCGATCCCTTCCGTATCCGGCATGAAGCTGGGAATCGAATAGTACAGATTGGTTTCACCCACCGGCACTTCGAGCAGACACACTCCCGCAAAATCAGCAGCGGTTGCACCGTTTTGAATGGTGTACGCCATTTCAAAGTGATCCCCCTCCCGAAAAATGGTTTCATTGAGCGCGATGTTGAACGACGGAACCGCCGGTTCTGCATGGAGATAAAACAAACCTTCACCGGAAACGACGAAATCCCCCGGCCTGTTCGACCTCATAATCGTGCCGGGCTTCGCCTCCGGAACCGGAAAATCGACCGGATAGACGTTCCCGAATCGACCATTATACTCGATGCAGACTAGTCGCTTGTCATCCGACCAGATGGGGTGCGTGACGAAGATGATCGCATTCCCGAATGCATCCAGCTGGCATGTGACAGATTGACCCGAAAATGCCTCCGGCGAATCCCACTGATCCATATGCCATATCTCGCCGTTAAACCGATACAGCACCACACCGGGATCAGTTGCCACGATCATCGGATGGTTGAATCGAGTCATCTCGACATCAACCGATCCGTAACTTGTTTCCGTGATCAACTGACGATCAATCGAGTCCCCGTCGATGGTCAGAAGCCATGTTCCGAGATAATCCTCGCTCAGACACACAACATACACACCGTCATCACGCCTGAGCGTATCGATGGCGACCGGTTCATACCCTCCTGCGATCTCGATGAAAAGAGGGTGAATGGATAGAGCAGGAGGGATCCCGGCCAGATGGTATATAGTCAAGCCGGAATAGGTTTTATCAAGAGCGATCATGTCAAGACGATCGGCAATGCCGGCATCAACCCGTATCACCGAAAAAAAACTGCCGGGGGCGATATCGATGCATATGCGGGCACCGGGATCGATCCTGAGATACTTCACGTCGGAAGCATTCGAGATCACTCCATGAATCGTTTCGCTTCCAGTCAGATCTCCGACAAATCGACCCAGGTAATCCAGTTCACACGGCTCCGTCGCCACATTCGTCCACGCCCATCGTCCCGTCATATCCGTCCATACAACGGGCAGGGTCTCATTCTTCTTTTCGATCAGAATCCGGCGCCTCCCCCCATCACTGATCTGCATGACCGGCGATCCGGAAACTGGATAAAAACGCTCCTGTTCCCACCCGTGTGATGTCTTGACGTACAAGTCCGTACGATACAGCAAGCGAAGGGCGTCTCCTGAGCCATACACGGATCGATATGAGAACGGCACGGGCTCGATCGACCACCCCGATCCATCAAATTCGGCGATCCGCAGATTGTGCTCCGGTTCGAACAGTACCGCAATCCGGCCGGACATCGAGACGGAGAGATCCAGTATATGCATGTTCTCCGGTTGGATCAGAATGTGAGACGTCCAGACGGCTGAGGAGTCCCTGATCATGACTCCAATACGGATCGGCATGCGTAGAATCTCATATGCACAGACCAGACGTCCGTCGGATGTCGTCCGGAGATTCACATTCTGCACATCGGCATACTCTTCCAGTGATTCCATCGATTCGTCACCATGATCGAACGTCACGATCCGACATCCCGAAAACTGGTTCTCGGCGGCATAGCCGATGAACACCCGACCGTCCTCATCGGAGGCGATATCAACTGAAATCGGGATTTCCGGATCGAGCGATGGATCCAGAATTCGTGGCGTCGATAACCACTGGCCGTCCCAAAACCGCTGGATCAAACCCTCCTGACTCACGATCCAGATGCCGCCATCCGAATCAACCGTCGCCCGGATCACACTGAAACCCGTCATCACCGTCCGTTCGATCTCAGTCCATTGTCCTGTGTTTCCACGAACGATTGACAGTGCGCCATTATCGCTGCCGGATACGATATGAAACACGCCATTTCGTTCACTGATGCTCCGGGTCGTTTCGCTCCCGATGCCACTCTCGATACTCTCGCACTCCCACCCCTCCGATGATTCGAAGAAATGCCAGAAACCGATCGAGTCAACGAAAAGATGCAGAGTTTCATCCGCGTGATCGACCAAGGCACACGTCGGAGAATCGATCAGTTCCGGAATGACCGGATCGATGATCTCGATGTCGATTCGAGGTCCGCCGCGAACCGGAAACGGCAATAAACAGACGATCAGTAATAAACATTGACCGGCTTTTTGTACAGACCCCATGCTGCCCCCTTCCGAACGGTGACCGGAGCATCACTCCGAGTCAGATTCCCATCCTCGTCAGTAACTTCAAGTTGAAAGGCGAGACGATCGCTTGAAACTGAGGCTGGAATGGGGATGACAGTCTGAAAAATCCCACGATCCGCCGATGCTTGTCCGGTCGGTATCAATTCTATCCCGGTCGGCCGATGGTCGATCAGAAGATTCAAGGACCGGATCGTTTCCGCACCCTGCGGATCCCGAACCAGAGCGCTCACTATCACTATGCGATTCGTACCCATCGATTCCGTTCGCCCTCCGAACATCTCGATGACCGGGAGGTGGCGGCCGATCGGCGCGACAACTTCATCTGTTCGACTGCTTTCACGACCGTTTGAATCATACGCGCTCAAACTGACATAGCCGAAATCCGCATCGGATCGAACGGATTGCCAGGTGATTTCGATCGCCTCCTGATGATAGGGAACGATCAAAACCTGCGACGGAACTCCGGGGCTCTCACCCAAAAAGATCCTCGTGCCAGTCGCCTCCGGTGATAATCGCCAGGCAAGAACCATCCGCTCTTCGTCACTCTCAACGGATATCAATTCGGGTTCCGCAGGAGGGATTGAATCAGGATCGAATCGAATCTCGGATAAACCGGCATACCTCCAGACTGCGAACAGTCGCGTCGGGTCTTCCGGATGACAGACGATTCGAGATGCGGGATGCGGGAAATCTCCGATGGGAATTCCGCGAAGATGCCCGGCGTCCGATCTGAGAACACTGCTCGTGGCCATCAGATACTCACGAGCGTGATCATCGAGAAAGATAAAATCACCTGCCCCTTCAGTCTCGCGCAGACTGCTTTGATGCGTGTTCATATCGACCAGGGCGATCCGGGCTTCCCCATCCAGATACTCGCTGGCGAGGTAAAGTTCAGAGTTCTCCGGAAGTTGCTCCCAAAACATCAACGGCAGATCGTCGTTGCATTCCCAGATCGTTCCGCCATCCCGCGAGCAGCAGAGCTCCGTTCCGTTTTTTATGATAATAAAATCGGGATTGATGCGAGAAATCGAGACGGGACCCATGAGTATTGAATTGCGCTTGAGCTGAGTCCATTCGTGTGTGGGTGCATCAAACCGCCACAGAATGGATTCATAGCCCGTACCGACAGCCGCGTGATAATGGTACGCGCTGTTATCCAGAAGCAGCATGCCGTCACGGGAATCCGGAAAGAAACAGAGACTCCCGCTGGAGCCACGGTCGGCATATCCATCCGACACCCAGAACAACTCGAGTGAGAGGAGTCTGTCTCGCGACGAATAGATCCGATGTCCCTCGACAAAATGAATCGAAAGATACGCCTGTTCCGGATCGATCGGATCGAAACACAGCCCCTGAGCGGCCCCGCCTTCCGGAACGATATCGATCTCCTCCCAGGTCGCACCCTCATCGATCGATCGAAAAATCCCCGGTTCCATAACGAAGTACCAGATAGACGGATCCATCGGATCAAAAGTGAATTGACCTGCCGGTGACGCATGAAGGCCGGTATTGCGTGGATGGAAACTTGCTCCGGCATCTTCCGATACCCATACGCCTTCAGCGGTCGCCAGGAAAATCGCATTCAGATTGCCTGCAAGATCGACTGTTTCCGGTGCGATTTCAATCGGATGCCAGCTCAGCCCCTCATCGATCGATCGAAACACTCCGGATCGGGTTAATGCGACAATGACGTCAAGCGAGTTCCGCCACAAAATGAAGCGTATCAATCCGGCGGGCGCGGAACGCATGATCCACCCGTTCTCGTCGTAACGCAATATCGCGAGTTGGTCAGTTTGGTAAATTCCAATCAGATCACCCTCGGAGGAGAATTGGAGATGCCACGGAATCTGAGGCAAACCCGGAAGTTCCCGCCATGTCGTGAGCGAATCTTTCGAGATGCAGATTCCATGATTCGAGAGCACAGCAGACAGATTGGGATCCACCGGACTGAAAACGATCGATGAAACCGGCATGGGCAGGTCCAGCGTCCTCGGTTCCCATGTCCGACCGGAATCTGTGGATTCCAGGATCTGGCCATTCCGATTCGGATACATTTGGGTTCGGATCATATGCCCGAACCGGTGAGGGTCCAGGGTCAGCGAGAAATACTTCAAACTGGCCATCGATACGACATCGAAAAAACTTCCGGCTCCCAAATCGACTTCAGTAACGTCGTATCCATTCGTTAACCAGGCAGAGTTATCGTCCCAAGGCGATATCGAAAACGATGTGAAGGATGAATCCGGAAACAGGCGATTCCATGTCTCGCCATTGTCCTTTGAAACGAACAGGATATCCTCTTTTTTTGCAACCACAGTGCTTGAATGATCCGAGCATTCGATTTCGTCGATCGGACCAGGATCCGGCCCGAGATACATCCAGTCCGCGATCGCTGCATGAGTCAGCAGGATGCTGAGAATCAAACTGAACCACCTGAACCGATTCGATACAGAAACCAGAGGGAACCGACATGCATTCGTGTTTTTCATCGATGATACCTTTCTCAGGCTTTAACAATGAAGTTATACCTGGTCACCGCTTTCCGAACAAGACGATTGACAAGCCTGTTGCGCTCTTCCATCCCATTCCGTATCGTATGCTGGCCGGAACCGGATTCCGACGATGAACGGAGAAGACCCAACGATGAAAGTCATGCTGATTGTTCCTCCCTGGACGCTTCACGATATCCGCGCCAAAGACACCCAAGGTATCGCCGGACGATGGCCGCCGATCGGAACTCTCTATATCGCCTCGGTCCTCCGCCAGGCCGGACATGAAGTCGTTTTCAAAGACGGCGCATTCGCCAACCAGGACCAGATGGCCGATCTCGTGGTCCGCGAACGCCCGGACGTGCTCGGCGCCTTCGTCATCGCCATGTTCTGGGAGCGGACGAAAAGCCTGTTCCGCCTCATCAAACAACGCCTCCCGAATCTCTTTATCGTCGCGGGCGGCCACGGTCCCTCGGCTCTCAAAGGGCAATGCCTGCTCGAATGCCCGGAACTCGACGCCGTCATGATCTCGGAAGCGGAATACACCATGCGCGAACTGGTCGAACGCCTCCAGTCCGGAACCTCGCTCGATGGACTCCCCGGCACAGTCATCCGACATGGTGACTCGTTTCTCGAAAATCCGCCACGTCCCTTTATCCAGAATCTGGACGAATTGCCGTTTCCCGCGATGGATCTCGCGGAACTGGACCGCTATTACCCCTCACACGGACAGGTTCTCACGACGCCCTCCATGCAGGTGATCTCCAGCAGGGGATGCAAAAACGATTGTCTGTACTGCTTCCGGCTGATGGGTCGGCATGTGCTGCGATTTCGCTCGGCCAAAAACGTGGTCGATGAAATCGAGTTTTATGTGACGAAATTCGGCGCACGAGACATCAAGTTCTGGGATGAGGCGTTCACGTTCAATCGACAGCGAGTGATGGAATTCTGCGATGAGTTGATCCGCCGCAAAATCAAGGTCTCCTGGTGGATCTCGGCCCGGGCGGATGCGGTGGACGAGGACATGCTGAGGGCGATGAAGCGCGCCGGTTGCTGGTGCATCAATTACGGTGTCGAATCCGGTGTCCAGAAGAATCTCGATACGCTGCGAAAGAACCTGACCGTTCAACAGATCATCGATGCCGTTCGCTTGACCCATCGCATCGGCATCCGGACGTTCACGACCTACATCTTCGGAATCCCGGGCGAAACCTTCGAGGAAGGCCTCGAAACGATCAAACTCGCGAAGAAACTCAATTCCTTCATCACGGAGTTTTTCCCGATTTCACCCTTTCCCGGAACGGATCTGTGGGATATCGCCTGCACGCAGTCCAACTTCACGGCCGATCTGCGAAAAATCGGCCTTCTCAAGGAAGAGGTGGTCTACGCGCCCGAAACGATGACCCAGAAGCAGGTGTCGGAACTCCGCCGAAGGGCTTTTCGCGAGTATTACATGCGGCCGCGATATGTCTGGACGTATGTAAAGGGAATCCGCTCGTGGCTCCAGGTCAAAGGACTGCTGGCAGGCGCGATCACGGTCCTGAAATTCACGAATCCGAACAAGCGGGATGAGACTTGCTGAGGGTCGCCAGCATACCCATCAGTTCCTGGGCTTTGACTAGCAAATGGACAAAAAACAACGAACTGTAATAGCGCCGTGCAACTGCCAGCAAACTCGTTGATTAAAAAAACGTTAAGTAAACATTGCGTGAGGCGTACGCAGTGGACGGAGACGGTTCCGGTTCAATTCCACATCGAGTTCAAATCTGTACCTTCCGTACTGATTGATGTGTTCATAGCGGGCAGGCGAAAGGTGGACGAGATCCTGCTCCTGGACCGGATGTCCTTCTGTTCTGAGTTGCTCGATGACAGCCTGCATATAGACCGTATTCCAAGCGATCACTGCATTGGTCAGCAGTGTAAGACAAAGTGCTTGATTGTTCTGTTCCTCTTCCTGTTTTCGCCGGATCTTTCCCTCATGAGCAAAAAAGAGAGTCCGTCGCAGGGCATGAATGGCTTCCCCTTTATTGAGCTGCACTTCGATACGTCGGCGATATGCTTCATTTTCAAGATAACGCAGAATAAAAATGGTTTTGATAAGTCGGCCGTATTCTTGCATGGCGAGAACCAGGGCGCTCTTTCGGGGATAGGATCTCATTTTGCTGATCAAGAGAGAGGAGGTAACCCATCCGAGTTTTAGCGAGCCTGCAACCCGCAAGATATCGTCCATGTGTTGAAGAATCAGACCGCGATTGATAGATCCTTTGATTCTGGTAGCCAAGTTGGGATATCGCTGCAGGCGATCGATCCGGTACAGTTGTTGATCACCGATATCCCTAATTCTTGGCGAGAACATCATTCCCAGCAAATCGAAGAGAGCGAAAAGCAACTCCGTGTACCCTGCAGTATCGGTGGTGTGTTCCAAGATCTGAAGTTCGGTTTCATTGTCCAAAATCGCATCCAACACATAGGTTGCGTCTCTGACAGTAGTGGGAATCACCCGTGAACCGTACTGCGAGAACTGGTCAGAAGTCCAAGAATAAAACGTTACTCCCTTGCCGTAGCCAAAGTAGCGGGGTAAAGCTGTGGCGTTACTTACTTTTCCCGAGGCCGGAAACCGCTGGCCATCAGATGATGAGAGCACGCCTCCACCCCAAAGCCTGCTCAACGGTTGATGGTATTGGAAGTTGACGAGTGCATCATTGGCTGATTTTAGCGTTTCCTCCCGTAGGTACCAGTTGGTGTACCAAGCAAGACGTTTATAAGTCAGGCCGGTCATCTGCCCAATCTTGCTGAATCCAAGGTTGCAGCCTTGGGCGAGGAGCGATGCATAGAGATGCGGCAGGAATTCCTGGTTGCGGGGTTCGCTCCCTCCGGCATGTTCAAAGTACTGACTAAATTGCGTCCAGCGATCTGTTTCGATGAGGATTTCGCCCAATTCGACGACAGGTAATCGTTGATCAATCATACTTCCCAAGATTTCAGCGCTTTCCGGCTTTCCCTGCCCAGCAATCGGCGTGATCACCACATTCCCCCGTTCAATTCTTATTTTGTCATTGCCGGGAAGCATCCGCTCCACCCGAGAAAGCATTTCCTCTGCTTCAGTTTCCCGCTCCTCAAGTCTTTTGGCTGCGTCGACTGGCACCGCAAGCTGCCGGCACACTTCGGAACGAAGCAACGGCCACTGGTCTCTGGGAATGAGATATGATTCCGGATTGGCATACCGCCGACTTGAATCCAGCCAGATATTGCCAGATCTCAGGGCGTTCCGCAGCTCAAACAGCGCGCACAACTCATAATAATGGCGATCGATTAGGTCTTCGCTGTTGAAAACATAGGGCCGCCATTTCGCAGGCACAAATGCAGCCGGAGCATCTTCGGTAATTTTACGAATGCGCTGGGCATTGAGTTGACGAAGCAGGTTCAACGCTTCGATCAGGGGATCATTCTCATCGTTCGATCTGAAGGCAAAGGCGTCAAGAAATGCTGGCGCAAACTGCCGAATGTGGCTGTAGCGAGTTTCTAAAAAGTCAAACTACATGCTCCTCAAACGGGAGCTGATCGTGCATCTCCATGCACTCAACTCAACGGAAATCAAGGTGTATATCGCACTCTTGATCCTAGCCGATCCCAGGACCGGCAGCCTGAAAATCCCTCTCAAAGACCTGGCAGCTCGCATCGGCTTGTCTTACCGACTCACCAACAAGTCTATCTTGCGACTAAAGGAAATGAAACAAATCCACTACTCGTCAGACAGGGTACTCAAGGAAAGCATTATTCAGATAACCGGGTTCGTTCCGGTGCAATCGTTTTTCAATGAATCAGGAACCGATGCTCTGCCTGAGAATTTTAGTTCGAATCCTGAAAATTCCAAACAGCCGGTTCCGATTATTCCGCAAGAGAGAGTCACCCTGGATAATCCGGAAAAAGAATCCAGTTCCCAAACCGCCATGAATGATGTCACCACATCCTCGCTTGATAACCTGATTCTACAGATTGCCACCGATTTAGGTGTTCAAGAGAACCCGCAAGGCTTCAGAACGTTTTGTGAAAACTATCTGGAAAGTACCTTGCGCAAAGCATTCGAGGAAGTTCAAAAACTGCCAGCAGATAAAGTGAGAAACCGCAAAGCAGAGGATGTCCCCGAAGTAGTTGAAAGTTGAAAAAGGGTGGCGGTTCGACCTAC
>CALFER010000005.1 GCA_937951895.1 uncultured bacterium
GCATGCCGAGCACATATTGCTTGAAGTCCCAGCCGTCCACGCTGCCGCGCAGATCATTGGCGATCTGCCAGATGGCCCGATGTAGTTCGGAGCGTTCCTGTTCCTTGGTGGTGGATATATTCGTCATAATCTTCTTTCTTTTTTATAAGTCAACTTCTAATCAACCCACTCAATTTTACACCCAAAATCCAAAGCTGTCAGCCTATTTTGTCTTTCCGGATTTTACATTCCGCAGTCCGACCTTTGTTAGCCTAATAAGTATTCTCGCATCTTGACTATTCAAGTCTCAACATTCTGAATGCTACCATTAAGACTGCTTGTATTGTATATATGCAACGCAACCTTGTTTCAGTTCATCTTGACTTTCCGTCTCTTTACTCGGTTAATGGTTCAGAGGAACTAATCGCTGGAGATCGAAATGAAGGAGCAGAAACAAGTTGGAATTTGGGTAAGGGTTTCAACCGAAGACCAAGCCCAAGGAGAAAGCCCGGAACACCACGAGAAGCATGGTAGATATTATGCTGAATCGAAGAAATGGGATGTCGTGAAGGTTTACCGACTGAACGCAGTCAGCGGTAAATCGGTCATGGGAATTGCCGAAACAAAGGAAATGCTCCAAGACGTAGCATCCGGCAAGATTACTGGACTGATATTCTCGAAATTGGCTCGCCTGGCTCGAAATACACGGGAACTGCTCGACTTCGCCGATTATTTCCAAGACCATAATGCTGACCTGATATCGCTACAAGAAGCAATAGACACATCCAGCCCGGCTGGAAGGCTTTTCTATACGATGGTCGCAGCTATGGCTCAGTGGGAACGTGAAGAAATCGCTTCAAGAGTTGCCGCATCCGTTCCGATCAGAGCGAAACTCGGGAAACCTCTCGGTGGTCAAGCGCCATTCGGTTATATGTGGGTCGAAAAAGAACTGAAACCAAACCCGAACGAGGCGCCGGTGCGCAAGCTTATTTACGAGATGTTCATCGAGTATCGCCGGAAGAAAATGCTAGCCAGACTGCTCAACGAGAAGGGATATCGAACCCGGAACGGTTCGAGATTTTCAGATACTACGATAGACAGACTCCTTCGAGATCCGACAGCCAAGGGAATCCGACGCGCCAATTACACCAAGAGCACAGGCCAAGGAAAGAAATGGGAACTGAAGCCGGAAGAAGAGTGGGTCGCGATTCCCATCGAGCCAATCGTGCCTATAGAATTGTGGGATAAATGCAACAAAATCCTGGACGATCAGAGGGCAAGCAGGAAGAAACCTGCTAAAAAGACCACGTACCTATTCTCCGGCTTCGCTTTCTGCCAGTGCGGGAAGAAGATGTACGTGCCGTCGAAGTCTCCGAAATACACCTGCTACAAATGCGGAAATAAAATCAGAACAGATGATCTAGAAGAGATCTTCCACTCGCAGCTCAAGAACTTCTTTCTCTCCCCCAAGGAGATCGAGGGATATCTCGGGCAAGCCGACAAGGTGATCCGGGAGAAGGAGCAGCTCAGGGACTCAATTTCCTGCGACCGTGCTAAAGTCAAAGCCGAAATGGACAAACTCTATAGCCTGTACCGAGATGACGCGATCTCCAAGAGTGGATTCAAGGAGCGATATACACCGTTAGAGGAGAGACTCCGCCAAATAGACGACCAGTTGCCGGAATTGCAGGGGGAGATCGATTTTCTCCGGATACAATATTTATCCAGCGATGAGATTCTTAACGAAGCCAGAGACCTGTATTCCAGATGGAAGCAACTCTCCTTCGAAGAGAAGAAGAAAATCATCGAGACGATCACCGAGAAGATCACTATTGGCCAGGGGGATATAAACATAAACCTGTGTTACATACCTGGTTCCTGGGAATTGGCACCAAATAGGCAACACAACGTCATGGATTCATCGCCGCAACAAGCATAAACCTCGACGGATAGGTCAACGTCATCTGCGATCGCGCGATCGTCACCTGTCCATCCTCCAGCGGCTGCCGCATCACCTCCAGCACATGCCGCTTGAACTCCGGCAACTCATCCAGAAACAAGACGCCATGATGCGCCAGAGATACCTCCCCGGGCATGGGATAACTGCCGCCACCGATCAGCCCCGCATCCGAAACCGAATGATGAGGAGACCGAAACGGTCGCAATGACACGAGTCCCTGGCGGTGCGTCAGAAGCCCCGATATTGAATGGATTTTCGTGACCTCAAGCGATTCATTCAGTGACATCGCGGGCAAAATGGTGGAAATCCGCCGCGCCAGCATGGTTTTTCCGGATCCGGGCGGCCCGATCATCAGCAGATTGTGACCGCCTGCCGCCGCAATCTCAAGCGCCCGCTTGGCATGCTCCTGACCTTTGACGTCCGACATGTCGGCACCGGTCCCCGGCAATTCCATCACACCGCTCAGATTCTGACGCCGGACCGGCACCATCGGAAGTTCGCAATTGAGCAATCCGATCACTTCCTGAAGATTCCGGACACCGAATACGTCGACCTGATCGACAATCGATGCCTCACCCGCATTTTCAAGCGGCACAATCATCCGCTTCCATCCATGCTCGAGCGCCGATGTCGCAATCGGCAGGACACCCCGAACGGGACGAATCGCACCATCCAACGCCAACTCACCCACGACGACGGTTGAATCCTGATCGAATTCCCGGACGGCGCCCATCGCCCGCAGGAGCCCGAGCGCAATCGGCAGATCGAATGCAGACCCCTCCTTGCGAATATTGGCCGGCGCCAGATTGACCGTAATCCGATGCAGCGGGATCGGATACCCCGTCGTGGTCAGCGCCGCCAGAATGCGATCCTTGCTTTCCCGGACGGCCGTGTCGGGAAGCCCCACGGTCATCATTCCCGGCAACTGCCCCTCCCGCATGTAAACTTCAACCGATATGGGAATGGCGTCCACTCCCGCGAGCGTACAGGTCTGAATACTTGCGATCATCCGTCAACCTCCTTGATAAGGGTCGACAGTACCATCAGCAACAGATATGCCAGGCTCTTCCAATTTGGAGGTTCGTCCGCAGCACACAAAACACACTCTCGCCTGTGAGGCGCGTCCGGGCGGCGACAGATGTTCGAAATCCAGACGTGGATTCCGGCAAATGAGACTTACGCGGGAGATTCTCCGGGAGGCGGCGGCGTCGGACCGGAATCGGACGGGAATCCGGGATCCGCAGCCGGAGTACCGGTCGAACGGACAGCATCCCGCGCCTTGTTCTTCAATTCGACAAACTTGTTCGACATTTGCTCGAGCCGCGATTCCCACTCCAGGTTGGGTTCCTGCTGTGCCACCGCCGAGCGGAAAGTCAGGATCATCGAGATCAGACACAGAGGATTGACGAAGGACTGCTTCAACCCGAATCCGGTGGTGATCGCCAGCACCAGCATGATGGTCTTCACGGTCTCGTTGCCCGACATCAGCCCGATCAAACCGAATGGAATCATCATGATTCCGATGCAGAGAATCGCTCCGATGAAGTTCACGATAGCGATTCCGATCCCGCCCATGAGGATCGGCTTCCAGTTCTGCGCATACAGGACAACACCCCGTTTGGCGTTCTCCCAGATGTTGTGTTCTTTGCGGGACAGGTTGTAACTGAGAATGGTCTCGTCGACGAACGTCACCGAAAAGTAGATGATGCTGTTGATGATCTTGGCGATGCTGTCGAGTCCCGGGATCGGAAGCAGATCCGCCACACGCACGACGGTCCGGTTGAATCCCTTCACGATGCCGTCCACCAGTTGATCCACAACGAACAGAACCGACACTTCCTTGAACAGGCTCATCACGACCTGCTTGCCGTACTCGACCTGGTTGACGCCGTCCGGAAGCCGGCCCTTCGTGACGAGTTCGGTGATCACGGCGATATGCCCGGCGTTGATCAGATACAACACATACTGCTTGACCAGCTTGAGCAGTCCGAACAGCCCGGCCAGCGCGATAATGAAGAGGATGCTGCCGAATCCGCCGAAAACCTTGGCAAGAAAGATGAAAATCGCCAGATAGATGCCGGCGCCGATGCCCATGGCTCCGTATACGAGCAACCGGAGTATGACGTACGGGGTTGTTCGCATCAGAATTCCAAACGCTTCACCGAATTTAGAGAACATGGATACCTCCTGTCTGAATACAGTCTATCCCTCAATCATCACTCTTGAACCAATCATCCGAATCGATGCGTCAGAAATCAATGAGCGCCACGCGATTCACCACGACGGATCGCGGGTCGAGTCTCGATCCGAATCGATTGTAGATCCCGAGTTGCACGATGCGCCGCAGTGCGCGCAACCGGCGACGCACGCCGACGAAGTAACCGAAATAATACGCATAAAACAGCCAGCGAACCGGCATCATATGTCGATTATTCGCAAAAAATCGAACCATCCACCCCGGTGTCATCGGGATGGAACGCATGACCCGGTTCAGATAGGTCGGCTTGTAGCAGAAAAACTCCCGGCGATAGAGATCCGGATCGGCATGCGCGATCAGACCATCCGCGATGGCTCGCTTTTCCAATTCCGTCCTGGGAAAAAAAATCAACGACACGATTCCCACAAAAAACGGCTTCTTCAGACGGCTGAGCACCCGGATGGTCTCAGCTACATCCTCCTCGGTTTCATACGGATTGTCCGTGATCACATCCACCCGGATGTCCACAATCTTCGATCGATACCGATGCAGGATGTCCATGCATCGATAAAAGCGATCGATCGGCACGTTCCGCCGATACACGTCCTCCGAAATCCGGACACTCCCGGATTCCAGCCCGACATGTACGCCCACCAACCCGGCATCCGCGAGCAACTCGATGCGTTCTTCGGTCACGCCGACCGGGTTGGCCCAGCAGAAGAACGGCAGATCGATCCGGCTCTTGTACAACCCGCAAAAGGCCTCGAACCAGGCCCGGTCCCCATAGAAAAAGGAATCATCCATGAACACGAAGGCCTTGATGTCCGGAAATCGTGCCTTCAACGCCTCCATCTCGGCCACGAAATGCCCGGGAGGCCTTCTCCTGAGATATGGACCTTCGGCCACGGTCCGGAGCGCTGAATTGCAGCAGTACGTGCAATTGTGCGGGCATCCGCGGGTCGACATCACATACTGCGTATCCATAAACCCGGGAATGAACGACCGCCAGATCGCGGGCGAAATGGGCTGAATCCTCCCATCGAACAGAATCGCATGCGTCCGGTCATCGTGATCCGCGAAAGGCAGGTCCCCGAGATCATCGCAGCGGGTACGGGCCGGATTCGCCACAACCTCTCCGCCTCGCCGCAGCCACAGTCCGGGAATACGCGAAGGATCACCTCCCCCGGACAATGCCTCGACCAGATCGATCATCAGGCGTTCACCTTCGCCCACGCACACATAATCCGCAAACTCGATGCACGCCTCCGGACACAGCGTCGGATGAATGCCACCCCAGATCACCGGCGCGCGCACGGCTTCCCGGATCGCCCTGTGAATGGGTTTGATCCGATTCATGTGACTCGTCATCAGCGACACGGCGATCAAATCCGGGGCCTGCTCCGCGATCCATCGCGCGATCCGATCGATTTCGTCATCGGAATCCGGCTGGTCGAATTCTTTCGGCGCAAACAGAATCGACACGTCGTCGCCATGCTCCCTGAGCGCTGCCGCGATCATCCGGGCACCGAAGCAAACCAGCGTATTCTCGAGGCTCAGGATCACAACCTTCATGTCGTTTTCCTCAGAGGCGGCACGTGATGGCGCACCAGCAGATCGGCAACAACCCGGGACCGCGGGATTCGCGGCTCATGCAAAGCCGGCCGGCCACCCCTCCCCCAGATGATGAGGTGATCATGACTGAGCCTCGGAGCGGATCGCGCCACGAGCGCATCGACGAGGAGCAATCTCTGGATGAGCGGGCGCGCCGAGGCATATCGTTTCCAGGCGGGCTGATGGTTGTAGCGATCGAGTAAAAACCGTCGCAAAGCCTCGCGCGCAGCATCGCCGATCGCCGTCGTTTCAATGGTGAACTCGTAATACGACCGGCGCTGGGTTTCGCTGTCCGGATCGGCCCACGCGGCATGATGGTAATACGCCGAGCACCATCGGGAACGCGCCCCGAGATACAGCGCGTCCGGCCCGAAAAGATCCCGGACTTCCCCGTCGGTCAGATGATGCAGGTGCGCATGCGGTTCGTTGGGGTCGATCGCTTCACGGGACTTCCGCGCATCCGGTTCGGACGCCGCACGAGGCATCGACACGATCAGATACTTTCGGGCCGCCTGCTTGAGTTCACGGATGCCCGCTTCGAGATCTCCGACATGCTCGAGGGTTTCGGAAGCGATCACGATATCCGCCGATCCGGCACGTAGCGGAAGCGCTTCGACGTTTGCCGAAAACCCGCGCATACCATACAGGCGGCGCGCCTTCTCGATCGCCCGGTCCGACAGATCGATCCCGATCCCGCCGAGCCCCATGAAACGGCTCAGATACCCGATCAGATACCCGTCCGCGCATCCGACATCGATGACGGAGCGTCCATCGAGATCATTCAGGGTGAGGAGAATCGAGACTGTCCGGGCGTATTCCTCGAGTCTGAAAGCAAGGGCCGAGTAGGCATGGCAGGGCTGATTCGGAATATACATGCCGTCTGAATCGAACAGATCGAATCGTCGATTCAGCCACCGGCGCGTCTCGATGACATATTGCTTCCCCTGGGGCATCGCTCGCATCCGCTTGTCGTCCTGATCACCCGGATCGAATTCGCGCGCATTATATTGACCTTGCTCCTCCAGTGCAACGCGCGGAGCGGCATGACAGGCGTAAAAAGAATTGCGCCGGGACGAACCGCATTGTAGCGTCTGAACGATCAGGTTCATCACATCGAACCTGAAGGAGGGACCATGCACACGATTTTCTCGGATGACGCCGCGATCCGCATCGTCGAACTCGAACTGCCCGAAGACCGCCGGCTGCTCGACAGCATCCACATCGCTTACGACCGCGAGTACGGATTCACGCACAGCGATGCCGAACGGGATCATTTCGCAGCCTATCTCGCGGCGCATCGCGACATTTATCATCCGCTCGCGCTGCTGCTGGACAATGAACCGGCCGGATACATCCGGGCCTGCGACCGGCTCTCGACATCGTCCTGCGACACGGTCTCGATGCTCGACCTGGTCTACATCCTTCCGGAACATCGCGGTAAAAAACTCGGACGGCTTCTGATGGATGCCTACATCCGATTTGTCCGGGAATCGGGGCATGCCCGGATCGATCTGCTGACGGATCTGGACAATCCCGCCGCCGTATCGCTCTATGAATCGCTCGGATTCCGAGGCCGAGCGCGGCATCAGATGATTCTGTTTCTGAAGGACAATCCGACCCTGAACGCGTATCTCGACAACAAGATCATGAATCAACAATCCGGTTGAACAATGAAGGGCTTCGTGACATTCCTCACCATCTTCCTGTCCGTGTATATTCTGATGCACCTGACGGTCTATTTCTGGCTGCGCTCTGTCTTCGCACTTCGAGGCCCCGCGGCGTGGACACTCGCGATCGGCCTGTTCATCCTGCTGCTTTCATTTCCGGTCGGCCGATGGCTGACCTCCTCACACGCCCAACCGTTCTCCGAAGTTGCACTCCTCACCGGATATTACTGGCTGGGCATTCTGTTCTGCCTGTTCAGCATGGCATTCGTCGGATTCGCCATGCTGGGTCTCACCCGCCTCTTCGGCACAATCGTATCGATCGACGCGGGGAAACTGACGCCGTTTTTTGCCCGAGGCACACTCGCCATCATCGCGATTCTGATCGTCGCCATGCTGATCGGGCATCGCACGGTGAGGCATCCCGTGCTGCGGACGCACCGGCTTGCGATCGACCGCCTCCCCTCCTCCGCTGCCCCGCTCCGAATCGTTCAACTCTCGGACCTTCATATCGATGAACTGCGGTCGCCGGAGTGGTTCCGACCGATCGTCGAGAGCGTCAATGCACTGAAGCCCGATCTGATCGCGCTGACCGGCGACATCATCGACGGCCCGCCCGATCGGCTGTCGGCATTCATCCCGCTGCTCGAAACACTCGAGGCGCGGCATGGTGTCTTCGGAATCACGGGCAATCACGAGTATTACATCGGTGCGAGGCAGACAACCGAGTTTCTGTCCGGGAGGGGCATCATCATGCTGCGGAATTCGGTCCGGACGATTCCCGGGGTCATGCATCTGATCGGGCTGGATGACCCGAGCGGGACGGCACATTTCGGCGAAACCCCATTCGATCCGGACGATCTGGCGAAGTCCCTGACACCCGACCTCCCGATCGTGCTCCTGTATCATCAGCCGAGAATTCCGGAACTGCCGGGTCAACGGCCGGACCTGCAACTGAGCGGGCATACGCACAACGGGCAGATCTGGCCGTTCACGCTTCTGACCGGGCTGGTCTTCGAGCTGCAGACCGGTCTGCATGAGGTGTCCCCGGGCCGTTATGTGTATGTGTCGAGCGGCACCGGAATCTGGGGACCGCCGTTCCGGATTCTCACCGAGTCCGAAATCACGCTGTTCGAATTGACCGGACGCGCCCTTACCCGCTGAGTTCCGATTTCCAGCGGGCGATCAGATTCAGCGCATCGAGCGGCGTCAGGGATTCGACTTTCAATCGACGCAGTTCGTCCACGCAATCCGGCATCGGTTCGGAGAACAGTTCGAGCTGAATGACTTTCTGAGGGGGAGGAATCCTGCGCGCCGGGACTTCCAGGCGCCCGGATTCCTTGCGTTCGAGTTCCGCGAGCACTTCCTTGGCGCGTGCGAGAACCGATTGAGGAATCCCCGCGAGACGCGCGACCTGGATTCCGTATGAACGATCGACGCCTCCGGGCACGACCCGCCGGAGGAACACGACCTGATCGTTCCATTCCCGCACCTCGATGTTGAAGTTCCGGACCCCCGGCAGCTGATCGGCCAGATCGGTCAGTTCGTGGTAATGCGTCGCGAACAGGGTCCGCGCGCGAATCCCATGCAGATACTCCGCAACGGCCCACGCGATGGACAGCCCGTCGAACGTGCTCGTGCCGCGGCCGATTTCGTCCAGAATCACGAGGCTTCTCGACGAGGCATTGTTCAGAATATTGGCCGCCTCGGCCATCTCGACCATGAACGTCGACTGCCCCCCCGCCAGATTGTCCGCCGCGCCGACCCGTGTGAATATCCGGTCCGCGACACCGATCTGCGCCTGTTCCGCCGGAACGAAACTGCCCATCTGCGCCATCAGCACGATCAGCGCGATCTGGCGGATGTACGTCGATTTTCCGGCCATGTTCGGTCCGGTCAGGATGATCAGCCGCCGTTCGTCGCTGTCGAGATGCACGTCGTTGGAGACGAAGGACTGGGACGACGTGATCTGCTCGACGACGGGATGCCGCCCGGCCTGAATCCGCAGCGTGTCGTCCTCGTGAATCCCGGGCCGGCTGTACCGCCTCCGCACCGCCAGTTCGGCCAGCGCGGCTGCGACATCGAGATCCGCGAGGGCGCGAGCGGTCGCCTGAATCCGCTGTGCCTCGGCTGCAACCGTATCGCGGATCCCGCAGAACAGCTCGAACTCGAGCGCCGCCATTTTCTCCTCCGCTCCCAGAATCAGCTCCTCCATTTCCTTCAGTTTCGGCGTCACATAACGCTCGCCGTTGGTCATTGTCTGGCGTCGGATGTAATCCGGCGGCACTTTCGAGATCTGTCCCTTCGACACTTCGATGTAATACCCGAACACGCGGTTGTAGCTGACCTTGAGCGTCGGAATCCCCGTCCGCTCACGCTCACTGTGCTGCAGCGTCGCAATCCAGCTCTTGCCGTCTCGCGCGGCCAGTTTCAATTGATCCAGATCCTCACGATACCCATCCCGGATCATGTTCCCCTCTTTCACGCTCAGGGGCGGATTGTCGACGATCGCGCGGTTGAGGAGTTCCCGGATCGTCTCGAGCGGATCGATCTCGAAGGCGAATCCGGTCAGAACGGTGCTGCCGGATGCGCGGAGCTGCCCGATCAACGCCGGCAAGGCCAGAAGCGAATCCCGCAGGGCCGCAAGATCCCGTCCGTGGGCCACGCGTGTCGATATCCGGCTGATCAGGCGTTCCATGTCGGCGATCGACCGCAGTGATTCGCGGATGGATCGTCGAATCGTATCCTCGTTGAAAAGCACGTCCACCCGATCGAGCCGAGCGCGGATGGCCGCCGCATCCCGGAGCGGTTGCTCGAGACGTCGTTTGAGGAGTCTCGCGCCCATCGACGTGACGGTATCGTCGAGATAGTGCAGGAGACTGCCTTCGCGGGTTCCGTTGAGCATGGTGCGGGTGAGTTCGAGATTTCTCCGGCTGGCCGCGTCGATGTGCAGGAATTCGCTCACGTTGACGATCCGGATGTGCTGGAGATGCCCGAGATCCTGGACGCGGGAGGCCTGGAGGTAGTGGAGCAGCGCGCCGCAGGCGGTGAGAGCGGCGGGAAGCGCTTCGAGGCCGAAGCCGTCGAGACCGGAGACTTTGTACTGATCCCGGATGCGGTCCGATGCATATTCCGCGGAAAACACCCACGGCTCGACCTGCGTCACCCGGCATGCCTCCCCGCCCGTCAACGGATTCCAGTCGGACGGCACGAGCACCTCCCGGGGGTTCCATCGTCCGAGTTCCATCTGGAGCGCGCCCTCGTTCGATGCATCCGGCAACTCCATCGCATTGAACTCGCCGGTGGACAGGTCCATGACCGCGATACCGAATCGATCCTGCGCCCGCGCCACGGACGCGATGTAATTGTTGTCGCGGCCGTCGAGCAGGTTTGTTTCCAGGAGCGTTCCCGGCGTGATGACGCGCACCACCTCACGCGAAATCAGTCCGCGGCTCGCTTTGGCATCCTCGACCTGTTCGCAGATCGCCACCTTGTAGTTCCGGGCGATCAGCCTGGAGATGTAGCTGTCGACCGAATGAAACGGGACGCCGCACATCGGCATTTTATCGTCCGCATTCCGGTCACGGCTGGTCAGGACGATTTCGAGAATCGGTGCGGCGAGAACGGCATCCTCGCCGAACATTTCATAAAAATCACCCATGCGGAACAGAACGATGGCATCGGGGAACTGCTGTTTGACGGCGTGATACTGCCGCATGACCGGAGTGAGTTTTGCATTCACGACGGATCTCCGGTTTTCCTGATCTGATCGCGGAGCTGGATGTGCAGGAGTTCGCGTTCGGCCAGTTTCGCGGCGAACGAACCCGGCGACGCGACCGGAATGGATCTGTAGCGGCGGATGGCCTCGTCCTGGTGGCGGTTCAGCAGCGCGATCCGGGCGAGTTCCAGAACGGCCCAGGAAGACTCGACGGACTGCTTCCGGGTGAGCGGTTCGAGCGTGGCGCGGGCCTTGTCGAATTCCTGCTGCATGATGTAGGCGCGGGCAAGCGCAATCTGGAAGCGGGTGATCGACGGATCCCGCGGAAATCTGAGAATGATGTCGAAATATGCCTTCGCGGCGCCGTCATACTGCCCCTGCCGGACCAGATCGATGGCCAGTGCCGAGGCGACCCGCACGGAGCGATCCTTGTCCCGGATTTTGCTCAGGGCATCCCGGATGAGGGGCGCAACGGCATGATCCGGATCGATCAGCACGAGGATGCCGGCCAATTCCTCCAACCCGTCCCGGATGGTTTCGGAATCGGTTCCGACCGTGTCCATCCCGGCGATCGTCCGATCCACGACCGTCTGAATCGTCTCTGCATGCGCGATTGCGGCGAGACTCAGGCAGCACAACGCGACACCAATGAGCATCCGTGATTGATTCATGTCGTCTCCCCTGTTGCGTTCAGTTCGGGATCCGTGGCGTAGAGCGTTCCCCACATCTCGCACACCGGGCACCGCCACGTCATCCTGCCGAATGATTGCCCGCAGTCCCGGCACCGGAATCCATCCCGCGTGATCGCTCGGCGCATCCATTCGCGGGATGCATCACAAGCCAGCGCGGCGCAGTTCAATTTTTCCGCGATTCCGCAGTACTTCGCAAGCCTGTCGGGTGACAATCGCCTGAAATCGATTGTTTCGAATGTCCGCCGCGCTTCGGCTGGGCGATTCAGAACCATCAGCAGGGAAACCTGTTCGAGTCGGCCGGTTGCATGAGTTGATTGTACCTGAATCCGATCCATCAGGCACGCGATCAGAGACTCGGGCAGAGGCTGTTTGAACGCATCGAGCCGATCGACGAGAAAGCCGGTGAGGTCACTGCGGAGTCTGAGAAACACCTCACAGGGCGTCGCAGGATCACCCAGGTCCGCCTTCATGAGAGTGAGTCGGATCGATTCGAGCTGAAGCGCGGCGTTTTCGGGATCATCCGCGAGCGCTTCCCCGAGAATCCGGGCGGCATCTTTCAGTTCCATTCGATCCAGGAGCTCGGATACCCGGGCCGCCTGAATATAGGGAATCGGTCTGAGCTTACGGATGTCTCCGGAGGATCGTTTCCACCACCCGATCGCCTCGTCCCAATTTCGCTCACGCTCTCGGAGCCGCGCCAGGAAGCGCGCGGCATCATGTTGTGTGGCCGCATGGCGATACGCCTGCTGAGCCGCCTCCGAACAGCGCTCCCACAGACCGCATTCGAGAAAATCACGGGCGATTTCGAGATGAACGATGCCACGTGCGGAATCCGTCAAATCATTCCGCTGAAGCAGACGCCGATGCAGATCGGCTGCACGATGGAGCCAGCCTTTTTTCCGGAACAAGACGGCGAGTGTCAGGAAAGGGTCGATGGAGGAATCCTGTTGTGAGGTGATGGAGGTCAGCAGCCGGATGGCCTCATCGCGATCCCCGTCGATCGCTCTGGAGAGTGCTTTTGCCAGATCCGGAGTGCAGTCCTTTTCCGCGGATCGCGCCAGTCCGAACGAACGGGCGATCCAGCCGATCAGGAATCCGGCGAGAAGAAAACCGATCGAGGCGGCAAGGAGCCAGTGCATGGGAGTCTCAATCGGCTTTCCTGCGCCATCGCCGATGGAACCAGACCCACTGTTCGGGTACGCGCAGAATCTGCTCGCCGATCCGCTCGTTGATTGCCGTGGTCACTCTCAGAACATCCTCATCCGGCGTGCCGCTGGGTTCGAATTCCAGTTTCTCGGATAATCGCAGCACAAACCGCCCGTCCGGTTGCTCCTCGATGAAACCGACGAACAGGTCGAACCACTGTTTCAGAGCGAACGCAGCCGGACCGCTCGGGGTATTGGCAGGATGGCCGAGAAACGGGGCGAAAACGCTCGTCACCCGCGTATCCTGGTCCATCAGCAATCCGATAATCCGCCCCCCCGTCGCGCTGAGTTGCTTGAGTATGCGTGCCGCCGATGGACTGTCGCGATCGATCACCTCGATGGATTGCGAGCCGCGTGCGGCATCGATCCATTTCTGGATCTCGGGGTTATCGTTGTTTCTGGCCAGCACGGTCAGAGGAGCGATCCGGGCGATCCTTGCAGCGAACAGTTCCCAGTTGCTGTAATGACCGGTCAGAATGATCGCGGACCGGCCCGCAGATAAAGACGCTTTCAGGGCTGGAAGGCCGGCATCGACGTCGACAAGTGCATCGATTTCAGGACCGCTGAGATCCCTGATTTTGAGTGCCTGCATCATGTAACGTGCGAGATTACTGAATACGTTCGCGGCAATGTGACGGCGTTGCGGTTCGGGGATCGAGTTTCCAAGCACGAGGGCCAGATTGGAGAGGGCGATGCGTCTCATCCGTGTCGGGAACATAAAGAGCAGTCTGCCCAGGCATGTACCCAGCCTCGACGCCTGCTTCCAGTTCAGCAGATGGACCAGTTTCCAACCTGCGGTGACCGCGAAACCGGCGATCCAGCGGAGAACCCGACGCCGGTACTGTCGTCTCAAGCTTTCCCACCTCGTTTATCGAGAGCTGCGGCGACGAATGAAACGAACAGGGGGTGCGGCATGCGCGGAGTCGACTTGAATTCCGGGTGGAACTGCACGCCGACAAACCAGGGATGCTCCGGAATCTCGACAATCTCGACCAGGCTTCCGTCCGGTGACTGGCCGCTCACGAGCAGGCCTTTGGAGGTGAGTGTATCGAGATAGCGGTTGTTGAATTCGTAGCGATGACGGTGGCGTTCGCGGATTTCCGAGGTCTTGTATGCCTTGCAGGCATGGGATCCCGGCTTCAGTACGCAACCGTATGCGCCGAGGCGCAGGGTGCCGCCCATATCGGTCACGTTCTGCTGACCCGGCAACAGATCGATCACCGGATTTGGAGACTGTTTATCGAATTCCGAGCTGTTGGCGTCGGGGATACCGGCGACATTCCGCGCGAATTCGATGGTGGCGCACTGCATCCCCAGACAGATTCCGAAGAACGGGATCCGGTTTTCCCGGGCATACTGCACCGCCAGAATCTTTCCCTGAATACCCCGATCGCCGAAGCCGCCCGGCACGAGGATTCCGTCCGCGCTCTGCAGATGCGTTTCCGGACCGTCATGCTCGATCAATTCGGCGTCGACCCATCGCATATCGAGTTCGCATTCATTGGCGATCGCACCATGAATGAACGCTTCCGAGAGGCTTTTGTAGGAATCCTTGAGCTGGACATATTTTCCGACAATGGCAATCCGGGCTTTCCGCTTGGGGTTCTTCAGCCTGAACACGATGTTTTCCCAGCTTGACAGGTCGAGAGGGCGGGGTTCCAGACCGAGGTAGTCGATGACGAGTTTGTCGAGCTCCTCGTGGGCATACTGAACAGGCACCTCGTATATGCAGTTCACATCGAGGGCTGTGATGACGGCCTTGTAGTCGACGTTGCAGAACATGGCGATCTTTTTTTTGACATCCGCTTCGATCTCGACTTCCGACCGGCACAGAAGGATATCGGGCTGGATACCGATTTCCCTGAGATTCTTGACGCTGTGCTGCGTCGGTTTCGTCTTGATCTCGCGGGCACATCGCAGGAACGGGATCAGGGTGAGGTGAATATACAGGACATTCTGGCGGCGCACATCGAACTGGAACTGGCGGATTGCCTCGAGAAACGGAAGGCTTTCGATGTCACCGACCGTTCCCCCCAGTTCCACGATCACCACATCGACGTCCTTCGAGAGCCGAGTGATGCGTGATTTGATCTCATCGGTCACGTGCGGCACGACCTGGACCGTGCGTCCGAGATAATCGCCGTGGCGTTCTTTCTGGAGAATCGAGTGATAGATCGCGCCCGCCGTGACATTGTTGGTCTGGCTCATCCGGGCATGCGTGAATCGCTCGTAGTGACCCAGATCGAGATCCGTTTCGGCTCCGTCGTCCGTGACATAGACTTCACCGTGCTGAAAGGGGCTCATGGTACCGGGATCCACATTCAGGTAGGGATCGAACTTCAGGTGCGTCACCTTGAAGCCCCGGCATTCGAGCAGGGCGCCGATCGAGGCGCAGGCGATGCCTTTTCCGAGTGAAGAAACAACACCGCCGGTCACAAAGATGTATTTAGCCGCCATACGTCAACGTCTCCTCAAGAGAGTGTCCAGTTTGGTCAGATCATCCGGTGTATCGATACTCGGCGCGTTTGTCTCGACGAAACGCACCGCGATCTTCTCCCCCATTTCGAGCGTCCTGAGCTGTTCGAGCCGTTCGATCCGCTCCGAAAACACCGGCGGATGCTCCGCGAATCGCATCAGGAATGCTTTCCGGTAGACATACAGACCGATATGCCGGAAATAGCCCTGGATGTCGCCGGATTTCCGATGGCTCAATCGACCCGGATACGGAATCGGAATGCGGGAGAAGTATACCGCATGCTGTCGTTCGTCGACCAGCACTTTCACGATGTTTTCGTCCATCAGATCCGCTTCCGACCGGATCGGTGCGGCGAGTGTCGCGACCGAGGCGAGGGGATCATCGATCAGGGCCAAGACGGCGAGATCGATGTGGGCGGGATCGATCAGGGGTTCATCACCCTGGACATTGGCGACCAGGTCCGTGTCGATCGAGGTTGCCGCGACCGCCACGCGATCCGTTCCGGATGCCAGATCGGACGCCGTCATGATGACTTCGCCGCCGTCCCCCCGGACAATCTCTTCAATCCGGTCGCAATCCGTCGCGACCACGATGCGCTGAATCTGAAGCGCGCGGCGGACCTGCGCGAGTGTCCAGAGAATCATGGGTCTGCCCTGGATCAGGGCGAGGGGTTTGCCGGGGAACCGCGTGGAGCCGTACCGCGCGGGAATGACAGCTGCCGCACGAATTACCGGTTTCATGAACTGAGATACATCCGCATTTCCCGTTTGATTTCCTCGATCGTCGCCGTGGCCGTGCCGACTTTGCCGACAACGACACCGGCGGCGAAATTGGCGAGAACGGCGGCTTCGCGGATGGTCGTTCCGGATGCCAGCGCGAGCGAACAGGCGCTGATGACCGTGTCGCCGGCGCCGGTCACGTCATACACACTCCGGGCCACCGTATCGATCTTTTCCATCGGTTTCCCTTTTTCAAAGATTGCCATACCGGATTCGCCGCAGGTCACAAGAACCGAATCCGTCTTCAGCGTTTCGATCAGCGTCCAGCCGGCACGCTCGACTGCCTGAGGCTCGTCGATCCCGATGCCGCTCATCTGGGACGCCTCGAAATGATTCGGAGTGATCACGGTGGCGCCTGCGTATTTCTCGAATGCGGCGACTTTCGGATCGACGGCACAGATTTTATGGGCCTTGCGCGCTTTTTCGATGATGCTCCGGCAGACACGCGGGGTGAGCACGCCTTTGGCGTAGTCCGAGATGATGACGCCATCGACATCGCCGAGGATCGCCAGGCAGTAATCGAGCAGTTGATCTTCGATGCCCGTCGAGATCGCGGTCGTGGATTCACGATCGACCCGGACAACCTGCTGATGCTGTGCAATGATGCGTGTCTTCCGTATGGTCTGGAGTTCTCCGGCGGTCACGATGCCGCCTGGATCCGCATTGAGCGCGGACAGACGCCGGATGACCTCGTTTCCCAGCGCATCGTCGCCGACGACACCGGCAACGAAAACCTCGGCTTCGAGCGCACAGAGGTTGCTGACGACGTTCGCGGCACCGCCCAGCCGGATCGTTTCTTCCTTGACACGAACGACCGGAACCGGGGCCTCGGGGCTGATTCTCCGGACATCTCCCCAGATATACTCGTCCACCATCACGTCGCCGATGACGAGTATTTTGCGTCTGGGCAACAGATCGCACAGATGGATCATGTTCTGGTGCTGAGCGATCGAAATGATATGGTTATCGCTTTTCGACACGCGCCATCCTCCTCAAAAGTGCGTAGTATATGAAAACCGGACCGGAAAGACTAGAGCGAACGCGACGCAAGCTGCTCGTACAGATCCTGCGTTCTGCACACCATCTTCTCCAGTGAAAACTCCTCCGAACGACGTCTCGCCGCATCTCCCAGACGGTCCATCGATTCAGGGGAAGCGAGACAATCCTGAACCGCCCGATCGAATGCCTCCGGATCAGCGGCCGGGACGATTCTGCCATCGATGGCATCCCGGATCGCCTCGGCGTTCCCGCCCACATCGGTGGCGACGCATGGCAGCCCGGATGCCATCGCTTCGAGGAGAGCATTCGAGAATCCTTCCTTCGCGGAGGGCATGACATACAGATTCAGGCTTCGCAAAAACTCGTGAACCCGATCGCTGAATCCCAGAATCCGGATCGATGCGGACAGCCCCTCCGATTCGATCAGTCGTTCGAGATCAGGGCGTTGCGGGCCGTCTCCGAGGATGTAGAGGCGAAGGTCGGGCGCGATTCGTTTCCAGTGGTGAACGAGCGGGATGAGCGTATCGAGGCCTTTCTGGGGGACGAGGCGTGTGGCGGCACCGATCCGGGGGGATCCGTCCAGAGCCATCGGATTGTCATGGGAAGGCGTGAAGCGGGCCGTATCGATGCCGTTATAGATCACGCACTGGAGCGAGTCGGGGACACGCACTTTCGCGGTGTAGTTTTTCCTTACTGCTTCGGAAACGAACACATACATGTCCTTGAGGGGGACGAGCAGGCGGTCGGTCCAGAGTTGCCGGAAATCGTCCCAGGTATCGACATTGTGGACATGGTTGACGACGACGGGAACGCCGGCCAGAGCTGCGGCAATGGAACCGGTGGTATTTGAACGGTACATGTGCGTATGAACGATGTCCGGGCGCAGGAGGCGCAGATGGGTGCGCAGACGCCACAATCCGGATGGGCTGAAGCGGCGTCGGACGCGGATCACGTCCACCGGAATACCGGATTCGCGGAGATCGGGGGCGAGCGGGCCTTCCTCCCGGAGACAGATCACCGACAGGTCGAACCCGCGTTTCTTCAGTTCGACCGTCATCGCTGCGATCTTGCGTTCCACGCCGCCGATCCAGAGACCGCTGACGATCCGCACCACCCGGATCGGGCTCATGACCGAACGTGCTCCATGAGACGATCATAGGCGCGGGCGGTCGATTCAGCAGTCTGCCGGATATCGAAGATCGTTTCGACGCGGCGCCGACCCGCGTCGCCCATGTGTCGCGCGCGGTCCGGGTCGGACAGGAGCGACCGGATGTGTGCCGCGACGGACTCCGGGTCACCGATATTCGCCAGAAGGCCCGTTGTGCCGTCCTGCACGGCCTCGGGGATGCCTCCCGCTCGGGTCGCGACGACCGGCAACCGCATCGCCATGGCGTCCAGGATGGAGGTGCAGAGACCCTCTTCCCGCGAGGTCATGCAGAACAGGTCGAATGCCGCGAGAAATCGGCGGACGTCGGTCTGAAATCCGGTCAGCCGGAATCGGTCGCCCAGACCGGACCGGGCGTGCGCGGCCCGGAGGGTCTCCCAGAGACGGCCGGCACCGACCAGCATGAATACGATGTTCTCCATCGATTCGGACACACGGCGTGCGGCTTCCAGGAAGAGCAGCGGATCCTTGTGATCCGCCAATGCCCCGACCATACCGATGACGCGGGTGCCGGGACGGATGCCCAGGGATTCGCGGGCGGAAACCCGGTCCGGCGATTCGGGGAATGAGGCGATGTCGATGCCGCTGTAGACGGTTTCGATGCGTTCCGGGCAGATGCCGTCTGAAATGAGGATGTTTCGGATGGCATCGGAGACCGTCAGGATCCGATCGGCGCAACGTGTGTACTTGAGTCGCGACAATCCCAGGAAACTGGTACGGAGATGAAAATCGGTGCGGCGCGAGCAGACGATCGGGATGGGTTTGCGGAGGATCCGGCGGGACAGGTCGGCGGCGATCAGGCCGTGGGATGTGTGGACATGGATCAGGTCGACTGCGTATAAGCGGATGCCGTAGAGCAGATGGGCGACCATCCGGAGACTGAATTCGGAGACTCCGGTGAGGGGCAGGACACGGAGATCGGAGGCGACGGATTTTTCGAGCAGGGGGCTTTTTCGCGGCGCGGCCACGATGGACAGGAACGATTCAGATGGCAGATGGCGGACCAGGCCGAGCACCTGCGCTTCACCGCCCCGCCAGGTTCGTTCGGTGTCGATGTGCAGTACGCGAATCACTCGATTGGTTTGGCTTCTTCGATCAGCATGATGGGGATATCTTCACGGATCTCGTATTTGAGCTTGCAAGCGGGGCACACGAGGCCGTCCTGAGCGGGAGTCAGTTCCAGATCGCCTTTGCATTTCGGACAGACCAGGATGTCCAGAAGCTCCTTGTCGACTGCCATAACCTATCCTCCTATGACCCGGAATAAATCGTCCGGAGCCAGTCAATTTCCTGTTTCAAACCCTCGTCGAGCGTCACGCCGGGGGCATATCCCAGATGTTCGCGTGCTCTTGAGATATCGGCCGAAGTGTGATGAACATCGCCTTTCTGCACATCCGTATTCCGGACATCGAGCACGACGCCGACGATGCGGGCAAGCGTATCAAGAACCGTGTTCAAACTCACGCGCGATCCGCCTCCGATGTTCATGACCATGCCATCGACACCCGTGGCGACACCCGCCTGGTAGGTCGCGCGCGCCGCATCCGCAACGAACGTGAAGTCGCGGGTCTGGCGGCCGTCGCCGAACACGGGGAGGGGGAGTCCGAGCAGCATGGCACGACCGAAGATATGGAAGGCCATGTCGGGACGCTGGCGGGGGCCGTACACGGTGAAATATCGAAGCGACACGGTCGAGAGCCGGTAATTTTTGGTATAGAGCACCGCGAGATGCTCGGCGGCCAGCTTCGTCACGCCATACGGTGATACGGGGTGCGGAGTCTGCGTCTCGCGCATCGGGAACTCCCTGACATCCCCATAGACCGACGATGACGAGGCATAGACAACGCGTCCGACACCCGCATCGCGCGCGGCTTCCAGCAGGACTTGGGTGCCGAGCACATTCAGGTCGGTATAGATCCGGAAACTCGCACCCCAACTCGCCCGCACACCCGCCTGAGCCGCGAGGTGATAGACGACATCCACGCGTTCGAAAATCGACCGGAGGTCGGCCTCCAGGAGATTTTCTTCCAGGAATGTGAAGCGGGACGAGGATTTCAGTCCTTCGAGATTACGTTCCTTGACCGCTCTCGGATAATAGTCCGTGAAACAGTCGATTCCGATCACGTCATCGCCGTTGGCCAGGGCCAGGCTGGCGAGATGCGATCCGATAAATCCGGCCACTCCGGTAATCACGATCTTCATAGCGGTTTCTCTCTTGCTATCTCCCACCCCGGGCCACGACGCCCCACGAGGTCGGCATTCAGGGATCCGATCTTCACCTTCATCCTAATCTTGAGAGGTACACGATACTCATCATCCGATACCCACAACGTCACCGTGCTCTGCCCTTTCTCGAACACACGTCCCTCCCATGTCGGGAGCGGCGTGCACAGGAACGCGGACCGGGCTCCGCTCGCGAGCGTCACGATTTCACGACGCTCGACCTTGATTTCGACCGGGAAATTCTTACCGTCGGCATGGGAATTGAGCTGAACCACCACGCCTTCCGCGAGAGGGGCGTTACGCAGAGCGAAGATGCACGCGATCGGGTCTTTGGCGTGTTCCAGGGTGACCGAGAGTGTGCTATCGGATCGAGCCAGCAGTTTCGTCTGATCGAACCAGGTTTCACGAAACTTCCGGTATTTCCCCTCCCGGATGTTTTTGGAGAAGTAGATCGAATCGAGCGTCGATTTGCTGAAGATGGAGATGATGACATCCTGTACTTTGAAGAATCTCGAGAATCCCGGGGTCGTTTCACCCACGACTTCAGCCCGGTACGCCGGCGTTCCCTCGAAGTTTCCCTGATCCGCGATCCGCATGGTGATCGTGCCGGCAGTGATGCCCATCCACGCCACTTCGTAGATCAATTCCTCACCGTGATGAAAAATCGGGTTCATGGCACCATCTGATCGTTCGGAACTGCCGACGCCCGGGAGGAGCGTCAGTATCAAAATGACTGCAAGGATCAACCGCAACTGTGTCATCGAACAATATCCCGAGAAGTCCCTGGAAAGTGACACATCATCATAAGCGGAAAGGCTTCATATCTCAATGATGTTCTGGATTTCCCGGAAGACGTGTTCCGGTGTGATCCGCAGCATGCAGCGATGATCGATCGGGCAATCCCTCCGGTGACATGGAGCGCAGTCAACCGGTTCGCGCAGCACGCGGTGCCGATGGCCGTACGGGTGGGTCCGCGAGGCATCCGTCGGGCCGAACAACCCGATGACCGGCGTATCGAGGGCGGCTGCGAGATGCAGGAGGCCGGAATCATTCGCGACACAGACATTGCAGGCTTCGATGATCGCCGCCTGCGTCATCAGGTCGAATTGCCCGGCCATGATCCGGGCCGTGTCTCCGGATTCTCTCCGGATGGCGTTCATGATCGGCAGTTCACCCGCCCCTCCCACCAGGAAAACCATGGCGTTCAGATCCCTCGAGAGCATTCCGGCGAGTTTTCCGAACGAGACGGGCGGCCATCGCTTTGCCGATCCATAGGCTGCTCCCGGCGCAAGCGCGACGCGAATCGGGGAGGCACAATCGGCGATCAGATCACGGGCACGGGAACGATCCTCTTCCGACAGCTCGACGCCGGGCAGAGGTGCAGGCGCGGATGACGGACCGAATACCGCGTCGACGACGGCGAGATACTCTTCCACGAGATGCCGCGATCGGATGGACGGATCCAGATGCAGAGGATGGCTCAGGAGCAGCCCCCGGTGATCGGTCGGCAGGCCGGTCCGGATCGGAATCCCGGCCAGGAAGGCCATCAGCGCGGATTCGAAGGCCGTCTGAATCAGCACAGCCCCCGCGGGACGCTCGGACCGGATCCGTCTCACCACACTCACCAGGTCGATCAGCCGTCCCGGCCCCCTCCGATGGTCATGGCGGATGATCGCATCGATGATCGTGCTGCGTGAATACAGGTCCGCAACCCAGGGTTTGGCGACCAGGACGAGTTTTCGATCCGGGCAGCGAAGGCGGAGCGCCCGCACCGCAGCCGAAGCCATCACCGCATCGCCGATCCAGTTGGGAATCCGGATGATGATGGGGCCCGGAGGGAAATCGATCACGACGCGTCCTTCCGAGGACGGGTTTTCCAGCGATTGTGAAACCAGAACCAGTGCTGGGGGTGCCGCCGGATGGCATCTTCGACGAGGCGGGCGTAATCGGAGACCATGGCCGAAACATCCGCTTCGAGATTGCCGGTCGAGCGGGGTTCGATACGACGGCATTCCAGCACCCATTTGCCCGGAGCTTCCGGAACCGGAATGATGCAGATGAGGGGACACCGTTTTTCGATGCTGATCATCACCGGTCCCCGATGGAAGGACGCCGGGCGTCCCAGGAAGTCAATGAACACGCCTTTTCTGCCCGCGTTCTGATCGGCCAGCATCCCGACAGATCCCCCGCGATTCAACACCTCATGGATCTTCGGAATCGAGCCTCCCTTGTAGATCGTGCCGATACCCGATTCTTCATGGAGTTTCTCGAACATGCGATCGAGCCAGGGATTCTTGAGGCTGTTCAAGACAGCAGAAAACGGCGCGGCATGCTTCGCGATGTACCAACCGGCCAACTCCCAGTTTCCGAAATGCGCCGTGTAGAAGACCAGTCCTTTCCCTTCTGCAAAGGCCGTATCGATGATCTCGGGAAAGTCGCACCGGATCATATCGGCCACTCCCTGCGGTCCCCGCGCCCGGAAACTGAGCCACTCCCCGAGGAATGTGCCGAAGCTGATGTAGACCGCGCGCGCCATAGTCCGCCGTTCTTCCGGGGTGTGTTCCGGGAAAACGATTTCGAGATTTTTCATGAGGATGCCGGATCGGATTTTCAAGATGGCAGCCAGCGCTCCGAAACCGCGTCCCAGCGCGACACACCAATTGGGCGGCAGGGCGCGGAAACAGGCCAGCAACCCGCCTACGGCGTGAGCAAGGATGAAATCGATCACTTATGAAATTCCGATCCGCTTTCGCACAATCTGAAGCAACTCGGTTTGACGGTCCATTTCGATCCGGATCTCCAGAACCAGAATCGGAATATCATAATTGCCGAGGGTGTGCATCAGTCTGATGTCATCCTTGGCCGTCGTGACGATGGCCTGTGCGCCACGCTCGATCGCCTGCCGGATCACCCGGTCGATCTCATCCCGCTGATACGCATGATGATCCCTGAAAATGGCCTGATCGACGATATGAGCTCCGAGATTTTCGAGCTGGGTGATGAAGCCCGAGGGATGCGCGATACCGCATATGACCGCGACCTTTGTCAACCGGAGCGATCCGGGATCGCGCATCGCATCGATCCGCGTATCGAAGAGTCCCGAACATGCATGGCGCGCACGAAAAACCGGGGTCGCCGGCGCCATCCTGCCGAGCCAGGTTTCGATCTCCTCCAGATGATCGGTTTCATCCGAATGTGTCAGCACCACGATATGAGCCTGTTTCACGCGATCGAGAGGGTCTCGGAGATATCCCAGCGGGAGCATTCTGTCATGCTGAGGCGGTCGCCGGGCGTCGATCAGAAGGATATCGGCATCACGCGCCAGACGTCGATGCTGGAAACCGTCATCGAGAATGACCAGGTCGGCGTTGAAGGATTTGTGAGCCATCACGGCACCGGGCCAGCGTTTCCGTGAAACGATGACGGGGGTATTCGCGAGTTTCCGCGCCATGAGCACGGGTTCGTCTCCGAATTCTTCCCATGATCCATCCGCCGGCACACGAATCGGTGTCGAACCTGCGGAACCGCCGTATCCCCGGGAAACGATCGCCGGTCTGATTCCGATCCCGGAAAACAGTTCGGCCAGCCAGATGGTCACGGGGGTTTTCCCTGCGCCGCCGGCCGTGAGATTTCCGATGCTGATTACCGGCAACGGGGCATACCGGATCGGAATCCATTCCAGGTCATACAGGCCGTTCCGGGTGCGAACCGCGCGCTCATAAAGATGAGCGGCCAGCGGGGCGAGGGGTCGGAGGAGTCTCATGGATTCCGGGATGACATCGCGAGATTCCGCGCATGCACCCTCGACTGTCTCATGTGCCGTTTCGAACACGGCCTCAATCGTGCGCATCGACGCGCCCTGATTCTGCAGGACGACCTGGCGCGCCCGTTCTCCCAACTCCTCTGCCAGATCATCGTTCCGAACCAGCTCCGTGATCGTCGCGGCAAGTTCCGCCGGAGATGTCACGATCCGCATAGCGCGGGATGCAGTGAGCAGATCGGCGGCCTCCGAGAAGTTGGCGACGTTCGGGCCACTGATGACGGGGCGTGACAGGGAGGCCGGTTCAAGAACGTTGTGGCCCCCGACCGGAACCACACTGCCTCCGACAAACGCCATTCGTCCCATCTGGTAGGCATCGAGCAGGTGACCCATCGCATTGAGCAGGACGATGTCGACGGTGTCATTGCGGCGGGTCCGGGTCGAATCCGCGGTGATCTCGATGTAATTCGCCCCGCGTTTGTCCATGAGAGCCCGCAC
>CALFER010000006.1 GCA_937951895.1 uncultured bacterium
GTTGGCAACCGATACCCATCAGCATCAAAATCACAATAGAAAGGGCCAGTCGTGTAGTTACCTGAGGTAATCGGCAGGGTAAAAACTGCATCTGTATAATAACATTGACGATAACCGTTCTGAAGAGATAACAAATTGGCATACAACAGTGCCTCATACCACGTAACTGTCTGCACAGGATGATTCATCGTCGGACTCTGATCTGTGAAGCTCGGATCAAAAGGTAGCGTGCTTTGAGCCGCCTTCAGATCAGCCCACATCTGGCGCGTAACCTCCGTCTCCATCACTAGCAGATCCCGAGTCAAGATGTGCGTGAATTGCCGCTCGATCCCACTCCGGTAAGGTTCTGATGAGGGTGATCCCTGTGTAAAACTGCCAGCCGAAATCGCTATCATATTCCCGACATATACATGACCCGGAGTCACAACGGGTGTCATCGTCGGTGTAACTGTCGGCGGTATGCTCTGTGTGGCGGAGGGAGTTGGAGTCGGCGTCTCCGTTGGTACCGGTGTGTCCGTCGGCCTTGGTGTTGGTGTCCATTTATGCTCACTGTCTAGCCAGAACTCCTGGAAATCATACCCGTAATAAATCTCATTCAAGAACCAAGCTCCCCAGAAGTACATTGGTCCGAAAGGGACGTAATCATCTATATCTGGAAAGTTGAATTCCAGAAAAACAATGCTTGCTTCACCTTCGAGGATATCCGTTTCTAAGAAGTTAACTTCCTGCGTGAACGTCGGCCAAAAGTAATATGCACCGAAAATTTCCAGAATGCCAAAGATCTTCGCTTCTTGGACAGATGCGCCTTGGTTGTTCAGATAAAGCTCAGATTTGAAATGATCGAATGAGACGAAACCTCCGTCATTCAAGCACAGGTCCACTATTACTGCTGCGGAGATGGTTGTTGGGATGATGAATATGAAAATGAACGTAGTCAATCCGATGACCCGTTTCTGCCATTCTCTATCGATACCCATTGTAACCTCCCCCAGTAGAATGCCACTACTTGCGATATTACCCATTGTCATCAATTTAGTAAAGGTAACATGCGGTGAGAACAAAAGGACTCGATTGGAAGTGACGTGTTTGAAACTCGCGGTTTTTACACATTCAACGAGTGAATAACACTAACTGGGAGAAGGATATTCCCCACTCGCGTGGACAAAATTGTGAAAAATCTCGCGGGCATCTAGTCTGGATGGGACCCACGAAATGCTATTCGCCGTTTCGAGCCCCCGGCATCCCAAATTTCCCAAATCTCGTATCGCATAACTCAATATCATCAACCCGCTCTGCACCATCGCAGAGTTATGAAAGGAGTGTATCTATGAGCTTGAATCCTAAAGTCAGTGAAACCTTGAACCGGATCGTCGAACTGTTCCGGACTGGCAATGTTCCACAGGCGATCTCCATCGCCACGTTCCCGCCGTTCGATGTACCCTCGTGTGCCGGAACTGCAGAGCACGGGGGGTATGTCGTAGGTAAAGGCGATCCGTTCAACTTTCAATTCGGAGCGTATAGTCTGCGTCGTAGTCGCAGGAGATGTGTCAGATGCCCTACCCAAAACTGACGCAAGACTCCCAAGCGGAAGAAAAGCGCTTCCAAGGACCAGCAAACACATAGAAATCATTCGGTCAATCATGACTTCTTCCGCGACAGGAACCATCCTCCCACAAGCATCACAAGAACGAAGTGCAGGTAGGAGAAGACCACCAGTGCTCCGGCAACAAAACCGACGACCTTCGGTTGTGCAGTCCAGGAATCTCCACCTGCAGTAAACGATGTGGCGACCACGAGCGCAAGCAGAAGGAATTCAATATATGGCATGAACGAGATGCCCTCACCTTCCTTCTTACGGAGCAATGCATACGGTAGGGTGATGTTGAACACGCACTTCATCGCAAGCAGAATGAGCAGGATGTAGACGATGATGATCATTACTCGCCTCCTCCCAGCACACGTTGGCCGAGGGGCGCTTTGATGACTTCAGGACCGGGAGGGAGTTTCAGGGATGAGGTCGGGACTTCATCTGTGATGGAGTTCAAGAAGTCAGCCTGTGACTTTTGAATGCGAAAGTACGGAAATTTACCGGTCCTGACAACCTTTGGACCAGGCAAGCCGGATTTCCAGAAGTTCCATTTGGTCGCCTCGCCTTTCATCACCCAGCGTCCAGGATTCAGGTCGGGGATAATTCCTTTATCTGCCCACGATGTAACCATCGTCATTTCGTTCTTTGCGGCTGCTGCAGTTGCTCCGATTTGAGCTCTGGACGTAGTAACAACCGGACTTCCCTTGACAGACACTTGCATCGATTTTGCCGATGCACCGTTGATACTTGTCGAGATGTCGATCATTGATCGTACACCGAAGATGTCATACGGCTGATCCGAGATCTTGTCCCATGGATGCCATGCTACGGGAACTTCGTTGTTGCCATCCGGGTCGATGTATCGCAGAGGGTTATCAAGGCAGTAAGCGTAGACATTCCAACTCTGAGGTTCTTCTGAATTCCCTTTCACATTATCCGGTGACAAGAACCTTGGTGGCATTTCATAAGAGGAATCCGTCGTGATCCCGTTGTAATACCTCGCATTGAAGTAGTGCTTGCCGGTTGAGGCGTCAAACAGTTTGCCGGTGTACCGCACATCCTGCTCGACGAGCAGCGGACTACCCAGATCAGCGAAGTCCGCCCCAAACGGTTCATAACTGTGAATCTCATACGGTGTTCCGCCACTCTGCCCCGGCCAGACAACATTGCCAGAATCATCCGTAAACGCGATCGGACTACCAAGATGATTCAGGTGCGCGTACGTCACATCAGTGATACTGACACCGTCATCCACGACTCTCGTCAGCCCTTCCAGAACTGCTGTTTGGGACTCAATGTAGATAGAACGTTCTGGAGAGTTTCCATTCGAAGATGACGCTGTATGAGAGAAGGCGGATGAAGAAAAAAACAAGACTGCGATTAATAAGCAAAGAGCTTGAAGTTGTGGATAGGCTGATCGCCTCATTCTACTATCATTACTCAATTCTCCCTAATCCTCAATCATTTTTAATCGCGTGCAATCTCATTGCTGTCAATTCTTATTGAATCTCAACCTTTACAATCCTATCCGGATCGAACGTTACTGTTAAACTAGTTCCAACTTTTACGATTTCCTCACTCCACGCGACAAACACGTCGCTAATTCTGCTTCCGTCATCAAGAGTGACGACAATTCTGGTTACTCCGTAACTACACTCCGGCATAGCGGCAATTTGATCCCGGAAACGAACCGGTATTAAACTTGATCGATTATTCATTAGAAACCTCTAGGGAAAATAACTTCCTCAACCCCGCCCACTCCGCCATACTGGCCACCCGGAACAATGCCACGCTGAATAGCTGTCCCGACTGGAGGCTCAAGAATACGGTAGTATTGTGGTGCTGTTCCGGGAAGGTCGCCGAGATTTTTCAATGCAGTTGGGTTGTTGCCAATTGATTTGAAAGTTGCTTCAGGGAATGCATAAGTACCAGGCAGAACACCACCTGGTGTTTCAAATGTGAACTTGAGATTCTGAGGCCCAGCACCCACACGAACAAATCGTTCACCTGCCGCTGTTACTCCCGGTGTCTGAACACTTGCACCTCTCGCAAACGGAAATTCAAGTTGCGTATAAGTTGTTGTTTTTATGTCATAATGAGCTTGAATCAGCAGATCTTTTTGAACCGTAGAGACAGCCGGACTTCCCTTGACAGACACTTGCATCGATTTAGCCGATGCACCGTTAATACTTGTCGAGATATCAATCATCGACCGTATGCCGAAGATGTCATACGGTAAATCTGAAAATTTATCCCAAGGGTGCCAGATTACCGGTACTTCATAGTTTCCATCAGGATCTACCATGTTTACCGGATTATTCAGGCAATACCTATATCGATTCCACGACTGACCACCTTCCGGATTCCCGTTGATAACATCTGGACTCAAGAATCGCGGAGGCATTTCATATGAGGAGTCCGTCGTGATCCCATTGTAATACCGAGCATTGAAGTAATGCTTCTCCGTGCTTGTATCGAAGAGTTTTCCGGTAAACCGAACATCTTGTTCGATGATCGGAGAACCCAGATCAGCGAAATCCGCTCCGAAGGGTTCGTAATTATGGATCTCGTATGGTGTTCCGCCACTCTGCCCCGGCCAGACAACATTGCCAGAATCATCCGTAAACGCGATCGGACTACCAAGATGATTCAGATGCGCGTACGTCACATCAGTGATACTGACGCCGTCGTCCACTACCCTAGCCAGCAACTGCCCTTCCAGATAGATTTCATCGTAATAACTGAGCAGGTTTTCGTCATATGTCGAGATCAGTTGTTCACCCAAATAGCAGTATGCGAGGCTGCTCATCCCGCTGGTCTTTTTGATCCTCTTCCCGAGTGAATCGTAGGTGTAGCTGTCTGATCCACTGGAGGTCATCTGACCAAGTTGGTCATAATCGTATGTGTAAACCCCATCATCGGTCAGATTGCCATCCGCATCGTACGTTACGCCGTTCAGATGGTTGTTGGTGTATGCAAAACTGCTCGATTCCGAAGGACCCGTTTTAGATACTGTCTGAACATTGCCGTTCGCGTCGTAAACGTAGGTGAAATCCCTGTCTGAGACACCGTAGGCATTCGTAAGCCGGTTCAAGGGGTCGTAAACGAAATGCTCAGATCCGATATCCGTGATGTTCCCGAATGGATCGTATACGAAATCGTTGTTGATCAGATCGTCCACTCCGATGGTCGTGACCCAGTTATCAGGTCGGTTTCTGACGTCCGGCGTGATGCTGGTCATCACGCCATTCCCGTACGTCCCTGTCATCAGCCCGCCAGCCTTTGTTACAAGGCCTGATGCACAGAATCCGTTCACTGGCCATGGCGCAGTTACGATACTGGCGATTATGAGGAGAAGCCACACTGTTCGTTTCATGAGCGTATCCTGGCTTTTTTCGTTGGATTTTTCAAGGTAAAGTGAAGAGTATTTCGAAGATTGCAAGGACATGAAAAATTGGAGTGCCGGAAAAGCAGGCTATCAAGAGACTGCGAGTTGCTCGATCCATCCCGATCCCGATTACCCAGGCATTGGCAAAAATTGGGCATTTCACGCGCTGTAGCCTTTCATAGCGCGTGGCGTGTTAGGTGCGTTGGCCGTCTGGCGAGCGAAGGTATTTGGGAAGGACAAGGCGAAGTTCTTTAGCGGCTTTCAACAACTGGCGTTCTTCGTTGTCACGAACCATAACGAATTTAAAAGCCTTCTCGTTCGCCAATCGTTCCGTTTGCGTTACCGCCGCCATGTACTGACTATTGAGATCGGGAAACCACGGCGTTTCTTTTCGGTTATCGATGTCGGACAACTGCCCATTCTTGCGACCAAAAACCATCACAAAAAGAGCGTCATCGCCAGGCTCGTAGGATACCGACACTACACTCTTGTGAGTGGTGAAACTGATATGAAAGGATCGTCCGCTGATCGAAGGTTCATCTATAACAAACCCCAACTCCTTCAAGAAGGGCTCGAAGGCCTCACGCGCTATTCGAAGGAAATCCTGGCCGTTCACGGAATCACCGCAGATATCAGTTTGCGAATCGTAATCATGTTATGAACCGTACCGAATAACTATTCCAGCATCTCCAGTCTTGCTATCAAATGAGGACTCTACAATACCCCACGAGAAACTCTTAGGTGGTTTCATTCCTAAGAGATCTTCCAACAATCGGTCATTTGCCGCCTTCGTTTCCGATTCCTTCGCAGACGAATAGTCAGCCCATGAGTTGGAACCAGATACACATGACAGGTGTAGCGATCTGATTCGGTTATCCTCAAATGAAATGGAAAGGCTGATCGGACGTCTGGCAAGGGACATATTTCTGATAGAAAAGGTCTTCCAAGGACCATTCTCTAACAGCTTGAATTTCTCAGGGGAGAAAAGTTCGATTACCGTCCAATCCGGGGAGCTGAAAGATGCGGTAGGCAGAACTTCTTCGGATAGGAGTTCTGCCTTTTTCTTTACACACGGTAAGTTATACTCGATTCGGACCTCAGAGTAGTTAACATCGATCCGCTACCGAATTTTCACCTGAGCTTGCGGATTGATTATCCCTTGGTATTTGTGTTCTCGGCGGCAAAATATTTCTGGTTACGGCTAGTGGGTTTGGCGGGGACTGTCATTTTTACTAAATCTCGATCCAGCAATGGTTTAATGAACTTTAGCCTGAACTTGGTGCGATCCGTCCATCCCAACAGGGTCATCATTTCCCTTAAAGAACGCGGTTCCTTCATAAACTCAAGGAGTTGAACTTGGTGCCGACTTAGTGCCGACTTGGTGCCAACTTGATCCATTTTTCTCGTTCCGGCTCCCGATTCAACCTGAATCGGATGGGGTTGAAATTTGATCCTCATAGCGGTGCTTAACTCCTGCCATTCCGGATGAGGATAGCCCCCACCATCGCAATCTTCAATAATCCGCTTGTACCCAGTTCCCCACTTCTCCATGTAATCCAGTTCCCTGAGCACTCTGGCAATCACCGGGTTCCGGATTTTACTCACTCCTGACTTGAGATCGTTCAGTGTCATCCCGAACGGCAGCATCCCCGGATTCTGGATTTCCAGCCGATCCGAGAAAATGGCTACCATGATCTGCATCCCCCGGAGGGTATAATCAGTGTGTGCCACCGCATTGGTCAGTGCTTCTCGTAGCGCAATCACAGGATACTCTGGAATATCCTGGCGCTGCATCCCCTCGATTTTGGCTGCCATGCGCGTATTGCGCCGGATGAACTTCGGCACCTCGGTCAGCGCATCCAGAACGGTCCCCTCAATATCCAGCCGGTCGATAAAATCAACCTTTTCCGTTCCCGCGAATCGGGCGCATCGAACCTGAGCATCCGGGAAATACCGATCCCTCACCGGCGTCCTCCCGAATAGAATCATCCCGCCGTTCGACGGTATCAGAGTCTTCCCATAACGGATCAGGACGCCCAGGCTTTCCAGTTTCGAATCATCGATCTCCCGCACGACCTTTCCAAATGCCTTCCGGATAGAAGCCATATCCAGATCGTCATATTCGGTTCCGATGCAGGGAAGCTGATCGAAGGCAAGATGATCCCTGGACCTCCTGAGTTCCGCTAGCATATCGTCATCTGCAACCCGATTTGTCGAACCCAGTCTCACAAACACGCCCTTTTCCGGTCCCAGTGATTTCAGGAAGAATGGTCCGGGAAACCGGGCGACTTAAATGACGATGACTGTTTTCTCACCCTCCCGGACAATTTCGATATCCGGCAGAAGCACCGGACTGATGTCGTCGGCAATGGCGCTGGCCAGCCGTTCTTCGTCCATTTCCGGATCGGGGACACCCAGTACAGACTTTTGATCGTCAACACCGATCACAAGCGTCCCGCCTGAAGTGTTCGCAAAGGCAACCAACGTTTTCAGGACCGGTTTGATGGAGGAGAGATCACGCTTCTACTCCAGCGTTTTCCCTTCCGAGTGTCTTAAGATGTCCTTGAGCCTGCCCATATTCTATTTAAAAACCCCCATAAATCCGGTGCTTTTCAAAAAATAACACAGTTTCGGAGGTGAGGGAAGCCTATACCTCGTGGTATGGATAAAATCGATTTTCAGTAGTAAAAACCGGCTGCTTTTTTAGTGGGGCATCAAAAGAACTGGGTGCTGACTTTATACCAATATTAGGCTGAAGATGTGTATATATCAAGCCGACACAAGAACTTCCAACTGATGCAGTTCCTCATCCGCTTCCTCCCGTAACCACCACTTGAATTCCTCGAAAGTTTGGAGTTCGAGAATCGTTCCGACCGGGGAGCTTGATAGAACGGAAAGCGGAGCGATCTGTCGAAGGCGTTCCGCTTTATTTACTCAACAACCTCCCATCTGGCTCCGCGTCCGCGTCCTCGAAGCGCTACGATTCCCTTCGCCTTGAGTTCTGCAAGGATTTTCTTGATGAGCTGCGAACTCACAGATGGTAACTGCCGGGAAATCTCCGCAAGTGTAAACTGCTCAACCTGGCTGCATATCAACTTCCTGACATAATCGCTTTTGGCAGAATGCCTTTCCGTTGAAGTGACTTTTTCCTCGAATTCCCGGTATGCTTGGCGAAGAATACTCAGAAAGTAATTCCACCAGGGAAGAATCTCATTTTCGCCTTCATGCCAGCCTTGAGAGCATCTGCCAAGGATCTCATAATATTCTTCTTTGCGCTCCTCGATCAATCGTTCAAGGCTTATAAACCGGGATACTTCGAACCCCTGCGATTGCAAAAGCAATGTCGCTGACAGTCTCGAAATCCTGCCGTTTCCATCACGGAATGGATGGATGCACAGCAAATCAAATACAAACGTCGATATGACAAGCAAGACAGGCAACGGTTCGATCTCGCAAGCGGCATGATAATTCCTGCATAGCAGGTCCAGTTCTCCGGGAGTTTCCGCTGCCGATGTCGGCACAAATCTGACTCTCCGTTCACCCGTGCGAAGGATCTCGACAATCTCATTGTCTTTGCTTTTCCACTCACCGGCATCCCCGGAAAAACCACCCTGACACATGGCATGAAGCTTCCGGATCGTTGCCGGTCGTACGGAAACAGGTCGGTATCGGGAAAAAATCCATGCCAGCGCTTTCCTGTATCCTGCCAGCTCTTCCTCGGATCGGTCACGAGGTTTTGACTTTCCAAGAACAACAGGATGGAGCCGGTTGGCAGCAATGGTGACTCCCTCGATCCGATTGGATGATTCGACGCTCTGAATGATCGCCTGCTCCCGCAGCAACTCGATGACTTCAGGCTTTTGTCTTATCCACAGATCCTGTTTTCCTTTGGCTTCCATACAAGAGCCGATGAGCCATCCGGTGCTTAACGGAATCGGCATCGCCTTCAGTTTATCCGGATTCAGTGTCACCATGATCAATCTCCATCTCCAGCTATTAGCTTAATAATAGCCCATTTGGATTCGAATAGCCAATTCGATAATCACATGAATAAGTCACCCTCCGGAGATCGGTCTCAGGATGGAATGTTCGAACTAGAACGTTAATGCCATCGCATGCAACTCCTTCAATTCCGACTCCATCGCAGTCTCGAACCATTCCTTGAATTTCTCCGGGGAGAAAAGTTCGATTACCGTCCAATCCGGGGAGCTGAATACACCAATAGGCAGAACTTCGAGATTTCGGGGTTCTGCCTTCTTTTTCTTGATTGCGTTTCCAAGTGTAATTTAGTTGATATACTCCTACCTTGAAGGACTGGAGGTTTCAGAATGTCACCTCAAACTTGACATCACAAATTGTGATCTCAAGATGAATCTGGAGGTTTCATGACCGAAGAAATCCTGTTACCAGTTGAACGGATTGAAACAGTCATATTAATGATTCGCGGGGAGAAAGTAATTCTCGATGCAGATCTTGCATCCCTATATGGGGTTGAAACCCGTGTTCTTGTGCAAGCAGTACAGCGCCACATCAAAAGGTTTCCCGCTGATTTCATGTTTCAGTTATCCAAAGAAGAATTCTCTCACTTGAGATCAATATCCGGGATCTCAAGTCAATGGGGCGGTCGCAGGTACCCTCCTTATGCGTTCACTGAACAGGGAGTTGCCATGCTCTCCAGTGTTTTGAACAGTCCCAGAGCGGTACAGGTGAACATCGAAATTATGAGAGCTTTCGTTCGACTGAGAAAAATGCTGACATCCCATGAAGAACTGGCCAGAAAAATCCGTCAAGTGGAAAGCAAATATGACAAGCAGTTTCAAGTGGTATTCGAAGCCATTCGGAAACTCATGATACCTCCCAAACCAAAAAAGAAGCGGATCGGTTTCTTGGCTGATCGCAATGATTCAGAAAATCAAAACACATAAAAGAATATGGATCATATCAGCAATCGTACTATTGTTGATTTACTTATCCGGACCGATCATTGCTGCAACCTTTGAGATAGGTGACCGCTGGGGTCCCAAGATATATCCAATCTGGCTCCATGAATTCATGTACAGTCTGACTGGGTGCTTCACCGATCATGACTTAAACAAACCGCATATCGGGATGTGGTTTAAAGAGAAGTATCGTCCGTGGTTTTATGGTTTGAAGTCTAAAAATTACGATCCTGAGTACGCAGATCCGGAGATAAACAGGATATTGAAAGAAGGCGGATTACCACCGATTGAGACTCTTAGAGAATCCCGACAATGAAG
>CALFER010000007.1 GCA_937951895.1 uncultured bacterium
GTCCTCACAACGTTCCGATACGTTACCAGTCTGCGATCCTGGTTCGGACCTCCCGGTGAAGAGGTCGGTCCTCACAACGTTCCGATACGTTACCAGTCTGCGATCCTGGTTCGGACCTCCCGCTCAGCCCGAACGGTATGAGTCCTTGACAAAGCGGTGCCGGCAGGCACGGAGGCCGTACTAGAGAACAGACCCGCTTTCTTGCCGGCAGGCACGGAGGCCTGCCGCTAGAAGATAAAATCGGTTGAAAGGAAACGGCTCATACGGTTCCGTATGATGTCCGTCACGAGTCGCCGGTTCATCTCGGTGTCCTTCGCCGCCACCAGCGTCCGGATCGAAAAAACCCGCAACGCATCCGATACCGACAGGGTTCCTTCCGCGGAATCCTTCCGCCCGGTGAACGGAAAGACATCCGGACCGCGCTGGCACTGCGAATTGAGATTCACCCGGCAGACCTGATTGACCAGAGGATCGATCAATCGCACCATCGCCGCCGGATCGAGACCGAACAGGCTGACCTGCTGCCCGTAATCCGAGGCCTCGATCGCCCGGATCGGTTCGTCGATCTCGTCAAACGGCACCACCGGAACCACCGGCCCGAACTGCTCCTCATGAAACACCCGGCAATTCTCCTGGACAGGATACAGCACTGCGGGCCGGAACAACGACCGATCACTCTCACCGCCCCCCTCGTTGACCACCCGCGCACCATGCTCCCCCGCATCCCGGATCAACTCCCGAAGATAATCCGGTTTCGACTCCTCCGGTAGCGGTGTGATCGCGACACCCGGATCCCAGGGCATGCCAAGCTTGAGCTCATTGACGGCTCGCGCCAGTCTCTGCGTGAATTCCTCGGCGATCGTCCGCTGCACGAACAACACCTTCAACGCCGTACACCGCTGGCCGTTGAACGACAGACTGCCCAGCAGACATTCCCGGACCGTCAGATCCAGATCGGCGTCCGGCAGAATGATCGCGGGATTCTTGGCTTCCAGCCCGAGCACGCATCGGAGCCTGTGCGGCTTGGGATGCTCGCGCCGGATCAGATCCGCAACACGGCTCGTTCCGATGAACGCCAGCACATCGATCCGTCCGGTCCGCATCATCGGCCCGATGATCACACGCCCATCGCCAAAAACGATATTGACGACGCCGGACGGGAAGGCATCGCGGAACGCGTCGATCAGCGGAGTAAACAACAAGACGCCGTACTTCGGCGGTTTGAGCACGACCGTGTTGCCCATGATGAGCGCCGGGATGAGCGTCGTGAAGGTCTCGTTGAGGGGATAATTGAACGGCCCCATGGACAGAACAACCCCGAGCGGCGCCCGGCGGATCTGACCGAAAATCCCGTCCCGGATGTCGAAACGGGCTCCCGCCCGATCGAGATCCTTCAGGGCGGCGATGGTGTCGCGGATGTAATCGATGGTCCGGTCGAATTCCTTGCAACTGTCGGCATAACTCTTCCCGATCTCCCACATCATCAACCGAACGACCTCGGCGCGCGTCCCGATCATGCGGAATACGAACTCCTCGACATGACGGATCCGCTCCTCAACGCCCATGGTCGGCCAGTCGCCCCGGCCATTCCGGAACGCCTGTGAGGCGGCATCGAGTGCATCGAGCGCGGTCCGGGGGTCGATGAGCGGATGCCGGCCCGGAATCGCCCGGGTGAACGCCGAGTCCGATGATCGCAGATACACAGGGCTGTACACGTCCTGGGTTTCGCCGGCCCATTCCACCCGTTTGCCGCCGAGCAGACAGGCACGCGGTTCGACTGGCGCAGAAAGACGATGTTCGACCGGAATGTCTCCCGGCACCGGAAACAGGGATATACTCGTCATGATCTTCTCCTCGATCGACTCAATGCAGTCGCTCAGTATCGAGCCGCAATCGGCATTCTGCGGCCCATGCCGAATGCCTTCGATGTCACTTTCAATCCGGGCGCGGCCTGCTTTCGCTTGTACTCGTTCCGATCCACTACACGGATCACCCAGCGAACGGTCTCAGGATCGAATCCTCGTTGCACAATGGCCGAGCCGGGAAGCGATTCATCGAGATACAACCGGAGAATCTCATCGAGAGTTTCATACGGCGGCAAGGTGTCCTGATCGCACTGATCCGGACGCAATTCCGCCGACGGAGGCTTCTCGATGGTCGCCCGCGGAATGATCTCACGATCGCGGTTGATGTGCTCAGCCAACCGGTACACCATCGTTTTCGGGACATCCGATATGAGCGCCAACCCGCCGCTCATGTCGCCGTACAACGTGCAATACCCGACCGCAAGCTCACTCTTGTTGCCGGTCGACAGCACGAGATGCCCGAACTTGTTCGACATCGCCATCAGATAATTCCCGCGGATCCTCGCCTGGATGTTTTCTTCTGCAATATCCATTGCGCGACCCTCGAAAAAAGGCTGTAGTGTGCGGATATACGAATCATACACGTCCGTGATCGGGATGACGTCGAGTGGGATTCCGAGATTCCCGGCGAGTGCCTTCGCGTCGTCGATGCTGCCTGTTGAGGAAAACGGTCCGGGCATCGAAATGCCTCGGACACGATCCGCCCCGAGTGCCTTCACGGCAAGCGCGGCCACGAGCGCGGAATCGATCCCGCCCGACAACCCCAGCACAACGGACGAAAATCCGGTCTTCCGCATGTAATCCCGAAGTCCCAGCACAAGTGCCGACTCGACGCTCCCGATCGGACCCATCGGTTCATACTCCATTGAGCCTCGGGATGCATCGAGATCCACGGTGTGCAACGATTCCTCAAATCCGGGGCAGATATGGAGCGGGCGTCCGAGATCATCGACGCAGAGACTTCGACCATCGAAAACGAGTTCATCGTTGCCGCCGACCTGGTTGACGAATACAAACGGCAGTCGATGCTTTCTCGCATGGTTCTGCACAATGCGGAATCGAAGAGCGTCCTTTCCATAGTGAAAGGGGGACGCCGAGATATTGATCAGGATCGAAGCGCCCCCCGCCGCAAGTGTATCGATCGGATCGTACGAATAGATCCGGTGCAGCCAGAGTTCCGGGTCGTTCCAGGCATCCTCGCAGATCGAAATCCCCAGCCGCTGACCTTTAAACGGCATGATGTGATTGTCGAAAACCGGATCGAAGTACCGGCCTTCGTCGAAGACATCGTACGTCGGCAGCAGCGATTTGAACTGGCGGAAGACGGTCTTGCCCGCATGAACGAGCAGCGCGGCGTTGTAAAGACCTTTTCCCGTCGCGTTCCGATTCCGGATCGGCGCGCCGAACAGAATGCCGGTCTCGGGGTATGCCGCACTGACCGATTCAATTTCACGAACCGCCGATTCGACGCCATCGAGAACATCGTTTCTGACCACGAGATCCCTCGGGGGATATCCGGTCAGATACAATTCCGGAAAAGCGACCAGATCCGGGCGGTGCGCCTGAGAAGCCCGGAACGCTTCGATCAGTTTTCGCAGGTTCCCGGAGACATCCCCCACGGTGGGATTCAGTTGAGCGATCGTGATCCGCATGGTGTTGTCCTCCAGATTCCGCCGACCGGAATCATTCCGCGGACAGTCCGCAATCGGCACAAGGGAAACATCGAGATCCAGGTCTCCCTCGAAAATGATCTCTGTTTATCCGGGCAAATCGGATGGTGTCCGCCATGAAAGGTCTCCTTACAGCTCAGCCGCTGTGAGCGGGGCCGGGATGGTCGGGTCGTGACGCTGCCGCGCGGCGAAAATCTGTTCGATGAATCGGCCGATGACCTCGCCGATGACGGTATATCCCGCGTCATTGAGATGGCAGCAGTCATCCACATAATACGGTGTTTCGATTCCCGCGAACACGCCGCTGAGATTGGCGTGACAGATGCCTTCGGCCAGCAACCGCCGCCCATGTTCGATCAGATGAGGGTATCCCTTTTCGACCCCTGGTCTGTAGAGGTGGTTGGCTTTGATCGCGACCCGGCGTTCCGCATCGCCGATCACTTTGCTGCCTTCGAGATACTGGTTCGGTTGGAGATAATGAAAAAAGCGGATTCCGTTGGCGTCGCACAGACGCGCCATCTGAATCGTGCAATCCGCCCAGAAACATGCGAGATCCGCATACATCGCCTCATCCGAACCGTATGGTACCGTTTGTCCGGTGAGATCGTAGGGCGCCTGATCCGGTTCGATCGGTCCGGTCATGTCATATCGAACGGTCCGCTCCGCAATCCGCTCCTCAAACCGCTGATCGATGAACTCCCACAGCACGTTCATGGAAGGACTCAGGGAGAGCGGTTTCGCGTTGAAACGCGTCGCCCAGTCCGCCCGTTGCCGCTTCATGACCGCGATTTCACCCGCAATCAGCAGCGATTCACGGTCGATGTTCCCGGTCAGCAAAGCCCAGTTCCGGGGATAGAACGGGTTGATCCCTTTGGGAATGTTGTCCGTCGGAGGCAGTGCGACTTCATTGAATCCGTCGACACAGATCACGATATCGAACTGTGCTGAATTGGCCAGTACCCATGCGAGCGTCATGAGTTGCTGGGGTTGTTTATAACCTCCGAGCGCATAACAGAACGGCCGGATCTGCCTGCCGGAAAACTCGGGAATCGCCGCCAGACGCTGCTCGACGGCATGCCACCCCTTCACCGAAACGCCTTCGGCAAACGATCCGCCGAAGATGCCGACGATGACGGAACCGGGATCCCGGACGGGCAGATCCATGGAACTCTGCCAGAATCCGATCTGACTCACATGCGGCATTTTTTTAGGATTATGGACGAATCCGAGAAACGGGTGGAGGGCATCCGCGACAGGAGCCGTCTCTGTGCGTCCCGAATCCTCTTCATGAGTCGGCGCCGGTTCGCTGATATCCGGTTTTGATTCCAGCAGGGCCGCCGCGATGGACGTTCGTTCTTCCGAAAATGTCCTCAGAGACATCGTCCTGCCGTGCAGACTCAGATAGGTCGCCCAGACCGCGCTCTCGATGATACCCATCATCAGCAGGATCAGGATCAGAACAAAGCAGCATTTCTTTGCGAGTCGAGTCATCATGATCCCGCATGTTACCCAAGCGGGGCAGGCGAATCAACGGGAGTTATCGATCCAGCAGGGTGAGGGGGTCTCCCTCCAGCGTGATCCCCGTGAATTCCCGCAGGATCGTGATGATTTCGAAGGCGATCTCCTCGATCGGTTTCCGTGTCACATCGACGACGGGACATCTCGCCTCGTCCCTGAAATACCGGCTTGCAAACAGAATCTCCTGGCGGACATATTCGAGTTCCGCGTAATCACCGGTCGCGCCCCCGAGATGGGAATGGCGGACTTTCCGGAGGGACGCCAGATTGTACGGGTCGGTCGTCAAACCGATGACCCTACCCCTGGGCAACGTTCGAATGATCTCGGCGGGCGGCATATTCATGATGATCGGGACATTGGCGACCATCCAGCCCTTGAACGCGAAATAGATGCTCAGTGGCGTCTTGAAGGTTCTCGATACGCCCATCAGAACGATTTCGGCCTTGTCGAGTTCATCGACGCGCTGTCCGTCGTCGTGCCGGAACGCAAACTCCATGGCCTCGATCCGCTGGAAATACGCCTTGTTCAGTTCCCTGAACAGTCCGGGTTGTTCGGTTGGTTTGTATGAAAACTGCGCCGAGAGTTGAGCGAGGAGCGGGCCCATCAGGTCGATTGCCTCGATCTGACAGAACTTTGCGCTCTCGCGGAGATACTCGCGGAGATCATGCGACACGAGCGTATGGATGATGAACGCACCCTCTGCGCTCGCTTCCTGCACATGTTCGAGAATTTCCTCGCGCGTCCGGATCCCCGGTTTGACATCGATCGTCACCTCCGTTTCCGGAAACTGCGTGAGTGCGGCCCGGAGCGCCTCCCGGGCGGTTTTTCCCGTCCCATCCGACACGACATAGATATGATGGATCATCGGCCCTCCTTGTTACCTCACCCAGAAATCAGCCGCTTTTCGTTTGAAATCACCATGCCGCAACACGAAGTCGCTCACGTCGTGATTGAGCAGATTGGCGCATGCCGATTCGATCGGGCGACAACCCGCCGAGGGACTGCCCAGAAAGAACTGACCGGCGGAGTAGAGCACCTGGAGCACGAGATCGCGGGAGGAATGATAATTGTGCAGGGTTCCGCCGATCGAGTCGCAGATCCTCCGATAGTCCTCGTCAGGCCCCGCACCCGCGGCCGCTCCGACCAGATGCACGTCCCGGACGATGCGCGATGCGTTTTCACCGAGTGCTTTCAGGGCGTGGATGATGACGCGCGCGCCGAGCGAATGGCCGATGAGCGTAAACGGGCGCGGCGGATCGATCCGGGCCAGGACATCCGCCAGAATCACCCCGGTCTGCGCCGATTTGACCATCGCCACATGCCAACTGTTGGTCGCCAGACCCATGATCGTGAACAGGGTGTGGAGGGGGTGGATGCGCGATCGCCCGGAACGGACCGCCGCCCGGCGGAGCGAGCGCACCAGAGCCGCTCGCACGACTTCGTTGCCTCCCGAGGCGACGGTAAGGCGTCCGAGATCCTTGAGGCGCTTGGATTCCCATTCCACAATATACCAGGCATTGTCGGGATAATGCCTCTCGAGCATGGGTCGCCAGACGTCCTCGGGCCGCCGCCGGTCCTGGGTCAGAAATCCGTTGATCACCATGATACCCGGGTCGATCCCGTCATGAAATCGCCGGATCGCGAACCCCTCCACATCGCCGAAATAGGCATTGGCGATCACCCCGCTCAGAATACCGCCGGTCGCCGCTCCCAGCGTCGTCATGACGGCGACATTGGCCGCCGCGGCGGTCTCACCGGCTTCCAGCATCGCCACCCCCATCCGGGTCAAACCCTGCGCAACAGCGGAACGGCCGGCGATCCGAGTGATCGTGGTCGAAACCACCGCACCGATCGATGGCGCAGCCAGAAACGCGATCGGCGCGATCGCCACGGCCCCGCTGACCGACACCGCCGCGATCCGGCACAACCGCCGATAATTCAGAACTTCACTCTGATACAGGATGTCATACTCGCTCGGATCCGGTATCCGCCGCACCAGTCCGGCAAACGACGCGATTTCACCGGCATGCGCCGAACAGAAATCATCGTTCCGACGCTTGCCGACCCGCGCCATATCCGAACAGCCCGGGGCGATGCACACAGAGGTCAGATGCCCGCACAACGTGCATCGATACCGATCGCGATGCAACCGTCGACGCCGGACCCGCTCGAAATCCGACCACTCGAAACACCAGGAACAATACCCGGAACGGATATCGGGCGCGGCCGTACTGCAACCCGCCGCCTCCCCCTGTGTCCTACTCGAAGCCCCATTCGACCCTGTCATAGGTCCCGACTATACCATCGAGCGTCTCGCGGGAAAAGCCCGCCCAGAACCGAATTCCCCGCGCCGCACCGGCATCATCCGGCCAGTTGAAACTCAGAATCGTCTCCTGAACCGGCGCCATTCCCGCCGACAGCACACGCATCTCCCATCCGGGTTCGCTCGACCAGTCGGGCCAGAACCAGTACGCGCCTTCGACATCGAGAATCAGGAACAGCGCCAGCGATCCCTCTTCCTGTGAGGTGTTCCAGGTCGTCAGTGTCAGTTCGAACGGGTCGCCGGCCCGGAAAAGCTCACGATTCAGACCGATCGACACACCCGTGTCACCCGGTGCCGGTGTCATAGTCGGCGACGGGGGAACGGGCGAGGGTGTCGGCAGAGGTGTTCCCGGAATCATGCCGCCGATCCGGATGTCGTCGATGTTCCAGCCGGAATACTGATCGCCGCCATCCGCGCTCAGTCCGAACCGCACCTGCACATCCGGATGCCCGTCCGCCACCGCCGAAATATCCAGCGTCAGTTCGTCCCAGGTGAAATCGGTGAATTCGCGCGGATTCTGCCAGACCTGTGTGAACGCGCCGCCCGTTCCCACCCACACCGTCGCCTGATCGTATCGGGGTTGCTCGACATTGAGCCATTTATACAGCCTCAACTCGGTTCCGACGATTTGCGAGCAATCGATCGGTTGAGAGGTGATCGTTCCGTTCGCACGGGCGGGATAATCGCCCTCGAGATTCGTGCCGATGACGTTGACACCGCTGTACCCCATGAACGGATCCCGATGCCCCTCGTCATCGCCTCCCTGACCCTGCGGCACGCCGAACGCCCAGAGCGCCGTGCCGCTCACCTCCCACGCCGGATCTGCATCGAGCGCGAACGCATGGACGGATTCCTCATACCGATACGACGTCGCGATCGCCTCAAATTCATAGTGTCCGGCATGCGGAGACTCCGAGTCGAGCGTCAGCCGGAAGCGCACAGGTGTAAACTCGGGGAGCTCATCTGAAACCTCGATACGGAACGCGGATGGATCCGTCGTGAAGTCCTCACCCGGCAGCAGTTCCGGAATGAACGCCTCGGCATCGGTGATCGTGATGCCCGAGCAGCCCGAGATACAATCCAGTGTGAGGGTCGCGCTCTGGGACGGCGTTTCGAGATGATTCCGGATGGACACGATCAGTCCGACGGATTCGTTCGGATCGAGATACCCGTCATCGTCGCCGGAATCGTCAGGACGGGCATCGAACACGTAGATGCTCCGGGGGATCGGGACGCTCAATCCCGCGACGGCGGCGACGGCCGCGCGTGTGGTCTGGGTAAAGAAACCGGATGAAATTTTATCGGCGGTATCGGTGATCTTGTGGTAGTGCGGGTAGTTGAGCGGACTGTCCTCGATTCCCAGAAACGCTGGAAAACCGCGGCTCCAGAAGGGCGCATGATCAGATTGCTGGATGGACCCGTCGATCCGGCGGTTCACCAGAAGATCGGTGTAGAGTTGCGCACTCTGGATGAAATGATCGACAATCGCAGCCGACGCCGCGTTTCCGACGCATTCGAGATTCTCGGGGGGCGTGTCGACATATCCGATCATGTCGAAATTGTAAACGGCCTCGACATCGAGCGCTTCGTCGTCTGCGTATGCGGCGTATGCCTGCGACCCGTACAGACCCTGCTCCTCGCCCGAAAAGCAGATGAAGCGGATCGTGCGTTCGAAATGATACCTCGAGAGGATGCGGGCGGCCTGCAAGACCGCTGCTGATCCGGTTCCGTTGTCATCCGCTCCCGGTGCCAGCGTTTCGGGTTGCAATGAGGTGCTGTCGAAATGCCCGCAGATGATCACGATCCGGTCGGGCTCCGTCACCCCCTCCAGATCCGCGATGATGTTGGGTGCCATTCCGTTCGTGTGGTGTTGGCGCTCGACCGAGCAGCCCAGTGATTCGAACTGTGCCTCCAACCAGTCGGCGGCATCCCGGCATCCCTGCGAGTAGGAGTAGCGGGTCTGGAAATTGACCAGGTTTTGGAGATCCGCCATGAGGACATCGGGGGCGACGGCATCCGCCATCGCCTGGATCTGTTCGTCGCGCGCCCGGTCGGCCGGCAGATCGGGTGGTTCGGAGCGGGTGCGAAAGGTGTAGGGTGCGCCGAGATGCACGAGGTGGTGGTCTTCTGGCAGAGCGCGGACGGCGGATTCCGGACAATCCAGAACGTAGACACCGGGAGCGACCCTGATACCGCCCATTCGCTCGATCCGCACATCATCGCGGGTGTGCCGGGTGACCACGAGAAACGAGTCGGCTGCCAGGGACGGCTCCAGAACAGTCTCGGTTTCCGGCAACGCATTCGGCACGACCAGCGCCCATCCATCCGCGACCCACAATGTGACCGGGCCGGCAGCCTGCAGCCGATCGAGATCCTGCGTCGAGGTGAGGGGCAGCCGGGCAACGCCCGGAGAGGCCGACACCACGGAACCGGCCAGGCATGCCCAAAGCCAGGCGGCCTGAATCCATCGCTTCATGCGATCCTCCCCCTCTCCGGATCCTGCGTCGCGCGGATCCGGAACGCCTATTCGATCTCGATCGTCTCGACGAGATTACGCGGTTCGCCGAGATACGGCAGGTTGATCATTTCGATGGCGACGATCTTGTATGAACCGGCCGGCAACGGTGTATGGGACGGATCGTCGGACCATTTGATTTCGAAATAGAGCACATATCCCGGAGGCAGTTTCATTTCGCGGGGTGGCGGATAGTCGCCGTTCGGCCATGTTTTTCCGACATATATTTCGCCGGCCGGCCCGTTGATGTAAACATAGAAGTTCACGTAGGGAAACGTGCCGGGCTGGTTCCAGACGATTTCCTTGTCGCTGACATTGGCAAACCGCCAGTGGAACGTGATGTCTTCGCCGATTGAAAACCGTGTCGACGTCATTCCCGATGCATTTGTCATCCAGAATTCGGTTTCATATTCCGGTCCGTTGTTCGTTTTATCGAACACGTCGCATCCGGCCAGGAACAGACACGGTATCAGACAGATCCATGCGCAGCGCTTCATCCTCGCCTACCCCCCGATCTAAATGAAACTGAAGGATTCGCTCGATACGTTGCTCACCAGGTCGAACGAGCCGGCTTCGAACACCGCGCCATAGAACGCAAACGGGCCGGCTTCGCCCAGCGGTGCCGGCAGAACGAAACTCAGAATCGGCACTCTGAAACTCTGCATTCCGTCGAATTGCATGGTCTGGTGGTCCATCTCGAGTCCCCAGGACGGGTAGAAATAGTAACTCCCGTACACCTCCAGCAGCAGATAAAAATCAGCCGTCCGGTCGTCGCCTGAATATGCAAAATCCACGTCCACGGTCATCGGATCCCCTCCGGAATAGGCGGATGCATTCAGAACGATATCGATCGCGAGACCCGGAGCGGGCGTTCCGGTCGGCAGGGCAGGAGTACCCGTCGATGTCGGCGGAGGGGTGAAATCGCCTGTCGGGGTTGCTGTCGGCGTGTACGGAGCGGGTGTATTGGTCGGAACACCCGGTGTTGTCGGTGTGCTCGATGGTGTGTGCGATGGAATGGGAGTATGGGTTGGAACCGGTGTATGCGTGGGAAGCGCCTGGGTGGGCGTCCGTGTCGGTGTCGGAGTTCCCGGTGCGGGTGTCGCGGTTGGCGGAGGTGTCGGGGAGGGGGTTCCGGCGCCCGGAATCGTCCATCCCCACACGGACACGTCATCGATGTTCCAGCCGCAATACGTCCATCCGGAATCGGTCGGTCCCATCGTCCAGCGGATGTATACCGAGGATTGGCCGTCGGCCTGCGCCGAGATATCGATATTCATCGGCGACCAGGCGCCGCCATTGAGTGTGGAGCCGTTTTCCCAGACCGTCGAGAAGGTCGTGCCGTTTGTCGATATCTGAACGCGGGCATGATCATAAGACGGCTGTTCGACGCCGAGCCAGGCCTGGAAATTCAGCGTCGTGCCGTTCATATGCGAGCAGTTGATCGCACCGGTCGTCAGCGTCTGCTCACTCATCGAGTCCGGATAATCGCCGCTCAGGTTATACCCGTACACATTCGATCCGGTATACCCGGCTGTCGGATCCGGTTCGCCGTACTCTCCGCCCTGACCGGTCGGCACACCCCACAGGAACCGGTAATTCCCGCTCCCGCCGACGACGGTCCAGTTGGGATTGGTGTCCATGTTCCAGAAATACTCTCTCGAATAGACCGCGGATGTTACGGTTTCAGTGAATGAGACGGCGTTGATATAGGGGCCGGACGCCGAGATATTGACGGTGAACGTGACATCGGTCCAGTTCGGAATCAGTGAACTGAACGCCACAATGAACGGTTGCGCATCATTGCTCCGGGTTTCGCCTTCCGCAAGCGTGCCCAGATTTGCGGTTGGCTGTGTGACTGTGACACCGGAGCAGTTCCCTGAGCATAGCAATTGCAGCGAGACGTTTTCGGCGGTCTGTCCGAGATTATTCTTGACGGTCACGACAAACTCGATGGTCTCGCCCGGATCGATCGTCGCATCGTTGTCTCCGGCGGAATCATCGAACACGTGGTTCATCATATAGATGCCCGAGGGAACCGGGACGGCGCCGACGGCCAGCGTGGCCAGAGCGGTCTTCGTGAAAGCCATTGCCAGCGGCCAGTTGTTCAGGCTCGTGCCGATCGTGTCATTCGCCGTGTGAATATACGGACTGTAATCCGGATAATCCTCGAAAAGCAGGATCGCCGAGTAGCCGTGATCCCAGAACGAGGCATGATCGGACGAAGCACCGACCGGGAGTTGGCTGTCCTTGTAGGGTGTTCCTGTGACGTAATCCTGGATGGCCTGGAAGGTCTGGAGTTCGAGCCAGTTCGAGCCGGTGTTGTCGATGATGTCGATATCCGCGGTATCGCCGGATTCCAGATACCCGATCATATCGATCGCGATCGATCCGATGATATCCACTCCCGCCGATTCAGCCTCGGCGGCATAGGCATCGCTGCCGTACAACCCGAGTTCCTCACTGGCATACAGAACGAATTCGATCGTGTCCTCGAAGTCACGCGACTGCATCACCCGGGCAATTTCCAGAACCGCCGCCGTGCCGCTGCCATTGTCGTCCGCTCCGGGTGCCGTACCCGTCGTGTATGAATCATAATGCGCCCCGATGACCCAGACGCGCTCCGGACTGATCAATCCGGGTTTTCGCGCGATCACGTTGTCGGAGCAGTTGTCGAAGTCCTGATAGCGGACATCCGTGTAGCCCATGTCGAGGAACGCCTGACGAATCCATGCGGCCGCCTGTGGTCCCTGTCCGCTGCCGCACGAATAGCGGTTCGGATAGGTCACGAGTTGATTCATGATGGCCTGGAAATTGGTGAGTGACACCTCCGAGACCATTGTCTGGATATCGGGGATGACATCACGGGACACGACCGGTTTTCTGACTTCACGGGGAAGTTTTATCGGGCGCAGGGTGAGGTGTCTGAGTTCGACACGCTGCATTGTGATCCGCGTCATGTCGATTTTTTCGGACAGGGCGATGAGATACACACCGGAATCCTCGAACAGAATCCGGAAACCGTCTTCGATCAGTTCAGCCGAAGGGTCGTTCATGGCGGCAAGGAAATAGTCCGAACCGTCCGGGACGATCCGCACGAGTTCATCCGGGCGCAGGTCGCCGGGAGTCCGCAACAGCATCATGGTCGTACCGATTTCCGCGACGACATCGTGTCCTTCACGGATCATATCATCCACACTTCGATTGCCCGGGTCTACGATGACCAGATCAGTCGGGGCGGCCCATACGTTTCCACAGCACAGCACACACCCGATCAGCCAGATGCATGCACGATTCAGAAAACGGTTCATACGATCTCCTTCCCGTCAGATTGCCGATCCATATCGATCAACGCCGGCGATCCGGCATCGCGATCAACCGGCAGACTGCAAAAAGCATTCCGATTCGGCACTCATTCCGAGGATGTGTCCGTCCTGCGGATCGGCATCCAGATGCTCCGCGCAACGGCGACTTCGATACCCTGCCGGATCAGGCCGTGCAGAAACACCGGTCCGTCCTCGAGGGTCTCGAGGGCCTGAATCTTTGATACGACTGTATCACCCTGACGGATCTCATTTTTATACGCGATCTCGATTCCATGGGGTCGGTGCGAGCGCCAGAGAGAATCGGGGGCGGCATCGAGCGCCCAGTCCACATACGTGACGTTGTTGACATGCCGGTTCAGATCGATTTCTTTCCATCCTGCCGTGCGAATCACCTCACGTTCGATCCGATCCGGAGACGGCAGCCGGTCGAACGGATCATCGATCGCCCGAGGCCGATCCGGAACAGGCAATTTCTGGACGGACGGCGGGAGCGGAATCGATCGACGTGTTTTCAGATCGAGCATCATCCAGCAGCTGGTTGCCCGACCGATGGGCTGGTCATCCGAGTCGACGAGCATGAAATCGCGGAATGCGACGTGGTCGGTGCGGCCCGAGGGCCATGTATCGATCCGGAATGTATCGCGCCACATGGGGAATCGATCGATCGAGACATGCAACCGTGAGAGCACCCAGGTCATTCCCCCGGCCAGAAGCGCTTCGACCGAGACACCCAGGGCCCGGGCGTGGCAATCCGCGGATTCCTGCAGGTAGCGACACAATGCAGTCAGAGGTGCGTGCCCGGTATGATCCATCTCATACGAACGCACCGTGAACTCGGCTCTGAAAACATCCCGGGTCATCGCACCTCCTTTGTATCCTCGGAACCCGATTCCGCGCGGTGGATGGTAGTGCAAACGATTGGGCCCTGCAAGCCGGTCGGATCCCGAACGGCTGCCATGGACAACGCCCCGTGTTCCGCGTAGATTGACGTCATGCATGCACGTTTCGCATCGGGCGTTGTCGTTCTGTTTTATCTTGTCGGGACAGCTCATGCCTATGAGATCTCCCGGCTCATCGGCGACGGAATGACGTTCATCCATGAAGAGCACTATGGTATTGCAATCGAAGAACGCATTGGATGGAACGTCCGGGAAAACGGATTCCGGGGATCTGCGGGAAGCATCAGCAGCGACCGGTTCGCATTCGATCTGGACGTGAAGCTCCGGACGGATTTTCTGGATCGCCTTACATTCGGTTATCGTCATCACCGGCGCGAATCGTATCTCCGGGATGATCTCAGCCATCTCGCGGATCTCACTACCGGTTTCGGTCGCTGGCGGGTCGGGGTCACGGGGATGGTCGAGAGCCGGAAGGAGAACAACTCGATCGGGATTTTGACGGGAATCGGCGGGGGACCGGCCGGACATCTGATCATTCGAGGTTTATGGCCACGCGTCTACTACAATTCGAAAGGGCCGGATGACGAACAGTACCGCAAGCGCCCGTTTCTCTGGCAATTGGAAGGGATATTCACTCGCCCCCCCCACGCAGCTTTTCTGAGCATCGAGTACCGTCCCGAATGGGTTCTGGAACGAGCCGAATCGAGTGAAAAGCAACAGAGTTGGACGATCGACGGGTTTTACTCGTGGACTTCGGGTAACAATCGCACTGCCATACAGATCGAGGCCATCGGAATCGAGCATTCCGTTGAGACCGGATCGACGCAGCGTGACAGCGAGTCATTCGATCATCTCAAACTGACCCTCGAGTACACTCGACGTGCCGGGTCACTGGATTGGTCATGCCGCGTTTCGCGGATCGACATCGCGGGTGAATCGGATGATCCGGTGCAGGATGAGGGGGATCCACTCGGATGCCTGCAGTTCAACTTCATCCGGGATGAATGGATGATGCATCTCCAGGGATCGACTCGAAAATGGGAATCGGGGACGTTGAGTCTGGGGGTGATCGGATCGGTACAGGATATCGACACCGGTGAGTCTCGTTTTTATGCGGACGTCTCCGGCCGGTCCCGTGTTTTAGTTTACGGGCATTACCGTCATCGGTTCGAGGATCGGGGCAGTCTGGAAGGCGGGTTGTCCTACAATGCATCCGAGACGCGGTTCGGCGGAGGTTATCTTGCGATCACCGTGTGGATGTAGGGGATCCGGGCACATCGGGTCGGTTTTGCGTGCTGGACGATAATCCTGTAGTCTTGATCCGATGTTGCTGACAACGATTGTTTCATCCATCTGTCTGGGCATTCTCGCTCAGATTCTGGCAGACCGGATCAAGATACCGGCCATCCTTCCCCTGCTGGGGTTCGGGATGCTTCTCGGCCCGCACGGACTTGCCTGGTTCCACCCGGCCTCTCTCGGAAAAGGGCTCGATGTCGCCATTGAACTGGGGATCGCGATCATTCTGTTTGAAGGGGGTCTGACGCTGGATCTGCATCGATTACGGATCGTCGGGGCGGCGGTCCGGAACCTTCTGACCATCGGAGTTTTGGTGTCCTGGGCAGGTGCAGCGGCTTTCGCACATCTGCTTGCCGATATGCCGTGGCAGACGTCGATACTTTTCGGTGCGATTCTGACCGTGACCGGTCCGACGGTCATCCTGCCCCTCCTGAGGCATCTCGTGGCCCCCCGTCACGTCAAGACGATCCTGCTGTCGGAGGGTCTGATCGTGGATCCGATCGGCGCGGTTCTGGCTTACTTTGCCCTGCAATCGATCGAACGCGTCGGGTTACCTGCCGCAGCCATCACGCAATCCGTTCTGACCCTGACGGCAACCGGCATGATCGTCGGATTCGCCTCGGGATCGTTTTCCCGGTTGCTGCTCCGGAGCCATGCGATCGCATCCGAACTGAAAAATGTTTCCGTCCTTGCGGTGCTGGTCGGGATGGTGCTGGTGTGCGAGCATCAAGCGCCACAATCCGGGATTCTGGGAGCTCTCGTGATGGGCATGACGCTCGCGGGCACCCGGCGTTCGGACATCCGGGAACTGAAATCGTTCAAAATCCAGATTTCAACGCTGGCGGTATCGTCGCTGTTCATTCTTCTGGCGGGGCAACTCGATCTGACGGCCGCATTGAACCTCGGATGGACCGGCCTGTCCGTTGCGGCGGGAATCACATTGATCGTCCGTCCGCTCTCCGTGTTTGCCAGCATCCGGTCCCGCAAGTTCCGATGGGATCACCGGTTGGTGCTCGCGTTGACGGCGCCGCGAGGCATTGTCGCAGCCGGTCTTGGCTCGTTGGCCGCCCGGCAGTTGGCTGCAGCGGGGATTCCGGGAGCGGAAACGCTGGAAAGTCTTGTCTACACAACGATTGTCTTCAGTTGTGTGTTCGCGACGATCATGAGCATTGTGCTTCCTGTCATATTTGGATACACCCGCGATCCGACCCGAAAGAGGATCATCTGCATCGGCGCCGGGCCTTTTACCGAAGCGCTGCTCGCGGCCATGCAACATACACAGGGAATGCGCATTCTGATCGACAGCGTGGATTGGCGGTTGACCGCGGCGGCATCCAAGGGCATTTATGTGATCTGCGGCGATGCACGGGATGTTCAGGCCTACGATCAGGCAGGCATCGAACGGGATTCGATCGTGATTGCTGCCACGACCAATGACGAATTGAACATGCTGGTCGCGGATCTGGTTCACCATGAATTCGGCATCGAGCATCCGGTGGTCGTCCTGCATCGACCTCCGGCCCAATTCGAGGAAACCTCGCGCCGCGTCATATTGCTCGGACGAGGCCGTTTCGCTCTGGACGAATGGGATCGCGATCTGAATCAGGGAGCAGCCGCGGTCCGGACCATCCCGCTCGACTCGCCCGACACAATCGACCGGATCCGACACATGCTGATCCGGCAACCCGACGCGATTCGATTGTTGATTGGATGGAAATCGGACCGGCCTGATTTTTCGGTATCGTTCGACCGTCTGGACGCCTATCATGCCCTGACCTGTATCGCCCGCACGGCGGCTTTGAGGGAGTTCGACAACACGCCTACTCTGGTATCTGAATCGGATCGTGCCATCGAAAACAGCATCTGAGGAGTCGCGGCCAGGCGAAAAATATTTTTAAAAAATGGATGCAGCACCCGAATTTCTATGGTAGCGTCCGATCTACAATTGTCGTGTCGATGGGTTCCGGGATCAGTCTGGGTCAGAATGATCCGATCAGGAGGTTCGTTTCGATGCCGGATGAGTTTGAATCCCCCGTGAGTGCTGGAATGGAGACACGCGGAACGATCGTCAAAAGTGCGCTCGTGCCGCGAATTTTCTTCATGTGCCAGGAGTTGCTCGAGCAGCGTCGCGTGACGAATTCGATCGCTGCGGACAGCTGGGATGTCCTGCCTTCTGGGCGGGATTCTGCACAAAACTGAGCGTGTCTGTCCAGAGGTTTTTTTTCCTCATTCAGGCGGGGAGGTGCGGGGGTGTCTTCATGATCGGGGTGACAGGCACGGTGGCGATACGCTAGACTCGAGGATGGATCGCCGCATGCGTCACCCATACCCCCGAGGAGGTGTCCCCATGAAAATCACATGTGTTCTCGGAAGCCCACGCAAGAACGGCAACAGCACCCTGATGGCCCAAGCCTTTCTCGATACAGCCGCCGGTCTCGGAGCCGATATCACCCCGTACACGCTCAATGACATGACCGTCCGGGGTTGCCAGGGCTGCATGGCCTGCAAAACAACGCTCGACCATTGCATCATCCGGGACGATCTGACGCAGGTGCTCGAATCGCTCGCATCGACCGATGTCCTTGTGCTGGCATCGCCGATTTACTACGGCAACGTCAGCAGTCAACTCAAGGCATTCATCGATCGCTCCTACTCGCTGCTCGTTCCGGATTACATGTCAAACCCGCGTCCCCATCGTCTGCCGGACGGCAAGCAGATGGTCATGTTCCTGACCCAGGGATATCCGGACGAAAACTCATTCAATGACGTTTTCCCGCAATATGATTTCTTCTATCAGTGGCATGGCTTCAAACCCAATCATCTGCTTCGTGCATGCGGTGTCGGCCGGGCCGGTCACGTGACGGACATGCCTGAAATTCTGCAATCCGCCAGGGATCTCGCGATGAAACTCTGCAGAGGCTGATCGGCAACCTCCGACGATTCCCCATGGCATCCGACCACTCGACACACACGCGAAGTCGTTCATCCGTACCGGAACGCAATCGTGATGACACGCGTCAAGCAGCGCTCCGCTGGGAAGTCGGCCAGACTATAGCGCGTGAGTTCGTGATCGAAGGGATCCTGGGGAAGGGGGGGATGGGCGAAGTGTTTCTGATGCGCCGGATCGTCGATGACCGTCTGTTCGCCGTCAAAACGCTTCGAACCCATCTGTTGAAACACACCAGGGACCGCAAGCAGTTTCTGAACGAATTGCAGACATGGATCGACCTTCCCGAACACCCTCACCTGGCAGTCTGCCGGTTTTTCCGGACCTTCACCGATCGACTCGCTATTTTCACCGATCCGATCGACGGAGGCAGTCTCAGTCAGTGGATCACCGATCATCGCATCCGGGATCTCGAACAGGTCTTCGACATTGCGATACAAATGGCCTGGGGGCTTCATGCCGCGCATGTCTGCGGCGTCATTCATCAGGATGTCAAACCAGCCAATGTTTTAATGACAAGGGATGGTGTGGCGAAGATTACCGATTTCGGACTTTCGCGGACACAGCGGCGGGAAATCCACTCCCGGCAGGCTCTCATTCCCGGACCCCATCTGGTCTCGACGGCCGGAATGACCCCGGCGTATTGTTCCCCCGAGCAGGCTGTCGGCGACCGCCTCAGCCATAAAACGGACATCTGGAGCTGGGCGGTGTCGGTGATCGAACTCCTCGCAGGCAGAATGACATGGACGCTCGGCGTGGTTGCCCCCGCGGTTCTCGATTCGCTGCGCTCCTCGCGATCCCGATTTGCGGAATCCATCCCGAATCGTCTGCTCGAGATTCTGGAGCAGGCGCTTCAGTTCAATCCGGACGATCGGTGGTCGGGTTTCGATGCGGTGTCGGATGCGCTGATCACTGCCTGCGGAGTTGCTTTCTCGAAGCCTTACACCCGGACTTGCCCCGTCGTGTCGCCCCGCACCGGCAGCATCTCGGCGCGCGACAGCCGGTGGCGGTCCTCGGGAGTTCCGTGGCGCGATCCCGCGGAGGTGCTGAAGGAACTGCAGATCAAAACGGGGGAGACGCTGGTCGATGCGGATGCTGACGAGAGGTCGGATAGCAGTCATACGAATCAGGCGTTGACCGATCTGACGATGTTCCGGGATGCGCTCGATTTCACCGACCGGATGATGACCACCGGGATGGACCTGAGATACGAAAAAATGTTGATTCTGGGGGATCTCGCCTTTATCCACGAAGAACTCGGCGATCTGCCGGGATGCCTCGATCTGATTGATCAGAAAATTGAGATCATCCGGGCGATGCTCAGTCTGAATGAACGTTCGGATCTGATCTTGTGCCTGAGCCGGAGTTACATGAACAAAGCCAATGTTCTCAGCGATGCAGGGCACCTGACTGAATCGCTCCCCCTGTATCATCAGGCCGCGGAACTGAGCCGGATGCCGGCTGCAGCCAGTTCGGCTGGAGAGGTATTCATCAATCGGGCAAAGTCCTATACAAATGTCGCTCGGGTATACTGGAAACTCAATCGGAGCGCTGAATCCGAATCCAATTATGTCCAGGCGATTCAGGAATGGAAGTCCATTTTCAAGGCCAAACCTACGCCCGAAAACGCCCACGGTCTCGCCGTCACCTACATGAACTTCGCCGTGTTGCTGACCGAGATTTCGGAGCGTTTTCCAGAGATACACCGCCTTCTGAATGCAGCGTTGAAATGCTACAACAGTTTCGAACCCTCCGTCGCGTTGCCCGACTTCCCCTTCCATATCTCACGCGTGTATCTTGCCAAGTCCAATCTTTTCTTCACCGAGGAGAGGTATGAACAGGCGCTGACATACATCGATCGGTGCATGATCATCCGGGAAAGACTGGTATTTAAGGAGGGCCGACGGAATCTGGCTCCCGGACTGGCAACGACTTTCATGAATAAATCCTCGATTCTCTGGAAGCTGAACCGGATTCCTCAGGCGCTCGACATGATCGATCGATGCATCGACCTGCGATCCAGACTCGTGTTCGATGAAAACCGATCGGAAATCCAGTTGCCGCTGGTCGAAGCGATCATCGAGAAAGCGTTCATACTGTTTCACAGCGCCGAGATGGATGCGGCGGCTTCGATTTTTCAGTCCGCTCACAATCTGGCAATCCGATTCAAACAGCAATCCAGTGACGAAAAGCGCTTCGATCCGATGCTTGCGGAATCGATGCTTGCCATTATCGGCATCGCGGATCCCGGGCGGGACCGCTGGCCGGATGAAGACGTCCGGACAGCCGCCCTTATACTCGAAAAAGATACAATACGAATCGAAAAGGCACGGAATGAGCTGATTATTCAGGCGGCGTTCCGGAGAAGGAGTCTCACATGAATCAGGGTATAGACGCGCGCTTGCTCATCCACGGATATCCCGTGTCGATGTCACAGGAAAAGGAAGACGGCGAACAGCAGCAAAGCGACCAACAGGCCGGGAAACCAGCGCCTGACATGCAGAAGACGGTCTCTGCGGATGCCCGCATCATCCGGCTCACACCCCTGACCGAGCTCGACATGGGCCGCCAGCCCCTCACACAAATCCTGTTTCAACGCCGAAGTCGACGGAAGTACTCCGATCAGCCCCTCACACTGAATGAACTGTCGTTCCTGCTGCTGGCGACACAAGGCGTCGATCGTGTTGTCCGGAACAAGACCGGGCATCCGTTCGCTTCCTTTCGCACCGTCCCGTCGGGAGGAGCACGGCACCCTTTCGAAACGTATCTGGCGATTCACAATGTGATCGGAATCGATCCGGGCATCTACCGCTACCAGCCTCTCGATCATGAACTGGTATGCGTCAATCCGAACTATGCGTTTCCCGATCCGATCATCGAGGCATGCTGTGGCCAGCCGTTTGCCGGAAGAGCGGCGGTCGTCTTCATCTGGACGGCGGTTCCGTATCGGATGGAATGGCGCTATCTGAGGCGATCGTTCACAAGCAAAACCATCGCGCAGGACTCGGGCCACCTCTGCCAGAATCTGTATCTCGCCGCAGAATCGATCGCCTGCGGAACATGCGCGATCGGCGCGTATTTTCAGGAGTTGATGGACGCCATCGTGGGAGTGGACGGCGAAGACGAGTTCACCATCTATGTCGCTCCCCTCGGAAAAATCTCGAAATACACTCCGATCGATCTGCCGATCGAGCAATACCGGGAGATTGCCGGAACCTATCGATCGGATGAAGAACAGCTCACACTGACGTTCTTCATGGAACAGAACGACCTCTATGTCATCACTCCGAATGCGGCACGATTCAAGCTGATCGCGGTTTCGGAATCGAAACTGGTCGAACCGTCCGTCGAACTCGAATTCCGGCTAATTCGAAGCGAATCGGGGCGGATCACCGGAGTGACGCTCGATCAGGCGGGGCGGGAGTTTCGGTTCGAGAGGTTGTAGAATCTGACGCGTCTTCACCGAATTGGTCAGGTACGTCTCACTCCCCAACGCGTGACACGACGTTTTGGTGTAATCAATCAGTTGACTCAGGAAATCCCTGTGCGGTCTGTCCCATACTTTGCCGCGAGTCGTCAGTATCAAGAGGGCTTTTTCATGTTCGAGCGAATCGATGACCTCATCCATCCCGATCTCGGCTACCCAGGGCCACAGATAGATGTAACGGCAAAGCGGCCGATTCCGGACCCAGAAATACAGGTCGATGTTGCCAGGATAAAACGCCACCTTGATCGAATCGTCTCCCTGCGTCAAATCATGAATCTTCTCCGCCTGTCTCGCCATGTTCCCGAATGTCGCGTCGTACGTCAGTCGATTGGCGTCCGAGTACGTCGCGCTCGAAAACCGGAACTGCCATGTCAATGCCATCAGAATCGCAAGGATTGAAGCGATACGGGACAGACCGACCGACAGCTTCCCGCCTGCCTGCTGAGAACCGGACTTCGGGAAATCCGTCGCCAGAACGGACACGGCATTCACGGCAATGAACAAGAACGGCAGAGCTCTGAAATGCGTTTTGTGGAGGCTGGTCAGAATCGCGGCGGACCCATATGCGTAAACCGAAGCTCGATATCGTTTCCGCAGCAGGAGGACGAGACACAAGAGCAGGAGGAAGAATCGATATGCCCAGCCGGTCAGCAGACCGGCATCCAGACCTCGGTTTTTCGAAAATGAGATATCAAGCGATCCGTTGAACCATTGCGGATCGAACAGGTGCAACAGCTTCAGGATCGCCGGGATGATGTTTTTCAAGAGTGAAATCTGACAGGATGTGTAGTTGCTGTACACCTCGAGATTGAACAGGATCGCCTGATCGTAAAACGCCTGAAGGGAGTCGGTTGCGATCAGAACCAGGAGCGCTCCGATCAGACAGACAGCGGTTGTCGCGATCGATATCCATGCGGCGCGGCGGGCAGACGGTTGCGAGAGCATTATCAGGAAAGAAAACACGACGTACCAGGCAGTCTCAGAGTAACTCACAAGTGCAAGCCCGCCGAAAATCCCCACAATGACAGCGGCTGACCGGGACATGCGGACACCGTTGTCGAATACCCGGATTAACACGGCGAACATGACGAAAACGGCAATGGCCGCGAATCGTTGATAGATCGCCATGTTCCCGAAATAGTATGGCGACATGAGCGACCAGGTGAAGTAGAAGAGGCCGGCTGTGAGAAACCGGCGGGTCAGAACGGCGACGAGCAGAACCGCGAGAGTTTCGAAGACCAGTACCGACATTCGGGCCACACATATCGTTTCTCCGAAGCATCGAAACGCAACGGCCAGAAACCAGTACGAAAACGGAAAATGATGCGAAAACAGGTCGCGGTAGGGAATCAAGCCGTGATTGATCCATTTGCCCAGAACAAGATTGTCGCCTTCGTCGCAGAACTGACCCCAGTACAGGACGGTCGAACCGATGAATCCGGCGAAGGCTATCAGTGCCAGACCCATGATTGCGGCAACCGCGCGCCAGTGCATACAGATTCTCCCTTTGGATCGAGATCTTCAGAAACCATCTATAAGGAGAATTTCGATGCGCCAAATCGTGCATCCCGCTCCCTGAGCCTGTCGAAGGGAGCTGCGCCCGACCACCCCGCTCCCTGAGC
>CALFER010000008.1 GCA_937951895.1 uncultured bacterium
GAAGAAAAAAAAGCAATCGGCGTAAATCTGTGTAATCGGTGGATAAAAAATCCCGTCCGCACCCTTAAATATCCACCGATTACGCCGATTCCAGTGATTCAGCCCCATCACCCCAGTACTGCTTGATGGCACACGATCTTCTTTCAACCTGAAGAAAAAAAAGCAATCGGCGTAAATCTGTGTAATCGGTGGATAAAAAATCCCGCGCTAAAAACACTCCCGGTTGCTGCTGTTGTGTGGAGCAACACCGCTTGATAAAATAAACAAAAATCAAACGCTCCTCCTGAGAAGAAAAGAAAGGAAGTCCCATGCGACAAGAACTGAATCAGATTCGAAAGACAGCAGAGATCGACGATAAAGACCTGGAAACCTACGCGATTATCGGTGCAGCAATGACCGTTCACAATGAACTCGGTTGTGGTTTTCTCGAAGCCGTCTATCAGGAGGCTCTGGAACTTGAATTTCAATCGACCGGGATTCCCTATTATCGGCAGAAGTTACTTCCCGTCTTGTACCGAGGGAAATCACTCAGAACTAACTTCAGAGCAGATTTCGTCTGCTACGAGTCTATCATCGTTGAAATCAAAGCGTTATCACAGTTATCCGGACTCGAAGAATCGCAGGTTATCAACTACCTCAAAGCATCGGGTCTCAGACGTGCATTGCTTATCAATTTCGGTAATAGAAGCCTTCAGCAAAGACGATTTGTCCTTGATCCATCCATGCACAAAATCCAGTGACTGAGTGCCGAGGCCTGTCGGGGCATCAATCGGCGAAAATCTGTGTAATCGGTGGACTGATTCAGGAGCCCCAGACATCGACTGTCCCACCGCAGTTCCGGCATTTTTCGGCATACCATGAAAACGGTTCGCCGCACCGGGAACACCGCCACTTCGCCTTCTGGTCCTCGACCCAGTTCTCCAGCCCCATCGAACGAATATCGCGCAGATTCTGAATGTTGAACCGCAAGTGTCTCAAAATCCGAAACGTCTGGCTCGCTAACTGGTACTGCTCATGAATCGCGCAAGGAAACTCGTCACACTCAGAACAAAAATCAACCCCTTTTTCCTTCACGCAATCCTTGATTCTGCATCCCCGGCAGTTCACGAATGGCGCATCCGATTTACACCCGTCACATCGCATCTGGTCGGGCGTCGCTTCCCAGCCCGGAAGTTCGCTTTGAAACATCCCGATCACCCGCTTCTTGTCCTCTTCGGTTTGCGCATGAATGATCTCACAGGCCCCGCAATATATTCCGCAATACGATTCCGGTCTCACAGGTTCCATGTCATCTCCTCCTCCAATCCCATTACGATTCGTTTTCAGCTTAGTTTATCTCGTTTTTCCCGCCCTTTCACGCCGTTGACTTGACCGGGATACGACCGTAAACTAGATCAGTTCGGAGCGAACGGCTCACGAACTTCGGGCAACCCATTGGAGACCTCCTTCGTGAACACCGCACTCTGGCCCCTTCTCTTGTACTTCGTGTTCGTGCTCGCGGTCGCGGGCGGCATGATCGTCATCCCGTTCTTTCTCGGGCAACGCCACCGTGAACACGCCACGAACGAACCCTACGAATCCGGTATCGTCGGCACCGGCAGCCCGCGTGTGCATCTGTCCGTCCATTACTATCTGATCGCCATGTTCTTCGTCGTCTTCGATCTCGAAGCCGTCTTCATCTACGCCTGGGCCGTGTCGGCACGCGATCTGGGCTGGCAGGGCTACATCTCGGTGTCCGTCTTCATCGGCCTCCTGCTGGTCGCTCTGCTGTATCTGTGGCGGCAACGCGCACTGGATTGGGGTCCCGTTCCCCGACCCAGGGATTCCCTGCTTCCTCCGCGGGACGCATCGTGACGCCCCGAAAGGATCCCGACATGCATTCAATTCCCGGTTCGGTCAATTCGGTCCAGTCCGTTGAGGAGGCCGCGCGCCAGAGCGTGGTGCTCGGGACCGTCCAGGATTTCGTCGCCTGGGGCCAGAAGAATTCGATCTGGCCGTTCGCATTCGGCCTGTCGTGCTGTTTCGTCGAAATGGCCACGTCGCTCACGAGCCGCTTCGATGTCGCCCGGTTCGGCTCCGAAGTCATCCGCGGAACGCCTCGCGAAGCCGACCTGATGATCGTCGCCGGAACGGTCTTTCTCAAGATGGCGCCGGTCGTGCAACGTCTGTACGAGCAGATGATGGAGCCTCGGTGGGTCATTTCGATGGGTGCCTGTGCCAATTCGGGTGGCATGTACGATATCTACAGCGTCGTCCAGGGTGTCGATACGTTCCTGCCCGTCGATGTCTATATCCCCGGCTGCCCGCCTCGCCCCGAATCGTTCCTCGAAGCCCTGACCCTGCTCCAGTCCAAAGCCGCCGGCCAGCGCCGTCCGCTGAGCTGGGTCGTTGGCCCGCAAGGCGTTCAGACCCGGACCGTGCCCTGCATGCGGGATCAGAAAACGAGCGACCGGATGAAGACGCTCCGGCTGCGCCCACCGGAGGAAGTGTGATGATCCGCGAGATACTTGCCGACCGATTCGGACCCGTCACGACTCAACCCGCTGCCGACGGCATCGAGACGCTCTGGGTCGATCCGTCTCAGATCCGCCAGGTCATCCGGTTCCTGAAATATGATATTCCCCAGCCATTCCCGATGCTCTATGACCTGACCGCAATCGACGAAAGCCGGCGCCGGCACCGTGACGGCCAGCCCGACTCCGCTCTCACTGTCGTCTACCATCTGCTGTCATTCGATCGGAACATCGATCTGCGGATCAAGGCGGCTCTTCCGTCCGATTCCCCCGCGATCGATTCGATCATCCGCATTTTCCCGGCCGCGGCCTGGTATGAATGCGAGGCGTTCGACATGTTCGGGATCCGGTTCAACGACCATCCGAACCTCCGCCGGCTTCTCATGCCGCAGAACTGGCCCGGACATCCGTTGCGAAAAACGCATCCGGCCCGAGCCACCGAGTTGCCGCCCTATACGCATGACAACGCCATCGTGGATCTCCAGCAGGATCTCCTCAAACTGCGGCCCGAGCAATGGGGCTGGGCGCCGGAGTCCGAAGAAAACGAATACATTTATCTGAATTTAGGTCCGCAGCATCCCGGAACGCATGGATTGCTTCGCTTTATCCTGAAACTCGATGGTGAGTTGATCTCGGAATCGATCGCGGATATCGGTTATCATCATCGGGGCGCCGAGAAAATGGCTGAGCGTCAGACGTGGCACAGTTTCATTCCCTACACCGATCGCATCGATTATCTCGGCGGCGTGATGAATAACCTGCCGTATCTGCTTGCGGTGGAAAAACTGGCGGGAATCCGCGTGCCGGAACGCGCTGAGATGATCCGCGTCATGATGTGCGAATTGTTCCGCATCATCAGTCATCTCGTCTGGTACGGCACGTTCGTTCAGGACATCGGCTTCATGTCGCCGGTGTTTTACATGTTCACGGACCGGGAGCGCGCATTTCGGATCGTCGAGGCTGTTTGCGGGGGACGGATGCACCCGATGTGGTTCCGGATCGGCGGGGTGGCGCATGATCTGCCCAAAGGCTGGGAAGCGCTCGTCAGGGACTTCATCGAGTATTTACCGGCGCAGTTGAAGGATTACGACAAGGCCGTCATGCGGAACCGGATCTTCACCGCACGGACAAAGGGTGTCGGCGCCTATTCGCTCGCCGAGGCCATCGAATGGGGCGTGACGGGACCGGGATTGCGGGCCTGCGGGCTGGATTGGGATTTTCGGAAGAAGCGGCCGTATTCCGGCTATGAGTCATTTGAATTCGATATTCCGACAGCCCAGAACGGCGATTGTTTTGACCGGGCGGTGGTGCGGATCGAGGAAATGCGGCAGAGTCTGCGGATCATCGAACAGTGCCTGAAGAACATGCCCGCGGGCGACTACAAGGCGGATCACCCGCTCGCCATGCCGCCGCGCAAAGATCGCACGATGCATGACATCGAGACCTTGATCAACCATTTCGTCGGAGTCGCCTGGGGGCCGGTCATGCCCGCGGGGGAATCGTTTGCGGGGGTCGAGGCGACCAAGGGAAACACGGGATACTATGTCATCAGCGACGGTGCGGCCATGTCCTACCGGACGCGGATCCGGACACCGTCCTTCGCGCATATCCAGATGGCGCCCGGTGTCGCCAGAGGCATGCTGATCGCCGACCTGCTGGCGTATCTCGGGAGCATCGACTTCGTGCTCGCGGACATCGACCGGTAGATTCATGGGAGGGGAACGCATGACGAGACTGGAGTTCACATGCTGACGGAGCACGAACGAAGGGAAATAGAGGCGGAGTTTCCGCATTATCCGGACAGGAAAGCGCTCAGTATCGATGCGCTCAAGATCGTGCAGTCGCACCGCGGCTGGGTCAGCGACGAAGCAGTCCGGGATGTCGCCGACCTGCTCGGTATGACCACGGCGGAACTCGAAGGCGTCGCAACCTTCTTCAATATGATTTTCCGGAAGCCGGTCGGCCGACATGTGATCATGATGTGCGACAGCGTGACCTGCGACGCGCTCGACGGGATCGCCCTGCGCACACACCTCCTCAAGCGACTCGGGATCCGTCCCGGCCAGACCACCGCGGACGGGCGGTTCACGATGATTCCCGTGCCCTGTCTCGGGGTCTGCCAGTTCGCACCGGTCATGATGGTGGATCGGGAATTGCACAAAAACGTCACCATCGAGACGCTCGATCGGGTCATCGATCGGTTGCGGGAGGAGACATGAACCGCATGGAACGGCCGCTGACGCAGCATTTCAGACCCGACGGCAAGCCTCTGACGCTGGACGAGTATCGCGCTGCCGGCGGATATCGGGCTGTCGAAACCGCCGTCCGCTCGAAAACGCCTCAGGATGTGCAGCAGATCGTCAAGGCATCGGGACTCCGAGGCCGCGGTGGCGCGGGATTCCCGACAGGATTGAAATGGAGCTTCGTACCGATGGGGCCCGGCGCAAACCGGCCGAAATACCTGGTCGCCAACGCGGACGAACTCGAACCGGGAGCCATCAAGGATCGATTCCTGATGGAGCACAGTCCGCATCAGCTCATCGAGGGCATGATCCTGGCGGCGTTCGCGATCGAAGCCCAGACCGGATACATCTTCATCCGATACGATTACCACGACGCGGCGAGTTTTCTGCACGAGGCCATCGTGGAGGCTCGAAAAGCGGGATTGCTCGGTCAAAAGATCCTCGGAACGGATGTCTCGATCGATCTGCATGTGCATTCCAGTGCCGGGAGGTACATCTGTGGTGAGGAAACCGCGTTGATCAATGCGCTGGAGGGACGGCGCGCCAACCCGCGGAGCAAACCCCCGTTTCCTCAGATCAGCGGCCTGTTCGGCAAACCCACGATCGTCCAGAACGTGGAAACGCTCTGCAACCTCCCGCATATCGTGGCGAACGGCCCGGAATGGTTCAAGTCACTCAGCCGATCGAAGGATGCCGGAACGAAAGTCTACGGTGTGAGCGGGCGGGTGAAACGGCCGGGAATCTGGGAACTGCCGATGGGAACGACACTTCGCGAACTCATTTTCGATCACGCCGGAGGCATGCTCGACGGCTATCAGCTCAAGGGCATCATTCCCGGCGGCGCGTCCACGGATTTTCTCCTCCCCGGGCATCTCGATCTGGCGATGGATTTCGACACGATCCAGGGAGCGGGGAGCCGGATGGGCACGGGCACCTTGATCATCCTCGACGACCGCACCTGTCCTGTCGCCATGCTCGTGTCGCTGGAACGCTTCTTCGCGCAGGAATCCTGCGGCTGGTGCACGCCGTGCCGCGACGGACTGTCCTGGATCGAGAAAACCCTTGTCGCGATCGAACAGGGTGAGGGGCAACCGGGCGACATCGACGTGCTCGAACACCATTGCCGGATGCTCGGAGCCGGGAATACGTTCTGCGCACTGGCGCCGGGCGCGATCGAACCCCTCCAGAGCGCGTTGAAGTATTTCCGGACCGACATCGAGGCGCACATCGAGAAACGCGCCTGTCCGTATGGGAATCACTGACATGAAGGGCGACACGCACATGGTGACGATTTTTATCGACAACCGGCCGGTTCAGGTCATGGCCGACACGAATCTCCTGCACGCCTGCATCGCCGCCGGGATCGACATTCCGTATTTCTGCTGGCACCCCGCCTTCGGATCGGTGGGAGCATGTCGGCAATGCGCGGTGAAGCAGTTCCAGAACGAAGCCGATACAAAAGGAAAACTCGTGATGGCCTGCATGACACCCGTGAAGGACGGCCTCAGATTCTCAATCGGGGATGCCGACGCCCAGGCCTTCCGCGCCGCAGTCATTGAATGGATGATGACGAACCATCCGCATGACTGTCCGGTTTGCGACGAAGGTGGCGAGTGTCATCTGCAGGACATGACCGTCGCCTCGGGGCATAACTACCGGCGTTTCCGGTTCACCAAGCGCACCTTCCACAACCAGGATCTCGGCCCGTTCATCCATCACGAAATGAACCGCTGCATCCAGTGCTACCGCTGCGAACGCTACTATCGCGACGTGGCGGGCGGACGGGATTTCAGCTCTCAATCCTCGCGCAATCACGTCTACTTCGGCCGCGCCGAACCGGGCAGACTGGAAAGCGAATTCAGCGGGAATCTGGTCGAAGTCTGCCCGACCGGCGTTTTCACCGACAAGACCTTTCGCAAACGCTACACGCGCAAATGGGACCTGAGTGCCACGCCGTCCATCTGTCCGCATTGCGGCGTGGGCTGCAACATCACGCTCGGCGAACGCTACGGCACGGTCCGGCGCACGATCAATCGCTTTCATCCCGAAATCAACGGATACTTCCTGTGCGACCGCGGCCGGTTCGGCTACGAGTATCTTCATGCCGGACAGAACCGGAAGAATGCGGATGAGGGGAATGTCGGCGCAGATTTGATCCGTAACTGCGACATCGGGATCGGCTCCCCCCGCGCCTCGCTCGAAACGAATTATGCGATCTGGAAACGGGTCGGTGCGAGTCGCTTTTATGCCGGGATGACGGGGCGCGAGTATGACACCGCCGGTGAGATCCTCTCGATGCTCAAAAGACATGCTTCACGGATCGCGAGCGTGCATGATGTCGAGCATGCCGATGCGGTGTGCATTTTCGGCGAGGATGTCATTCAGACCGCTCCCCGCCTGGGTCTCGCCATCCACCGAAGTCTCGATAATGTCCCGGCAAAAGCCGCTGCCGCACTCGGAATCCCCGACTGGCACGCCGCCGCCGTGCGCACCGTCATTCAGAACGATCGAGGCCCCCTCGCCATCGTGTCGAGTGTGCCGACGACACTCGGTTCCGAAGCATCGCACGTGCAGACGGCGGATCCCGCCCGGATCGCCCGGATCGCCTATGCCGTGACCCGCCTGATCGACCCGAATGCGCCACCCGTCGCGGATCTCGATTCGGAATCAACCCGGACTGCAGAAGCGATCTCACGGATGCTGCTGAACGCCGAAATGCCGGTCGTCGTGACGGGCATGTCCGCGCTCGAACCGGGTATTCTCCAGGCCGTCTCGAACATCATGATCGCGCTGGAGACCTGCGGCAAATCCGCCCGTCTGGCGCTCGTCGTCCCGGACTGGAATACGATTGGCCTGATGATGCTCGATCCGAAACCCCTGTTCGAGGGGAAAAACCGCGTCCTGCCCGATGTCAGGGCGGCGCTGGTGGTCGAGACCGATCTGTTTCGGATTGCGGGCGCTGCCGAAGCGGAACGATGGTTCGCCGCGACTCCCGAGACCGTCGTGTTGGACTGCATCGACACGCGCTCGACGGAAAAGGCGAAACGGTTCGTCCGCGTGGCGTCCCCTGCTGCCTCGGCAGGAACGGTGGTCAATTCCGAAGGGCGTGCCCAGCGGTTTTTCCCGGCGACCCCGCCGGGTGAGGTGCTGCCGGCATGGAAATGGCTCGGAACGGGCGGAATGGAATCGCCGACGCTCGATCGGATCATCGCGGAGTTGACGGCGGATTTCCCCGGCTTGAAGCGCGTGCGCGATGCGGCACCGGGAGTCATGGATACCAAGGAGCGATTCCCTCGACAAACGCACCGGTTCAGCGGAAGAACCTCGATGACGGCGAACCGGGATGTGCATGAACCCGGTGTGCCACCGGATCCCGACGCGCCGCTCGCGTTTTCGATGGAAGGGTCGAATGTTTCGGGCGCACTGACGACGTTCGTCTGGACCCCGGGCCTGAATTCCGGTCAGGCGGGGTACAAGCAGTATCTCGCCATGCAGGCATCGCTCACGGAACACACCGGTTCCGGCGTGCGTCTCGTCGAGGGTACCGATCGGAAATCCCCGTATTTCTCGGACATCCCTCCAGACACAGCGGAACGCGGTGAGTCGCTCCGATTGATTCCCCTCTACCTGATTTTCGGCTCGGAACCGCTCAGCGTGAGGGGTGAGGCGATCGGATCGCTCGTTCCGGAGCCATATATCATGGTCAATCCGGACGATGCGACGACGTGGAAACTGGAAGAAGGTGCTGGTTCGATCGTGCGATGCGGCGCCTGTGAAGTGAGATGTACGGTGCGCATATCCGATCGAATCGCTCGGGGTGTTGCGGCATTTCCGGTGGGGATTCCGGGGTGTGAGGGTCTGGCGTTCGGCGAAGGGGTCGAGTTGCGGAAAGGAGCGGGCGCATGATCGCGTGGATCACGAAATGGCTGGCCGTTCCGTGGGTGCTGAGCGTGCTCAATGTGATCGGCGTGCTGGCCGTGCTGCTGACGATGGCCGCAGCGATGATCTGGCTCGAACGCAGGCTGCTCGCGCTCTGGCAGGACCGCTACGGCCCGAATCGCGTGGGTCCTTTCGGCCTGCTGCAGGTCGTGGCGGACATGATCAAGATTTTCATGAAAGAGGACTGGTTGCCGCCGTTTGCGGACAAGGCGGTGTTCATTCTGGCGCCTGCGATCATCATCGTCTGTGTGCTCATGTCGTTTGCGGTGATCCCGTTCGCACCCGGCATCGGCGTGGTCGATCTCAATATCGGCCTGCTGTTCTTTCTCGGAATGTCGTCTCTGTCCGTCTACAGCATCGTGCTGGCGGGCTGGAGTTCCAACAGCAAGTATTCGCTTATCGGAGGACTTCGCGCGTCCGCCCAGATGCTCAGTTACGAGGTGTTCATGGGTTTGAGTCTGGCGGGTGTCGTATTGCTGGCGGGGTCGTTCAACCTGCGGGACATCGTGACGGCACAGCAGGGAATGTGGTTTGTCGTGCCGCAGTTCCTGGGTTTCCTGACGTTTCTGATCGCGGGCATCGCGGAAACGCACCGGATCCCGTTCGATCTGCCGGAAGCCGAGAGCGAACTGATTGCGGGATTTCACGCGGAATACAGCGGAATGAAGTTCGGGATGTTCTTCGTCGGAGAGTATCTCGGGATCGTCCTGATTTCCTCGCTGATCGTCGCCCTGTTCTTCGGCGGCTGGCTGGGGCCCTGGCTTCCGGGGCTGGTCTGGTTCGGCATGAAAGTGTTTGTGTTTCTGGCGTTTTTCATCCTGCTCCGGGCATCGCTGGGCCGGCCTCGTTACGATCAGCTCATGAGTTTCGCGTGGAAGGCGATGTTACCCCTCACCCTGTTGAATCTGCTTGTGACCGGCGCGGTCGTGCTGGCGAGGTGATCGGATGGAGGTTTTATGTTGATCGGCATGATTCGAAGCATGTTCCGGGTGTTCATGCACACGTTCCATCGGCGGGTGACCGAGCAGTACCCGGAGGTCAAGCCGTATCTCGCGCCGCGCTACCGGGGCCGGATCGTTCTGACGCGGGATCCCGAGGGCAATGAGCGCTGCGTTGCCTGTTATCTGTGCGCCGCGGCCTGCCCCGTCGATTGCATTTCGCTGCAGGCGACCGAAGACGAGACCGGCCGCCGGTATCCCGAATTCTTCCGGATCAATTTCTCGCGGTGCATCTTCTGCGGCTATTGTGAGGAGGCGTGTCCGACATACGCGATCCAGTTGACGCCGGATTTCGAGATGTCGGATTATGCACGCGAGAATCTGGTTTATGAGAAGGAGCATCTGCTGATCAGCGGTCCGGGCAAGTATCACGATCATGATTTTTACAAGGTGGCGGGGGTGGCGATCGGCGGCAAGGGCAAAGGTCAGGCCGAAAACGAAGAAGCCCCGGTCGATCTGCACGCGCTGACGCCGTGAGAGGGGAGATGGGATGACGATTGCGTTTTTTGTGGCGGCGGCAGTTGCGGTTCTGTCGACACTGATGACGATCACGCGTCGCAACGCGGTGCATGCGCTGCTCTATCTGGTCGTCTCGTTCTTCTCGATCGGACTGATCTTCTTCGTGCTCGGTGCGCCGTTCGTCGCCGCGCTCGAGGTGATCGTCTACGCCGGCGCGATCATGGTGCTCTTCCTGTTCGTCATGATGATGCTCAATGTCGGGAAAGAATCCGAGCGCCAGGAAGCGGCCTGGTTCGATATCCGCGACTGGATCGGGCCCTTCATCCTGGCGGCGATCCTTCTGGGTGAGCTGATCTATCTTCTGGTCATCAATAAAACGGCCATCCTGCAGGGAACCGTGATCCAGCCGGGGGAACTCGGTCGAGTCCTGTTCAGCCAGTATTTTCTCGGGGTCGAGATTGCCTCGATGGTGCTCCTGGCCGGACTGGTCGGCGCGTTCCATCTCGGTCGCCGATCCCGCTGATCGATCGCCCTTTTCCGGAATCTGACAGGCTGTAAACCGCGATGCCGATCCTGCCCGTGACCTACCGGATGCAGGCCGTCAACATGGCCTGTCTGCCGGCATGCATCGCGATGCTCCTGACCGCTCGCGGTGAAACGGACGAGACCTGGGATGTCATCGAACGACTGCGCATGCCTTACAGAATCCGGGCGATTCCATCAGAAGATCGGGTGGTCGCCGCAACAGGATTCGAGTTCGACGAGTGGTCGCGCCGGTATTGCATGCGGGAGTACGGCTGTGAATTGATCACCGAACGAATCGCGGGCGATCGCATGGCATCCCGGATTGAGGAACTGCTCTGCTCAGGCTCCCCGGTCGTTCTGTCGGCACAGCGATCCAGCGGCGGGCATGCCGTGGTCGCGTATGGAGTCGATTCGAACGGTGTGTACGTGTTTGATCCGGAGAACAGCATCCGGCTGCGACGCCCGAAAAAAGTGGGGTCGTATGACTGGCCACCCGTAGAATGTGTCGCCATGAACGAGCTGATCCGGCGCCTCAGACGCGGTGCGGACGGACTGTGTGCTCTGGGACGGCTGACGGATGCGGTATACAGTGGCGGGGCGTTGCCGGACATCCGGGATTGGGTCGATGGGACATGCCCGGGTGAGGGTTATGTGGAGGGGATCGATGCGATCCGGTGGGTGATCGGGCGGATCGGGAGACTTCGGGAATGGGTGCTGGCGGAGAGCGATGGTGCCCGGGTGAGGGACATGTTTTACGAGGTTGGAACGAACTGTCTCGCGCCGCTGGTCAGAAATCTGTTCGGTGCGATCGTGGCGTCGGGGATCGTCCATATTCGAGATACGGTGCGCGGCAGGCTTTGTTGCGAGATCCTGGAAGCCCTGGAGCAGTTGTTCGATTGCTTCATGGAAGGATTGAATCGATCGACCCATGGAGACTCGATCGGCGATGACGTGTGGACCAGCATGTCGCAAGGTCTGGAACGATTGATGAGGGGATTTTGCGGGCTGGATAAGGAGAAGCATACCGATTGACCGCACCTTCCAGCCGTTGACACCTCATGATGGTATGACGTATTATCATACCAGGAGGTGATCCATGAGAAAGGCGAAGATCGCAATCACGCTCGATCAGGATCTGCTGGACGAACTTGATCGGATGATCGTAGGAAAGCAATTTCTCAATCGAAGTGTTGCCATTCAGGAATCCGTTCGTGAGAAACTCGAACGGGTCGAACGGAATCGTCTTGTGACGGAGTGCGCGAAGCTCGATCCGACGATTGAGAAGGGATTGGCGGAGGAGGGCATTGCCGGGGAGATCGACCAATGGCCCGAATCCTGAGAGGTGAGATCCGCTGGGCGAATCTCGATCCGACATTGGGGCAGGAACAAACCGGGCTTCGCCCTGTACTGATTGTCAGTCAGGATGTTTTTAACGACCGATCGGGTACGGTGATTGCGGTTGCGCTGACAAGCCAGCCTCAGCGAGCCGGTTTTCCATTGACTCTCGAATTGACGACTCCGGGTTTACCGAAACGCTCGTGGGTGAAGATCAGTCAGATTCGAACACTCAGCACAGAACGTATCGGGAAACGGATTACCGTCGCGTTGCCGGAGGAGATGATCCGGGTCATCGAGGGATTGAACGAGATCGTTGGCGGATAAACGATCGCCGCCGGATCAGCCGTTCTTTCGTTTCGTTCCCGTTAGCAGCAGCAGAGCGGACAATACGATCACGATCAGGCCGAGACCGTGCGGTGTTTCGGCCGGCACGGGCAGTGGCGTAGGCGTGCCGGTTCCGGCGGGTGTCGCGGTCGGAGTCGGCGTTGCTGTGGCACCCCATGAGATCCGGTCGTTGGCGTCATCGTCGAATGACTCGCCACCCAAGGCTCCCGAATAGGATGCAAACTGCAAGTACCCCTGATTGATGGTCTTCCGTGCGTTGTATGTCGAGCCGGACTCCCATTGCGTTCCCGTGATGGATCCGAGATGGCCGGCACGGAAATCCTGAGTGTTTTCGACCGTGAGACACGCGCCGCCCGATGCACCGTTGCGGAAGATGCAATCCGAGAAATTGTTCGCTGTGTCGATCGTGCCGAACTCGGCGACCCGGATTCCCGATGCGTTCATGTATTCGAAGATCGTATGACGCGCGGCGATGGTGCCGAACACTTCAAAAGTATAGGTTCCGGCTCCGTCGTTGGTCACGGTGATCCTGGAACCGCTCGTGCCGATCAGATTGAGTGTTGCGTCGATTTCGACGGTGATCGTCGAGAGATCCGGGACCTGGATCGTCATACCCGGATCGACCGTGGCGGAATAATCCGATTCGAGCGTGCAGCTTACAGGTGCTCCGAGGATCGACTGGGGCAGAAACAGAGCGATCAGCGCCGGTATCCAGAGAATGCGGGCCGGGCCGATCCGTCCGCGGGGGTAGCATGAAAGTGGTTTCATGATGGATACCCTCGCTATTCCGACAATTCCTGAGATGATTCCTGCGGTACCGGCCCGAACTTCAGCGTTCCGTCCTGACGGTACATTCCGAGGGCATCCCGTGTTTTATCGCTGTCGCTGAGCGTGACCTGGCTCATGTTCGCATCGAACTGTGCATCGAGAATTTCGTCCGGCGCTTTGTGGTTTTCAAATCCTTTGCGTTTTCCGATCGCGATCCAGGTGAAGCGGACATCGGGCGCATCGTCCGTTTCACTTCGGATTGTAAAACCGTCCGCAGTGATTTCCTGAATGAAAAGCTGGGCGCTCTGACCGATCGGTGTGATTGTGACGACGATCGAGTCCTTGTCCGCGACCAGATTCCTGAATCCCGCATCGAACCGGGGCTGTGCGGTGCCTTTCGAGATTTGTCCGATTCCGTAGGAGTAGACATCGACCGTGGAGGACGACGGGGCGTACATCACCTTTCGTTCGTTCCCGGTGTCCTGGACCATGGCGACGACGCCGGAAGCGTAGGTGTCACCTTGTGCGTATTGGGCGTATCGGTCGCCCTGGAGATAGAGTCCATAGCTTTCACCTCGTATCCATCCGCCCATGAGCTGCCCGCTGCCGGCCAGGGCGACACCTGTACCGGAAGTATAGCTGGTGAAGTATCCACCATAGGTCGTTCCATTTGATGCTCTGTACGCCAGACAACCGAATGAGCTGCTGTTATTAGATCCCAGAGAAGCTCCGCTTCGGTTGGAAGTCAGGCTTGAGAAACCCGCAACCCCAAAAGTGAAAGTATTCCCATTAGGATTGATTCCCTTAACCCCGCCTAGTGACCCATCATAAGCGTAGCTCGAACCAAAGGCTTCATTATTAACCCCGCTCCCATAAATCGCGTAATTCCCGACAGCACTCGATCTCAAAACGCCGACCACCCCGTAATTATCAGTGCCGAGTGCACCCCAGTTTTCACGTTCATCATGTTCTCCGTACACGCCATATGAAAAGGTGCCGAGAACTCCTGCTGTTTCAGTTCCAGATCCTAAAACACCAAACCAGCTCCCTCCTAACAAACCATATGTCGAGTAGAGATCGTTTCTTCCATAGATTCCATAGCCCAGTCCGCTATTATGCCCATATATCGCGACGCTATCGGATGATGCAGTGGCGCTTGAGATTCCGGCAGAAAGTGCTGTCGTGGTATCGGTAGGTGTTCCGAACGTGTTCTCGAATGAGACCAGAGCTTGATCCGTGCTTCCTGTGACGGTCAGACCATTAGTCGTGCCGGAGTAATCGAGAGCCATGCCACCATTCTGATCGATGGTGAGCAATCCGGCGTGGGTTGCCGAACTGAGACTGAAATTGTCGGTCATATGATTCTGATAAAGCGTCCATCGCACCGTTCCATTTTCGTAAAACGTCAGCTTTGGGCTCGTGTTCGACGATGCGTTCAGACTGACCTCCGCTCCGGATCCGGTCACTGTGAATCCTCCGGGATTCCGGTCATCCCGATCCGCCCCGAATGCACTCGATCCAATCAACAACCACAACACCGATACCAGAACAACGTTCGTCCTCATCGTTTTCTCCTCCTCGACATCATATGGTCTATAAAAGGAACTCCCCTGAAAATTAGCCTGAAACACCAATAAATATACGCGTGAGAGAGTGTCGAGTCAAGCATCGATGTAGTATTTCCGATCCGGATTAACCCGAGGAAGCGAAAAATCGTACCCCGGATTTCTCGGTTGATAAAAACAGCACGCGCGGTCAAGAAGTCTGATACAATCTACGGTACTCCTTGTCGCATGAAGAGGAACCGACGATGATGACTCGATGGGAGAAAATTCAGGTCGCCGAAAAGATGCTGGCGTTCATCGAAACGCATCTGGGCGACCGGATCACGATGGCGGAACTCGCCCGGGCCGCCTGTTACTCACAGTGGCATGCATCCCGGATCTTTCGCGACGCCACCGGGAAATCCCCCTTCGAATACATCCGGTTGCGCCGGCTCTCCGATGCGGCCCGCATGCTCCGGGACACCTCCCACAAGGTCATCGATGTGGCCTTCGACTTCGTGTTCGACTCGCATGAAGGCTTTACCCGCGCATTCGCCAGAGAGTTCGGTATGACACCCAACCGTTTCCGCCGTTCCGATTCACCTGTCAAGCTGTTCATGCCTCAGCGGCTCAGACAGTACTATACACAGAGGCAGCGAGGAGAACATGTCATGTGTGCGGAAAAAAACCTTCAGACCGTGTTCATTCAAGTGCTGGACAGACCCGACCGGAAAGCCGTCATCCGGAGAGGCAGGAAGGCGACGAACTATTTCGAATACTGCGAGGAAGTCGGGTGCGATGTCTGGGAAACACTCGGAGGAATCCGGAACGCGCTGCACGAACCGATGGGAATGTGGCTGCCGCTCCGGTTCCGGACACCCGGGACATCCGAGTATGTGCAGGGCGTCGAGGTCGCTTCGGACTTCAGCGGAGAGATCCCCGCGGGGTTTGAAATCATCGATCTGCCAGCCTGCAGAATGATGGTGTTTCAGGGTCCTCCCTTCGATGACAAGGATTTCGAGTCTGCGATCGTGTCGCTGTGGGATGTGATGAACGCCTGTAAACCCGAACTCTATGGGTTCGAGTGGGCCGATGACGACGGTCCGAGATTTCAACTCTGTCCGGAAGGATACCGCGGATACATCGAAGGCCGTCCGGTGCGGATGCTGTCGGAATCCGTCATCCGGCCGTCCGGCGATACTCCGCCTCGGTAATGATCATCAGATCCTCCAGCGCTAGACTTCTACGCCCTGATTCATCTTGGGTCTCGATCAACAGTCCTCTCCCGTAAAGAGTCTGTTTGTCGGGCCTGATTGCTCCATCGGACAATGGATTCAGAAAGACCGTCTCGAGATCCGGATAAAGATGCACGGGAAGATCTCTGCCGTGATCCCGTGGTGTGAGTGTCAATCGCTTCGCCACGGGATCTCTCACGATCAGGGCTTCCAGCGCATCATAAAATGAGGGGTCCGCCTGATTCAGCCGTAACAGCATATCCAGCACACCGTTCGCCTGTTCCGGCAACCAGATCCGAAACCGGCATTCCTGTCCGGGTGTTGACATCGATGAGTCTCCTTTGAATTCTTTAATGGATACGGTCCGTGATCCTGTATGCATCATACCGTACCCGAAACAAAAAGGAAGGATGTGAGGCTTCAGGAGGATTGCAGTGAGGTCGTGTTGAGTGCTAGGTTTCATGCCGGGATACGGTTCTGGATCGGGTAAAGAGGGAGAATTCATGAAACAGACGATAGCCGGGAAGATTGCTGATTATCTGCAGCCTGTCATTGACGGGCGGATTGTGGCGGATGTGCGGATCGGAGTAGGTTACACCTGCGTGCGACTCGACGATGGCAACACCGGGCTGGCCTGGACACCGCAGGGATCGGGCGGCAATTGCACGCACGAACCCAGAGCCGGGACGCTTGCGGGGAGTGCGGCAGGAGATCTTCTCGATCTGCTGATTCGTCCCACAGGGGTCCTCTCGCGAACCATCGGACTGGCCACCGCCAATGCGCTCAATGCAGGGATCACGCCTCCGGAATCCACTGCCCTCAACGTCATGGATCTCATTGAGATTCGCGCATCTGACAGGGTGGTCATGGTCGGTTTTTTCGGGCCCCTCATCCCGCGGATCAGGGAAATCGGGTGTCGATTGGACATTCTGGAACTCGATCGTGAGAAGCCCGGCACGATCGCTCCGGAAGAGGGCTGCAGTGCGCTTTCGGATTGCGATGTCGCGATCATCACCGCCACGTCGATCATCACGGGGACGATCGACGAGTTGTTGGGGCAACTCGGCAATCCGCGCGCGGCTCTGGTATTAGGACCTTCGACATTCATGCGTCCGGAGGTTTATGCAGGGACGAGTGTGACGCATATCGGTGGAGCCCGGGTGCGCGATGGGGCGGCGGTCGCGACGATCATCTCGGAAGGCGGGGGGACGATGGTATTGAAGCCGTATCTGGATTTCGAGACGATTGTGCTGCGGGGTTGACTGAAGGATTTGTCGATCCCTTGACAGGAATCCCGGACTTTTGGTGTACTGGCTGTATCGGTATGACCCGCGAAGATGAAGCCAAAGGAAAGGAATCGGGACATCATGATTCGCGTGTTTGGCTGGGATCCCCGGAAGGAAGGGTTCTGAAATGAACCTGGTGGAACCGCATCGGAGCAAATCAATGAAACATCCCTATCATTTCGACCATGTCTCGGGACGCATCGTCCCGATTGATGATGCTGAAATATATATCGAGGAAAAGGGCGATCCGTCGAAACCGGTTCTGATCCTGATGCACGGCGGTTTCGGAACGATCGAGGACTTCAATCCGATCCTCCCGCCGGTCGCCTGCCACTTCCGGCTCATCGGAATCGACAGCCGGGCTCATGGCCGATCCGAGCAGGGTCGGCAACCCCTCTCATATCGGATTCTGACGGACGATCTTGCTCGGATCATCGATCATCTCGATCTGAAGCAGTTCCATCTTCTGGGATTCAGTGACGGCGGGATCACCGCGTATCGGTATGCGGTGCGGCGCGATCCGAGGTTGCTCAAGGTCGTCACGATCGGGGCGAGTTGGGAGATGAGTGAATCCGAGCCGTGCTGGGAGATGGTCACGGGGATGACCGGTGACGCCTGGAAGGAGATGTTTCCGGACAGTTATCGGGCGTATATGCGACTCAATCCAGCTCCGGATTTCGACCGGTTCGCCGAACGGGTGCTGGCGATGTGGACCGATCTTTCGGCCGACGGTCATCCCGGGGAGCGGGTTCGGGATATCGATGCCGAGATGCTCGTTGTGCGGGGTGACGACGATAATCTGACCAATCCCGCGAGTCTGGTCCGGTTCAGGGAGATGAACGACAAGGTTCGGTTTCTCAATATACCGTTCGCGGATCACGTGGCGTTTCTGGATGCCCCTGAGATCTTTCTGCTGGCGATGTTCCGGTTCTTCGAGATCGAGTTGACCGAGACCTCCTGAGAGAAGCCTGTTATATGACGCAGATTGGACATTAACCCGACTTGCAACCGGCTTATTATGTATGAGCACATGGTGTTTCTCGAGGAACTGACGATCGCCGTATTCAATCAACACATGGGAACGGTTTGAAATAAGGAAGTTGCAATGTCGATTCAAGAGCATTCATGCAAACGGCAGACCGGGGTGAAGAGACTTCGGATTCAGTTCGTCGGCGATCATCTGGTCGAGCAGATCATCCGGGGCGAGAAAACTGCGAGTGTGGCGCGATTGGAGGATGTGGCAGTCCGCGAGGACGACTACAACGATCCCCTGGTGATCGGTGCCATCTACGATGTATTCGATCGATCCCTGACGCGACGAGCATCGATTCGTATCACGGGGATGCAGGTGTGCCGATGGGATTCGATTCCCGAAGCACTCTGGAGGGGTGAAGCGAACCAAAGTCCGGACGAGTTTCGCCGGGACCATGAGGAGTACTTTGATCATCCCGGGCCTGAGTTCGAGTTTGTAGCGTATTACTTCGAGACCATAACCGGCGAGGGAGGGATGCCCGGATAATCGGCCGGAGAATCGGTGGTTTTCAACCCTCATCATCCTGTATGCTGTCTGTGTCGCGCATCGCTGCACGTGCTCGCAACGGAACCATCAGGAATCAGGTGAAGCATGAAACGAGTGACCGGTATCGGCGGGATATTTTTCAAAGCGAAAGATCCCCGAAAACTACGCGAATGGTATCAGACGCATCTCGGGCTGGATCTGGAGTCCTGGGGAGGAACGGTGTTCAAATGGGCCTCTCCGGAAAATCCCTCCGGTACCGGATCGACAGTCTGGAGCATCTTCGAGGACACCAGCGACTACTTTTCACCCGGTACGGCGCGGTTCATGATCAACTATCGCGTCGAGAATCTCCGTGCGCTGCTCGAACTCCTCCGCACGGAGGGGTGTGAGGTGGACGACAAAGTCGAGGAATCCGAATTCGGGAAGTTCGGCTGGGTGATGGATCCCGAAGGCAACCGCGTCGAACTCTGGGAACCGCCGGAAAATCAATAAAGGAGTGTGTGATGACTCGTGTATCACATGATGGTCTTTCCCGAAAAGGACGTTTTTTCATCGTGCATGTCATTCCATTTGCAATCATTCTGGCTGGTGTGTTGGCAGTTATCAACGGAGCTCGCGATCTCAATCGAGCCAAGGCGAGTGTGAACTGGCCGGTATCGCAAGGGGTAATTGTCGAATCAAAAGTCAGTACCTCTCGATTGAGACACACGACTGGAAGACATGGGCGGAGCACCTCTTATCGAGCCAGAATCCGTTACCAGTTTGAAGTCGATGGCAAGGAGATCATCGGGAAGCACATCGCTTATGGTGAAATCTTCTATAGCCGCAAAGCAGCAGTCAAACGCGTGAATCAGTACCCGGAGTCCAGCAGCGTGAATGTTTATTACATGCCGGGACATCCGGAAGTAAGTGTATTGGAACCCGGTGTGCACCCAGGGGTTTACTTTTTTCCCGGTATTGGGTTGGTCGTTCTGATCGCCGGTGTCTTTGCAGCGACTCGATTTCCAAGAATGTTTTTCGATGCAGAAGATCCAACGGGATGATGAGTATAGAAAAAAACGAAAAACGCCTTGATTCCAGCCATTGATACGCAGCGGCAGATGATTCTGGCAATTTCCTTATATAAACCTTGACTTCTCATCGTTTAGGCCGTATAATAGGTTCCTAAAACAGGATCAATAATAGGACCTGTTCGGAGGTGCTCATGATTCAAGCCAAGTTCAGCCTTAAAGAATCGCATATTCAATTTATTGAACAATGCAAACGCTATGGATTTAAAGATAAAAGCGACGTCGTACGGACGGCCCTTGATCGCCTGTCTTCAGAATTGGCCAATCAGCGCTTGCGCGAGTCGGCTGCATTGTATGCCGAAATCTATGAAGAAGACGATGAAACGCAAGAATGGACGAATGCAGCGGTATCAGAGTGGCCCAGATGAACACGTTAACGCGTGGGATGGTTATCGATGTCAATCTTGATCCTTCAAAGGGTTCGGAAACGGGAAAGATCCGGCCTTGCGTGATTGTCACAAACAACACGTATAATGCACGAGTCCCGGTCATTCAGGTGGTTCCTCTGACAGAGTGGAGCGTGAGAAAAGCCGGCATCATCACGAATGTGGATATTGTTCCATCCACGAGTAACGGGTTATCCAAGAAATCGGTGGCAGATTGCTTGCAGACACGTCCTATTGATCATCGCGCTCGATTCGTCAAAATACGAGGCAAACTGGAAGACGGGATCATGGAGAAAATTGACGAAGCTTTAAAAATTGTTTTCGACCTTGTTTAAAGGCTTTTAGCATCATTTAAAACAGAGCTTATCGGGGGCATAATATATCCTGGGATTAATCCCATTGATCGGCCCGGCAAACCGCATCAACCCGGACTGGCAACTTCGCGATGTTTCATTTCCGGCCGGTTATGCGAAGTGCTGTGTTGATAGTCGTGCTCAGCGGGTTCCGCAGGCTTGTCCACTACGGTCCGGCAGACCGGAGTTGGAAGCTCGCGGAGACGGGATGCCCGGATGATCGGCCGGAGAATCGGTGGTATTCAACCCTCATCATCCTGTATGCTGTCTGTGTCGCGCATCGCTGCACGTGCTCGCAACGGAACCATCAGGAATCAGGTGAAGCATGAAACGAGTGACCGGTATCGGCGGGATATTTTTCAAAGCGAAAGATCCCCGAAAACTACGCGAATGGTATCAGACGCATCTCGGGCTGGATCTGGAGTCCTGGGGAGGAACGGTGTTCAAATGGGCCTCTCCGGAAAATCCCTCCGGTACCGGATCGACAGTCTGGAGCATCTTCGAGGACACCAGCGACTACTTTTCACCCGGTACGGCGCGGTTCATGATCAACTATCGCGTCGAGAATCTCCGTGCGCTGCTCGAACTCCTCCGCACGGAGGGGTGTGAGGTGGACGACAAAGTCGAGGAATCCGAATTCGGGAAGTTCGGCTGGGTGATGGATCCCGAAGGCAACCGCGTCGAACTCTGGGAACCGCCCGAACCATGACGCCGATATCCGATTCCGATCGACGTCAGGCGGATGCTCTCGTGTGCAAAAACCCTCCGCAGGACGGATTCATGCTCGTGCGCGCACACCTGTCCAAAGGGGACCTCTTCGGTTTCGATCCCGTCGCCGCGTTCCTTTCGATGGGCGACGCGGAAGAATACTGCCGTCTCATGCAGATCGACCTGCAGTGCTTCGGAGGCTGGCCGGATTGGGATTCCTGTGAAATCTGGCCGATCCGGGACGGGCGCGTGGTCGAGCGAGGGTAATCGGATGCAGCAGGATCCCGGAGTGTTCGCCATCCCGATCCAACTCGATGAGGGGCTGGAATGCGATCGTTCCGCATTTCGTGACGTGTGCCTCCGTGCGCAACGCCGCCTCATGCGATTCGCGCGGGAGCACGGTTGGCAGGACTGCATGACCCGGCCGTTCGCGCAGGCATGGCGTGTCTTCAGTGACAAACGGCAGTTCGATGAAAAACTGCGGATGTTGTGCGGTGTCGGGGAGGATGTTCCGATTCCTTCCACCTACTGCGCGGCGCTCGAAAAGGACACCCTCATCAGTGTTTCACCTGCGCTCTATTCGATGCTCTTTCCGCAGGGCATCGAACCGGATGCATATGAAAAACTGATCACCCATGAGTTTGCGCACCGTTTGCATATCCGGATTCTTCAAGGGAATGAAGACGCAATGGGGCCGATCTGGTTCTTTGAAGGATTCGCGCTTCTCGCGGCGGATCAACTCATCGATGCCGCGCCTGTTCTGGACCGTGACGGTATCGTTCGGGTTGTCGAATCGCAAGAGCGCGAGGATTATCGGCGGTATGTCACGGTGATCCGCCATTTTGTCGCTCGTGCACCCCTCAGGGAACTGGTCGAACGGGCGGGACGGACCGATTTTACTGAGTGGTTGACGTGTCTGTGATGAGAAGGCTCTTTGAATGTGCGATCATGGGCGTAGCATGAATTGGCGTGGGAGGACTACCATGGCATCTGACAAGGATCTGGTTGATTACATCGTGGAGCAGATGGAGGAGGCCGGTGACATCCGGTCGCGGAAAATGTTCGGGGAATACGCCGTCTACTGCAACGGCAAGATCGTCGCGCTGATCTGCGACAACCGGTTGCTCGTGCGCCCGACCGACGCCGGCCGGGCCTTCATCGGGCAGGTAGAAGAGGATTTCCCTTACCCCGGCGCAAAACCGCATTTTCTGATCCGGGACGGGTTCGAAGATCGGGAGTGGATCGGCGAACTGATCCGGATTACGGCGGAAGAATCCCCGGAACCGAAACCGAAACGGAAATCGGCGGGGCGGAAAAGAGTTTAGTTCGAGCGTGGTTCGTGGGCTGTCTTGTCGACCGGTTGGTTCGGCTGACGAATGTCTCGCTGCATCCTTTTCCGGAGCCGATCGGCGCCCAGTGCGATGCACAGGTCGAACAGCTCACTGACCCGTTGAAGCCGTTTCGTGACAGCTTCGGGTCTCATGTCAACCTTCATCGCGCAATCGTTCCAGCAGGACGATATCGTCCCTGTCCTGTCCGTTGCTCCGCATGCGTTTGAGTTCAATCAATCCGTCGATTGATACAGTCGAGAGTTGACCGAAATTCCAGGATAATCGGACACGCGAATCCCAGACAGTCTGAATCGCTTCCGACACGAACATGAAGTCCAGATCGAAAGGGATGTGGGTTTCCGGGTCGATCCGAGTCAGTCGATGCATGTCGATCCGTCCCTCCGCAAGTTTCTTGCTCCCGGCATCGATCGTATACCCGAGATCGACGGCGATGGCGCGAATTCGGTCGAAATCGGATCGCCGGACGATGAGATCGATATCGACGGTCGATCTGGGGAAGGCATGCACGGCCATGGCCAGGCCGCCGCAAAGCGCATACTCGATTCCTTCGGAATCCAACGCGTCGATCAGGGCCCTGAGTTCATTCAGCAGATTCATCCCGATTCCCTCATGAGCTCGAAATATAATGCCTCGGTCCGTGAATCACAAACGGTCATTCCTCTTGCATTTCGCTCCGTTCGGATTATATTGCAGCCGGCTCGAACTGCCGAAACGGAGGGCATCCAGTTGAAACCGACCGCAACGAACGACAGCATCCGCAACATCGCCATCATCGCGCACGTCGATCATGGGAAAACAACCCTCGTCGATGCGATGCTCAAACAGAGTGCCGTATTCCGGCCCGGTCTGAAACTCGAAGAGCGGCTCATGGACACGATGGATCTCGAACGCGAACGCGGCATCACCATCGCCGCCAAGAATTGCTCGATCCGTCTCGGGCCGGTCAAGATCAACATCATCGACACGCCCGGGCACGCCGATTTCAGTGGCGAAGTCGAGCGCGCGCTGTCGATGGCGGACGGCGCAATCCTGCTCGTGGACGCCTCCGAAGGCCCGCTCCCGCAGACCCGCTTCGTGCTGAAAAAAGCCATCGAAAAAGGTCTCGGGGTCGTCGTCGTGATCAACAAGATCGATCGCAAGGACGCTCGTCCCGCGGAAGTTCTGGACGAAATCTACGATCTGTTCATCGATCTCGGCGCTGACGACGATCAGCTCGAGTTTCCCGTGCTCTATGCCATCGGCCGCGAGGGACTCGTCCGGCGCACGCTCGACGGGACCGAGACCGATCTTCATGTGCTGTTCGAGTCGATCCTGCACGACATTCCCAAACCGAAGTACGATCCCTCCGCGCCCTTCCAGATGCTCGTGTCGGACCTGGGATACTCGGACTACCTCGGCCGCCTCGCCATCGGCCGGGTATTCAACGGGTCGGTTCGCGCGAACGAGACGCTCGTGTGCATCACCGAGCAGAACGAGCAATTACCCCTCAAAGTCACGAGGATTCAGGCTTACGAGGGCATGAGTCTGAAGGATCTCGAGCAGACCGAACCGGGCGACATCATCGTCATCTCGGGGATCAAGGACGTCAAGATCGGCGATACGATCTGCACGCAGGACAGTCCGGTTGGACTTGAGCGCATATCGGTTGACGAACCGACGATCAGCACGGAGTTCACGATCAACACGTCGCCGCTGAGCGGGCAGGAAGGCGACATCCTGCATTCGACGAAGCTGCGCGAGCGTCTGTATCGGGAAACGCTGAAGAACGTGTCGATCCGGGTCGAGGAGAGTCCGGATCATGATGCGTTCATCGTCAAGGGGCGCGGTGATTTTCAGATGGTGATTCTGATCGAGACCATGCGGCGGGAGGGGTTCGAGTTGAGTGTCGGGCGGCCGCAGGTTATCTACAAGGAAAAGGCCGGGAAGAAGCTGGAACCCATCGAACATCTGTTTGTGGACTGCAACGAGGAGTTTTTGGGAATCGTCACTGAAAAATTGTCTTTACGCAAGGGCCGCATGATGAATCTGGTGAACAATGGGAGCGGGCGGGTGCGCGCCGAGTTTTCCATCCCGTCGCGATCGCTGATCGGCTATCGCGGTGAGTTTCTGACCGATACGAAAGGCACCGGGATTCTCAATTCGCTGTTCGCGGGATACGAAGAATTCCGGGGAGATTTCCCGACGCGGTTTTCAGGATCGATCGTGGCGGACCGGCCGGGACCGTCGACCTCCTACGCCCTGTTTCATCTGGAACCGAGGGGGCATCTCTTCATCACACCCGGAACGACGGTCTATGAGGGGATGATCGTCGGCGAGCACAACAAGGAAATCGACATCGACGTCAACGCGACGAAGGAAAAGAAGCTGACGAACATGCGCGCGGCGGGGAAAGACGACAATATCGTGTGCGCACCGGTTCAGGCGATCACGCTGGAGCGCGCGATCACGTTCATCAAGGATGACGAACTGGTCGAAATCACGCCGAAGTCGATCCGGCTCAGGAAACGGATCCTGTCGGCTCACAAACGATACCAGGTCCGCGGATCGACGGCCGGTTGAGCCTCCGCTTCTGCCCGGACGAGTTTCTCGCTCCAACAGTCGAATTTGACGGTATAAACGGACTCGAATACAATCATAATCACACCCGGTCGATGCAACTGCATCGTCATCCGCGACCCTCTCCCCGCAGCACCTCTTCGTCGGCACACAGCGCGTGCGATGGCGGTGTCGAAGGAGATGACCATGAAAACGACGCACCTGGGTTCCTGGTCGACGATGATCTGTCTGGTGTCGCTGACTGTCTGTGCGGGGGTTCCATGCGCGGCGACCGGTATCCGCGACGCGGTCGATATCGACATGTCCGTTTCGATGACGGAATCGCTGGATGATTCGATATCGGCATGTCTGAATACTGTGGTGACATGCCGTTCCGACGCGCCGGGAACCTCGATCTCGTTTGAATTTCCTCCCGATGTCACATGGATCGAAGATGCGCTCACCTGGTCGGGTGATCTGACGCGAGGCGATGTGTTTACTCTGCACGCTCCGATCCGGATTGACGTCACAGGGAGTTTCTCGATCGCCGCATGCATCCGGACCCCCGCGAATCTCACCACTCAGTCGATCCGGCATCTCAACATCATCGCAGAAGAGGGGCGATTCGACACGTCGATGGATCCGTTCATCCTGATGGATCTGCGTCAGGCCCGAACCCTGGAAGAGCGCCGGAGGATCATGACGTTTCAGGCCCAAACGACAGCAGTCCTTCCCTCTGACTGCGACGAACCGGACGGCATGGCCGCCTGGAGCGCCACCATAACGGGAACGGCGATGTATCAGGATTTCGACGGGCATGGGCATCCGATCCGATTTGCGAAGATCGAGATCATCGATGAAGATCCCGACGCGGAGTATGCGTCTCTGGGGCTCGGGTCCACCAACGCCGACGGGAGCTACTCGATACCGGTTTCCTGCACGACTCCCGGGGTGATTCCGGATGTCAGAGTCTGTGTGTATTCACGGTGCGCATTCGGATTGTTCACGGGTGTCTGTCCCACGGGTGCCGATCCGGACTACACGCTCGTGTCGACCCTTCTGACGGATTGCCCGCAGGGAACTTCGACCGTGAACCTTCTGACAGGCCGGCCGGTGATGAACCGCCAGGATGACGACTCGGCCGCCCGGGCATTCTCGGTGTTGGACGCCATCCTTCAGGCCTCGCTCGAAGGGTACTGCCTGTTGATCGGTGACGGACGCATGATTCCGCCGAACTACATCGAAACGCATTTTCCTGCCCCGTCCTGCTACGATCAGGCCGCTGCGTGCATTCAGATCGCCCGGAACGATGCGCTGGACTGGGATATCATTTATCACGAGTATTTCCATTACTTCACGCGTGATTCCGCACGACAGGCGTTCAATAACGGACCGGGCGGCGAGCATGACGGGTCGAGCGCCATTCCTGAACTCGGAAAGGCCAAAGGAATCCGGCTGGCATGGGATGAGGGGATTGCGACGTTCATGGCGGTCGTGACTCAAAGCGAGGACCGTGCCGGAAGAGAACTCGGGCTGGACAATCCCGCAATGCCCGGCATGGGAGACAGCCGGTTCGAGAACATCGAAGGATCACCATGGTTTTTCGATCTGGAGATTGCGGGTCAGTCCTATGATGCCAGCGAGGGCTACGGAAGCGAACTGTCGGTTCTCGGCATGCTCTACGATCTGTGGGATCAGGGCCAGGAAACCGTTGTGGATACGAATGTCCATTGTGCCGATCGGATCGGACTGCCGCTACAGACGATCTGGTCGTTATGGAACACGGGGCCATGGGATGATGCGACCAAATATTATGGATATATCGCCGCACTGCTGATGAATGCCGCTCCCGACACCCTGCCGTATTTTTCGGATCTCTATGCCATGAATCGCATGGCTCCTCTGGCGACCGTTCCGTTTCATAACGCAAGGCTATCGCGGTCGCAGATACCGACGTTCGGCTGGGTTCCGAACGGGGACAAGACGCCGGGCTGCTTGAACGACCATTTCATACTTGGTATTTTCAAAGACGGTTTGCGATTCAGTCAATGCATTTTCATCGAGCCCGAACTGCGTCTCAATGCCTGGACTCCGACTCGGGAACAATGGGACGAGATTGCCTCCCATGCGACCAATTCGACGCGATTCTACTGGTATGTCATGGGTTGGAACGAGAGTGAACCGAGAACGCCTCCGATGGGGAGCGGTCTGGGTGTTTTTGTCAGCAATGTTCAGAGTTTCGTATTTCGTCCGAATATTTACGCGCAGGGTATGATTGGGTGTCCGAACAAGGATGCGGCGCTCTTTTTTAACGGGTTTGCGCTTGAAGTGAATCCGGAATCGAACGAGTATCCTTTTCATGGAGCTTCATCGGGTTACGATTACAATGGCTCGCCGATTTACTTCATCCTGGATGGTCGGTTTTTCCTGTCGCAGCAGATGGTCAGGGTTGACATTGAGATGTACAGTGATCCGTCGTACAGTCAGCATATTAGAACGGATCGTGCGGAAGCGTATGCATGGAACGAGTGGTTTTACGATACGGCCTGTGATCTCATACGGGATACCTCGGCGAGTTGCCGGCCGATCTGGTTTGCGGTGAAGTTTTCTGAAAGTGCGAACGGGGGGAGTGCTGAGGGGTGCCCACTGCCTGAAACTCGATTCGATCGATCCGACTGCGACGGTTTTCAGATCGGTCCACCGATTACGCAGATTGTGGGAGAGTGATCCACCGGCATTTCACTCGGACCAATGATTGAGTTACTTGTGCTTTCAAGAATGTGATGACCGATGACTGGTTACCATTCGGGTTTTCTTCGAACCAGCAGCCACATCCCGATCAGAAGCCCGGTCCCCGTTACCCCGATCACACTCCACCGCCATCCCGGTACATACCGCATCGTGACCACATGCGCTCCCGCAGGAATCTCAACGGCCCGGAACAGATGATCCGCCCGGTGAATCGGCACAACTCGCCCGTCGACTCGTGCCTCCCAGCCGGGATACCACGCATCGGAGACCACCAGTATCGACGCGTCACCCGACTCGATGTCCACTTCGATCGAACCCCAACCATCCGTATAGCGCCCATCGAGTCGTCCCGGAACCATCCCCGCCCTCCCGAACGCCATATCGAGGGTCTCTTCCAATACCACCTCGTTCAACGCATCTCGTCCCGGATCCGCCATCATCCGCAATCTCGTTCCGGCATCCGTCTCGACGGCATACCGGCTCACCCCCCGAAATCGCGGAAACGCCTTCGGATCCCGAAAAAACTGTGCCGGCCCGACGGCTCCCTTCAACTCCAATCCCGGCGGGTCGATGTCCTGCGGCAACGAGAGCCTCCACTCGAGTCCCGCAAGCTGCGTCAGCCGGTTCCGTGTCGTCGTAAACGCATAGATCGCCGGAGTTCCGGGCGGCATTCCTTCGAGCACACTGAAAAATTCCTCATACCGCCTGAGCGGCAACGGACGGTACCCGACAATCGTGTCGGCATTCAACATTACGGTCTTGTTGATCGACTCGGGAAGACTGTGAATCAGGAGCCGGCCGGTCTGTCGGGAGGATGGCGGATAAACGGTCCGCATGAGCGGATCGTTCGCCAGCATCGCAAGAACGGGTTCATCGGGAATCGGCTTTGGTGCCAGCCCGCTGACCCATCCGATCGAAAGGTCCATGACCACCAGCGCCGCAATCACCGGCGTCGCGAAGGATCCCCGGGAGTGTCTCAGGGCAAGCATTCCAACCCATGTCCCGATCAGCATGCACGTGCCACGGACCAGTTCCGCCCGGATGAGCGACCGGAGGGGATCGTTCCCGATCGGATTGACCGAGATCGCGAACAGGATCATCAATCCCCAGACCGCGGCGACCGAGCCGGTCACGCGACGGGGTGAGGCCAGCCCTGCCCGGATCCGGTCGAATCCAGCGGCCGCCAGGGGCAACATCCCGAGCGTGGTCAGGATCATGGCGCGCGCCCAGCCCCGGAACATCCCCAGAACCGGCAGGTGGTGCCATCCGATCGAAGGAATGCCGGGGAGGATTGCCAGACACAGCCCGGCGATCATCAATCCGGCACTGGTATGCCATGTCTGCCGTCTGGCTGTCAGGAGCAACACCAGCGTCGTCATGCCGACATAATTGAAGGCTTCATGCGGGGTGACCCCGGCCGTGAAGGGCACATCGTCGCGGCCGCCCGAAAAATCAGGAATCAGCATGGTTCCGAGATACGCCGGCGGCAGCGCGTCCCGGACAACCAGTTCGCTCGATGCAGCCGCCCGTCCGGTCTGCCCGATGAGTTCGTAACCCAGAACGATCGGCGCGCAAGCGATCAGCGCGATCAACGCAGCAACCCATGAGGACTCGCGGACTCTCACGGGCAGTCGAGGCAGGGAACCCCTCAACCGGAAAAGTGCGGTGACGAGGCACCCGATGAGTGTCAGGAGCGAGGTCTGGGGATGGCCGGTGAGGAGTTGGATGCCGAGACAGACTCCGAGTTGCGAGGCGGCGCGCGGGTCATTCTCGAGCCATCGTTCGGTCAGGAGGATGCAAAGGGGCAGGTACGCCGAGGCGCAGATCAGGCTGAAATGACCCGCGGAGGCATGTGCCGAAAGCCCGCCGCCGGCCATGAACACGGTGCTCAGGATCAGGGCCGAGTCGGGGCTTGCGCCGCGATGCCTCAGCCAGAGATAGACGCCGGTTGCGCCCAGCGCGAGATGCAGCAGGAGCAGCGCGGTCAGCATGGCGATCGACGGGGACAGCAGCAGCAGCCAGTTGAGGGGATAGAAGAATGCGCTCTGCGGGTCGGCCAGATGCGGGTAGCCGCACATGACGGACGGATCCCACCAGGGGAGGTGTCCCGCGCGGACGGCGGAGGCCGAAAACCGCCACCAGGGGAGGAATTGCGTGGCGATGTCGGTGCCGGCCAGGCCCTGACCGAGGCGGATCGAGCGGACGACAGCGGTCAGCAGAGGGATGGACAGGATGACGGCGGTGAGGGGTAGGACGGCCTTACGGAGAAGTTTCATCCGCCTCCCGGTCATCGCCGCGCCAGGGCTTGCCGGCCGCCCGGGCTTCGAGCCGGTTCAGGCGATGCTGCAACTCCTGCAGAATCCGGCGATCCTCGAAACGCCTCGGATCCGGAATCCGCATGGCCTCGCGCACTTCGGCCATCGCGGCGGCATAGTCCTTCAGCCCGTGCTCGAACCGCTTGGCCAATTCGACGTACGGAAACACCTCGGGTTGACCCGCGCGCTTCATCAGATTCCATACTTCGACGGCTTCGTCCCAGCGTTGCTGGTCTTTCAGCAGCAGCGAGAGCCGTTCGAGCGCATCGCGGTGGCACCCGGCCGCGAGCCCCTGATTGAGCGCATGCCGGAAGTATGTTTCTGCGGCGGATGGATCCCCCTGATCCGCCTTGATCCGGCCGATCGCATACAGAATCGACGGTTCGGTTGCCCATGTGAGGGGGTCGGCCATCAAATGTGTGATGCGGTTCAGCAGTGCGGCCATCGAGACGATATCGTGAGCGTTGTGCGCAAAGGCCTTGTGAATGTAACGCGCATCGCGACTCCGCTGATACTTGAAAAACAATCCGGGCAGCAGAGCGCCGGGCAGATCGTCGATCCGGTGGAAACCCAGGATCGATTGCTCGAGACTCGACAGGGCGCAACTCTCGAGGGTATGGCGAAAGAGCCGGCGGGAGAGCGTGAGCAGATCGAGATGCGGCGGATCGCTGGCCGGGAGCGCGCGGCGGTTCATGACGAATCGGGATTGCAGCAGCGGCCAGTCGTAGGTGCGGCCGTTGAACGAGACGATGAAGCGGAAACGGGCCAGCAGTGCGGCAACCCGGTCGATCACCGCGGGCTCTTCAGGAAAATCCCTCATGAAGAATTGCTCGACAATGAAATTCCGGCCTTCGAAATAGCCGAATCCCGCTAGAAAAATATACGTGCCGGATCCGGTATCGAGTCCGGTCGTTTCGGTGTCGAAAAAGAGCGCTTCATTGAGGTTCAGGGCGTGCAGGCGTTCGTCCGGAAAGAATCCGTCGAGATGATCGAACGTCAGATCGAGCGTTTCGGCGATCGGGACACTGCCGTGGTGATACTGCCAGGGATACTCGCTGCGAACCCGGAAACAGGGACCGAACGGCGTCTGAAGGCATTCGCCGGGAATCAGAGCCTCGATGGTCTGCCCGGGGCCCTCGAGCACATCGTCGGACAACACACCGTTCGCGCCGAGCCTGGGCGCAGGGGGCGGAGATTCGATCCCTGTGCGGTCCCGGACGGTGTTGATCATCGCCCGCAGCGCATCGATAGTGCTCTGACGCGCGGGATCCCGTTCCTTTACCGGTTCCGGTGCCTCGTCCGGCAGGGGTTGCGATCCGGCAGGGTCGGGCGGACCCGCCCCGCCGGCTTTTCGCTGCCTGAGTGCGCGGAGTCGTTCGAGAATATCCGACATTTACTCCACAAATGAGATCCATCCGAACGGATCGGCGATTTCACCCCATTGAATTCCGGTCAGCGTGTCATACAGTTTGCGACTTGTTTCGCCCACATCGGTCGTGATGGTTTTCGTGAAACGGCCTTTGAACGCCGATATTTTACCGATGGGGGTAATGACCGCCGCGGTTCCGCACCCCCAGGTCTCGTCGGCGCTCGTGAGCACCTCTTCCAGTGCCAGCGGGCGCTCCTGGACGTCGATTCCGAGATTTTCCCGTGCGAGTTTCAGAATCGAATTCCGGGTGATGCCGGGAAGGATGGTGTCGGAAAGCGGTGGCGTCACGAGCGACGCGCCGATGCGGCACATGAAGTTGCACGCACTGAGTTCCTCGATGAATTCATGCCGGTATCCGTCCAGCCAGATCGCTTCCTGGCAGTCATGCTTCTTCGCAAACTGCGTCGCCATCATGCTCATGACGTAATTCGCGCCGGTCTTGTAGGCTCCGTGACCGCCCGGCATCGCCCGCACCATGTGATCGATCACCATGCCGTGGAGGGGTTTGAAGCCGGTCGCATAGTAGGGGCCGACGGGGGAACAGAAGATGACGCACTTGGGCTTTTCGCACTTTTTGACTCCGAGACCGGGTTCGCCGATGAGCAGGGGCCGGATGTAGAGCGAGCCTCGTTTGTTGGGATCCGAGTCGAATGCGGGGATGAAGTGGCGGTTGCGGGCCACGAGTTCACCGACTTTGCGCACGAACAGATCGACGGGGAAAGGAGGCATCAGAATGCCCCGGGCGGAGCGTTCGAAGCGCTTCGCGTTTTCCTCGATCCGGAACAATCGCGCTCGGCCGTCGCGTCCGAGATACGCTTTGGCGCCCTCGAAGATCGAATTGCCGTAATTGACGCCGAAACTGGCGTAATGCACCATCAGTCGATTGTCGTCCGGACCGAAAAAATCGCCTTCGGATTCCCATTTTCCGGTGTCGGGATTGAAGGAATCGTTGACATAGACCCAATCGGTTTTTGTGAATGTAAACGCCATGCTGAACCCCTTTCCGCTGAAAAAAATCCGTTTCCCACTGACGGGATGAGACGCACGTCTTTCATCCTAGCGCGGGGCGGCGAGCTTGTCCAGACAGCAGGGTAATGGGGTTCACATCATAATCCTCCGTCATGGCGCAGAGCTTTCGCACCAAGCATCCTTCTGATATGATCGGACGCTGCACAGGGGTTCTAAAACCGCATCGATTCGACCCGGAGGCACCCAATGGAAAGCATGTTCAATCGAATTCTGATCCTGTCCCCTCACACGGATGATTCTGAACTGGGTTGCGGCGGCACCGCCGCACGCTTCGTGGAAGAAGGGCGCGATGTCCATGTAATCGCGTTTTCATCCTGTGAGGAATCCGTTCCACAGGGATTGCCGAAAAACATTCTGGAAACCGAATGGCACGCGGCTCTCGATGTGATTGGAATCGCACCTGAAAACCGGACATTGCTCCATTTCCCGGTTCGGCATTTCCCCGTTCACCGCCAGGACATACTCCAGAGCCTGATCCCGTTCCGCGACCATTGGAAACCGGATCTCGTGTTTCTGCCCTCCAACCAGGATCTGCATCAGGATCATCGCACGATTGCCGAGGAGGGGCTGCGGGCGTTCAAGGGAACGAGTATTCTCGGGTACGAAATCCCCTGGAACAACGTGCTGTTCGAAACACGCAGTTTCATTCACCTCCAGAGGCATCATGTCGAGAAGAAAATCGAGGCGATGAAAGCCTATGCGTCGCAATCCTTCCGGGGCTATGCGGATCCGGACTTCATTTTTTCGCTGGCCAAGACGCGCGGTGTGCAGATCGAAGTTCCCTATGCCGAGGTGTTCGAAGCCATCCGATGGATCATCCGATGATCGCGCGGATTGGCAGAAAACGACGGTCTTGGAGTTTTTTATTCCTGCTGAGCCTGATCCTGTGCGTTGCGGGTTGTGGCACACCGGGTGGCGATTCCGGACTCAAACTGGGAGCCAATATTCTCGACAACCCATCCGCCGATTCCGGTAATGAGATGCCCGATAACTGGGAGCGTGTTGCGCCTCAGGGTATCAGACCGGTATTCGAATGGGGCAGCGATCCCAACCATGGGCGGACACTGAAGATCGAACTCGGACAACCCGGGATGGCGGGATGGGCGCAACGGCTGACGCTGGCACCGGACGGCTGGTATCGAATGCGGGCGATGGTCAAAACAACCCGTATCTCCGGTCGAGGGCCCGGTGCGTCGCTGGTGATTCCTCAGTTCCGATGGCTCGATATTCCCGCTGCGCGTGATGCCGGTGAGTGGACACGTATCGAAGCGGATGTCGTCAACGGCGGATTTACATCACTCGATCTCGTTTGTGCGTTGGGTGCAAATGGACTGAACAGCGGCACGGCTGAATTCGATTCGATAGAATTCCTGCCGATTCAGGATCCAGCGGCGGATGCGGATCGAACCCGGGACATTCGAATGAACGGATTTGCGATGCGCCAGGACCGCACCCGCGGTTATCTCACATCGCTCAAACCGGATTTTGCTCCGGATGCCCCGGAGTTTCTCGGGTCGTTCAGCACGCTTCCTTATCTGGATCCATCACGGGATCATTTTCTGGGAGATGTTGCCGTGGATGTTCGAGAAGGAACACAGTGGCGCAGAATTACGACCGCTGATCCATCATTGAAGCATCGTGTCACCTCGGATTCATCACACGTTACGACGCGCCATATTCCCTCGGAACCGGATCGATCCCCCGAGATTTCAGTTGGATTTGCGCAAGGAACAGCGGCGCGATCCATTGATCTGACGATCACTCTGACCAATTCCGGATCGCTGCCCATGACGATCGGATCGGTGGACCTTCCATTGCCATGGAACAACAATTATTGCCTGTTTGACCCGCACGACAAGGCCAGCCAGAAACTCCTCTACACGCGGCGAGTCGCCGAGCACAAATCCATCGAAGGACTGTCGTCGTACGTTCTGGCTTGCCCGATGGACGGAACGCCTCCGATGCTTATGCTGATGCCGATGGATGCGGCCACATCCATCGAATTCACGTATCACGAACCCGATACGATCCGGGATCAGCGTCGCGGACCGGGCCGGTTCATTCATGGAGCATGGCCGGGTCTGACGCGAATCTGTCTGGCGTCAAAAGGGGTGATCGAGCGACAGAAGTGGGACGACTGGCGACATCCTCACACGGAATTCACGCTGGCTCCGGGGGCGACGCGAACGTTTCAATTCGCAATGACCTGGATCGATCGACGAGACGCTGTCGAGCCGGCCCAGGCGGCATTCGGGCGAATCGGTCTCCGGCTGATACCGGGGCCCGCGTTTCCGATCGATCAGCGCGCAATGATGATCGCTTTCGGCGCAAAAGCACCCGTGACGCTCGATGGTGCGCTTGATGTTGAGGTGGATGAGCGCGCCGGTTCGAGTGAGGCCGTCGTCCTGACATTTCGCATCGAAACGGAAGGTGAGACCACCGTGGAACTGCGGGATGCGGCCGGGAAATCGGCACGAGCGATCCTGTATGGACTCAAGGGGATTGATTCGCTGATGGCATCACGGAGCCGGTTCATACTCGAAAAACAGGCCTATGCGAAGCCCGGAGATCCCCTCAACGGCGCGATTCTCTGTTATGACAACCGTGCCGGCAATGTGCTGGCCGATGCGAACGATATGTGGGGTTCCGGAGGGTATGAAGGCGGCGTGACGGATGCGATGTTCCTGGCGATGAAAAATGTCACGATGCCGGATCGGACCCAGCTGGAGTTTCTTGAAAAATACATTGAAAAATGGTTGATCGGCGGAATCCAGGATCCGGTTGATTTTGGGGTTGCGTGGATGGTCAGCCGACCAGATCGGAAAGAGCGCGGATACAATTACATTCATGTGCTGAATCTGTATGAGGCGATGGTGGAAAGCGCTGACATCTGGCCGAAGCTGGTCCGATACCCCGCATCGCATTACATCGATCTGTGGTTGAAGACATTCCGGGCCTTTCGTCATGAGCGTGTGCGGTTCCAGGATCTCGGGTTGATGGGTCGAGGGAACATTACCTTCATGCCGACGATTTTGCGCCGGTTTGGCCTGGAGAGCGATGCGGCGGATGTGGAATCCGAGATTCGACGATGGGCGGGCTACTGGTGTGAAGAACCGCCGTTTCCGTTCGGATCGGAACTGTTTTTTGATAACACCGGGTATGAATCCGTCTTTTTTTATCGCGATTATGGAAAGACATCAGCTGGGCTTTCCGAGCAGATACTGCGTGTGACCGAGGCAGGGCGAGGGCAGGGGCCGTGCTGGTTCTGGAACGATTCGGACCAGCGATGGTGGGATGCCGTGCGGACTCGTCCCCAATATGAAAGTTTTACGGATTTTGGTGAAAACTGCCACCATTACATGACGGGACTCAACGGTTGGATGCTGCTCGAAGCATACGATAGAGGGTATCTCAGGGACGAACCGATGCCATCCGGGTTATCGGGAATTTTTAATGCATGGGCACGCGTGATGGATGATGGATTTGCCGGAATGTGCTTCTGTCCGGATCCCTCGAGCGACAATTACGGGTTGAACCAGTTCACAGGGGATGTCGGACTGGGGCTCTGGGGTAATCTGAAGGCCGCCAGGTGTTATCTCGGAACCGTTCCGATCGCCGGCAGGATTGCCATGGGGGCGTCGCTCGACGGGGATTGGCTGGTGCCGTATCCCGGATTCGATCATCGGGTTCGTCTGCTGGACGCGGGATACCGTATCGACTCGCATGGGCCTGCAATCGAACGGATCCGCATTCCATCCGAGGGGATTCTGGAGATGCGGTTGATTGTGCCGGACGTATCGGACTGCAAATCCCGGGTGGTGATATCCGGAGTGACGGTTCCTGAGATTCGTCTCGTTCGCACGCCGGAAGGCCAGACCGGGAGTCAGGAAACGACGCATGCGATGTCGGATGGTGTTGTGGTAATTGAGACTGACATGCGGGCAGCGAACCGGGAGAGATGGGTGATCCGGTAAAAACTCTGATGGGTTGAGCGGATTGTCCCGGTTTTCCATGGAACGAGAGCGATGTCTCCGTGGTCGGAAAAGATGAGAGCGACGTCTTGGGGGACAGGATGTATATGATGTCCAGAAAAACCTGGTCTCCGGCATTGGGGCTGGCCACGATAGGGGAAGCAGGTCGGTCCGTGCGCGAAGGAAGTCGGCGAAGTCTCCGATATCTTTTTTCATCGTTTTTTTATGGAGGAAAACGATTGCATTCAAAGCTTGGTGTCCATCAGGGTTTGCAGGTTGTACAAGGCCCGAGCGGCAAAGGGGGACAGCCGCATCCTTGACCCACGGGTTGCTTTGATTGTAACCTCTCGTATTATGAGAAGGTTACAGGGATGTTGGGCTGGTTTCGTATACAGGGTTCGCCGGACTCTGATGGGTCGGTGTTCCCATTGCCGCTGTCGCTCACCCTGCCGGACATCCCTTTTCGCTATGGCTCGCTCTCAAGCAGGCTGGATATGTGGCTGGAGTCATTTTAGTTTTACTTGGATGTAATTTCATGCTCGCTCGGTTCGCTTTGCGACCAGACAAAAAGGAGAGAGATGACCATGCTGCCTGACAATTCGCCGGAGCCAAGCGCCGTTGTCGCTGTCAGTTCGGCTGTCGCGGTTCACGTCGCGAGTCGGAGGTGGCTCAGCTTCTTTCGTTCGGTTCTCAAAATGAAGATCATCCTCATCCTGATGATACTCATACCGTGTTCAGGATCAGCAGTGGAGAAGACAGAAGATGATCTGCTCAATCCTTTTGCTAAAATCGAACTGAAAGAAAACACTATTGTGGCTCGTCTGCCCGATTCGGGGATTCGATGGCTTCTCAAGAGAGGCACACAAAAAGAAGTCACTAACTACGGACAGGTCATTTACTTGAAGAATAGTGATGAAATCATATTGGTTGATAAGCACACAACATACACAATTCGGGCAGAAATTCGAGGCGGGCGAGGTTTTGTTCATTTCACCTGCATGAATGATGCACGTTCTTTCGGAGAAGGAACCACATCAACAAGTGGAACAATCGAGGTAAAATGAAATTGAATAAAACGAACAAGCAAATCCAGCCGACGGCCTACGACCTCGGCTGATCGGTACGTTGTGCTCCATGAAACACCAGGAAGATGAAATGCGTAAAACGAAGTCACCGATACTCCATCTGTCGATAGCCGCATCATTCATCTGTCTGATCGCGCATGCCGAGCAGGACACCTAATCAACGCCGGGGAAATGCTCGACCCACTGTATGGTGAAATCCGGGAAATGATCGACGATCTGAATCCGGTAATCCGGAAAATGGTCGACAATTTCCCATTCCCCGGCTTCATCGGCAAAATGCTCGACGATCCTGACCCTCAGATCCGGAAAGTGGTCGACAACCTTGACCGTGTAATCCGGGAAGTGCGTGACGAACTGGATCCGGCCATGAATTTTTCGCAGATCGGGCTTCGTCGTTGTCTTGTAAGCGGACGCCTTGGCATGTGACAGCCTTTGTGGCACGACCCGATTCAGAACACACATGGCAACCATCGCCAACAGGACAATTAAAACGCTTCGAAGGACTTTCATACATCATCATTATAGCCCATCGGTAACCTCGCGTCGAACTGCCGACTGCCCAGAACCCCACCCATTCACCGATAACACCGATTTCACCGATTTTTTTCCTCATGTGAAACTGCACAAAGCCCCATCATTCCCGCGAAGGCGAGAACCCTGACGTAACCTGAATACTCTCATTCGCCAGGCGTCTCTGCCTGGCGTTTGTATCTCTGTGTTTTCTTCATACCAAAAAACTCCAGGATATAGATTTGATGACGGGTGGCGCCGGCCTCCGTGCCGGCGTCTGACAATCAGCGCAC
>CALFER010000009.1 GCA_937951895.1 uncultured bacterium
TGCGATCGAGATGTCTCGGCGCAACGATCATCCGCAGCGTCGGGCAGGTCCGGCGGGCGGAATCGAAGGCGTCCAGCAGGAACTCCTCCTCACCGTCATGCGTCGACCCCCCCACCAGGATCGGTTCACCACTCTGCCACCCCGCGTGCTCCCGAATCATGGCAGCGAACGATTGATTCATGTCGTAAGGCGGGATGTCGAACTTGATGTTGCCCGTGACACGGATTCGGGTCGGATCGGCTCCGATCGCCCGGATTCGATCCGCATCCTCCCGGGTCTGCATGGCGAACAGGTCGATCCGGGCGAGAACATGGCGGAAAAAGAACGAGAACATCCGGTACCGAGGGTAACTTCTCCGGGAGATCCGGCCGTTCAGAAGTGCGATCCCGATGCCGCGGGCGCGGGATTCGCAGATGAGATTCGGCCACAACTCCGTTTCGAGCAGCAGCAGGCGGGATGGACCAAGGCTGTTCAGAAAACGCCGGACACAGGATCGATAATCGAGCGGCACGAAAAGGACGCCGCGAAGTTCCGGCAGCGTTCTGACCGCGATATCGTAACCCGCATCGGTCATCGTGGTCAGCACGATGGGAGTCGAGGGATCCCGGAGACGCAAGGCGCGGACCACCTGACGCGCCAGCATGACCTCACCGACACTCGATGCGTGCAGCACGATCAACCCCGAGTCATCGTCGGTGCGGCGGAGATTGGCGGGGACGAACCCGAGTCTCTGCTGGAAATTCCGGAAGTACTTTCGTTTGAGAATCATCTGGATAAAAAACCAGGGCATGATGATCGGAAGCGCCAGCACGAGCAAACCGGAGTAAAGCAGCTGCATTTCGTCAATCCAATCGACAGATGCGGAGTATTTCCCGCACTGCGCGCCCTGCCGCTCCGGGTTCACCGAACAGTCGACTCACCGACTTCAGATCCTCCATCGCCTGCTGCTGACGGGAAGGGTCATCGAGATACCGGGAGGTTTGTTCGATGATCCGGGACGGCGTGCATTCGGACTGGATCAGTTCCGGGATGATCTTGCGACCGGCGGCAACGTTGACGATGCCGATGAAATCGACTTCGATGAGTGATCGGGCGATACAGTACGAGATCCAGCTGGTTTTGTAGGTAATGAGAAACGGAGTCAGGCAGAGAGCGGTTTCGAGCGTTGCAGTACCGGACGCCACCCAGGCGAAATCCGCCGATTTCAGGACAACCGGAGATGCTTCATCGTGAATCCGGAAGAGATCGGGACATGCCGCGAGATGCCTGCGAATGGCCTCGACAGGAATCGTCGAAGCTCTCAGAATCGACAAGTCGACACCGGGGCGATTCCGGATGAGGATCCGGGCCGCCTCCACGAAAATCGGCAGCAACCGATCGAGTTCATTCATGCGGCTTCCCGGCAGGAGACAGATGTGGGTGCGATCGGCGTCATGCCCCATGGCGGACCGGCAGGTTGCGCGATCCGGGGTCGCGAGAATGCGATCCAGGATGGGGTGACCGACCCACGAAACATCGACGCCGCGCTGTGCATACCAGTCATGCTCGAACGGAAACAGCACCAGCATCCGGTCGACCGAATCCCGAATGATGGATATTCGTCCGGATCGCCATGCCCACAACTGAGGACTGACGTAATAGATGACACGATGGCCGTTTTTTTTCAGGCGGGGAGCGAGCCTGAGATTGAAATCCGGGTAATCGATCAGGATGACGGCGGTTGGAGCGAGCGATTTCGCGGCATCCGTGATGGAACGCATGATGGCGAACAAGGATCGGAGTTTGCCGATGACTTCGGTGAATCCGGTGACTCCGAGATCCCTGACGTGGTGGAGCAGTTCGACACCCGCAGCCGCCATCGCATCGCCTCCGACTCCGACGAGACGGGCAGACGGAATCCGATCGTGGATTTCCCTCGCCAGCGCGCTGCCCAGGAGATCACCCGATGCTTCTCCGGATATGATCATGAACGTTGTCGGAATCGGATTCATGGACTGTGTGGCGCCTCCAACCGGTTTCAAGGCGTTCAAACGATATCATGCATTGAGTTTTGTCGCCAGTCATCGGGAATACCCCGGCATCTCGGATTTCCGGTTCGGTGCCTGATGCCGGATTGCACAAAAACACAACGGGCTGATTGCGTACTCCTCGCTTTCGCTGTAAAATAATTGCATCACTATGGAAGACCAGAGGAAAACGCCATGAAGTCAAACTTTTTAAGAAGGAAGCGGAGTCTTGTGGATCGTGAGATCCAGATCGGGTTTGCGTGGGTGGTATTCGGCTATCTGATGTTCTACACACTGTTTCTGATACTGATGCTGGGAGTGCCGATCTGGTGGATATACGATCAGACGGACGGATTGGAGTCTGCAAAACTGGCCGCGATCGGCAGTTTTCTGATCGAGGATCAGCGCTTCTGGATCCTGCTGGTCATCTTCATCATCATGGTCACGATCCACTCTGTATTTGTGACGCGGAAATTCGCCGGCCCGATTTTTGTCTTCCGACGTGCGCTCAAGCGAGCGCAAACCGGCGAGCTCACTCGCGTTCATCTCCGCCAGGAAGATTACTTTCATGACCTGAAAGATATGCTCAACGATCATTTTTCTATGCTGGCGGAGACGGTCAAATCGATGAAGGATTCGGTCCAGAAGCTGGACGCGAACCTCGAAAAACTCGATCAGGAAACCCCCGGCGCGCACGAAGGCACGATTGTTCGGTCGCTTCTGGACAGTTCGAAACAGGAAATCGCCCGGATCAACGATTTGTGCGGAAAATCATGGCATTACACTGAGTGAGTCGTTTCGAGCCGGGCGTTTTCGGCCCGCTCCAGTTTCTCGTAATACTCGCTGACCTGCCTCACATACTTCCGTTTCTCGGCATACGATCCCGGGAAAAAGCTGCGTTTGAAACCGTAGATGACGATGTTCTTGAGTTTTCGAGGCGTCAGATTGAAGGATTTGACCGCCAGCGCGATTTCTCGGGACAGGTCCGTATTCGAGACAGTGCGGTTATCCGTGCACAATGTCACGCTCAGATTCGCCGCCAGAAACTTGCCGAAGGTGTGACTGCCCCAGTCCTTCAGATCCGGCATGGTCTGGGCGTTGCTCGTGAGACACACCTCGAGAGTGATCCGGCGATCGGCGATGTACTGTGCAAGTTTTTCGATGTATGCATCGGGTGATTGGATCGCGGGATTTCGGATCAGATGCTGACTGTAGAGGTGATAGCCGTGGCCGATGCGGTCGGCATACAGATCGGTAATGGCCTGGAAAATACTCTCCGGGCCATACGCCTCCCCTGCATGCACCGTTTTCTTCAGGAAGTGCCGGTGCGCAATCCGGAATGCATCGATGTGATCCTCGGCGGGGTACCCCTCTTCCTTCCCGGCCAGATCGAAGCCGACGATCGGGATACCCAGGCGATCCCGGATGTCGACGACCGCCAGGGCCAGTTCCTGAGAGGCCAGGTCCCGGAGTCGTTTTGTGGAGGAAAAGCGATGGACTTCGGAGAATTGTTTGAAGAAATCCGAGAACGAAGCGCTGAACATGCGCATGGCGCAGCAGATGATCCCGTAGTGAAAGGCCGGTTCTTCGGCATTCATGATCGCTGGTGTCGCATTCACACGAGTCGCCAGCCGGTTCAATCCGCGATTGACGGCACAGAGAATCTGTTCGATCGACAGATCGCGCGAGACGTGCAGCTGCGGCGCGAAGCGAACTTCGAGATACCGGATGCCTTCGTTCCAGCAATCTTCGGCGAGTTCGAACGCGATTCGCTCGATCGATTCCTCATCCTGCATCACGGCAACCGTGTAGGCGAAGCCTTCGAGATACTCGACGAGATTCCTGTATTGCGTTTTGAAGACCAGTTCTTTGAGACCGGTTTCGGTGAACGAGGGCAGCGAAATGTTCCGCGATCGGGCCAGGTCGATCAGGGTATTCAACCGGATCGAACCGTCGAGGTGAACGTGGAGTTCCGATTTCGGAATCGCGCGGATAAAGGCATCAGAGATGGAATTCATGATCGGGTTCCTTTCCAGGATCAAACGGAGGGTTCCGTCTTGGGGTCGGCATGATGGTCCACCGCCATGCCGTAAACACCTATATAAGGGGAAGCCTCCTTCTTTTCAATGCCATTCGCACACTTGTAAAATTTTTGATTTCATTGGACTTGTGAAGCGTAATACAAGTAGAGTATCGGCTGGAATGCCTCATCCACCCTTCCGCTTCAGGAGGATTTTTCATGAAAACTTTTCGGCTCCCGCTCATTTTTCTCATGGTAACACTCATACCGATTCCCATCTCGAACGCCGCCGGCCCCAAATTCGGATCCTGGGCGCTGTCATTCGAAACCGGATTCACGATTCCGACGGAGACGTTCGATGAGGTCATCGATGGCGACTATTCATTCGGATTGAATCTGGAATACATGGCTTATCCGTACCTCGGAACACGAATCGCCTTCAATCATCAGAAATTCGACTATGTATCCGATGTGTCCGTCCGCGATAATCTCGAATTCAATTCCTTCGCCATCAACGGTGTCATCGCCTATCCGCTTCCGGATCATTTCCGCCTCTTCGCGATCGGAGGCCCCTGCTACTTTTCAGCCGAAGGTCAGGAGATCCTGGGATTCGGTGAGGATGGAAAAGACATCGGCTGGGATGCGGGTGCAGGCTTTGAATTCTTCCCGATTCTCAACTGGGGCATCCGTTTCCAGTCGATTTACTATTCTGCGGAAATCGGCGATCACGCCATCCGATCGAGTTGGGTCGATTCGGTTCTGGGTCTCACCTTCCGCTTCTAGTCGGCCAACCCCATCCCACATCGGAGTATCATGAACACCTGCTCAGCATCCATTCTCGCCGCCAACCGTTCGCGGATCGCCGCACGCCTCCCGGACCGTTCCGTGGCCATCTTTCCAGCCGCCGTTCCGAAACTTCGCAACGGAGATTCGGACTATCCGTACTGTCAGAACAAAAACCTTGTCTACCTGACCGGCTATGAGCATCCCGGCGCCATCTATGTGATGCTTCGGGACGGATCGGTATTCGACGAACTGCTGTTTATCGAGGAGATTTCCGAGCACGATGCGCACTGGTTCGGATATCGACCCGCCATTCCCGATGTCATTATCAGTTCGGGTATTCAAAAGTGCTCGCCGATCTCGGGTTTTTCCGGATCGATCGACCGCCTGCTGAGCCGGATCGAGACCTGTTATGTGGATTATCATCCGGTTACCCTCGATGACTATCTGACCCCCGAAATCCAGTTTCTGCAGAAGATCCAGTCGCGCTACCCCCATCTACGATTTCAGACTGCGGCACCCTTGATGCATGAGGTGCGCGAGCAGAAGCAGGAGTGGGAAATCGAGCGTATATGCCGGGCCATCGACATCACCCGCAAGGGGATCATGGCCATGCTCAATGCCACCCGACCGGGCCTTTTTGAGTATCAGCTCCAGGCGCATCTCATTTTTACACTGCATTACGAAGGCTGTACCGTATCGTTCCAGCCCATCATTGCAGCGGGTCCGAGCGCAACCGTTCTCCATTACACGACCCTGAATCGGCGCATCGAGCCCGGCCACCTCATCCTGCTCGATGTCGGCGCCGAATTCGAACACTACTCGGCCGATATCACCCGGACGATCCCCGCATCAGGATGCTTTTCGGATCTGCAGCGAGGCATTTACTCGATCGTGCTCGAGGCAAACAAAGCCACCATCGAAGCTGTGCGTCCCGGAATCACCTTCAAGGAACTCAATGCCGTCACCCGAAAAGTGCTCACAGATGGCATGCTCCGGCTGAATCTGATCAAGGATCCCGACGCGATCAACCGATATTTCACCCATGGAGTCAGCCACATGCTGGGCCTCGACACACATGACGTGATCGCACTCCCGGGCTCGCCGCTGAAACCCGGTGCCGTCATCACAGTCGAACCCGGACTGTACCTCCCGGATCTCGGCATCGGAATCCGGATCGAAGACGATGTTCTCGTGACACAAACCGGTCACCGGAATCTCTCAGCGACCATTCCCAAGGAAATCGACGATATCGAACGCTTGATGCGGGACCGCCCCGTCGATCTCAACGATATCCTATCGAGATCAGTCTGATCGGGCCGATCCCGGCTACCTGGTCAGTCGGAAGCAGTTCCAGATCCGCACCAGCACCCGAACTCGCTGCATCCGGCAGACTGAAATCCAGAACGCCAATCCGTATCCCCTCATCCTGAAATCCGATCGAACGACGCACCTCGACGGGATCGATCACCTGAATCGCCGTGCAGGTCAACGGACGGCCACCGGAATCAGGCCATGTGACACCGGCGTGAACCGGGGATGTCTCAGACGATACTTCCGACGGATACGCCATGATCAGCCGCAGGCGATTGAACGAGATGTCCGGAGGCAACCGGAACCGTTCACCGGTCTCTGGAAGGCTCCTCCAGATGTTCTCGCCCCACAACATCCCCCCGGAACGAATCCGAAGCTGCGCCGCCTCGAGCCGGTTGCCCGTGACACCGTATCGAAGGATCGGTTCCGGAGCCGTCGATGCATCGAGACGGACAAACAGGCAGGCATAGAACAGCGGGATCGTGATGGCGAGCAGTACGATGGATCGCGACAGGCTGCGCCGGAGTCGCGGCAGACAGCAGAGTGCGCGATCGACTACGAGAATCAGCATCGCAGCGAGAAAGGATGCCGCGACGATGAACCCCGTGACCCTCTCCGGATAGGCGGCATGACCGTCCAGGATCGCCGAGGACACGATGGCATGATTGGACAACCAAGAACGGAATCCGCCGATGAGCACGTCGATCCGGTCGAACCGCGGACCGATCCAGCCGTAATCGTACCGCGCCGTCGAAGCGGATGATCGGATCATGCGATTGAGGGGATCCGCATCCCGATCCTGAATCCGATCCGAGTAAAAAACGCCCTGGAACATGACATTCCAGAGGACGAGAATCACGAGCAGAATCGCTGCGGTTATGCGGAAAACCCGGTTCTCACGGCAGCGATCCAGCAAAGCCGCCATGCCCAGCATGAAGCAGATGCCCAATCCCGAAAAACGCCGGACGCTGAATCCGAGATTCCACCACTCGGAGCGTGAGGCGGTGTAAAAGGCATGCAGGATCAGAGCGATCACGACAGCGGACGCCAGCCAGCGATCCCTGCGGAAAAAGAATGCAAGCCCGACAATGGCCAGACCCCATCCCGGCATCCAGGTCAACAACCCGTGAAATCTCGAAAACAACATCGGCAGCAACTGCGGTGCCCACGGATTCAAACTCGGCAGATCCGCCGCCCCGAACTCGGAAGGTGGAATCCAGAACGATCCCGTCAGTACGTTCCAGTAGATGGCCTGAACGGATATAAACAGAAGGAAACCGGCACAGAACGACAGGCTCCAGAGACGTATCGAACGCCCGGTTCGCCCCTGCAGATGGCTCCGGATCATCGCGGCGGCCGGAAATACCAGCATGAACAGATCCTGATAGCGGACCGTCACGGCGAATCCGATCACGGCACCGCACAGAAGCCACTTCGAGGCATCGGGACGATCCGATATCCGGATGAACAGGTACAGACAAAACGCATGGATACAGAAATCGATCGAATGCGAGAAGCACGGGTCGATGACGATGAAAGGCAGGATGTTACCGGTTCCGACCACGGCCGCGATGGCCAGAGCGCTGATCGCCGGACTGAAGAACGCTTCGAGCGCGCGAAGGCATACCATCAGAGCGATCAGAAACCAGATCACGTTCCATACCGTCAGAACTCCGATCCAGCCGTTCGTGTATCCGGTACATGAACCGCCGTCTTCGTCGGCTTCGCCTGAACACACGAGTGATGCCATGAAACAGGGAGGCAGCCAGAACAGCGTGTTTCCAGCGGGGAACAGAGCAAAGCGATAGCCGCGTTCGGTGAAATCCGGTCGCGTGAAATACTTGAGGATCGTACGGGGTTTACCCGGTGCGATCCGACGGGAGACATCGTTCCATCCCGGATTGGTATAGTAGGCATCCTCGTTGTAGGTATTGAGATCACCGTCGATCACGATGGAGCGGGACGTCGACACGTATGCCAGACCATCATGACGAAGTCTCGGGGAGAGCAACAAACCGCTGCAAAGAAGCACAAAAAGAAACATGCCGGCGGAATACCACCGGCCGCTCAGATCTCCGTCTCCCGCCTGTCCGTTCGGCTGTCGATCACTGTCCACGAACTGTCCTCGTTGAGCCGATACGTGCCGAGGAATTCTGCGTCCGCATCGGCCTGTCTGTAGTCCGACGGTTCGAGAATCGAGAAAAACTCGGATGGATCACCGCTGGTCTTCCGGTACAGATAGTAACATGCCCCGCGGATTTTCGCCCCGAACACTGGAACATCATGCAGCTCCATGTCGCGCTTCGCCCTGTCGATGATCGCCTGTGCCCGCCGGACCAGATCCTGATGGAGGCTGTCGAGGAGTTCCAGTTCATGCACCGCATGCGAACGAATCTCCCGCTTGGCCTCCACCAGGCTCTTACCGACCGTCGAATCGATCAGACGTTCCAGCGATCGGAACGGCGCATCACCCGGCCGAACCGGGTAGGGCAGTTTCCCGTCCGGCAGTTCGAATCCGTCCTCTGTTCTCACTCAACCTCGACAAAATACCCCGGATCCCGTCCACCCAGACCGTCCTTCAGCCAGATATCGCGGAAGATCGTCCGATGGACATTCGACATCCACGTCGACTTCAGCTCGATCTGAGTGTCGTCCATGCCGAGACATTCTGCGTTCGGACTGAAGTGATCGAGGGGGAACGCGTTGAGATCCCAGGTGTTTTCTCCGGATTCATCCGAGAAATCGACGGTTGCATGTGTCGGAATCACATGCTTCATCTCGACATGAATATCCCTGAGCGATGTGTATCTGAATTTGTAGCGCATTCCGAGGAGTTGCGCGATTTCGGCGATGAGCTGCCAGTTCTGATGTCCGGTTATCGGCGCGATCGCCTGATGAATCGGCTGAATTACCCGCATACTGTTGGTAACCGTTCCTTCGCTCTCGGCAAACGTACACAGGGGGAGCACAACATCCGCGAGCCTGGCCGTGTCCGTCAGAAATGTATCGGCGACGCAAAGATACTCCAGCTTTTTCAGCGCTTTCTGAATGGGGGATCGAAGCGGCTTGACCGCCATCAGATCTTCTCCAAAAACGAAGACGGCCTTGAATCGATGATCAGTCAATGCGGTCAACTGATCGATCGAGCCCTCCGGAATGCCATGGAGGGGTTCCCCCCATGCCTTCTCAACCCGTGCCACAACCGATGCATCGTGAATTGACTGATATCCCGGCAGGAATCCGGGTATCAATCCCAGATCCATGAGTCCCTGCTCGTTGGCATTCTCGTTCAGGACACCGATCGGGGCATCGAGCAGCCAGGCGATTGAGCGCATGAGGTGCAGATCGCCGGGTGTTCGCAAGCCATTGAGATGCCGCTCGGTCACGACCGCGCGTTCTTTCGCTTTCCGCATGATCGCGGCTGCTGTCTGATACTCGGCCCAGTCCACTCCGGTCGCCTTGACAATCGACTTGATCGTGATCGTATCGAGTGCCTTCCGGAATGTGTCGGGAATGGCGGGAGATTCTGAGGCTTCTTCGAGCAGGGCTTTCAGGATACCCTTGAGGGCCATGTAATCGGATCCCTCACGAATTTTCAGCCAGACGTCCGCCTCCCGCGACACCCGATTCGCCTCGGAATGCACATAAACAACCTTGCTGCCGGATCGTTTCGCCCGACGGATCATGAAATCGGCTACGGTATTGTCCCGTCTTGGATCCGCCAAGCCGATGAGAATCGCGCCGGCCCGCTCCAGCGAACGATACGTCAGGGTCGATTGGATGGACGGATCGATGATATCGGTGCGTGCACTGGTCAGCGACGCGACATTGTGAGTGTGCAGCACGACACGTGCAAACTTCTGAATCACGTACATCTCTTCATTGGTGAGTCTGGGTGAAACAAAAACGGCAATCTGATCGCCCGGGATCCTGCGGATATCTTCCCGAATCGTTTTCGCAACGGCGGGAAATGCCGCTTCCAGGGATGTGCTTTCGAGCGACTTTCCTTTGGACATCAGGGGCGTTCGGAGACGCTCGGGATGCTGAACGAAACCGTTCCCGAAACGGCCGAAGGCACAGAGATTGCCACGGGTCGGACTGTCATGTTCGTCGGCCGTGATCTTGACCATCGTATCACCGAGATGATTGAGTTCGAGGCGACAACCGACGCCGCAGAAATTGCACACACTCCGGGTTTTCGTGAGTGCCCACGGTCCCGGTTTGGGCAACGAGCTCTTTGCAACAATCGCTCCGGTCGGGCACGTTCCAACGCACAATCCGCATGAGATGCAGTCGGTTTCGATCAGGTTCTTCCCGAGTTCCGGGCGAACGATGGTGCTGAACCCGCGTGTCTCAAATCCGTAGACGGCCGCACCGGCAACCTCGGAGCAGATACGGATGCAGCGTGCACAGAGGATGCATTTGTTGGGATCGAGCTCGATGAAGGGGTGGGACTGATCGAGCCGATACTCGTTGGCTTCCCCCTTGTAGCTCTTCACCTCGATCCCGTATTCAGACGCGTATTGACGGAGCTTGCAGTCGAACAGTGCCTCACATCCGCACTCCAGACACCGCCGGCTCTCCTCGACGGCAACTTGTTCCGAATAACCCTGCTCGACCTCCTCGAAGGTTTTCGCGCGGGCATGCGGATCGAGTTCCGGCATGGGATGATGCTCGAGCAGCCGGGTGAAACGCAGATCGGATTTGTTGACCTCCCGGAAGTCATCCTTCCGGCTGTTGAAGACAAAAGGTTCGGGTTGTGCGATTCCGGTCATGAGGAACGTATCGATGGCGTGGGCGGCCTTGCGCCCCGCCGCGATCGCCTCGATCGCCGTCGCCGCTCCGGACACCATGTCGCCTCCGGCGAAAACCCCTTCCGTATCGGTTTCAAATGTATCGGGTCTGACCGAGACGGTTCCCCATTTCGTCAGAGTAATTCTGGCGGAATCAGGCAGGAGGGTTTTCTTCTTCGCGTCGGCAAAGAGGTCGACCTGAGGACTCTGGCCGATGGCCGCGAAGATGTAATCACACTCGACCACAAACTCCGATCCCGGCACGACGACCGGGCGCCTCCGACCGCTCTCGTCGGGCGCTCCCAGTTCCATCTTGACGCATTTGATACCTTTCACACGATTGTTCTCGACGACCACCTCCACGGGGGCCGCGAGGAAATGCATCCGGACGCCTTCGTGTTCCGCGGCGTCGATTTCCATCTGATTGGCGGGCATTTCCTTTCGGGTCCGGCGATACAGGAGAATGACTTCATCTGCGCCGAGCCGAAGCGAACTTCTCGCACAGTCAATAGCTGTATTCCCTCCGCCGACCACCACAATCCGGCCTCGGATCTCGGGCTGTTTGCCATGTCCGAGTTCTTCGAGGAACTCGATGCCGGAGAGAATCCCCTCCGCATCCTGTCCGGGGATTCCGAGCGATTTGCTGTCCCAGGCGCCGAGTCCGAGGAAGACGGCATGATAGCGATCTTTTTCGATGAGACTTCTGATCGTGATGTCCTCACCCAGACGCATGTTCGTTCTGAGTTCCACCCCCAGTTCGAGAATGGTATCGATTTCGCGATCCAGGACATCGAACGGCAGGCGATACGACGGGATGCCATATCGAAGCATTCCACCGGCTTCCGGCATCGCTTCGAACATCGTGACGTCATATCCCCTGATCGTCAGATAGTAGGAAGCCGAGAGACCAGCAGGACCCGATCCGATGACGGCGACACGCCGATTCTTCGACGGGCCAGGCTGAGGGGTTACGTGCCGGGCCGCGGTTTCCAGATCGAAATCGGCGACGAACCGCTTGAGAAAATCGATGCCGACATTTTTATCCAGAAGACTTCGGCGACAGGACAGCTCACAGGGCCGGGTGCAGACGCGGCCGCACACAGCCGGAAGCGGATTGGTCTGCTTGATCAGCGCTACCGCTTCCTGGTACTTGCCGGCTGAAACGAGTGCGATGTATCCCTGAACATCGACTCCGGCGGGGCATCGCAGCGCGCAGGGAGGCAGGCAATCCGCATAGTGATTCGACAGCAGCAGTTCGAGACTGGCGCGCCGCCCGTTGAGAACGCGTTCGGAACGAGTTTCGATCTGCATGCCTTCGGAAACCTTCGTCGAACAGGCCGGCACGAGTTTCTCGCGACCTTTGATTTCGACCAGGCAGAGATAGCACGAATTGAACGGTTCGAGCTGTTTTTCCAGGCAGAGATTCGGAATATGATCGAGCTGTTGCTCGTGGACCACCTCGAGAATCGTCTGGTTTGAATCGGCGGTCACTTTTATCGAATTGATCGTCATTTTAACTTTTGCCATTGTAATTCTCCTCTCGATCGACTCTGGCGGCCATCACGCTTTGACAATCGCAGAAACCGGACAGATTCTGAAGCATTCCCCGCATTTGATGCACTTTTCCTGCAGGATGAGGTGCGGATTTTTGACCTTTCCGGTAATGGCGGCCGAGGGGCATGCGCGGGCGCATTTCGTACATCCGATGCATTTGGAATCGATGATGGTGAAGTTGACGAGTTTGGAGCAGTGGAGTGCCGGGCAGCGCTTGTTGAAAATGTGAGCTTCGTACTCGGATCGAAAATACTTCAGAGTCGTCAGAACGGGATTGGGAGCGGTCTGACCCAGTCCGCAGAGACTCGCGTCGCGGATCTTCGAGGCCAGGTCCTGCAGAAGCGGGATGTCGCTCGGACGGCCTTTTCCTTCCGTGATTCGCGTGAGAATCTCGAGGAGACGCTTGGTGCCGATCCGGCAGAACGTGCATTTCCCGCACGATTCGCTCTGGGTGAATTCCAGAAAGTATCTTGCGACTTCCACCATGCACGTGCTGTCGTCCATGACGACCAGACCACCCGATCCCATGATCGCACCCGTCGCCGTCAGTGATTCGTAATCGATGATCGTATCCTTGAGTTCGACGGGGATGCAGCCTCCCGATGGTCCGCCGATCTGGACAGCTTTCAGTTTCCGATTATTCGGGATGCCGCCGCCGATGTCGTAAACGATCTTCTGGATCGTGATGCCCATCGGGACTTCGACGAGACCCGAGTTCTTGACAGCGCCGACCAGTGAAAAGATTTTAGTTCCTTTGCTTTTTTCGGTTCCGAGCGAGGTAAACCAGTCTGCGCCCTGGAGAATGATTGCCGGGACATTGGCCCAGGTTTCGACATTGTTGATGTTGGTCGGATACCCCCAGAGACCTTTCTGCGCGGGAAACGGGGGTCGGAAGCGCGGACGGCCGTCCCGACCTTCCATGCTCGCGATCAATGCCGTCTCCTCGCCACAGACAAACGCGCCCCCTCCACGGATCACCCGCAGATCGAAGCTGAAATCCGAACCGAGAATCCGGTCTCCGAGGAGTCCGAAGTCCCGCGCCTGAGCGATGGCGATGTTGAGGCGGTGGATAGCGAGGGGGTATTCATCGCGAACATACAGAATGCCCTCCTGTGCGCCGATCGCGTAAGCACCGATGATCATGCCTTCGATGACCGAATGCGGGTCGGCTTCAAGAATGGATCGATCCATGAATGCGCCGGGGTCGCCTTCGTCTCCGTTACAGATGATGAATTTCCGATCTCCAACCGCGTTCCGGCAGAACTCCCATTTCATTCCCGTCGGAAACCCGGCACCGCCGCGACCCCGAAGCTGGGATTTCTTGATTTCTGCGAGCACATCGGTGGGCGACATCTGCAGGATGACTTTTTCCAGTGCTGCATAACCGTCGTGCGAGATGTAGTCTTCGATGATTTCGGGATCGATACGGCCCCGATTTCTCAGTGCAATCAGAACCTGATCCTTGAAAAAGCCGATATCGCGCATCAAAGGCACACGGGGTTCCCGGCGGCCGGGCGAATACATCATTTCCTTGACCGGGCGACCCTTGAGGAAGTGTTCATCGACGAGATGAGGAATATCCTTGACTTTCAAACGCTGGTAAAAAATCCCCTCCGGCTGGACAACCATGACAGGACCGCGTTCGCAGAATCCGTTGCAACCGGTTCCGACCACCTGGATTTCCTTCTCGAGACCTCTTTTTTTAAGAGCGTTTTCAAGCGCTTTTTTTACTTCAAATGCACCATTCGATACGCACCCGGTTCCTGTGCAGATCAGACAATGACTTCGGAACTTATCCATGTCTCCCCCCTTCAGCGGGATTGCGGCTCATGACAATCATCGCATGGGCCGGACGTGATATTTCGAATGATCAACTCATTTTCTCGCTGCCGATAGCGAGCGCGTATTCCTCGACGATTTTCCCCTCGACCGCATGTTCGAGAAGGATGCGGACAATTTTTTCGGCATCCAGTTCAACATACTTGACGGGGGGTTGATCCAGAAACTCAACGGTCGCCATCGGTTCCATGCTGCACAGGCCGGCGCATCCCGAAGTTGTGATGAGCACTCCTTCAATATGATGCGTGTCGATTGCCTTGAGCAGCGCGTCCATGACATCACGAGCGCCCGATGCGATTCCGCATGTTCCCATATGGACCGTGATCCGGCTCTTCCCCTGAGCCTCACGCAGATCCCTGCTTTTCCGTGCACCTTCCCTGATTTTTCTCAGCTCTTCAATCGTCAGTTTTCCCATAACGCCTCCCTTGATACTCCCTTATACTGTCACACTATCATCCGAAAGATTCCGGCGCTCGCGAACGAGACCGGCGATAAAATTCAAAACTTCCGGTTCATTCAGATCAACATCCCCGAGTTCTTCCCGGAGCGATCGCGTCTCAAACAGAAATCCGTCTTTCCCGCGATCATGTCGCAAGACAAAATCGATCGATGGATTGCCGCCGATCAGGATCGACATTGTCGATGCGAGATCGCCGACGGGCTGCCGATCGACATGATCGAGCGTGAAGCGGGCAGTAATCCGTGTTCCCTTCCCCCGGGTCGACTCGATCGTCGTCCCGCCTCCGGTTTGTCGCGCTGCCTGATCCAGCAACGACAGTCCGATGCCGATTCGACGGACCGTTTTCGTGGTGAAAAATGGATCCATGACCCGACTCAATGTCTCGTCGTCCATCCCCTCACCATTGTCCGTTATCGTCATCGTCAGTTCGTTGCGCTCTTCGGACTCGACAATCTCAATTACAATGCGATCCGCGTGCGCTCGAATGGAATTCTCGGCGATATCGAGGATGTGGAGGGCGAGTTCTTTCATGCGGCAGTTACGATCCGGCACCCGTTTCGGTTGTAAAGAGCGTCGCGGATGCAGAGAAAGGTCGGGGCGGGGATGTCGAAGCAAGTGAACGCCCGCCCGATATCATGCAGATAATGGGCGTCCGAATTGGTGATGAATGGGCACATGGCATATTCCGGAAATCGATCCGCTGCATCCCGCAACTCGAGATTGGCGGAGATTTCGAGCGCATCGAACCGGATGTGAGGTGGTATAAACCCGAGTTGACTGATCACGCTGAATGAGGGTCTGTCGATATGCGCGGCGATGGCGATTCCATCGAGCGCGTGGATCTGTTCGACGATAGATCGGACCGGCATCTGAGACGATGAGAAGAGCAGATAGGGGCAAAACCCGTCGACTTCATCGAATTCAGAAGCGAGAACCTGGTCCCGGGTGATCGGCGAATCGGGAGCCTGCTCGATGTTCCGATAGACTCCGGATTGGAACTCCAGTGCAGTCTCGATGTCCGGGAACACGCACAACACATGCGCTTCCTCCAGACTCGACACCTCCATCGCGGGCAGCACCGCAAGCCCGCGTTTCCGGCCAGCGTCGATGACGGCACGCGCATTTTGAGCCGAGTTATGATCGCTGATTGCGATCAATCCGAGGCCTTTCGTGAGAGCGGTCTCGACGATTGCCAGAGGCGACATTTCGAGATCACTGCACGGAGACAGACAGGTATGGATGTGGAGATCAGCGTGGATGATCACGATTCAGGCGTTTCCCGACACTCCGAGTCCGATCAGTTTTTCGATCAACTGATAGGCGTTCAGGCGCGACCCGAGCAGAGTGATGTTCTCGGCACGGGCGGCAGTGAGGGTATCGTCATGGGGTTGATTGCCCTTGGCGAGTATGATTCCGGCGAGATCTTTGAGTGAAGCGACGGCGACGATGTTTTCATGAACTTGAATCGTGATCCAGAGCATGTCCTTCCGGCCGGACGCTATCACGTCGCTCAACAGATCACCGACATATCCGAGACCTGTCTCCTGTTCCCAGGACTCTCCCGCATGGAATACCTGCAGATCAGCTTTTTCGACGATGTCCTTCAACTTCATCTTCCAACTCCTTGATTTTCATGAACACGCAATCCGTCAGAACGGCATCACCCGCTGCAATGTCCTCCGCGAGCGTCCGGCAATCCGGCGCACCGCACGCGCCGCAGTTCATACCCGGCAATCGCCCGATGGTCTCTTCGACCTGATTCATGACCTCGAGTGCCTTGACCAGGTCCACCTGGCCATGAGAAACCGCGCGGGTTTTCCGGTGCAATCCGGGGATGAGATAATTTTCTTCATAACTGCGCAGGATTTTCCGTCGATCGAGACGGGTCCGGACTCCGTATTGCTCGATCAGAGTGTCGACCTGGGCAGCCGCAACATGGCGATTCTGGACGACCAATGGCCCTCCCACGCACCCGCCCGGGCATGCTGCGCATTCGAGATAATCGATGTCCGTCAGTTTGCCGGCTTCAACCTGATCCAGGATGTGGATCACTTCCTCAAGACCGCGGACGGTCAGAGAACGATGTTGCGGGAGACCGCCGACGTTGGAACGACTGATGGCCCAACTGATTCCGACCCCGCTGGATTTCTGAAGGATCAGGTCATCATCACCGACTTCCTTCAGGGCATTGAGCAGCGGGATGTAGATATCGCGGATGGCGATGGCATCGTCGAGATTGGAGCGTTCGACGCCGATGGGTTTCTGAATGGATATCAGTTTGGCGGGACAGGGTGTGAGATGAAAGATGCCGATTTCGGTTGGATCGAGTTTCAATTCGGCGGCGAGTGATTTTCGTATCTGCTTTGCAGCCACTTCCCGCGGCACTTCGATCGGGACGACCCGATCCATCAGGTTGGGGTAGTTTTTCAAAATGAGACGTACAACGGCCGGGCAGTAGTTCGATATGATCGGCCGCACATCCGTCATCCGATTCAGATACTCCTCGATGGCGATCAACACCATCTCGCAACTCAAGGCCATATCGAAGACATGATCGAACCCGAGTTTATGCAGCGCCAGCAGGATATCGTTGGGTGTGGTCGCATCGGAGTACTGGGCGTACAGAACGGGTGAAGGGAGCGCGACTTTGACTTTGAACTGGGCCAGTTCGACGACTTTCGACGTCATGCTCTGAACGGCCTGGACAGGACAAACCCGCAGACATTCTCCGCAGTCGATACACAGATCATGTTTATAAACAGATGCCTTGCCGTTTCTGAGGCGGATTGCCTTGACCGGGCAGGCATGCATACAGGTGACGCAACCGATGCATCGTTGTTCATCGATTTTTATCGAATGAAAGGAATCATGCGCTCCCACCGAATCATCCTCCTGAAGAAACCTTCAATGCATCATGGAATGTCCAATTCCATCTGCAGGGTGGTACCTTCTCCGACCACGGATTCAATACTGAATCGATCCGCGGTCTTTTTCATGTTGGGCAATCCGAGTCCGGCGCCGAAACCGCGTTCACGCATCTCCCGTGTGGCCGTCGAATACCCTTCGGTCATGGCCAGTCCGATATCGGGGATTCCGGGGCCACGGTCCTTGAATTGAAGGGAAACGCAATGGGTCGAGACCGACAGAGTCACCTCGCAGGAACGGGCATACAATACGGCATTCATCTCGGCTTCATAGGCGACGATCATGGCGCGCCAGATAAGATCATTATCGATACTGAGCTGCTTCAGGATCATTTTGATCTGCTTGGACACGGATCCTGCTGCCTGAAAATTACCACCCTCGATCGAAAACAGCTTTCGAAACCTGGCATCGACTGACTCGGACAAGACGATCCCCTTACTTGTGGCGCCTGGCGGCATCGAGTCCCTTGGAGAAAAGTATTCCGGATGCTTCGTACATCGTCAGCGCGGTCGAAAGCACGGGTATTCCATCGATACGGGCAGCATCGATGATATCCTGCGTTGGTTTTCTGTCCAGCACGAACACCACGGCGACCATATCGCACAACATGGCCGTATTGATGATCTGCTGATCCAGAAGACCGGTGATCCAGAGTGCATTCGGCGCGCTCGATGCCAGCACCAGACTGATCAGGTCCGAGGCATGCACGGAGAGGATGTCGCGATCCAGATGATCCTCTCCGGTCAGGACAGTGGCCCCCAGAAGGTCTCGTATGACACGTAATTCCAATTGGTGTACCTCCTTCAATCCTCGTGATTTTTCAGAAATTTCTTCATCTGATTGGGAGTCGCTTTCCCGTAGAAAGTTTCGTCGACCATGACCACAGGCGCCAATCCGCAACATCCGACACATCGGACTGCTTCATAAGAGAACTGGCCATCCGACGTGACTTCCTCGGGTTTGACCCCAAGATCCGACTCCAGTTGCCGCATGAGATCCGGACCGCCTTTGATGTGACAGGCTGTTCCCAGGCAGACTTTCACAATGTGCTTTCCGGTCGGGCTCAACTTGAATGCCTTGTAAAACGTCGCCACCGCGTACACCCTGGATACGGGGATGGACAGACGCTTCGCAATTTCCTCGATCGCATCCTTCGGAATATACCCGAACTCACGCTGGGTATCCTGCAGAATCGCAATCAAGGCATTCGGGTCGAATCGGTTATTTTCGAGGATTCTTTCGATGGTACACGTGCAAATCGTTTCGGTGTTTTGACTGGACATCTCCTTTTTCTCCTCGTTAGGTTATAGGCCCGCCCAAATTCTAATTATGGGTTCAATACCATCAGGAATCAAGGTGATTTCGATTTCAGTTATATGTGTTCGGATAAGAAGCTGGCGGATGATCGGCACTCAATCGGTTTGCACACCGGAATCGCGGATAACGGTCCCGGACGGGAGTCGGGAATCATGCCAGCGAGACTCCTTCATTTCCGGATAGACGAGGCAGTGCCGGCCCATCGAGACCTCATCAGGAATCACGCTGTGCTTGCCCAGCAGACTCAAACCCATCTTGAAATGATCCGGAAAATCACGATTATCGGCCAGTTCATCATCCCACCCGATCGAGACATTTTCTCCGATGTGAACCTGTTTGTCCGCAATCACGCGTTGGATGCGTGATGATCGGCCGATAATGCAGTCATGAAAGATGATCGAATCACGCACTTCCGCTCCGCGCGCGATATGCACTCCCGGAGACAGAATGCTGCGAATCACGGATCCCTCAATATGACATCCCGCTGAAACAAACGATTTTTCAACTCGTGCCGATGAGCCGATCTTGACCGGAGAACGCCGCAGCAGTTCGGAACAGACCGGATTCGTCCGCACATTCCAATCTCCAAGATTCAACCCGCGAACCGCCGGATCCAACAAGTCCATGCTCGCTTCCCAATAGGAATCAAGGGTTCCGACATCCCGCCAATACCCGTCAAATGGAAACGCATACACTCGATGCGTATGGATCATTCCCGGCACGAGATTCGCTCCGATATCGGTTTCTCCCCGCGATATGATTGCATCGAGTTGCTCGATCAGCGTCTGCCGGTCCGCAATGTAAATCCCCATCGACCCCAGGTTGTTCTTCGGAACATTCGGTTTTTCCTGAAAGTCGATGATTCTGAAATCCGGATCCGTGACCGCAATACCGAAGCGTCGCGCCTCTTCCAGCGATACAGGTAACGTGGCAATGGTAAAATGAGACTTCTTCGCACGATGGAACTCGAGCATCGCCCGATAATCCATGTGATAAATATGATCTCCGCTGAGAATGAGCACTTCCTGTTCGGCACCCTGGGTCATGAAATCGAGATTCTGGTGGATGGCGTGCGCGGTCCCCTGATACCAATCCTTGGCATGAGCGCCTTCCTGAGGAGGAAGAATCTTGATGACACGAGTCCGGGCTGCCATGTCCCAGGACGATCCGTCTCCGATATGCTCCATGAGAGATAACGGGAGATACTGGGTCAGCACGCCGATCCGATGAATCCCCGAGTTCGATGAATTGGAGACAGTAAAATCGATGAGTCGGTGAATTCCTCCGAACGGGACCGCAGGTTTCGCCCGAAACCACGCCAGCGCATTCAGTCGGGTCCCCTTCCCTCCTGCCAGAATCATGCATACCGGTGGCAGTGTCATTCAGACCTCCTCATCGCTTCCGATGGTCGCTCCATCCGGGACAACCATCCGCGGTTGAATACCGGAACGCGTTTCCGGGTAGATCAGGACATTTCTGCCGATCGTCACACCCGGAGGAATCACCGCATTTTTACCGATCATCGTGATTCCGGTATTCAGATAATCCGGGAAAGACCCGTTCACCACCGTCGTCTCGTCGGATCGACCACCAATTCGTGCACCCGCTCCGATCGTCACATTCTTGTCCACGATGACATTCTCGAGAAGCGCGTCCCGCTGCACAATCACGCCCTCGAAGACAATCGATCCACGAACAACCGCCCCAGGCTCAATCCGAACCATCGGAGACAGCACACTGTCGCTGACCTCGCCTTCGATCACGGCACCGGGGCTGATCAGTGCATTCGAGATTCTGCAGTCGGACTCGGTCAGCATCGGTGGAGGGTCTCCGATGCGATTTCCTTCAAACTTCGTATTGAGCGACCATTTGACAAGGTCGATCGATGATTGCGTTCCGAGACAATCCATGTTGGTCCGGTAGTACTCCGCAACGGATCGACTGTAGGACCAGTATCCGTGGAAGACATCACAGAAGACCGTTCCGCGCCGCACCATATCGGGCAGGATCTCATCGTAGATCTGGAAAGTATGACCCATGGCGGCATTGCGTTCGAGTTCACGGATCAGTACGTCCGTTTCGAAGAGGTACACCGTCATCGATGCCAGGTTCGAGAACGGTTTAGCAGGTTTTTCGGCATACTCCAGCACACGGTTGTCCGGTCCGAGCCGCACGATGCCGAAGCGGTTTGCAATCGACAGCGACACGGGAGTCACGGCCATGGTGAGTTCCGCGCCGCGAGCCTGATGCAGGTCGAACAACGCGTCATAGTTCATCCGGTAGATGTGATCACCGGAAACGATCAGGACGCGGTCCGGATGATGGCTCCGGATGTAATCGATGTTCTGAAACAGTGCGTCCGCGGTCCCCTTGTACCAGTCCGCGTCGGTGATGCCGGTGTGCGGAGGGAGGAAACGGACGCCTCGATGAAATCCCGACAGGTCCCATGGTTTTCCTGTCCCCACATGATCCATGAGTGACAGTGGGCGGTACTGTGAGAGAATACCGATGTTCTGAATACCGCTGTCCGTCATATTGGTCAGAGCGCAGTCGATCACTCGGTACAAGCCGCCGAATGGAACAGCCGATTTCGGCCTGATGAGCGTCAGCGCCGTCAATTCTCCGACACGGCCTCCCGCGAGAATCAATCCGAGCACTCTTCCAGGCATACTCACCTCCCGGTAGAATGGAATCAGAGCGTCTTTCTGAGATGGAACAGGTACTGGAGATTTTTCCAGCCGTCGTTCCAGATGTTCAGTTTCGAGTGACCGACTCGTGCGACATACTTGAACTGCACCGGCACCTCGCGCGCACGGATTTCCGGATGACGGTAAGCCCGGATCTTGAATTCTTCCGAGAATGGCATTCCGTCGCTTTCCACCGATACCTTGTCCAGTACATGCCTTCTGAACACCCACATCCCGCTCTGACTGTCACGAAGTTTGATTCCGAACAACAGCAACAGAACCGTCGTCAGGAAGATGTTTCCAAGGTAGCGTTGGATCATGTTGAGGGAATGGGCAAAATGGATGGGGATTCGAGCCGCCGAGATGAAATCGAGTTCTTCGAGACAGAGGACTTCGATGAGGTATGAGATGGCATGCGCGGGGTAGGTCGCATCGCCATCCATGGTCACGATGATATCCCCCGTCGCTTGCTTCAATCCGGTCTTGTAAGCGGCTCCATATCCCTGACGGGTTTCGGAAACGACATGAGCTCCGAGACCGGCGGCCGTTTCCGCCGTGCGATCCGATGAGTTGTTGTCCACCACGATGATCTCATCAATGAAATCCGGCAGCGACGGGATGACTTTCGCCACGCCGTGCTCCTCGTTGTAACAGGGTATGACGACTGAGACCTTGAATTGTCGATGCATTAATGCTTCTCCTTGTGCAAGAACCGCGAGGCTTTGATGCGGAATGTCTCTGCCACGACGGACAAAAGCATGCCCGGATTGAACATCATCGCGTTGGTTAAAAAACACTCATATGTGCAAAAGCAGCGTTCCCGGTTGATCGATTGACGCACCTGATCCGCCCGTTCGGACATCATCACCTTTCTGAAATCATACGCCTCTTCACGGATGTTCCCGAGTGTTTCACTGCGGAGTTCGCAGGGTGCAAGTGATCCGTCCGGATAAAGAATCACGCCCAGACGCGCCGCATAACATGGAACCACAAACCGCCGATCCGTCTGGATTTTCTCGATGACCCGCCGACGCATGTTCTTCATCGCATTGATCATATCCGCGAACGGATACCCGGCATACCCGGTCAGCATGCTCTGTTTGAGATCCCGATCGAGTCGATCGGAGAATGCACGATATTTCTCGAGTTCAACCTGCAGAGCAACGGGGTCCCGCGGATCCCCCCGGCACAGCAGGTGATTGATGTTGACCACACCGAGGTCCCGGGTGAGGAATTCATAGATGGAATCGAGTTTATCCTGATTGAAATGCGAGACCGTCACGGCAACATTGAGATTAAAATTGCGAAAGCGCTTCTTCAATTCGCTCAACCCTCGATAGGTTTCGATCGCCCGATCGAACAACCCCGGCACCCCACGAATCCGATCGTGATCCTCGCCGACTCCGTCGATCGAGATATCGATGGCGAAATCGATTCCCGGGCACTGTTTCAGAATCGTTTCGGCCGCCGCCATGATCTTCGCGGGGAAGTAGCCGTTGGATGGCATTCCGAGGTTCCGGAAGCCGGGTCTGCGATAAAACGCCGCTACGATTCGATCGATATCATCCCGGAGAAACGGGTCACCTCCCGTAATGAGAAGAAACAAGAGAGGATCCATATGCGCCGTCATCCGTTCGATTTCCTCGACGGTCAGCTCGTTGTGACTCTCCGCACGCTCACCGAGCAGACAGTGTGCGCATCGCGCCGTGCAATTCCGGGTGACGAAAAAGACGAGATAGTGCGGCAGGACATTCTTTTTCGAGACAATTCGGGAAGCGAACTGAAGATAGCTGGGCACAGGCATTGGCGAACGTGTCTCCCTGGGCAATTCCGAGGCACATGGAGTGGGGATATCAGATTCCGTCGAACCTGAGTCAGTGTATCGGAATTACCGGAAATAACCAAGCGATTTCAGTCGCTGCATCGTTTCATCGGATGTATCCGGAACCGCCTCGATCCCCCGTTTTCCGGCCTGATCGAATCCTTCCGTGGTCACCCTTTTCAACTCCTCAACCCGCAGCCCGTTGAAATCCGCCTGATTACGCGTTTCACCGGGATCGTCCGCCAGGTTATACAATTCGCTGGTTTGCGATTCGAGTGACAGGATGTATTTCTGATCCACGGTTCGAAAACCCCTCTGTTTATACGCCCCGTGAGTCATGATCAATCCGTAGTTTTCGACAAGGCACCCTTCTCGAGTAGCACCACCGAACAGATCCAGTCCCTCCATCGTTTCAGGGATCGGAATTCCGAGTTTCGTCAACACGGTCGGAGCGATATCGATGAGGTTCGCGAGATCGGCACTGAGCCGCCCGTTGTGTCCTGCATGGTACCAGATCATCGGAACATGGAGGGCCGGTTCGTAGATGTCTTCGCCATGCGTGTAAAACAACCCATGTTCACCGAATGACTCACCGTGATCCGCGACCAGGCACACGATCGTGCGATCCAGAATCCTTCGCGAGGCAAGTTCCCGGAACACACGCTCGATCGCTCGATCCGTCTCGGATACCTCGCCCAGATACAGGGCTTCGGGAATTCCCGGAACCGTCTCGTTCCTGAGACCCGGAGGCACTGCATCGCGCGCTCTGTTCCGATCATCATCATCCAGATAGGGCCGTCCTTCGCCGGGATTCTGGAGATAATACTGCCTCTCCGGTTGAGGAGGGGCGTACGGTGCATGCGGATCGAAATAATGGATCCAGAGGAAAAAGGGCGCCATCGTCGAGTAGCGACGAATCCAGGGGATCACCAGAGAATTGGTATGCCGCGCAACCCGTTCCATATCATGCCGATGGCTGTATTCGAGAATCGGTTTGAGCCAGGACATCTGCCGCAGATCGCCGGGCACACCGAACCGATCATGATACAACATGAACCCCTGATCGAGTCCGAACTTTCGATCGAGCGGGAAACAACTCACGAACGCCGCGGTGCGATACCCTCGATGGCGCAACACTTCCGGAAGTGTCACGTTCCGGTCGTTCAGCCGATATCGGTTTTCGACAGCGCCATGCACTGCGGGAATCGTCGAGGTGAGCATCGAAGCATGCGATGGAGTTGTCATCGGCACCGTGCATACGGCGTTGCAATACTGAAACCCACGGGCAGCCAGACGATCGAGCATCGGGGTACGAACCGTAGAATTTCCACCGCACCCCGGAGCATCAGCACGCAGGGTATCGAGTGTGATGAGCAGGATGTTTCCGGCATCCCCGGCTGGATCACCGTCCGGCTCCCGAAGCGTCCAATACAGATTATTCAGACTCAGAATCCCGCATACCATGATGATCACAACGCCCGCGAACAACGGCCTGAAGCGACGTGCGCGGATCCGGAAGAGCTTCGCCATTCCCGCCGCAATCCAGACTGATGCGATTCCGATCAACCCGCACCCGAATGCATCTCCGGTGATCAGTCCGACAAACGCTCCTCCTCGGTCGAAGGACGACAGACCGAGAGTGATGACCGCGAGCGCATCCGCCAGGCCCAACAAAGCGCCGGCGTTGAACCCGCCCCATGTCATGATCAGCCACGCGGGCAGCCGCCGTTTCAGTAGTTTGCTTTCCATAACAATGCCCGTCTGACGAGTTCGGTGAACGGCATGCGATACGTTTTCGAGTAACGATAGGCGTACGTGATGTTGAAGATCCAGCGATGAAGCCCGCCATATCGTCCACTGCGAGCCATCTTCCGGATGATGCCGGATAGCGAGGGGAATTTGACGGCGAGATAGAACAGTTTCTGGAGCGCGACGATCGCCTGCGCATCCGGATTATCCAGTACGGTATTGTTGAAGTACGACTGCGTCAGGTCATCGACTCCGTATTCAGGATCCAGAAAGCCGCCGTTCTTCGCCTGTCGCTCAAGTTCCGTCCCCGGATAGGGCTGGATGATGGAACACCACGGGTAATCGCTCCGGATTTCCTGATTCAGGCGAACGGTTTCCCAGGCATTTTCGAATGATTCTCCCGGCATGCCCACCATGTTGAACGTGCCGATCCGAATCCCGTGTTTTCTCAGGAGCCATGCTGTCTGGCGGATCTGATCCCGCGAGATATTTTTCCCGAGCACCTGATTTCGAATCCGATCATTCCCGCTCTCGATCCCGAAATATGCGATGTAACACCCGGCATCCTTCATCGCCCGCACGATTGCCGGGTTTGTCAGATCCGCCCGGATCAGGCACGAGAACGGCAGATGGATCTCTGTCGCATACCGTTTCAGGAAATCGACCGCCCAATCATGGTCGAGCAGGAAAACCTCGTCATCGAAGCGAACCGACTCCAGGGGATACCGGTCCGCGACGGCTCGGATCTCCTCACAGACACGCGCCGGATCGGCTCTCCGGATCATGGTGCCCAATCCCTGATAGATTTCCTTGTAAGCTTTATTGCAACAGAAGGTACATGCGAAAGGGCATCCGCGACCCGTGATGAAATGCTTGCTGGGGCTCGTCTTCAGAATATCGTACTTGTAGTACAGGTCGCGGTCCGGGAACGGCAGAGCATCGAGATTCTCGATCAGGGGACGAATCGGGTTTCGCGTGATACGGGTATCCGTTTTCACCCAGAGATTCCGGATATCGTTGAAGGATTCGTGGTGATCGATGCGTTCCGCGAGTTCGGAAAACGCCCCCTCTCCCTCTCCGCGGCAAACGATATCAACCCCCTCCTCCTCGATGATTTCAGGGAAATACGTCGCATGCGGTCCGCCGACGATCGTGCGGACAGGGATCGATTCCTTGAGGTTTTTCAGAGTTCGTGTGACCCAGGCATGGCTGCCGCTGACGCAGTACATCGCGACCAGATCCGGTTGGAAGGTACGGGCATATCGCGCAATCCGAGCAGCATCGGAATCGATGACGAGATCGACGGTGTGGCCGGCTTTTTTCAAGACAGCGGACAGGATCATCGTTCCGAGATATTCGAACCAAAAATTCTGAACGAACAGAACGCGCGCCATGGTCAGACCTTCGACTTGAGGAATGTCCTCAGTCCACCTTTAATCAGGTTCCAGGCTTTCATCGGGGGCAATCGGGTGATCTTGATCAATTGACGCAAGATGTAACGCGGTCGCAGATAGAATCGACGATATGCGATCGCGACCGTTCGTCGGATCTCGTCTGCATCACGCCCCTCCGGAACATATACGATCTCGTTGAAAACATTGTAAGTGGTGGGGTCATTGTTGATGACCGAGCCGCTCTTTTTGGCCATCTCGGCCAGATCATTTCCCGGATATGGAACGAATGTCAGCCAGTAAATGTAGTCGGGATCCAATTCAATCCCGAATCGGATCGACTCCCAGGTTTCCTCGATGGTCTCGGTCGGCAACGTGAGCATGAACGAGGCGACGGTTTCGATGCCGAGTTCGCGGGTGAGTTTGAATGCAGCCCGAGCCTGATCCAGAGTCGTGCCCTTGCGAATGATCTCGAGCAGTCTCGGCACACCCGTCTCCACACCGAAGAAGATCTGGTAACACCCGGAGTCGCGCATGCGCATGAGAATCTCGCGATCCACCAGATCGACTCTCGTGAAGCAGGCCCACGGCAGATTCAGGCCGGACGCATCCAGTGCGTCACAGAGTTCGAAGACCCGTTTCCGGTTGACGGTAAAGGATTCGTCATAGAACTGAATGCTGTCCGCTCCGAAATCGAATACCAGGCGACGGATGTCCTCGATGACCTTCGAAGCCGTCCGGAAACGGAATGTCCGACCGAAGATCAGGTCGCCCGAGCAATAGGAGCACTGATACGGGCATCCTCGGCTGGTCAGGATATGCAGCGTTCTGGAGCCTCGAAGCTGGGATGAAGAATGATAGCGTTCCATCGGAAACAGATGAAGAGCCGGGAAAGGCAGTTCATCGAGATTTCGGATGAGGGGGCGCGGAGGATTGGTCACGATCCGACCATCTGCATCCCGATATGCCAGTCCGGTCACACCGGCGTATGCGTGAGGTGCGTCGATCACGGTCAGCAGTTCCCGAAGGGTATATTCCCCCTCACCCACGACAACGAAATCGATCGAGGGCTGCTCGAACTGCGCGTCGACAAACAACGTCGCCTGGACGCCTCCGAGCACCACTCGGATTGACGGATCGATCGATTTTGCCAGGTCTGCGATGGTGTAGCAGCGTCTGAGATTGGCGCAGAAGGTCTGCATACCGATGACCTGAGGCTGAAAGGAACGGATCCGGTCACGGATGTCGTCGAATCCGAGCAGATCGGCTTCGGCATCGATGACGTCGACCTGGTGACCGGATTGTTCGGCGACAGCGGCCAGATATGCGATGCCCATCGAAGGATACACGGCCCCCGCTTCCAGCAAGTCGCCATACCGCTCCCGCAGGTTACTCGGCGGAACAATAAACTGAATTTTCAGACCGAACCTCCTCGTCAATACCGGCGACCCGTCATGAATCCCGCGGTTCCTGCAAGCATTCCAGCAATCACCACAGTCAGATCGATCGGCAGAAAAGCGGCTGCGCGCAACGCGAACCCGATGCTTTCTTCCCGCTTGAGATACTGCAGCCAGGTCGCATTCAATAATAATAGTCCGAGCAGACAGAATCCACTGAACCCGAGCGCTGCGGCCGGGTGGAGTACGGCAGCGGTCAGTCCCAGCCATGACAGACCCATGAGGATGCAAGCCGCCATGAAGCGTTTCGGCACGGATGTGCTCCGGATACACGCGCTCCGCTGGTCATGCGTCTTTCGAAGCACATATCGCATCAATGCGCTCGATCTCGCGAAATCGGTACGTAACACCTTCCATCCGGTGTAGTGTTTGACATGTTCCACTTCCAGTTCCGGAATGATGAAGACGTCGAGGCATCGTTTCGCGAGTTCGTCTCCGAAAGCCGTATCTTCGATGCTGGGCAATCGATAGTGCGGATCGAATCCGAAGGTCCCGAGAAACACCTCCCGTCGAATGGCCGCACATGAGGTATAGAACAGGTTCACCGGATTGCGAAGTCGCTGATATGTGAACCGCATCCAGTGATTCTTGTACCGGCTGGCAAAGTTCGCGAACCGGAGTCCTGCGGATTGTATGCCGACGCACCCCGCGGCTGTCTGATGCGTCAAAAAAAAGGTATCCAGACAGGATAGTCCGGAACGGGGGAACACAACATCGGTATCGGTGAACAGAATGACATCCCCGGATGCCGCTCTCGCCCCCGCATTGCGCGCGGAGGAAACCCCCAACCCCCGGTTGTCGACGATCCTGACCCCATACTTTTCTGCGATGGCGTAGGCAGCGGCATCCATGGCATCATCGACCAGGATGATTTCATCCGGTTGACGATCTCCGCAGGTCAGTGCATACAGGCATTCATCGAAGACCGATGGCGCTCCCGCGGAGGGGATTACGACTGATATCGAAATCGGCCGGTGCGCCGGTTCAGAAGCCGGATTCTTTACAAGTGATGCCAAGGGTGGCCAGTTCATCGAGAATCGGATTGTAGATTTCCGGATGCACGGGGATCTGAACGCCGCGCAGTGATATCTTGTTCTGGAGGATCAAGCGAGTGGCGATGGCGGCCGGAAGCGAGACTGTGCGCGCCATGGCCGTCTGACCGTCGGGAATGCCGTAATCGATCAGCGTCGAGGTGATCGTACGCGCCGAACCGGCGAACTCCGCATCGAAGATATGATGCAGCACTACCATGTCCCGTTCACCGGGTTGGAACTGGAGTTTCAGGAGGCACAGATGGACGAGGAAGTCGAGTGCGTTGTGCACATTGCGAGGCAGCGGCTGGCGGCTGGTCAACCCCAGCCACTCGATATTGTCGATTGCGGTATGGTCGGCGGGCAATCCGGCCCTCGTCGCCATCGCTTCACGCAGATGGCCGACGGGTGCATTGATCAACTCCCGCATGAGTTCTTCGTAGTTCGCGGCCTTGAATGCACGCTCGGTCATGTCCAGAAAACCCAGATCGACGAGTGCTTTCAAGGTGACGCACCATCCTTTGTAACGGAATGTTCCCCGGAACATCGTGTGAATATCTCTCAGACCGTACAGATCCTGGTAGGGCATCGAGTCGCGGTTCGGATACGCCTCAAATTCCATTCCGTCAACGGTCAGATAATGAAAATGCCTGAACAGCTCTTCGCCGGGGATCTCGTGTAATTGTCCCTGCCAGAGATACTTTGCGGCATTTCGCGCGGCCAGAATGACGCCGCGGGGCGCCCATGAAAACTTGTACCCGAAGGGATTGGTATTCGCATCCGGAGCAGGCAGCCCCCCGCAGTAGCTTCGAAAACCCGTGATCCGGCCTCCACGACGCTCAACTTCATCGAAGACCCTCTTGGCCGACATGTGATCGATTCCGGGATCGAGGCCGACTTCGTTCAGGAACAGGATATTCCGCGATTTCGCTTCATCGTCGAAACTTCGCATGACCGGACTGACGTAGGAGGATGTGACGAGATGCCTGGCGTGTTTGAGGCAATATTTGGCGACGATCGGGTGAAGCAGCGCCGGAAGAAGGCTGATCGTCAGATCATTCTCGCGTACAGCCTGCTCGAGTTCGGTCTCGTTGTTGATATCCAGAGTGCGCACGGTTCCGCGCGGGTGGCCGTCGATCAGCTTCATGGCGCGATCCACCGTCAGATCGCAGAGTGTCAGGCGGATATCGGGGCAATCGAGCAGGTATCGGACGATGGGTTCGGCAACGAGGCCGGCTCCGAGCATTAAAACCTTGCTGGACATGGTGAGTCTCCAGTTACACGTTTAAAAATTGGTTGATGTATTGATACGGGGGCGTCAGAGCGCCCTTCTTCAGAATGACGGCATCCCGGATCTCGCGACCCAATCCCATCTGCTCGCCCGGCAGATCGAAATCCGCGCGGCTGATTCCGGGGACGAACGGTGTGAGAACCCTCGAGAAATCGATCGATGCTTCCCGCGCAATTTCGCACGGCAGATTCTCGATCGACATGATCACGATCCCAGGTCCCTCAAATCCATCCGTGGTCCGACCGGATACCGGGTCGTAGACAAACATCGGCGAATCCACGCTGGTGGCTTTGACGGTGGCTTCTATCGAGCCGTCGATGTCGCATGAGATATCACCGATGACCCGCAGGGTCGGATGTTTCGGACCGGAAAACAATCCCCTGAAATCATCCAGGGTTATCAGGCGCGGGTAGCGCGTGGTCCAGTAGATACAGTTGACCAGCACATTGAGGTTGGGGACGTACTCCATGAAGACACTCCGGTACTTTTCCGGATGCTCATAGTAGTCCTTCAACTCGAACACGGTCTGTTGCGAAACCGGTTCAACCAGGTGCCGCTCGTGAAAAACCACCTTATGGCAGACATGCCGGGCCTCATCGAGCTTCGGGAGACCCCCTCGCACATCAGCCGGATCCAGTTCTCGCCCGCCCAGCAGGTCGAAAATTTCCTGCGCACCTCTGGACACGTTGCCGTATCCGGTGAATCCGCAGATGAATGGAGTGAGTTGCGGAGGCAAGCCATCAGTCCGGATACGGTCACCGACCTCACGAATCACCGCCTTGATCTCATCGAGTGATTGATACAGATACGGCTGGCGGATTCCGGAAAACGGGTTCGGGACACCTTCGATCAGCAGGCGCTGTCCGAGCGAGTGGAGAGTTTCGACCATGCCGGACAGTCCTGCATGCCGGCCGAAAAATATCAGGCGTCGATGATGGTCGTCTTCGATTTTCTCGTAATCGATGAGTGAGCAGCCGGACTGCATCATTTTTCGGAGCATGGGCATGTTGTATGATTGGCCCTTGATGACATGCGAAAAAAAGATATAGGCCACGCCTGGAGCGAAGAGGTCGAGGGGGATTTCCTTGACGCCGAAAACGGCGTTGCAGCCGTCGAGACTTTCACTGATTCGAGCGCCGGCTGAGCGGTAAGCGTCATCCGGAAAAATCCGATGATCCAGCGCCGGTTGGATGACGACATCCAGATGGTGATCCCGAACGAGTGTCCGCACGTCGTCCGGTACGATCGGGACACGTTTTTCCCATTTGTTTTTATCTTCCCTTCTGACACCGATTTGACCTGGTTTCATGCTGAACTCCTCCCCTGAAATCAGCATGCACGTAATCAAAAGTCGAGCGGAATGTCAACCAAAGGCACAGACCGGGAAAGGCTTAGACACAAATTGATCATGGCAATTTTTGACAGAATGCGATACAAGGAAGATCGTCGGTAGGACTGAATCGGCTCATTGCCGGGTGATGGGAGGAGTCTCGGAGATGGATAGAATCAATATTTCGGATTTTCAGAAGCTCGATCTTCGCGTCGGTCTGGTTCAACAGGCATCTCCTGTCGAAGGTGCGGACCGGTTGATCAAGATGGAAGTCGATATCGGAGAAGAAACCCCGCGAACGATTCTCGCCGGGATTCGTCAGTATTATCAACCCGAGGATCTCGTCGGGAAAAAAATCATCGTGCTGACCAACCTGGAACCACGTAAAATGAGGGGTTTGCTCAGTGACGGGATGCTGCTCGCGGCATCCACCCCCGATTATGGGAGTGTCAAGTATCTGACGATCGAGAGTGATCTCCCACCCGGCAGCAAAATCTCCTGATCCACGCTATCCTTTGATCACACCCAGTGGTCGCAAACGGGCAACCGGATTTGCCAGGCCCGATCGAATCATGACACCGACGACCTGCTCGATGGGTTTGTATGCCTCCGGCATCTCCTCCGCAAGAGTGTCCTTCCCTTTCGCGGCAATTCGGATGCCTCTTGCGTTCAGTTCTCCGGCTATCGACCGACCGCGGGCGGCTTTCATGGCGGCCTTACGCGAAAGCAGCCGGCCGGCGCCATGACATGACGACGCAAAGACCTCTGTCTCGGCCGCCTTCGTTCCACACAGCACATAAGAAGCCCTGGCCATGTCTCCCGGGACGATGACCGGCTGTCCATAGGGACGATAACTCTCCGGAACATACGCAGATCCGGCAGTGAACGCCCGGGTAGCGCCTTTCCGATGCACGGCGAAGGCGGCCGGATGCCCGTCATCGTCGTGATCCTCGATTTTGATGATGTTGTGCGCGAGATCATAGACGGTTCGAATGTCGTCCGCGCAGCCCGGGTGCCCTGGAAGTCTCTCCCAGACTTCCCGGATCCGATGCGTGATACATTGCCGATTCGCCCATGCGAAATTCGCCGCGCCCCGCATGGCACTTAAATACGATTGACCTTCCTTCGAATCAAATGGCGCGCAGGCAAGTTGCCGATCGGGGGTCGAAATCCCATACTTCCGCAGACAGTCTCCCATCACCCGCAGATAATCGGTGCAGATCTGATGGCCGAACCCCCTCGACCCCGTATGGATCATGAACGTGATCCGGTTTGTTTCGAGACCGAATGCAGCGGCCAGAACCGGGTCGAAGACCTCCTCGACATACTGGACTTCGATGAAGTGATTCCCTGATCCCAATGTCCCGAGTTGCTCGATGCCTCGTTCGAACGCATGATCACTGATCGAGTCGATCCGGCAACCCTGCAGGCATCCGGTATCTTCCGTACGATCGAGATCCTCGTGGGTTCCGAATCCGGCGTCTACCGCCCAGCGGCTCCCATTCAAGACGACCCGTTGAAGTTGCTTCCGATCCAGTCGCAGAGCACCACTCGAACCGACTCCCGTCGGGATATGCCTGAACAACAGATTGACCAGATCAGAGAGGTGATCGCTGAGATCATCGATATGGGTGGAAGTCCGAAGGAGGCGTACACCGCAATTGATATCGAATCCAACTCCTCCCGGTGAAACCACTCCGGAGTCGATTCGCGAAGCGAGAACACCTCCGATCGGGAACCCGTATCCGAAGTGAATATCGGGCATGGCGATGGATGCCCGGGTCGCTCCCGGCAAAGTGGCGGCCTGTGCGACCTGGCGCAGAGATTCATCCCGGCGGATGGTGGTCATCATCGCGTCGTCCGCCAACACCAAACCGGGAACGCGCATGCCCGGGATCGAACCCCGGGGTATTTCCCAGCGGAACCCGTCCAATCTGTTGAGTCTGATCATGAGAGGGATTGTATCAGACATCAAAGAGCACGTGAAGTCGGAGTCCGGCATCAGAACGGACGATTTTCAAGCCGTGATACGTCGCCGCCTTGATCATTCCGATCCGATTCGTCGAATCCGAGTCGATCGATGCAGCCTCGACGGATGCCCGGAGTTTACATCCATCGAGAGTGACCTGAAATCGGAAGCAGGCGGCACGACGCGTTTCGGACAGGAAGATCAGTTCATTGAGCCAATCGATGAGCAGGTCTTCGATCGCGTCGGATTCGAGCTGAATCGCGAAGCGCCTGTCGGAAATCAGGCCGGTTGAGTCGATCATCAGATCGAACATGGCGAAGGCGGCGGCCTCGAAGAGATGCTCGATGGTATCCGATTCGACATCGATCCCCATATCCGCAGTTGTATCGAATTGGGTGTATCGGCCGTAGGGTGTATGCGGCATCAGGGATTGGCCTGAGATCCCGATTCCGTCCGACGGTGTCGTTTGAGACGAAAGGCGTCGATCGTCATTTTGAGCAGGCCGTAGCTGAGCAGGCAGATGGCGACACCTAGACTCAGCCAGCCGATGGTAACCTGGATCACGACATCCTCGAAATGCGTCGCGAGGATTTGAGTCCACGGAAGGGCCACATCGATGACTTTACCCGCAAAGATCAGGCGTCCGAAATAGTATAGACCGGCATACACGAACGGCGCGGAAATCGGTCCATTGATCCACACTCCGAGCATCATCGCGGGGAGATTCATCTTGAAGAGGATCACACACGCGAAACCGATAATGGTATGAGCGCCGAAAAGGGGTGACAAGGAAATAAAGAGTCCGACAGCAAACGAAAGCGCCAGTCTTGCGGATGTGTCATCGAGTGTGACCAGGTGGAGAAACGATTGTTTGAAATGTGCGTAATCGAGATGTTTCATGGCTGTCTCGTGCGAGGAAGGTCGATCGGTCAGAAGTGTGAGGGTCGTCCCTTGAGATCACTCATCATTTTCACGGCACGGGCGTATCCCGGCCGGGCTCGCAGCACCTGCTGGAGTGCTTTTTCGGCGAATTCGGGGTGGTTGGATCGGTTGGCGAGATGGGCGACCTCGATGAGAACATCGACGTTCTCGGGATTGAGATGGTAAGCCCGGTGATAGAATCGCATGGCTTCCTGCCACCAGCGCGGATTTTTCGCAATGATATCCGCCATTGCCTGATAGTATTGAGCGTTTCTGGGATCCAGTGAGATCGATGCTCGGAGGAATCGCATGGCGAGCATGGTGTCGCCGCGTTTGATCGCATTCTGACTCGATAAAAGATGCTCGGCGGCCAGTTTCTTTTTTTTATCCGCCACGACCCGTGTGGACTCTTTCTGACGTGTCAGACTGTCATTGTATCTGCGTCTCGACTCGGAATCGATCAAGACTTCATAAGCCTCGTGGAGTCGATCGCAGAGGATGTTCATGGCATCCTTCAGTGATTCGAACTGGGAGAGGAATCGAGGATCCGGCTGGTATTCGGTCAGCCATTTGAAATATGCCTCGCGGATCTCATCCGCAGTGGCATCGGGAGAAATGTGCATAACCTCATAATGCGACTGGACCTGTGCCCGGCGTTGCGCGACGAGGATTTCTTTTTTCTTGGTCGAGATGATCTGTTCGGAGAGGCGTTCGAGTTCTTCGATGCGCTTTACAAGTGAAGCGGCGCGTTCCCGGTTCGATTCACCCTTCAACGCGGTTTGTGTTTCCTGCAGTTTTTTCTGGATGTCCTCCAGTTCCTTCGACTGCTCCTCCCACGTTTTCCAGGATTCCGCCCACTCTTTCAGCAATTCCTCGTCGGATTCGTCCGCCGATATCATCCAGCGGCCCCATTGTTCGTCGACATCACCGCTCGAAAAGAGGTCTTTCAGGGAACTCTGACCGAACAGATTGCTTTCCCCGTCTACCGCCTGACCGTCGATCAGGAAGGTGATCTTGTCGCCCGTTGCGTCGACCGCGCCTTCGGCTTCGAGTTTGAGTTTTTCGATATCGAGAGCCGCATCACCCTGGGCACCGGACTCGATGAACTCGCCATCCCGCAAATACTCAAGCTTCATGGAGCCATCGACGGACTCTTTCCCCTTGTGCTCGGATTCGGAAAACCGCATCGGTGTCGAGGAGAGACTGCGGGAACCCAGTTTCGCGATTTCCCGGAGTTCCTCTTCGGTGAGTGTGACATCCTCAGTGTTCTCGTCGGTTTTCGCCTGTCCGGGTGTCGTCTGTATCGGAGACGGCGTCTCGGGAGGCGGAGAGGGTGGCGCGATGGATGGCCGGATGGGTTCGGTCGGTTTGAACACTACCCGCATGCCGGAATTCCGGATCAGTCCCGTGAGGGATGCACTGACCAGAAAGCGCAGCATGTCAACCTTCTGCGGACCCGCCAGTGTAATGATCTGACGGAACGAGAGCGACCCGTCGATGCGCGACAGGAAGTATCCTTCCTGGGGCGTCAGATTCAGATCGGAAAAACCGCGCGTCATCATTTCGGAGTCGATCACCGGCACCAGGTCGACGCTCCCGAGCCACATCTGCATCGCATCGATCGATTTGATGCGACGGATGCATGCGAGGATCAGTTTCAAGGTGTCCATGGTCGTTGTTGGACAGGTCACCGGCGGTCGTTTATCGAACATGAAGTGGTAATCGCCGGAGTCCCACTCGAACATGGACAGGAGGACTTCCCGAATGAGCGTGCGCATCCACCAGTCGATGGTATTCTGTTTGATCAGATTCAGTTCCAGAATTCTCGGATTCTTCCAGCCGCCCTCACGGACCAGTGTCGAGATCTGCTCATATTTTTCATCCGAATAGACGCCACCCCTCAACATCAGGATTCCGAGTTGTTCATCCGAGATGGATGATTGAACGTATGTGATGGCGCCTTCTTCAAAAAACAGAAACTTGCGGACACTCTGATGACTGATCGACAGCATTCCGGTCTGTTTTGCCAGATAAAGATCGCGAAGAAGAAACGGCAAGATCCGTCCAGACAGGGTTCCTTTTTCGATCTGAATATTCACTCTCGAACACCCTCATACTCCCCGGCATTGTTATCCGGGGCCTTGACTGACGATCACCCCAGAACCCGCGCCAGTTCCTCGACATCGATCACGCCGCTTCGAACCTTATCCATTCCATCATCCAACAGGCTGCGCATCCCTGTTCGTCTGGCCGTATCCTGCAGGTCCTGAGTCGGTGCTTTTTGCTTCAGCAATCCGCGAAGTTCCTCATCCACGATCAGCAATTCGAAGATTCCGATCCGTCCGAGAAACCCGCGGTCGTTGCACTTGGGACACCCTACGCCCTTCTGATAGACGATGGATTCGCCCGCCGGGATTTTCAACGTTTTCAATGCCTGGAGAGGCGGGATGTAGGGTTTGATGCAATGCGGACAATTACGGCGCACGAGTCGCTGGGCCACGATACAGGAGATGGCGGATGAAACGAGAAACGATTCGAGGCCCATTTCGATAAGACGGTTGAAGACACTGACCGACGATTCGGCGTGAATAGACGAAATGACGAGATGACCCGTCATCCCGGCGCGCACACAGATATCCGCTGTCTCACGATCCCGCACCTCGCCGACCATGATCACATCGGGGTCCTGCCTGAGAATCGAGCGGAGGCCCTGTGCGAAGGATAGCTCGCGGACGGGATTCACCTGAACCTGGTTGACTCCCAGAATTTCGTTCTCAATCGGGTCCTCGATCGTGATGATGTTGGTTCGTTCCCCACGTTTCTTGATGATTTCCCGGACCGAGGCGTACAACGTTGTCGTCTTGCCGCTCCCGGTCGGTCCGGTGAGGAGGATTGTGCCATGGGGGCGCATGAGCAAATCCGAGTATTGTTCGAAGGTGGCGGGAGTCATTCCGAGTTTTGCGAGTTCGAAGTCGTGATCACCGCTTTCAAACACCCGGATGACTGCTTTTTCACCATTGAGCGTGGGCATGATGGACAGTCGGGCGTCGAGCGTTCGATTGCCCAGACGCACGTCGATCCGCCCGTCCTGGGGCTGTCCCTTCTTGTAGATCGTCAGGTTCGACATGACACGCAACCGCGTAATCACTCGGTTGTGGACCATTTTCGGATAGTCGCCGATATCGGTCAGCACTCCGTCGATCCGGTACTTCACCTGAACGGACTCCATGCCCGGCTCGATATGAATGTCACTCGCACGTGTCGACATGGTCGCCGCGATGATGCAGTCGACAAGTTGCACGGCGCCTTCATCGCCCATGCGTGCGAGAAAGTGGATGCGAGCGGTGATATCGGAGAGCGACGCGAAGTGTTGCAGCGATGTATCCGTGATTTCATGCAGGCGGAGTGGCCGGATGAGTCGATCATTGGCATCCGCGAACTTCGCTCGGAGACGGCGATCACTGTTATGTTTGGCAATTTTCAGTGATAACAGCGCCAAACCCGATCCGATACAGACAACGACCAGAGGGATGAAGAAGAGGGGATGCGCGATCACATCCCGGATCATCTGCATCCCGACCGGCAGCGATTCGGGTTTGATGACCACGAGTCCGAACAATCCGAATGACAGTGCGAACGCGACAGCCAGCGCCTGCGCGGTTCGATCACCGCTTTGCGATTTCATCTCGACAACTCCTCATCCATCCTGACCATTCATTCACCATTTTTAACGATTCGATCCTCGACGTTGAACTCGCCGCACAGAAACGCGCCTTCCGCGATATCGATCTTGCATGTTTTCACATCGCCTTTGATCTTGCCCGTCGATGATATTGTCACGCGGGTGCCCGCCTCGATCGTGCCGCGCACCTCACCGGAAATCGAAATTTCTCGAACCCGGACATTCCCCTCGACAAAGCCCTTCTGTTCGACGAACAACCGACCGTTCTTCAAGGAAATCTCACCCTCGACGCATCCTGCCAGTTGCATATCCCCCTCACCCGAGATATTTCCCGTGATGATCAAACCTTCCGCTATCACACTGACATTTGAAGGCTGCTTGTTCATGATCCCTCCTGAAAACAACGAATAAGATTGGCAAAAATCGACTTCAAATTGACCCGTATGATCATAACATAAAACCGTCCCGGGAAGAAAATGAATTCCATTCCCGCGAAGAAAAAATACGGGTTCTCCGAGACACCCGGCACGGACCGGGATCGCATCAGGGCGGTGCGCTAAATAGTCTGCCATTCGATCGGTTTGTTTACAAAAACTGCCTGTGATAGCGTGAATGCTCATGGAGATTCTCCCAATGCCTGCTGCGAGCGACATCGATCTGAACGTCAGTCTGGGCCCTCTGAAGCTCAGCAACCCCATCACCGTCGCCTCCGGAACATTCGGGTATGGCCTTGAGTATGCCCCGTATGTGGACCTGAATCGGATCGGTGCGATCGTCGTCAAAGGATTGACGGTCGAAGTCCGTCCTGGACACCCCCAGCCGCGCCTGGTCGAAACCCCCTCCGGAATGCTCAATTGCATTGGCCTGCAGAACGTCGGGATCGACGCATTCATCCGGGACAAGCTGCCGGCTCTGAGCCGATATCGCACGGCGGTCATCGCCAATATCAACGGTCGTTCGATCGATGACTACGTCCGCCTCGCCGGGATTCTGGAAGATCAACCCGGGGTCGCCGCACTGGAAGTCAACGTGTCCTGTCCCAACGTCAAACAAGGCGGAATCTCGTTCGGAACGGACCCCGCGTTGACCGAAGCCGTCACGAAAGCCGTCCGGAAATCGTCCACCAAACCGCTCATCGTCAAACTCAGCCCGAATGTGACCGATATCCGCGCGATCGCCTGCGCGGCGCGAGACGGCGGCGCCGATATCCTGTCCGCCATCAATACTCTCCTCGGGATGGCCATCGATATCGAATCCGGGAAACCCCTCCTCTCCAACCTTACCGGCGGTCTGTCGGGCCCATGTATCCGACCCGTCGCGGTTCGATGCGTATTCGATATTTTTCGCGCGACTCATCTGCCGGTGATCGGCATGGGTGGTATCGCCTCGGGACACGATGCCGTTGAATTCATGATGGCCGGGGCCGCCGCTGTGTCGATCGGCACTGAAAACTTTGTCCGTCCGGACGCCGCAACGGTGATTCTGGACGAGATGATCGATTATTGTTGCACCCACGGAATCTCGCACATCCGCGACTTGACAGCCTCCGTGCAGATTCCGGAATAAACGCACCCCAGGAGCAAACCACCATGAATGTCTCACGTGAAATTCTGGATATGTTCACCCAAACCGGCGCGCTTCTCGAAGGCCATTTCAAACTCAGCAGCGGACGCCATTCCGATCGATACATGCAGTGCGCACGCGTGCTGCAGTACCCTCGATTTGCCAGACGCATCGGAGAGTTGCTCGCACTCCGCTTCCAATCCGTCCGCTGTTCGGTCGTCGTCGCCCCGGCCCTGGGCGGCATTCTCGTTGCCCATGAACTCGCCGCCAGTCTCGGTGTCCGAGCGCTTTTCGGTGAGCGCGAGAACGGCATCATGCAGCTCCGTCGGGGATTTCAGATCGACCCGGGCGAATCCGCGATCGTCGTCGAGGATGTGATTACGACGGGGAAATCGACGCGTGAGGTGATTGACATGGTCACGGCGGCCGGCGGCATACCCGCGGCGATCGGGGGCATCGTTGACCGGACGGGCGCATCCGTTGAACTCCCGTTTACGCCCCAGTGTCTGCTCAGGATCGAGATCGACACCTGGGAGGAAGGTGATTGCCCGCTCTGTCGGAATGGAATCCCGTTGAAAGCCCCGGGATCCCGTTTCAAGAGTTGATGGTGCGGACCTGTTCCACTTCGCGATCTTCTTCTTCCTCAAACCGTTTCAACGTGTTTCTGAAATCGGCTTCACGCGTATCCCGGACCTTGACCCATTCCGCGGGGTCTGTTGAGGCAAGATTTGAATGATTCAGGTCCATCATCGCAGATCGATGCATGATCTCGACTTCCGCACGTCTGGCTTTGTAAATCCGGCGGATTTCAGCAATGCGTTCTTTCTGCTGATGCGTCAGTTCACGGTCGGAACGGGATCCCCCCGGGGACGAGTTCATCTTTTCAAGAGCCAGTTCGTATGCGCTTTTCATTTTTTTTTCCATACTGAATGCACCTCCTGCTCGATCTGAAAGCCAAAACAGACCGGAAAGGGATGAAATTCCCGATCCATGTCATTAATATAAAGCAAGCGCCTCCGGAAGGCGAAGGAGCATCATGAACAGCACAGCGCAAAGTTCTTTCAACATCAAGGCGAATCTCGTTCGGGGCATCGCCGTCCTGTTTCCGCTTTATTTCACGTTCATTCTGGTTCGATTTCTGGTCCGGATTTTCTCGAAACCCCTGGCACCCGCGTTTCGCTACATATTCAAATTCATGGAGATCGATATCCCGACACCGATTCTGGAAATCATCATCGTGATCTCGTCGTTCATCGTCACCATCGTCCTGATCATGGTCTCGGGAGCGATCGCCCAGCGCGTGATCGGCCGCCGCATCGGCCAGTTCATCGAATCCACTCTCGATCGCCTGCCTCTCATCCGTACGATCTACAAAACACTTCGCGACATCGTTCGCATGATCACCGGCACCCACACACAGAACTATCAGCAGGTCGTTTTCGTACGTTTACCCGGACACGAAGGAAAAACACTCGGGTTTGTGACCGGGAGTTTCAGGATGCCGAACGGGGAGGAGCACCTCAGCGTGTTCGTGCCAACGGTTCCCAACATCACCACCGGCTTTCTGTTGTTTTTCAGGTCAGATCAGCTCGAAAAGAGCGATCTCAAACCGGATCAGGCCATCCGCATGTTCCTGTCGGCTGGAGTGCTGCAATCATGACCATCACCCGGATCGCCCGAACCTCCACACTCGGCATCCTGCTGATGATCGGATTGGCTGCAGATCTGTCGGAGCGGGCAACCGGTCCGGCCGCAGCGCCGCAATCCGCGATCGATCGTGAGCGGACAGATCCGCGCGAGGAGCGTGAAAACTGCCGGTTGCTCGGGATCGTCTCCCGGCGACCTCAACCAGTTTCTTTTTTCGAAGACATTCTGTACCGCTTTAAATCGCCACGGTATCACCAGCACAATGGCTGGTCCCTGTCCGCCTACAGCGAGTATTTCGATGGGGGACGTTTGAGTATCCCGGGATTGCCGCTGGTGTTCAGGAGCGAGCGTGATGTTCAGGAAGACTTCGATCTGTACGACCAGGTCTCCGCTTACATGCTCAGGATCCGACCGACGGTGCTCATCGGTCATCTCCGCAACGCATCGTCCGGGTGCGCCCAGGTGGCAGACCCCCATCCGTTTCAAAGATTCCACGACGGGAAACACTGGCTCTTCATCCACAACGGGGGCGTATGGGGCGCCGACTTTCAGATTCTCGAACAGGAACTTCTCGGCGGCCACTACATCCCCGAAAATTGCCCGGACTACCCGATCGACAGCGAACTGCTGTTCGTCTATCTGCTGAAACTGATGGAGGAACACGACCTGACGCCCTTCGACGCATGCAAACTCTGGGGCACAATTCTCCTGAAATCGCTCGGATCCGAATGGAACGCACTCAATATCATCCTGACCGACGGCGAAAGTCTCTGGGCCGTCCGGTGTTCCTATGCCGACAACCGATTTCTGCTCAACTACCTGACATACGGTGAATCGGATGCCTTCGCGGTAACGACCGAGTTGCTCGATCACGGATGGCAGGATATCGGAAACATGAATGTCGCTGAATTCCGGATCGGACGACCGCCCCGAATCGAAAAACTACCGTTGCCGGGTTCCGTCGAACCGGCAAACCGGGCGGTCGAACCGGCAAACCGGGCGGTCGAACCGGCAAACCGGGCGGTCGAACCGGCCGGCGGGGCCGTCGAGAATTAACCCTGATGGTGTCTCGATTGAACAGCCTTGTGATCGCGGGATCGATGATGGCGATCATCACGCCTTCGATCCGGGTTCAGGCTTCTGAGACAGGAGGGCCGATCATGCGAGGCCCCTGGCACATCTCGACACCCGCGTCAGATTCTCCGGATCAGGCCGCCGGCTATCTGGGCGACACTGCGAATCGGATGCTGGATTTCTATTCCACAGTGCTCAATCCCGTGATCAGCACCGGCTGCCCGTGCTTTCCCTCCTGTTCGGATTATGCCCGTGACGCGATCATTCGATTCGGGTTCATCCCCGGCACCATCCTCGCTCTCGAACGTCTCATGCATGAACCAGGCGAGATCGAGCATGGTCGAGTCATCCGGACGGATCGCGGTCTTCGCATCCACGATCCTCTTTCCGCCAATACCGATTGGCTGTTCGACCCGTCAACCTCCCGATGAAACGCTTTTCCTGGATCACATTCACGTCGATTCTCGTCAGTCTGTCCGCATCGGGCTCGCCACCTCCATCATCCTATCTGTTCGCCGAATATCTCCGGGGACAGGCCGAATACTACCGGGCTATCACCGAATATCACCGGTGCGTTTTCGAATCCGATGATCCGCTCCTCCGGGAGATCTGTCTGTATCGCATCGGCGTGTGCTATCTGGAAGGAAAGCAATGCTCGGACGCCGTCACCATCCTGGCCTCACTGGCATCCCGGCAGTCCAATCTTCAGGAGCGGTATCCGGGATTGATCCGATATCGGCTCGCTGAGGCCTATTACTGTGAGGGGCAATATGGACGGGCAGCCGAGATGGCCGCCGGGTTGGTAGAGTCTCCGATCCAGGACACCTTACGGAAACCTGCCCTGTATTCGACGGTGATTGCACGGACGCAATCCGGAGATATTGCGGAGGCGCTGGCATGTATCGATCAGAATCCTGATGCATGGGAGAATCCATCGGGGGCGCAAGTGTTCAGGCGCCAGATCGCGGCGTTCAACACGATCGGACACAAGAAACCCGGGTTGGCCGGAATTCTTTCGGCGATTGTGCCCGGATCCGGGCAAGTCTACGCGGGTCGGCTCCGGGATGGCCTGACTTCGTTTGTTTTCAACGGCATCTTCATCGCCGGCATCGTCTCGGCCATCGATTCGGATCACACCGAGACTGCATGGATTCTGGGTTTTTTCGAACTGGGTTGGTACAGCGCCAACATCTATAATGCGATGAACGATTGCCACAAAACCAATCATCTCGCGTGGGAATCGCACCTGAACACCATCATTCTGATGCACGGCCGCCCGTTTCCTTCCGTCGATGATTCGGATCTGTAGCTTGACCGTCGACTGAAAGATCCATAGACTCAGCGCCATGGCGCGCGTTCTTTTTCTGCAACGGATCTGGACTGAAAATCTCGGCCCGATGTACCTGTCCTCGATGGCCCGTCGACAGGGTCATGAGGTCGGACTTCTGATCGAGGATCGATCGACGGATATCTCCGGAATTCGAGCCTTTGCGCCGGATCTGATCGCATTTTCCGTCACGACCGGGACGCATCCGTGGGCACTTCAACGCGCGCGGGCCATTCGCGAACAACTCGATTGCCCGATCATCATCGGAGGACCTCACGCGACCTACTTTCCGGAGGTGATCGAGGATGATGCGGTGGATTTTGCCTGCCGGGGTGAGGGCGAGCGTGCGTTTTGCCGCCTTCTCGACGCGCTCGACCAAAAAACGCCGCCAGATGCCATCCCGAATCTCTGGGTCAAATCCAACCAAACGCTCATCCGGAACGATGTCGGCGACCTGATCGAGGATCTCGATTCGCTGCCGTTCCCCGATCGCGATCTGTATTATCGGTACCGTTATCTGCGGGACAATGAAAACAAATCATTCATGACCTCGCGGGGTTGCCCTTATTGCTGTGCCTATTGCTCGATCAATACGCTTCGTCAGATTTATCAGGGCAAGGGAACGTTCGTCCGGTTTCACTCACCCGAGCGCGTCATTGCTGAAATCACGGAAGTGCGCGACCGATACGGTCTCAGGAGCGTGATCTTCCAGGATGACACCTTCATCCTCAACACCGACCGCCTCATGCGCCTTCTTGAACTGTACGCCCGGAAACTCAGGATCCCGTTCGTCTGCCATGTCCGAGCCGATCTCATGACGGCCGACATCGCCCGAGCGCTGAAGGAAGCCGGTTGCCACAGCGTCGACTTCGGTCTCGAATCCGGCGATCAGAAGCTCCGGAGCGACGTTCTGGGAAAAACGGTCACCGATGATCACATCATCAAAGCCGCCGACTGCCTGCATGCCGAAGGGATCCGGTTCCGCACGACCAACATGCTGGGATTGCCGCACGAGACCCTCGAACAGGCACTCAGCACCGTTCTGCTCAACCAGCGAATCCGAACGGACTTCCCATCCGCTTCCATCTACCAACCCTACCCCCGAACGGATCTCGGCGACCGAGTCATCGCCGAGGGTCTGGCCGGGCACAATTACTCCGTCAACCGGATCGGTTCCTCGTTCTTTCGCGCGAGCACCCTCGATCAACCGCACCGCGATGCATTCATCAATCTCCAGAAACTCTTCTGGCTCGCCGTCCGCTTCCCCGCGCTGCTCCCGCTCATCCGCAGATTGATCCGGGTGAAACCGAACAAACTCTTCGAACTGGTCTTCCTGTTTTTTTACGGTGTCAACTACGCATTGAGCGAACGTGTGCGATTCCGCCGGGTGTTTCAGATCGGACTGAAGACGGCCCGTACGGTTTTCTTCGGGAAGATGTGACGTCGTGAAACATGCGGTTTTTCTTTGCCCGCCATTCGACTCGATCGTCATCCGTGACAACTTTTGCTCGAAAACATCTCAGGCGGCCTATATCAATCACCCGATCGATTTTGTCATGCAGAGCGGTCGTTTTTCCGAGATCGGCTGCACAATCCATCTGATCGATGCCGTCGTCGACCGGCTTTCGCCGGAGGAGTGCATCCGCCGGATTGCATCTGTGGAACCTGAGATCGTTTACACGCTGACAGGGAATGCTTCCTGGGACTCCGATCTGCAGTTTTTCAGGACGCTTCGGGCCGCGTTCCCCCGGATGCGCCTCGCCGCCGGCGGAGACGTGTTTCTGGAAGACCCCGTCCGGATGCTGGAGCAGTTCGATGTTTTCGACGCGCTGGTCATGGATTACACGATCGAGGGACTGACGGATTATCTCAGCGGCCGGACGCCGTGCCGCGGAATGATTTACCGGAACCGGGGACAGATCGTCGATGACCGCGCGCCCAGGCCGTCCGGAGAATCGTTCGAAATCCCCCTCCCCCTCCACGCGCTGTTCAGCTCGAAGGATTACCGGTATCCATTCATCCTGAAGCATCCGTTTGCGACGGTCATGACGGAATTCGGATGTCCCTTTCACTGCGCATTCTGCGTCATGGGAACGTTGGGATGGCGGCGGCGTCCCATCGACAATGTCATGCATGAGTTGCAGGCGGTCCGGGCGCTGGGGATCCGCGATGTTTTCTTCATCGATCAGTCGTTTGCGAGTGATCGGAATCGCGCGATGGAACTCTGCGGTGCGATCGAACAGGCTCTACCGGATATGCGATGGCTGGGATTTTCACGGGTCGATCTTCTGGATGAGGAGTTGCTTCTGAGGATGAAACGGGCCGGTTGCCATACGTTGATTCTGGGAGTTGAAACGGCCTCGCCCGAACTTCTCGAACGATACAGGAAAGGCTACACGCTCGAGCAGGTCCGGACGATTTTCTCGATGCTGTCACGATTGCGGATCCGATCCGTCGCGACTTTTCTGCTGGGTTTGCCAGGCGAGACATGGGACAGTGCGGTGCGGACGATCGAGTTTGCCCGGGATCTGGCATGCGATTTCGCTTCGATCAACATTGCGGCTCCGCGCATGGGCACGGACCTCAGGAAATGGGCGGTCGAAGCGGGCCTGGTCCCGGAGGGCGAGTTGCGATTCGATCAGAGTGGATCCCGGATCGTGATGAGCTCGACGGCTCTTTCCGCTGAAGACCTCGCGCACCTCAAAAAACTCGCTGTCCGACGCATCTATCTGCGCCCCCGCTATGTGCTGAAAAGGCTCCTGGCACTTCGCTCGATCGATGAGTTCCGGATTCAGTCCCGCGAGGCCCTTCAGCTCGTGATCAACCATTTCAGGAGTCTCCACCATTGAACCGGACCGTTCTGCATATCGTCTGGATTGCGCTTCTGCTCGTCTCGGGAACCTGGCTCCGAATGCGCGCGCTCGATCAGGATCCCCCCGCATCGATGGAGCTGCATTTTGTCTGTGACGAAGGCTGGTGGGTGCATAACGCGCGGAACATGGCGCTGTTCGACCGCTGGATTGTCGATGATTTCAATCAGTCGTTGCTGGCCAGTCCGACATTCTGTCTGAGCGTTTACAAGTTGTACACGATCTTCGGCGTCAGTCTCGCATCCTCCCGTCTGGCTTCCGCCCTGAGCGGCCTTCTGTGCATCCCCGTATTCTATCTGATCCTTCGCAAACTCACCTGCCGCTCCTCCGCCGCTCTCGCCACCTCGTTTCTCGCGCTCGGATTTGGCTTCACCACCCTGAACCGGCTGGCATTGATCGACAGTATGGCTTTTCTGCTCGTCCTGCTGAGCTGGCTTCTGATTGAATATCTCGGGGATCGAGTCTGGGGGATGTATCTTGCGGGAATGACCGCGGGAATCGCAGTGATCACGAAATCCTACGCCTGGGCTCTCGCACCGGTGCTCGTTTCGATCGCCGCCGCACGCATGAAACGCACCGGCAAACCCCTGCGGGCGGTTGTCCTGGACACATTTCTGTTCGGGTTCGGGATCGGAACGATCTACGCGTTCTGGCATAAAGCCCTGTATGTCGGATTCCGCGATCAGTACCGCATCATGTACGCGCTCTGGAATGACGGCAACATACCCTCCTCCGTGGGGCAGATGCTCCGGAACATCCCTTCCACCTTCATCCGCTCGGATATCGGAGGTGTTTATCTGCCCCACTTCCTCGCTCTCAATGCCATCCTGATTTTGCTTGCGCTCTGGCGTCTGATGCAATTACTTCCGGATCGACGCATGTCGGTGCGCGACTGGAGCGCACAGATCCCGGCCATCGACATGGACAGTTTGATCTGGTTCCTCGTGATCGGATTGGAAATCATCTTTCTGACTGCCAAACCGTTCCGCCGCTACATTTTTCTCTATCCTCCGCTCCTGACTCTCGCCGCGCGGTCCTTTCTGCACCCCGTTTTCGAAGGAACGCTTGCCCACACGGGTCTCGGTGCCCTTCGCGCAGTTCTCTGGACGGCACCCGTAACTTTGCTTGCCGGAGTCCCGCTCCTCCGTTTCATCAGGCCGGAAAACGCGCCGACCGCGCTCGGAGGTCGATTGGCCGGCCTGCACGGTCTCGGGCCGGCAATTCTGGTTTTTTCGGGAGTCCTCCTCACGTGCGCATTCTGTTCCGGCTGGTTTTTCAGTCGACCGATCCGGGGCATACCGATCTGGTTGGTGCTCGCTGCCTTCCTCGGCAGTGACGGTTACCGTCATGCGGATTATCTGATGCATCCATCTTTTGACCTGCGGGACACATCGCGAAGGCTGCAGGACATCTATCTGAAACCCGGCGATTTTTTTCTCGGCGGGCTGGCCCACACGCTCTGCCTCGAAAACTCCGCTCATCCCATCGCGATCTGGGGACGGGAAGAAACCGGTTTGGTCTTGAATCGCGACCCGGTCCGGCGATTTCACCCCGCATACATGGTCATCCTGCGATCGCTCGACGGAAACCCCTGGTATCCGGAGAACCGGTACGAGCGTTATACCGAAGCATCCGAGTTCGTGGAAACGTTGAAACTGCTCCCTTTCAAGGACGGCGATTACCGGGTGGTCGCCGATCTGTATCGACTGCATGATGAGGAGAAATCACCATGATCAACCGCGTGTCCCTGCTGGTGTTCGTGTTACTGCTTGCGGCTCTCCTGCCGTCGGCTTCGGCGGAGATTTCATTCACAACGTCTCCGGTCTGGACATCGGGCGACCTGCGCTGTTCAACCGGAGGGGTCGTGGCGGATTTCGACCGCGATGGATTTCTCGATTTTGCGGTATCGAACGGGAACGACATGGCCATCGAACCTGAAGTCATCTACTGGGGGAACGCGACGGGAGTGGCGACGGATCCGGGATGGATCTCCACCGACGAGGATTACTCGGGACATTGCATCGCCGGGGATCTGAACGGAGATCTCTTTCCGGAGTTGATTGTCGGGAATTACATCTCGAGTCCGACCGGTTTCACGCCATCGATCGTAAAACAGTATGGCAATCACGATGGGGTTTTGACGGATGCACCGGTCTGGAGCAGCGCCGACCTGAACAATACGTTCTCCGTGGCCCTGGGTGACGTTGACGGTGACGGAGATCTCGATCTGGCCTGTGCCAATGGAGAATCCTACACGCAGAAACCCCAGCCGAACGACATCTATCTGAACGAAGGGGGCGATTTGTCCGTGAATCCGGACTGGGTTTCGGATGACGAGGATTGCTCGTACGATCTCGAGTTCGCCGACTTCGACCGCGACGGCGATCTGGATCTGGCTGTCGCGAATTCGCGCGCTCCGACCCGGATTTACACCAACACGGGAACCACGCTCGAAACAGCGGCGTCATGGTCGTCGAGCATCATCGACAACGACAACTCGATAACATGGGCGGATGTCGACGGAGATGGATGGCTGGATCTGGCCGTGATCACCAATTCGCAGATCAATCCATCCACCGGCAAGATCAAGATATTCATGAACCGATTCGGAACGATCGAAACATCGCCGTCCTGGTCGGTATTCTCGCCGGGAACACAGCCGTACGGCAGCGCCATCGTGTTCCGGGATTTCGACAGCGACCTCGATCTCGACCTGGCCGCCGGTTCATGGTGGTCGCAGGTCGTCGTTTACGAAAACAACGGACACTCGCTCGAAGTCGAACCCGTCATCGTGAGCGAGAACGCGTTCGTGATCGAGCAGATTGCGGTATGGACGTCATCCGACGGACGGATTCTCGATGAAAAAACCGTTCGTATCGATGAACCGGCGTCCGTGGTAACCCTGACCGGCATTCCCCCGGAGATGATCCGTGACGTCCACCTCAACGGAGATCTGCTTCAGGCGGACCAGTATTGTATCGACCCGGGCTGTCAGTGGATTTCGTTCGCCCGGGCGCTCGAACCGGGCGATGAGCTTCGGATCGTGGTTGAACGAGGCAGTGACTTGGAGCTTCTGGTGACGAGTTGGGGGGATTCCGGAGCACAGGGGCCGAATTATGGGTATCGAAACAGTTCGACGACTCCGCCGTTGGAACGATCGATCGAATTGAAGGCGAATCAGGCGATCTTTGAAGGCGGCGATACGTTTCATCTCGCTGCGACGATCCACAATCCGATGGAATCTTTCAGCGCCGACCTATATATTCTGATGGAGGTTGAGGGGCTGTTTTTCTTCTATCCGCAGTGGACGCAGGATCTCCAATCCGTTCCGGTTCAGATCGCGCAGTACGATCGGCTGCATCTGCCGGTTCTGGATTTCACGTTCGGTCCCTCGATCGGTTATGACGGCATGATTCGCTTTTACGGTGCGATTTTTTATCCTGGCACGTTCGATCTGGCTGGCCCGTATCATTCGATCGAACTGCGGTTAAGCGAAGGGAATTGACCATTCGATGAATGCTTTACTCAGGCGGATCCTCTCCCGCAACGCGGCTCACAATCGCGATCTTTACGATATCGAGAAACTGCACCGCGATCTGAAGAAGGGACTGTCCATCCACGATCTCGAATCAACGATCCGCAGGTATTTCGACCATCCGCGCTGGGAAGTCCGGAACACGGCGGTCAAGGTGGCCGGGGATAGCGGTAGCGCGGCGTTTGCACCGGCACTGTGCCGGTTCATGACCGACCGGAAACAGAAGGGATTCGTCCGTCGCAATGCCGCAACTGCTCTGAGGAGTTTTCGTGGCAGTCGTGCGGAGATTCTTCCGGAGTTGATGAATGCGTTGGGGGATTCGTACTGGGAGGTTCGCGCGCAGGCCGCACTGACGATCGCGGAAATTGCCGAACCGGATGCTGCGCTCGAGGGTGAGTTGATTCGGAGATTGTTCCGGACATCACCGTCCATCATTCATCATCTCCCGTATTTCTTTCCCCTTCGGGTTTACCGGGAGAGGGATTTTGAAGTTCGAGCGGCTCTGACGCGGGCATTGGGTGCCGTGGCGACCTCATCGGCCACACTGCACGTGCTGGAACTCCTCACCGGCGACAGTTACTGGCAGGTTCGCGAAGCGGCGATCGAAAGTCTGTTCCGTAGCGCGCCTGTGCTCGGAGTGTCGACCATGGATCTCCTTCAGATCCTTCAGGACCTCGACCTGACCTGTCCGGATTTTCGTCCGAAGTTCCCGATCCGGGAAACCTGGAATCGCCTCAAGGGAACCTCCGCGATTACGACGGACGCAGACAACAGGACTCACTGACATGCTCTATACTCTTTTCGATTATCTGTACAGCCACATCCATTCGCTGTCGTTCATGCGTCTGTTCACATACATCACGTTTCGCGCGATCCTTGCGGCAATCACCGCTTTTCTTCTGTCTCTGCTGTTCGGCCCCCCGATCATCCGGATGTTGAAGAAGCGCAGGATCAAGGATATCGCCTGGAATTACGGAGTGGTGGATGTCCAGGCGAAGGATGGCACCCCGACGATGGGCGGGCTGCTCATTCTGTTCAGCATTGGAGTGGCATCGTTGCTGTGGTGCGACCTGTCGAACCGGTTCGTTCACATCCTGTTCGGCGCTTTTGTGTGGTTCGGAGGCATGGGAGCACTCGATGATTATCTCAAGAGCCACCGCAATTCCAAGGAAGGATTGAAGGAGCATTACAAATACGCGCTTCAGCTGGGATTCGGAGTGATTCTGAGCATCCTCTATCTGCACCCCTCTCTGACACCGGTCGATCCGAACTTTGCCACGGAACTCCATCTGCCATTTTTGAAAACGCCAATCGCAAACCTGGGGATGTATTATTCTCTGTTGATTCTGTTCACCATCACAGCAATCTCGAATTCAGTCAATCTCGCGGATGGTCTCGACGGTCTGGCCATCGTGCCTTCATTTCTGATCGCCGGTGTCTATGCGATCTTCGCGTATGTCATCGGCAACATTCTGCTGTCCTCACATTTTCTATTCCGGTATCTGCCGGGGTCCGGCGAAATTGCGGTTTTCTGCGGGAGCATATTCGGTGCGGGAATCGGATTTTTATGGTTCAATGCCTATCCCGCTTTGATCTTTATGGGTGATATCGGTTCGTTGTCTCTCGGAGGTATGCTCGGGACGATCGCCGTCCTGATCAAACAGGAGTTTCTGTTCATCATCGCAGGCGGTATTTTCGTCGCTGAAGCGGCGTCGGTTCTGATTCAGAAGTATATCTACATCCCGTTTGTCGGCCGCCGCCTGTTCTATCGAACGCCTCTGCACCATACATTCCAGCATCGAGGGTATGCCGAGACCAAGGTGGTGATCCGGTTCTGGATCGTGTCGGCTATTTTCGCCCTGATTTCGCTGGCTGCCCTCAAGATACGCTGACGCCACTCACTTCAACAGGTTGAACGGTTTGACCCGGAGTGCTTTTCGAGACGACTTGGCGGCTGTCTGGAAGAGCGCCGCAACCGTGCTGCTTTTCATGATGCTTTCCGGATCGGCACCCGGGCGGATCAGTTTGGATGGAGTCGGCCGGCTCAGGGGAGGTGCGGGTTGACCGGGTCTGACCGGCTCAGGGGATCGGTTCGGGACAAGATTGCGGTGCGACGGAGGTGCCAGTGTCCGCCATCCGTTCGGATCGATCCGGTTCGATTGCGACGGATTCGGCCGGATCGTCTGATTCATGGGCATCCGTCGAGTCGGATTCATTTCCTGAGGAGGAGTGTTCTGCCATCGAACCGGGGATTCCGTTCGAGACTCCGGCAAGGTACTGCCGCGGATGGACTGATTCAGCATATCGATCTCGGCCGTGGATTCGACCGGCATTCCGATCTGAAGCCTGCTGTTCCGGGGTTCGACACCTTCCAGGATTCTTCCCTTTGAATCGAGACGATCTTCGGGATGAATCGGAACCCAGTGAACGGATCTGCCGGAATACCGCCAGGCTGCCCAATGCGGACCCCAGTGCCAGTGCGGGACCCACATCCATCCGAATTCATAGTAGTACGCCCAGTAGCCGTAATGATATGCGACCCAGCCCCATGGTTCCGAAGGGATCCATGTCCATCCCCATCCCGGAATATAGTCCCAGTATCCAAATCGATAGGGTGCCCAATCCGGAGCGACAAACGGAGTCCAGCACCATTGCGAGAGATAGCTGTTATAGACCCAGCGGCCGTCTCGTTCCATCCCCGCTGTTCTCTCGCGAATATCTTCCGGGACACCGCTGTCGGTCTGATACGCGCCACTGAGCCATTTGTCGCGCTCGATCACCCACTCCCGGAACACATCATCGAAGGTCACTTCCGATTCCTGCCAGTTCGAGTCTCCGGCTGAGCGCTGGAGCATGGATCCAGTGGCGAGGCGCCGTGTGTCGGGCCCCTCACCGAGTTGAATCTCGCCGGACATTACACGGATCCGAACTGCCTGATCCGGCACGATCGCCAGGTAAGCCATCGTTGCGGAACTGGCCGTCAGACGAGAGTCGCCGAATTCGATGATCTGGACCGATGCCGGATTCGCCGGATCCTTGAATCGGCAGACAGCTTCACCCACCCAGAGACGGAAACGGGTGAACTGCGATCGGCCGTCGTCCTGAAATGCCAGTCTGTCCATGTCGATTTTGGTATCCGACCAGACCCAGAGCGTACATCCGTTATCCAGTGTCAGTTCAGCACTGCCATCGGATCCCGTGATGAGGCGATCGCCTTCCAGGAACGGGAAGTTGAGATCGGCTTGGCGGGGTTCGACATCATTGACCGCATACAGTTTCACATCCCCGCTGACGCTCGTGAAGCGCGCATATCGCACGCCGGTCGATGTGGTGTCCGGAGACTGTGCGAGACCATGTGCGGAGAAGCTGATCAGGACCGCACTCAGGATCGTTATTGCATATATTGTTTGCTTCATGTCACGACTCCTTCCGGCTCTCGATCGTGCAAACTCCGCGCCAGAACATATGAACCCTTTCGCGTCGAGACGCGGGAAGCCTCGCTTGTTTTGGCGTGTGCCGGGTATGTCACGCGGCGGGAACACGTTTGTCCCTTCCGGGCGACACGGAATGATGCGGACGAACAGCCGGGGAAGGATCAGGAATCGAGATAGCCTCGGGCGGCAAGTAATTCCGCCAACAGGATCGATCCTCCGGCCGCACCCCGAATGGTGTTGTGCCCAACGACCGTGAAGGACAAGCCCAGAATCGGGCATGCGGACAAGCGGCCGACCGTGACCGACATCCCGTTCCCCGCATCACGATCCTTTCTTGATTGCGGTCTGTTCGCTTCGTCCGCGACGACAATACAGGGTCGTGGCGCCGACGGCAGGCCGAATGCATCGATCGGTGAATTGAATGTCCGCCAGGCGTTTTGGATCGCGTCGAAATCCCAGGGTTGATCGAGATCCACGGAAGCCGTGATCATGTGGCCGTCCCGGACTGCGACGCGATGGCATCGAGCGCTGATCGTCATGTCGGCGTAATCAATCGTGGATTCTCGCATATCTCCGAAAATTTTACGAGGTTCCAGAGCTATTTTCTGTTCTTCTCCGGAGATGTAAGGGATCACGTTGTCGAGGATATCCAGTGCGCTGATACCGGGATAACCCGCTCCCGAGAGTCCCTGCAGGGTCGACACCATCAGTCGACGGACTCGGAATATCCGGTGAAGCGGTGCGAGTGCCAGGCTGAGTATGATGGTCGAGCAGTTGGGATTGGTGACGATGAATCCGTTCGATCCGAAGCGGCAACGCTGTTGGGGGATCAGATCGAGGTGATCCGGGTTGATTTCGGGTACGATCAGGGGCACATCCGGATCCATGCGGTGATTGCGAGTATTGGTGACGACGGGTATTCCTGATCGGGCGAACAGTTCCTCGATGGGTCCGGCGACCGATGCATCGAGCCCTGAGAAAACCAGATCAAGCGGCCATTCCGGGTTGGCCGGCTCGATCATCCAGTCGGCAAAACCGGCAGGGATCGGTGTATCGAGATACCAGTGACAGGCGCTCCTGAGCGGTTTACCGACCGATCGTTCGGATGCCATCAGGTTTCTCACTTCAAACCAGGGGTGATCCGCCAGCATGGCAAGGAATCGCTGCCCGACCGCCCCTGTCACACCCAGAATACCGACCTGATATCGTTTATGTCTCGTGAAACCCTCGTTCATGTCGTCCCTTTCCCCTGGACACAGGAGCGATACAGATGGGTCGTTCGATCCGCCACATCCGACCAGGTCAACCCGGCGACATGGCGGAGTCCACGTGCAATCAGATCCTGTCGGATGTTCTCATGATCGGTCAGCATCAGCATGGCGTTTGAGATGGCGGTTGTGGACATCGGATCGATCAGCGAAGCTGCATCGCCGCACACTTCCGGCAATGAAGTCACATTGGAGGCGATCACCGGGCACCCTCCCGCCATGGCTTCCAGGATCGGCAGTCCGAATCCTTCGTACAGGGACGGGAACACGAGCATTGTGGCGAGGCGATACAGATGGGCGATATCGGAGTTTGAAACATATCCCAGGAAGCGGACCGCACCCTCGATGTCGGCCTCGCGCGCCCGCCGTTTGACCATTTCCGCCTGGTAACCGTCTTTTCCTGCGATGATGAGCGGGAGCGGTGTTATGCATCGACGTCGATAGATGGCATAGGCATTGAGCAGCGTCAGGATATTTTTTCGCGGTTCGATGGTCGCGACATCCAGGATGTATCGATCCGGAAGCGACCATTGCAGTTTGAATTCACTCGATGCCGCGGGATCAGTCTCTCTGAATTCCGGTGCCACGCCGTACGGGACAACCGAGATCCGGTTGCGGGTATTCGGAAAGCGCTGTTCGATCTGGCCGGCAACAAAACGAGTGGATGTCACGAGCAGTGTTGCGCGTTTGCATGCTGAAGCGATAACTTTCCGGAAGTACCAGGCGAACCGGTGTGAGAATGTATCCGGGCGATCGTAGACGGCCATGTCGTGGATGGTGATCATCTGCGGAATGTTCAGATTTCGCTGTATGCCGTAGAATGCAGGGCCGTGGTACAGATCGATTTTACGGGCAGCCATGATTCGGGGAAGGCTGAGATTCCTCCAGAAATCACCGGCGGGATGGTCGTCGAAGCGAACCGGCGCTCTGATCGAGTTCCGATCGAGGAGAGACGGATCGATCGGGTCGTGGTAGACGACATGCAGTTCAATATCGGAATGCCGCTCACGCAGCGCCATGAGCAGTCTTTCGGTGCAGTATCCGACTCCGGTCATCTGCGGGGCGATGAAGCGGGCGTCGAACAGGAGTTTAAGTGGCTGCTGCTTCATAAACCTTCAAGTGCTTGCGGGCTGCTTCATCCCACGAGTATCGGCCGGGCAGAAGTCGACCGGACTCCCGTCGAGCGGCAGCGAACGCCTCATCCTGAACGATTCTGCAGATCCATGCGGCGCATGTTTCGACATCGTCCAGGGGGAAAAAGAGAGCTGCGTCGCCCAGGATTTCATGAAACACCGGGATATCACTGACGGCGATTGGCGCCCCGCATGCGGCAGCCTCGATGGGGGGAATCCCGAATCCCTCGTCCCAGGAGGGGAACAGGCAGAGATCCGCTCCGCGGTAAAGATCGGGGAGCAGGAAACCGGGCACGTAACCCGGAAGCACGACCCGGTCTTCCAGGTGGAGTTCACGGATCAGGCGGAGGATCTCAGGAGCACCTTCGGCGTGACGGCCGACGATGACAAGCCGGGTGTTCTCGCAATCCCGCATCGCCTTGTGGAATGCACGGATGAGAAACGGAAAGTTTTTCCGGGGTTCGACGGTTCCCACCGACAGAATGTAGCGATCCGGATAGCCTGCTTTCTGCAGTCTGTGGTGAACGGCTTCCGGATCGTCGGTTCCGTGGAATTCCGGATCGATGCCGTGATAGATGACTGTGACACGGGATTCATCGAGGTTGAACAGGTCAAGCAGATCCTTCCGCACGGCTCCGCTGCACGTGATGATGTGCCGGGCGCGCGTGATGTGTTCCGCGAGCAGTTCCCGGTGGTAGCCTCCGGCATAGCGTGACCCGTATGATGTGCTCTTGAGGAATGCCACATCATGGACGGTCGTGACGACGTTCCCGCATGCCGATGGCTGATACAGGAAATTTGGAGAATGAAAGACGTCGACCGGGCCGGAACCGGCGAGTGTCTCGATTGTCGGCCATCGGAAATGCCGCCAGTGTTCGAGGAGCAGCTTTCCGGGAAACCGTCTGCGCCGGATCGTCACCTGCCCGGGCAGCGATCGTGTCATCAACGGGAGTTCGCCCTTCATCGCATTGAAGAACAGATGGAAGACGTTCCCGGAGTCGATTTTGAACAGCGCGTCCAGGAAGTGCAGGGTATACACGCCGACTCCGGTCAGTTCCTTCATCAGACAGCTTGCATCGATCAGTATGTTCATCGCGACTCGATTCCGTTTCCTTTCTCCCTGAAGACGAACCCATTGGTCGTGATCTTATCCATCCCGCTGATTTTGTCCAGTCTTCCCATCCGGCATACGAACGGGGACTCTTGCGGACACGTATTCGTTCTGGCGGTTTCTCAGGGGCCGGACTATGTTCAAACCTGCAAAACGTGATATAGATCGAAGCGTGAAATCGGGAGGATGCATATGAGCCGGGTTGCAGTGATTGGAGGCGGTAGCTGGGGGACGGCGCTGGCCTTTCTGCTGGCGTCCAATGGGCATGACGTGAATCTGTGGGTCTACGAGGAAGAACTGGTGAGGGAAATCCGCGACAAGCGCGAAAACACACTGTTTCTTCCCGGTGTGATTCTTCCGGAATCCATTCATCCGAGTCACTCCTTCGACGAGGTTCTGGATGAGACCGGGATCATTGTGTGGGTGACGCCGAGCCACACCATCCGGGAGACACTGTCACGGGCCAGAAACCGGATCAGGAACACGCCGATTTTCATCGGAGCCAGCAAGGGAATCGAAAATGACTCCCTGCTTCGGGTCAGCCAGATTGTCGACGAGATTCTCGGGAAGGATACCGTGCGATATGTGACCCTGTCCGGGCCGACATTTGCCTCGGAAGTCGGACGAAAGATGCCGTCCTCTGCCGTTGTGGCCGGACAGGATGAGGAAACCGCGAGGGAAGTCCAGTTGATTCTGAACACGTCCTGGTTTCGCGTCTATACCAATCCCGACCATATCGGCGTTGAGCTTGGAGGCGCGTTGAAAAACGTCATCGCCATCGCCGTGGGGATTACGGCGGGACTGAAACTGGGGTCGAATGCCAAGGCGGCGCTGATCACGCGGGGGCTCTGGGAGATCGCCAGACTCGGGACCGCAATGGGCGCCAAACCCCTCACGTTTCTGGGACTTTCGGGCATGGGCGATCTCGTGCTGACCTGCGATGGCACCCAGAGCCGGAACTATCTGGTCGGACTCCGGATCGGGTCCGGCGAAACGCTCACGACCATCCAGCAGTCGATGCGTATGGTTGCGGAAGGGGTTCGCACCACCGCATCGGTGACGGAGCTGGCCCGGAAACTGAACATCGAGATGCCCATTACCGAGCAGGTGTATGAGGTCTTGTATCATGACAAATCGCCACAGCAGGCATTGCAGGATCTGATGTCCCGCAGCCTCAAACTCGAACATCAGATGAACTACATGCGTTTCGAAGATGAGTGATGGATTTTGGTTTTGCATTGTGAACCCGATCGGAAAGGACACATCGTGGAGGTGACGCGGATCAGGATCTACCCATTTGATACCAGTTCCAGGCGCGGCAGTGTTCGCGCATTCGCGGAAATCGAATTGAACGGGAAACTACTGATCCGCGGGATACGTATCATTGAATCGAAGACGGGCGGCCTGTTTATCGGCTGGCCCGGTCAGAAGACAACGGCAGGCGAGTATCGGGATCTGGTCGAGATCATCGATGCAGAGACGAACAAACAGCTGCGCAATCAAATCATCCATGCATTTTCAAATCTCGGACTGGAATCCTCCAGCTCTGACCCAAGGGAGAATCAAGCATGAAAAACAGCCACCCGTACAGACACATCGTCGAAAAAACTCTGGATCGCGCCAGGGAGCATTCCGACCAGGCCGAGGTGTTCTTTCTCGGATTGAAACAGCGATCCGTCGGCCATCGCAATAGCAAACTGAGGGAACTGGACGAAACGGAGAACATTGGCATCGGGTTGCGAATGATCAGGGACGGTCGGATCGCGCAGGCATCGACATCGAACTTCGAACGGGCTGAGGATTTGACGAGACAAGCGTCGGAACTGGTGCGTTACGGAGAACCGGTGGACATGCAGTTTCCCGCAAATGCGGACATCGACGATTCGTCCGCGGTCACGGGAGACGATTCTGCAGCATCCATCGAATCGCTCGTCAGTATCAACGAAATCCTGATCGATCAGATCCGCTCCTATGATGAATCGATCATGGCCAACGCCGGAGGAGCCGTCGAAGAGATTACGGTACATGTGATGAATTCCAATGGATTCGATCACGAGTATTCCCGGCGCAGCTACCAGTATTATGCTGCGGGAATTCTAGCCGAAGGCAAAAATATTCTCACCTGCTACGACTTCCATCTCGGACAGAGCCCGATCGCCTCACCATCCGATCTCGCCAAACAAATCATCGAGCAGATCCGGATCGGCCGGAAAAACGTGCCATTCTCGAGTGAAGTGCTTCCGATTCTGTTCACTCCGGCTGCTGTGACGGACATCATGGCTGCATTCAGCGCAGGGATCTCGGGATCGGGTGTGGCTCGCGGGATCTCTCCTCTGGTCGGTAAGCTTGGAGAGAAGATCATCGATGAGCGGTTATCGATACTGGACGATGCGTTCTATCCCGGTGCTGCAGGATCGCAACCTTTCGATGACGAAGGCGTACCATGCCGCACGAAGTATCTCGTGCGCAATGGCGTTCTTGAAAACTATCTGCTCGATCTTAAATCAGCGACCCGTTTGAAACTTTGCCCGACAGGAAATGGGTTCCGGTATACGTCTCTGATCAAGAGCCGCAGTTACGTTCCATCACCGTCTCCAAGCCTGACCAACATGATCATCCCTGAGGGGATCCGAACGCACGAGGAGATCATCCGGGATTTCGGGCGGATCCTCGTTGTCGATCAACTCACCGGTGTTCTGCTCGGGAACCTGATCAACGGGGACTGGTCGGGAAACATCGAGTATGGGATTCTCTATGAGAACGGCGAACCTCTCGGACGCATTAAAAATGCCATGACCGGGGGTAATTTCTACACGATGTTCAGTCATCAGTATGTAGAGAGCTCAAGGGACCGGAAATGGACGGCGGGGTTTGGTGGAAGCGCGGGGTCGAACCTCTTTCCGTTCATTCTCTGTGATGCCATGAATGTCTCCGGTTGAGCCGGGAGGACCGGACTGTTTCCTGAGCTTGACATATGGGCCGGTGTCAATAGAATAGGGTTTCTTATCCGCCGCTCCTCGCCGAGACACGGAGCGCGCATCACAATGTTTTCAACGCATGCAAGGAGGAGATTTATGCAGTTTCCAGAACATCTCCAGTTATTGACGGGAGACCGCGGATTCGAGAGTCCAATTCCGGCGTATCTGCAATCGCCGACATGGATTGTGGACACGGCATGGGATCAGTTCACGACGGTAGCCAACAATGCGCTGGCCGCCTATATGCATTATTGCAAAACGAACAACCTGCCCCACTCCTACCTGCTCGGACTAGATATTCTCGTCATGGGAACCATCGATCCGAACAATCCTCACCGAGTCATTGATATTCGACCGACCATGGTCGAAGGTCCGTGCTGCAACAGTTACCCGGCCTGCCCGAACATCTGGGCATCGCGCCTGTACGGGCAGTTGAAACATATCGGGATGGATCCGGATATTGTCGAGTATCCCACGCATCCGACAAAGATTCTGGACAAAATCTGCGCGCTTTTTCAGAACATCTGGACCAAAAAGGGCGATACGTCCCGAAAGCCGGTCTGTGCGGTGTTCACACGCCCTTACGACCTTTCGGAAGAAGAATCCGCTCATAACATGACGCTGAACGCCCTGAAGAAATCTGGTTTCGAAGCGTATCGCGTGACACCGGATGAAAAACCGGAAGTCAAGGATGGCAAGCTCTGGGTCAACAATCGCCCGATCGACATGGTCTGGCGGAGAATCGAGCGTGTGCATCTTCCGGGTCAGGCTCACCCGCCGCATCGTGAATACCGTGAGATGGAATGGGTGAAGTTCTACGAAGAAGCCTTTGCGAAGAATGTGGTCGAAGGAACCGCCAAGACAATTTTCATCAACCCCTGGAAGATCGACGATCTCCGGTCGAAAACAATCGAGGAACGCTGTTTCCGCATGTATGAGAAAGATTTCCCGGGTAAGACGATTTCCCGCCCCGATACATTGCTCGACCGCGAAATCAACGCGAAATCGGTGAAAACCTACGCGGATCGTGGCGGCTGGGTCATGAAGAAATGGAATTCGACCGGCGGCAAGGGCGTCTTCATGCACATCAATCAAGATCTGGCGAAGCATGTTGCCGATCAGCTGTATGCGCGTTATGACGGCCGGCACATGGTCGTTCTGAAGACGAAAGAGATGATGGATGAACTGGCGAAGTTCGACAGTTTCAACGAAGACACCGCCATTCAGCAGATGCGCTATGTCGACGCTCGCGATCTGGGTACCGGCAAGCGTCTCGTTTACGACACCCGCATCAACGTGCTCTATGATCCCCTCAACGAGAAATGGGAGTTTCTGTCGGGCATGAGCCGCAGCGTGGCTTGCGGAGCCGGTGTTGAAAACGGCAACAGCCTCCTCACCAATGTGTCGATGGGCGCCGAAATCAGCCCGTTGATCATGGGTCATGTCAAGCCCGACGCGGATCGATCCAAGATTCAATACGGTCCGATGCTGTCGGCGCTCATGAAGGGTGAAAACTCGGTCACATTCTAACCCATCCGCGATTTCCGAATCGCGTTTTGAAACGGCCGGTCAAATGCCGGCCGTTTTTGTAAGGAGACGGAGATGTTACATCGTGGAGAAGATTTGCGGTTGCTCGATGGCGGTCTCGGCGAAGAAAACTCGATCCCCTGTTACGACGATTCACCGACCTGGCTGATCGATGCCGCGTGGGATCAGGTGAAAACCGTTGCCCGGAACGCGCTGGATGCTTACATGAAGTATTGCCGTGAAGAAGGATATTCGCACAGCTATCTGCTGGGACTCGATATCCTCTTCATGGGTCAGATGGAACCGGGTAATCCCGGAAAGATCGTCGATATCCGACCGACACTCGTGGAGGGTCCGTGTTGCAACAGCTATCCTGCCTGCCCTGCGGTCGATGCCTACAAGCTCTATCGCAGACTTCAGGTCAGAGGTTTCGATCCCGATCGGATCGAGTACCCCTCTCATCCGACCATGGTTCGTCAGAAAATCGCTGCTTTGATGGTTTCCATCCACCGCCGCAACGGCGGAACAGGCATGCCCAAAGTCGCCGTATTCACCCGCCCCTATCCTGAAAGCGAAGAAGAAACCGCTCATGTGGAAATGCTTCAGGCTTTCAGCCGAGCCGGGATGGATGCTTATCGGATCACTCCGGATGAGAAACCTTACGTCAAGGATGGAAAACTCCATGTCGGCAGTGTTCCGATCGACGTTGTCTATCGGCGAATTGAACGTATCCATGTGCCGGTTTTCTATGGCGAAGCGCTTGCGCATCAGATCATCAACGAAACGCCGAACACTATTTTCGTCAATCCATGGAAAGTGGATGACCTTCGCTCCAAAACGATCGAAGAACGTTGCTTCAGGCGCTGGGAAGCCGAACATCCCGATCGACCGGTCTCGAGACCTACAACACTCCTCGATCAGGAAGTGACACCCGAAAACGTCAGAAAACTCGCGGATCGAGGCGGCTGGGTCATCAAGAAGTGGAACTCAACCGGTGGAAAGGGTGTGTTCCTGTACTTCAACGATGCAGCTGCATCGGAAGCCGTTCGAATGCTCTATATCAAAGCAGACGGCCGCCACATGGTGCATTTGAATCCTGATGAACTCGAGAAGGAACTGGCTGCATTCAAGGATTTCAACGAAAATACGGCCGTCCAACAGTTGCGATTGCTCGATGCACGCGTTCTGTCCGACTCGAAAAGACTCGTATATGATACCCGGATCAATGCCTTGTACAATCCGGAGCTTGAAACCTGGGAATTCATTTCAGGAATGTCACGGTCGGTCCCCTGTGGTCCGGACGTATCCAACGGAAACTCACTCCTGACAAACATCTCATCCGGAGCCGAAGTTTCGCCGCTCATCATCGGATACTCCAGAACTCCGGAATCGCACGCAGATCTGACGTTCGGTCCTTTATTGAACGCGATCATGCAATCCCGGACATCCGTCATCATCTGATCCGATACGTCATCAACTCGGGGAGTCTTCGGACTCCCCTTTTTTTGTGCATTCCAGATCGGGCCGCGGATCGGCAATGATCTCGAGTTCCGAGCAGAAGTGTTGCCGAAGTCGCAGCAGATTACGTCCTCGGTACCCGATACAATCATTGAACTGAGAAGGCGAAACGCGCAACCGGGTGGTTTCCGGATGTGCGTCGAGATACTGCTTCATTTCCAGATACAGCAGCTCGCCGGTCACCAGGGATGAAAAAGACGGATGGTACGGTCCCGCGCAGAGGACATCTCCGAGTTGCCCCGGAGGAATGTGATACCCGATTCGCGCCACCGCAATACCCGCATCGCGGTACAATCGAGTAATCCTACAGCACGATCGAACCGCCTGGTCCAGTGTCATGGGTGCGTATTCACCGGATAGCCACAGACTCTCCAGTGCGGTATGCCGGAGAACGAGGGTCGGATGGATGCGCACAAAATCGGGTCTCAACCCGATGATCTTCCGGGCGCTGTCGAGATGTTCATCGGGAGTAACTCCGGGCAATCCGATCATGGTCTGCAGCCCGATTTCCATCCCCAGCTCCTTCAAAAAACCGACCGCGAGGCCGACATCCGCCGCCGAGTGACCGCGACGGATCATGCCGAGCGATTTGTCGTTCAGGGTCGGACATCCCAGTTCGACCGAGACAATGGGCATTCCCGAGCATCTGATGAACCGGATAATCGTGTCCGGCCGTGCGGAAATGCGGATGCCATCGATCCGGCCGGAGCTGGCGTAGGGGGTGATTATCCGGTCGATGCAGGAGAGGACGTGATGAGGGAGAGACGGAAGGTCATTGCCATACAGAGCGATCAGGCGTCGTTCCGACGGGTGGTGTTCGATCCATGAATCGATGGCGGAACGGAGGCCGGGATGATCGATTGGCGGTTCGATCGCGTTCACGTGTCGGCAGTTGCAGTAGGCGCATTGGAACGCACAGGGAGATCCCGAGAGGAAGAGGGGGAAGATGCTGATACTGTTGAGATTCGATGTCATCGGAATCGCCGTCTGTAAAAAAAAGGCAGGATTGAAATCCTGCCTATCTATCAATCTGCGGGAGAGGGGACTTGAACCCCTACAGAGTAAGCCTCCACTAGGCCCTCAACCTAGCGCGTCTGCCAATTCCGCCACTCCCGCTCTCATGTGCTATTGGTTCCCGGTTTCCGTTTGCCCGGCGTTCTGGGCTTCGTTTCCGGAAGCCGGCGCTGCATCCGCAGGTTGTTCCGCTGGCTGCCCCGTCGATGATTCCTGCGTCTGGACTGTATCATCCGCGGGTACGGCTGCATCAGTCGCCTGCGCATCAGGTTCAACCGGTTCGGACAGTCCGTTCATCACGCTGTTCTGATTGTTCCCTATGGACAGATACGAGAGGCCGACCGAGGTAACAATGAAGAGCAGCGCGGCAATCGTTGTCATCTTGTTCAAAAACGATGCGGGACCTCGCGAACCGAACATGGCCTGCGATCCGCTTCCTCCGAATGCGCTCGCGATATCCGAGCCTTTTCCGGTCTGAAGCAGAACGATCAGAATCAGAGCGATGCTCATGATCACGTGCAAAATTGAGATAATTACGAATAAAACCACCTCGAACCTCCTAACGTCGCGAACGCAGCTTATAGCAAATCATCCGACTTGAATCAACACATATTTCGAATCATGCCCCGCGGATGATTCCGAGGAAACTGTCGGATTTCAGACTGGCTCCACCGACCAGGACCCCGTTGATGTCGGGTTGGCTCATGAGCACACCGGCGTTATCGGGGGTGACCGAACCGCCGTAGAGAATCGGTATTCCGGTTGATCGACCGGGATACAGATCTTCCAGAATCCTGCGGATACCCCGATGAACGTCCTGGGCTTGATCGGGAGTGGCGGTTTTTCCTGTTCCGATCGCCCAGACCGGTTCGTAGGCCACGACCAGATGTTCGAGTTGATCGGCCGGGTAGTGGAACAACCCCAATCGTATCTGTCGTTCCACGACATTCATCGTGATCGATTTTTCGCGTTCATCGAGCGTCTCACCGATACAGAATATCGGTTTGAGGCCATTGGTTGATGCGAACAGTACTTTCCGGTTGACGACGGTGTCCGTTTCACCAAAAACGTGCCGACGCTCAGAGTGGCCGCAGATGACATGACTGCAGCCGGCAGCTCGAAGCATTTCGACCGATGTTTCCCCGGTGAAAGCGCCCTTTGACTCGAAATGGACATTTTGTGCACCGAGTTGAATCCGCGATCCTGCGATCCGCGCAAACACTGACGACAGGGCCACAAAGGGCGGGCAGATGACGATATCGGCTGCCACTGCCGTCCCTTCGATTCCGGCCCTCACGCCATCCGCCAGGATGACCGCCTCCGAGGGTGTCAGGTTCATTTTCCAGTTGCCGGCTACAATCTTTCTCATGGAAATCTGCTCCTAATGCGACCTATTTAAACAGGAATCCGATCAGATCGACGATCCGACACGAATAGCCCCATTCATTGTCATACCAGGCAAAAATCTTGACCAGCCGGCCATCGCTCATTGTGCATTTCGAGTCGACTGTTCCGGAATGGAAATCATGATTGAAATCCATGGAAACCAGTTCCTCTTCACAATAGGCAAGAATCCCCTTCAATTCGTTCTCGCAGGCCTTTTTCAATGCCTGATTGACGGCTTCGACAGGTGCGTCTCGTTCGGTGATCACGACCAGATCGACGAGTGATACATTCGGAGTGGGAACGCGTACGGCGAGACCGGACAGTTTCCCTTTGAGTTGCGGAAGGACCAGCGCAACGGCTTTGGCAGCTCCGGTTGTCGTTGGTATCATGGACAACGCAGCGGCTCTGGCTCGACGGGGATCTTTATGCGGGAGGTCGAGAATTTTCTGATCGTTGGTATAGGCATGGATCGTCGTCATGATACCGCGTTCGATCCCGAAGTTATCCAGAACGACTTTCGCGATTGGCGCGAGGCAGTTTGTTGTGCATGATGCATTGGAGATGATGTTGTGTCGGGTCGGGTCGTAATCGGTTTGGTTGACTCCCATCACGACCGTCCAATCCGGGTCAGTCGCCGGCGCTGAAATAATGACCTTCTTCGCTCCGGCACGAATGTGTTTTTCAGTGTCCTGGCGTTTGGTGAACTTCCCGGAGGATTCGATCACCACATCCACTCCGAGATCTTTCCAGGGCAGTTTTTCGGGATCCGGTTCAGCAAGCACCCGGATCGGCTTTCCATCCACAATCATGGTGCTCCCATCGACCGCAACATCACCGCAGAAACGGCCGTGGACCGAATCATACTTCAAGAGGTGGGCGAGCATGGGAACCGTGGTGATGTCGTTGATCGCCACCACTTCAATCCGATCATTTCCGGCTGCAGCCCGCATCACTAATCGTCCGATTCGTCCGAATCCGTTGATACCAACTCGAATTTTCATCATTTGCTCCTTTCCTGCTCCATCCCGAGGTTGCATCGAGGGTTGCGCGCGATCGCTCACCCGTCCCTTTCATACCACTGAATTCACCGTGCAATCAAAGTTTATTTCTTGAGATTTCCCTGCAGTCCGGCCATGGTTCGTGCGATGTCCCCGGCTCCCACGGCATCCGCCGCATATCCGTCCGCCCCGATTTCGTCGGCGAAACGCCGGGTCACGACCGCTCCACCCACCAGAATGCGAATCGAAGAGAACCGTTCTTTGAGCATGCGCACGGTTTCCCGCATCGCCGGCATCGTGGTCGTCATCAGCGCGGACAGTCCGACAAGTCTCGCCCGGGAATCCTCGACACACTCCGCAAAGCGATCCGCCGAGACATCCTTGCCGAGATCGATCACATCGAAGCCATGGTTCTCGAGAACCACCGAGACGATGTTCTTGCCGATATCGTGGATATCGCCCGCGACCGTTCCCAGCACGATCTTGGTCCCGTGGAGAAGCTGGCTGCCGGATTCCTTCAAGCGGGGTCTGAGATGCCCGACCGCGGCCTTCATCGTTTCGCCGGCCAGTATCAGCTGCGGCAAAAACACGATCCCGGCTCCATATTGCGCTCCGACTGCGGCGATCGCCGGGATCAGCGATTCCTCGAGCAGCCTGGCAGGCTCGATGCCGGCAGTCAGCTCTTCATCGATCAGTCGGCAGACGCGATCCTTGTCGCCATCGACGACGGCTTGCGCCGAAGGCGAGAAAACGGGAACGGAGCGATCGGGTGCCGCCGCCGGAGCCATCGATTTCGCGGGTTGAGGAGTGGGAGTGGCTGCCGATGCGTATTCCTGAAAGGAAACATACCTCCGAGCGCCGGGATCCCTGTTCAGCAGAAGCTCGCCTGCACGCAGTCCCTGCATCATCGAAATCGAAAGCGGATTGATGATTCCGGCATTCAATCCGGCCCGGAGCGCCATGGCGAGATATGTCGAGGAGATCGCATCGCGATTGGGCAAGCCGAAACTGACATTTGAAACGCCGAGAATGGTTGCGCATCCGAGATCGTTTCGGACGCGTTCAACCGCCTTGAGCGTTTCGTTGGGCTGATGGGGTTGCGAGCCGACGGTGAACACGAGGCAATCGATCAGGATCCGCGAGCGATCGATCCCGATCGCTTCCGCTTTCCGCACGATCTTCTCCGCGATTCGGATCCGCGCATCCGCATCTTCGGGAATCCCGGTTGAATCCATGGCGAGCGCGATGAAGTTTGCACCGTAGCGTTTCACCAGCGGAAGCAACGCCTCGATCCGCTCATCCTCACCATTGATCGAATTGAGCAATGGCCGGCCGATCACCGTTTTCAGGCCCGCTTCGATCGCCTCAACACTCATGGAATCGATGGAGAGCGGGGTGGCCGGGGCAATCGCCTGCAGTTCGTCAACGGCACGTGTCATGAGGAGATCTTCGGGTTGTCCCGGAACGCCCATGTTGACATCGAGAATCATGGCGCCGGCTTCGATCTGCTTGCGGGCGTCCGCTCGGACCATCGACAGATCACCTTCGGCCAGTTGGGTGGACAGTTTTTTTCGACCGGTTGGATTGATCCGTTCACCAATCACGGTAAAAGGCATCGCTGCTCCTGTGCGCACGATACCGGCTCGAGACGCGAATCGGACGGCGGATTCCGGGACCTGGCGTTGAATGATGGCATTCCGGCAGGAATGCGTCACCGCGGCGATGTGATCGGGAGTTGTCCCGCAGCAGCCTCCCAGGGCAGCCGCGCCGGCGTCGATCATCCGGAGCATCTGGCTCGCGAAATCGACCGGCTGGAGGCTGAATCGTGTGACACCGTCGATCAACTGCGGAAGGCCCGCATTCGGCTGAGCCAGCAGCGGAAGGGCTGTCTCGGCTGCCATCCGCCTGACCACCTCGACCATGATATCCGGACCGAGTCCGCAATTCACACCGATGGCGAGCGGTTCGTAAGGTTCGGCCGTAACGGCATAGGATTCGGGTGTCGAGCCGGAGAGGGATCGGAGGTGAGGATCGAAGGACATGGAGGGGATGAAGGGAAGTCCAGTATCGAGGCATGCTCGGATTGCCGCGAGTAACTCGCCGAGATCGCCCATCGTTTCGATGATTGCAAAATCGACACCGGCGTCTCTCAGTATTCGCGCCTGCTCGCTGAATACAGACTGCAACTCATCCATCGTCGTGCTGCCCATGGGTCTGAGCAGCAATCCGGAGGGTCCGATGGATCCCGCAATCCATGTGGTATCCCCTGCGGCATCCCGTGCGCACTGGACTGCGAGCCGGTTGATCCGATCGATCTCATGGTCCAAACGATACTCACCGAGTTTGATCCGGTTCGCTCCGAACGTATTGGTCGTCAATACATCGACGCCGGCGTCGATGTATCGGCGATGCACGCCTGTCACCCGGTCGGGGGATTCCAGCATGAATCGCTCGGGAGACATTCCCGGCCGCATGCCCGCCTGCTGCAGCATCGTTCCCATCGCGCCGTCAAAAAAAACCGGCTTCTTTCCGAAATCAAATGTGGGCTTCACTGAATCGCATCTCCTTCAATGTGTAAAATGCTTCGCCGGTGTCTCGGAAGCGCCCAGGCACACGTTGCGATGCACACCGACGAACATCCGTTCAGGACCAGCAGTCTGCTGCATTCCCGCGTCGTCGCTCCGGTTGTAAATACATCATCCACCAGCAGCCAGCAATCGCGAGTGGGACGGCCGGTCAGCGAGAACGCACCGGCGACGTTCAACCGACGAGCGCCGGGATCCCCGGATTGCGGCATGGTTCTCCTCTCCCGCCGAATGATGTCCGCCTGAAACGGGATTCCCAGATAGCGCGATAACCGGAGGCCGATGAGTGCCGCCTGGTTGTATCCTCGTTTTTTCTCGCGAGACGGATGCAACGGAACAGCGGTGATCCCGGCGAAGACGCGATTTCTGAATCGTAAGCGGATGGTTCGGGCGAGGAGGAACGCGAGATCCCGGGCGAACTGCGGTTGGTTCCGGTGTTTCAATCCGAGAAGCATTGGACGAATGAGCGAATTGCGATGATAGGATTCAACGGAAACAATTCCCTCGATCCCCCATCTCCCCTGATCGCAACACGTGCACATCCCGCGCAACACCAGTTCGTGACCGGGTACGGGACTGCTGCATGTCGGACAACAGGCGTTTGATACCGGGAACCGGGCTTCGATGCAGTCCCTGCAGATCTGAACCGGCGATCCGCCCGAGTGCGGAACGGACTGTCCGCAGATCGTGCATTCGGCGGGAAACAGTGTATCGAGAAGCATATTGATCATCGAGGGTCACATTCAGTCAATCGGGATCGTTTTCAGTTCGAATGCACCGGAATCTGCCAGGACATAATGTCCCGGTCCGAACCAGTGCCCGGCATTGATATGGCGAATTCGACGTTCGCCGTACGTCATGACTCGGTCCATCGGATGATGGGTATGTCCATGGATGATCGTTGTGACGTTCTGTTCGGCCAGATCGAGTGCGAATCGATCGAACGTCGCCGGAGACATCTCATTTTTATGTTGAGTGTACTTCCGGCTGGTATCCGAGGTCAATCGTCCCATGTGCCAGGCGATCGAGGCAGGAATCAAGCGGAACAATCGCTGGGCGACCGAATTCCGCAGTACGGATTTCAAAAACAGATATCCTCGATCCTCCGTATTGATTTCATCCCCGTGCGACAAATATGTCAGCGTCTCCCCGAAAAGCACACGTATCGGGTCATTGTGGACGTGCACATCGAGATATTCGGAGAAGACGCGCCCCGGAAGAAAGTCGTGATTGCCGACGAGATAGTGGATTTCGATTCCGAGATTCCGAATGGTTCCCAGGCGGACCACAGGTCGAAGAAAACGAGAAAACATGATGGAATCGTATCCGAACCAGAATTCGAAGACATCTCCGAGTAAAAAGAGCGCATCAGGGCGATAGTCGATCACCCAGTCGAGAAACCGGCAGAATGCGATTTCCCGGGACGGCACCCGCGGGTCGAGATGGACATCCCCGGTTATGACCGCTCGGTTGTAATGCAGCATCAGTTCGACTCCCTTTGATGACGCGATGAACTCTCCCAGCATAACAAACCGGACGGGAAATCGCTCCGAGAAAATTTTGCTGCATTCTCCCGAGGGATTGTGCTATGATTCCTGCTCTTTGGAATTGCACGTATTTGTCAATAAAATCAACGCATTATGGAGCATATGCATGAAAACGAAATTTACGATAAAGCAAGTCCCGGAGACCCGATTCGGGAGTGGCACGCTGGCCTCGCTTCCCGAAGAAATCCTGACGATCGGGGCTCAGAACATCCTGCTTGTGCTCGACAAGCAGATGGTTGAGCAGAAACTGACGACGTCGATCGAGACAATACTGAATGCGAATCGGATTCCGTATGAGCCATTTATCATCGTCGACAAGATTCTGTCCTTCGAAGGCATCCAATCCGCTGTTCAAACGGTCGATCTCACGCGGTTCGATCTGATCATCGGCTTCGGAGGCTGGCGATGCACGGATCTGGCCAAGGTTTTTTCCGCTCATTCGGCCAATCCCAACACAATTGAAGCGATCTATCCGGGGGGACAGACGCTTCATGCGCATGGTATTCCTGTGATCTCAATCCCGACGACACCCCCGAACGGTGCCGAAATCGACACGAAGGTTCTCGTCAGGCACACACAGAACAAGATCCTGCTGCCGTTCGAGCATCCGCTCATCGCTCCGCGTCTGACGATCGTGGATCCTGAACTGATGCTGACTCTGCCGCCAGATCTCACGGCAGCGACCGGCATCGATGCGCTGACGCATGCCATCGAAGCCCTGATATCGATGGAAGCCTCTCCCTTCTCTGAAATCCTCGCGCTGCAGTCCATCGCCCTGATCAACGAAAACCTGCTCGACTGCTATCGCAACGGATCGAATCTCAGAGCCCGTTACAACGTGGCGCTAGGAAGTCTTCTGGCCGCGCTCGCGCTGAACATGACGGGATCCGGCGCCGTGCATGCTCTCGCCTACCCGCTCACCGCGCGATACGGCATTCCTCATCCCCAGGCATCGGCGTTGATTTCACTGGGAGTCATCCGCTACAACGTGCCGGTCGTTCCTTCTCAGTTCGTACGCGTGGCACGATTACTGGGTTGCCCGGTCCAGGGTATCGAATCCGAGGCGATCAAGGCGGTGGAGGCTCTGGAGCAACTCTATCGTGCCATTGAACATCCGCTTCATCTTTCGAGTTACAACATCGCAGGCATCGACCTGGAGGAGTTCGTCAAACTGGCGATGCAGTACCACGAACTGCTCAACCGGAATCCCCGGGTATTGGAAGCGGATGACATCCTGAGTATTTACCGGCAGATCTACTGATGAGCGACACCTGCCGGACGAACCGATTATGATGTATAATGAAGTCTGTCGGCAGGAGCATCCTGTTCGAAGCGGTGACGCGCCGACTCGACAGGATACACTTGTGGGCACGGCAACGCATGACCGAAGGATCAGCTGGCCATTTACAATCATTTCGAGGAGAAAACGCATGAAAGTTTTTGCCATTGCCTGCCTGGTAACCATGCTCACCGCATGCCCGTTCCAGGCCTCAGCGTTCGGTTTCGATCCGAACATCGTGCTCGTAAAACTGACAACGGGCGCGATCGAATCGACTGCCGACACGGACTGGGTTCTGACCGCATCAACCGAGACGGTACTGAGCGAGTGCGGGATCCATTCGTGGCGACCTGTTTTCCCCAATGCAGAACCGAGGGAGGGTGTTCCTGACCTGAGGCTCTGGATCCGGGCTGAAATCGACCCGTCCGAGACTGTCGATACAGCCATCACGGCACTGATCACCCGGGATGAGATTCAACGGGCGGAACGAAGGATTCACCTGGAGAAGCACGGTGTACCGAACGATCCGTCGTACGCATCCCAGCAGTACCATTGGCCGTTGATACACGCAGAGGCCGCATGGGATATCTCGCATGGCGATCCGGCAGTCACCGTCGCAATCATTGATTCCGGCGCTGATCTCGATCACGAAGATCTCGCGGCTGCATTCTGGCACAATACCGAGGAAACGATCGATGGGATCGACAATGACGGCAACGGATACATTGATGATTATTATGGATGGGACTTCAACGGTTCCGACAGCAATCCGGACTGTGTCAACCTGGATAACATTCATGGGACGCATGTCGCCGGGATTGTAGGCGCGGTGACGAACAATGCGATCGGGTGTGCCGGCGGAACATGGGGATGCAGCCTGATGACCTGCAAAGTCTTCCCGGATGGCGAAGGCGGAGCGTATCCGGACGATGTTGCCGAGGCCATTGCGTATGCCGCTGACAACGGCGCACGGATCATCAACATGAGTCTGGGAGGTGGAGCTGCGAGTGTCGAAGAGGACGCCATCGAGTATGCACATGGCCTGGGCCTGACCGTCTTCGCGTCGTCCGGGAACGGCGGGAATGACGGCATTGGAGACACGACGCCGTCATATCCGGCAGCGTATGATGGTGTGATCGCAGTCGGCAGCACCAACAAATTCGACAATAAAGACAGCTCGTCCAACTACGGGAACGCCTGGGTCGATGTCTTTGCCTGCGGCGTCTCGATCTACTCGACCGAACCGGGTAACACATACAAGAAGGAATCCGGAACGTCGATGGCCAGCCCGGTCGCCGCCGCTCTCGGCGCTTTGCTTGCCTCGGCATATCCCGGCATCACCCGTGACCAGATTGAACAACGCATCGAAGGTGGTTGCGTGAACATCGATCCATACAATCCCGCCTTCATGGGAAATCTCAGCGCCGGACGGATCGATTTTCTCAACAGCATGACCAATGGACCGGTGATTCGCATTGAACGGCTGATCGTCAGGGATGGATCGGGGAACAATAATTATGAAGCGGATGCGGGAGAAACCGTTCAGCTCGACCTGTATCTGAAGAACCATTCATGGACCGGTGGTTCCGGGATTTCAGTTACGCTCTCAACCACTTCCAGTGCGGTCCAGCTCGTCGATTCTACTGCGTCCTTCGGCGATTTTGCATCGAAACAGATCAAAGGTCCCGCGGACCCGCTCATGGTGACCATCAGCGCTTCAGCTGCTTCGGTCGTGGACATCACCGTGACCATCAGCGGTTCAGGCGGCTACTCCTCCGAACAGACACTGGAGGTTTCCATCAACAATCGCTTCCCGGAGTTTCCCAGTTTTCCGGTGCATTCGCAGGGCGGGTTCAACAGCTCACCCAAGCTCGCGGACATGAACGGCGACTCGGATCTCGAGATCATCGCTGCCAGCAATGACGGCCTGATTCATGTAATCGGACCGGACGGGATGGAATTGCCGGGATGGCCGGTATTCATCAGCACCATTCAGCCGTTCGACAGCCTTCTGGTTCTCGGCGCACCCGCCATCGCGGATCTGAATCTGGATGCATCTCCGGACGTCATCATTGTGGATTACTGGACCGATACTGAATACCGAAATCCAGGAAACCCGAATCTCGGTACCAAATCGCGCATCAACGGTCGATTGCATGCATTTTCCGCTGCAGGAACCTATCTGACAGGTTTCCCCGTCCAACTCACGACCAGTTTCTACAACGATCCGGCTGAAGCTGAAGCCAATACGACAGGCTTCAAATGCGCGCCGGTCGTCGCGGATATTCTGGGTGATTCTCACCCGGAGATCATCGCGGGGAACTACAACAACAGAATGTTTGTCTTCGGACATGACGGACAGGTCATTCCCGGCTGGCCGAAGGATCTCGGAACCGATATCTTCACAACCGCAGCCATCGCGGATCTCGATCAGGACGGCACTCAGGAGATCGTCGTAGCGACAAAGGACGATGTCGAACCCTTGGATTACGGCGACTTGTACGTATTTGCACCCGATGGCTCGGTCAAAACCGGATTCCCGGTCAGAATCCCGAATCAGATTTATTCGGCGCCGGTCGTTCTCGATATTGACGGCGACAGTGATCTTGAGATCGTCTTCGGATACGGTGACTACAATGCTGAAATCACCCAACGCGGACTCAACGCTCTGCATCATACCGGAGAACCCGTTGCGGGATTTCCTGTCGGAACGATCTCGACGGTTTATGGATCTCCCGCCATCGGGGATCTCGATGGTGATACGATTCCCGAGTTTGTCGTCGGAGATTTCAGTGGTCGCGTCTATGCGTTCCATACTGACGGAACACCGGTCACCGGGTGGCCGGTTGTTGTGACCGGAGACAAAATCAGTTCCTGCCCCGTCATCGCGGATATCGATGGGAGCGGCAATCCGGAAGTGATTGTTTCAAGTGGAGACTTGGAGGGGTACCTTCATATACTGAACTCGGACGGCACGGAGTATGCTTCAGCGATCGCTCTCGATGCCGATGGGTTTCCCTCACCAGCCGTCGGGGACATCGATGGTGACGGTGATATTGAGATTGTCGCGTGTTCCAGGACGATCCACTGTTACAACCTGACCGGCCCGTACGACCACGAGAAGCAATACTGGACATCGTACCATGGTGACAATGCCAACACGGGTTTTTACCATCGGACGCCGTTGAGTACCGGAGTGATCCTTTCATTGAGCGCATCGGATTTCGTTGCAGGAATGCCCTTTGATCTCAATGCGATCATGGTCAACGGGACATCAGTTCCTCAGCAGAATATCGATCTGTTCGTCATTCTCGATGTTTATGGATCCTACTTCTTCTATCCGACATTCACTCCGGATGTCGTGTGGCAGGATTTCCAGACTCTCGCACAGGGAATAACAACCATCGATGTTCTCACATTCGATTGGCCGGACGGCAACTTTGGATCAGCCGAGAATCTTCTGTTCTGGGGCGCGATGCTCGACGCATCGAGCGCGTTGTTCGGTGAGTATGATGTGATCAGCTTCGGTTACCATTGATCGCAGATCGGAACGGGAACTCCGGAGAATCACTCTCCGGAGTTTTTTTTTGCCATTATTCGAATGACAGGAGTTTATCGGCCTGGAGTTTTTTCAGTTCATTGACCACGAAGGGCTGTTCGGGATTCAGACGGAGTGATGTTTCCCAGCTCTCGCGGGCTTGCGGGATTTTATTCTGGGACTGGTATACGAAGCCGAGATTGGCATAGGCCTGAGAATGTTTGGGATCCAATCGGATCGCATTGTTGTAGTAATCGATCGCTGCTTTGTAATCCGACAGTCGATGGTAGGCGCGACCGATGCGGAAGTTGATATCTGCATTGTTCGGGTCAAGTTTCAGAGCTTTCTGCCAGGCAATGATCGCCGCCTGGTCCTTGTTTTGCTTATAGTATGCCCGTCCCAATTCGATTGATGCATTCAGATCCTCGGTCAGCAGCAGCACTTTGTTGTACTGGTCGATGGCATTGTCATACTCACCCTTCAGGTAATAGGCTTGCCCCAGAAGGATCCGGATACGATTGATGATCTCGGTTTCATTCGGACGGCTGGTTTTCAGCCACATGAGAGGCTGATTCAGAATTTCGATTGCCGGGTCCGGTCTCTCCAGTGCCAGATAGAAGGTTCCCAACGCTTCGAATGCATCTGTGTACTTGGAGTTTTTCTCGATGGCCGCGAGATACTCGACTTCCGCGGTTTCCGGTGCGGATTTATCTTCGAGAATCCGTCCGAGCTCATAATGAGCTTGAGCTGAATCCGGGTCGAGTTCAATGACTTTCCGGAGAGCTTCGACGGCAGATTCTATTTTATTCTGTCGGGTGAGAGTGATTCCGAGACTCAGATATGCTTTTTTCGCGACTGCGGGATCACCGGTGGCTTGTGTCAGTGCTTTTTCAGCTGCGTCGAGTTGATTGGCGAGCAGATAGGTCTCGCCGAGACTGAAAACGATCGACATATTTTTCGGATCGATGGAAGAAGCGGAATTGAAGAACCGGATGGCTTCCGGGAAATTGCCTGATTTTTGAGCAGTTGTTCCCGCGAGCATCAGACCATCCATACTTTCCGGTTTTATCTTCAGGAACTCGATGAGTTTGAGATGAGCATCGGCATCCCGATTTTCTGAAATCAGAACCTTGGCTTGTTTCATCAGGCTTTCGGCCTTGATGTTGGGCAGCATGACAAAAATGAAGTATCCCAGAGCCCCCAGAAGGATCAGCAGAACCGCGGCGATTGCAATTTTGACAGTCGGGTTGGACGCAGTCGAGGCCGGTTTTCGCACGGGGATCGAAGCGGTTTTGACGGGCGCCTGCTTCGGGTCGGGTTCAGCGGGTTTTGTCATTTTCGGCTTCGGGCTTTTCAGAACGTTCGCCCGTTCCAGCATACTTCTAGCCTGCTCAAAATCAGGCTTAACTTTCAGGGCTTCTTCGAACTTCCCGATGGCATCGGAGATCTTGTTTGCTTCGAGATCGTCCATACCCTCTTTCAGAAGTCGCTCGACGGTTTCCTGATCCTGGCTCGATTTCGAATCGACAAATTTACTCTCGATGATCCGGAGATAGTAATCGATCTGAGAATGATCCTTGACTTTACTTTTCAAGGCAAGCAGTTGTTGTTGAGCGCTTTGCAGATCTCCCGTTTCGTACATCGCAATCGCGTCACCCAGTTTTTTCTCAATCGAACCGCTGTCGGGAATGTCCATATTGATGACATTGAGATCTTCGACCTGATACCGGTCCGGGTCCGGTTCGTCATATCGGTAAGGCGGGACATTCTCTTCTGATGAATGAACGGGAGGGGAATCCGGAACCTGCGGTTGGGTGGAGTGCGTCAGGTTGCTGTCGGTGACTTTCTCGAGGCGGCGGGTTTCCTTGAGATAGGGCGTCACTTCTGCCAGCAATTGCATGGCGACCGGATGATCCGGAACGATGCTCAATGCACTGCGAAACTCCTCGGCAGCTCCGGCCCAATCCTGATGCTTCATACAATCCTTGCCGATCGCAATGAACTCCTCGACACTGTCGATATCGGCCTGGATTGATTTGGCGATTGTGAGTTTTTCATAGGCAGTCAGATTGTCCGGATCAACGCGTACGACTTTGTTGAGCAATCGAATGGCTTCTTGATAATCCTGCTTTTCGAGAGCTCTCAAGCCATCATCGAACCACTTCCGACTATCGTCCTGATCGTCCGATTCCCGACTGAATTCCTGATTGGACGATGCATCTCCGGCACCGGCTTGTTTATTCTTAAAACGATCCGTTGGCTGCTCGTTGTTTTTTTCAACCATGACGTCCATCCCATTCAAATGACTGTTGCGCAAAAGCTAACTTTGAATGTACACCTCAAGCCCGGCGGTGTCAACGCGCAATGGCTCGCATCGGATGTCTGTCCATCGTTCGAACTGCATTCATTTCGTTGATTCCGCAGGTTTTGCAAGCGCCGTTACAATACCTGACAGAACTAACGTCCCGCCGACTGCCGTCCACATCGTGACAGATTCGGACAGAATCCAGTAGGCCATGAGACTTCCCAGGACCGGTTCGAGAAGGATCACGACAGCAACATATGAAGGCGGAACATAACGTAACACCCAGTTGATGGTGGTGTGTCCGAGAACCTGTGGAATCAGTGCGATCAGCAGTAACCGCAGGAAAACGTCCGCGTTTCCGGGCAGCAGGGATGTTCCGGTCATCACACAGATGGCTCCGAGAACCAGGGCCGCGACACCATAGACCCATGCCACATAGGGAATCAGGGCAACGTCACGTCGCACTTTTCTCCCGACGAGCATGTAACCCGACATGCCGACAGCACCTGCAAGAGCCAGCAGGTTCCCCTCGAGGTTTGTCTGGGTCGATGTGACATCCCCCAGCAGCAACGCACTGCATCCTGCAATGGACAGGCTGGTTCCCAGGATCAGGAGTACCGATGTCTTCTCCCGAAGAATCCACACAGATCCGATTCCCACAAAGATCGGATTCATGGTCACGAGAATCAGTGAATTCGCGACGGAAGTGTATTTCAGCGATGTAATCCAGAGTGCGAAATGCGCAGCCAGGAAGATGCCGCCGACGATCGCCGTGGACCTGTGAACCGGATGAGACAAGCGTTCCGGGCGTGCGAGATAAAACGGCCAGATGACTGCCGCTGAGATGAACATGCGATAGAAGGCGATGGTCAGCGCAGGAGCGTCGGTCTGCTTGATCATGACGGCAGCGGATGAAATCGCTGCAACCCCTGCGGCGAGCAACAGCAGGCGGGAAATCAGACTGGTTCGGAGCACAGGGATCGGCATGCGTATCCGACCATCAGACCGGTGCGATCCGAGACAACCAGGGACATGCATCATTGAAATCGAGCAGCGAGTGCTCGTGTGCATTGAGAGTGGAGCGGAGCGGAGTGACGGATATGAAATGTTCCGAGAGCGCCTGATCGTCCTCATCGGCCGACAATGGCGAATCGATTCGGTTTCCGGTCAGCCAGAAGTACGGATTCCCGGCCGGATCGATGCGTTTGATGAACGAGTCCCTGTAGCGCCCCGCCCCCTGAACGGTTTGGCGGATTCCTCTGATCTCCGACAGGGGCACACTCGGGACGTTGACATTCAGGAGCACACCGGGCGGCAGAGGCTGTCTGTGGATCATCTCCGCGCAATGCCTTGCGACGCGGGCCGCGATGTCAAAGACCTTTGATGAAAACGATGCGAGCGAAACAGCGATCGCCGGCACACCCATCAACGTCGCTTCCATTGCGGCGGCAACAGTTCCGGAGTAAAAAATGTTGATACCGGTGTTGGGTCCTTGGTTGATGCCGGACACGACACAGTCCGGTCTGGCATCAGCAGTAAACTGATCGAGTGCCAGTTTGACGCAATCCACGGGTGTGCCGTGAACGGCGATGGCCTCGAGATTGCCGATGAGGCATGGATCGCACTGAAGTGGTCGGCGGATCGTCAGACTATGACTCACCGCACTCATCTCCGAAGCCGGAGCAACAATCGTCAGATCATGGTACGGCTCGAATTCCGCAACCAGCGCGGCCAAACCGGGCGCTCGCACACCATCGTCATTTGTCACTAGTATCCGCATCAATCATGTACTCCCATTCACTCCCGGACGTCGATAGATTCCGTGGGTATCGATGTAACCCGCGACAGAATCATGCACCAGATAACGCACGGATCGTCCGGAGGCAATCCGCGTTCGGATTTCGGTGGAAGAGACATCCAGTCCGGGGATGCCGACAAGGGCAATCTTCCAGTCTGTGCGCTCCAGTTCGAGGTTTTCCTGATCCCAATGCACGTCGATGATTCTGCCTTCGTCATGGTATCCGGTAATGGCAGCGCCGTAACACGCCCAGTCGATCGGATCGAAACCCGGGCGAATCGGTAGAACAATACGACACATAGCCAGGATGTCCTCATAGCGCTTCCATGTTTCAAAAATACTGAATGAATCGTGACCCATGATCAGAAACAAGTCACCTTCGGATCGAAAGTGTTCGACTGTTTCGATCGTGTATGAGTTCCCCCTCCGGACAATCTCGAGATCCGAAGGCACAAATTTCGGATTGCCTGTGACAGCGAGTTTGACCATTGCGAGCCGATGATGAGGGGAGATGATATCCGGTCGGTGTTTATGCGGAGGGAGAGCGGCCGGGATGATGTACATCCGATCGATCCGGAAACAATCCCGTATCATTTCGGCAGCGATGACATGACCGAGGTGAATCGGATCGAATGTGCCCCCGAAGATGCCGATTCTCAATTTTCTTCCTCTCCGGTCTTCTCGCGCAAAATCCTGTGCAGAGCGTTGCATAACTCCGGAGTGCCGAGCCGGGTTGCAGCCGAAATTCTGAAAAGTTCGATGTGTTTTCTTCGAGCGACTTCTTCGAGTTTTTCCAACCTGTCCGGTGCAACCGGGAGGTCCATCTTTGAGGCAGCGATCGCGCGAACGTTTCGCGACATTCCTGGGCGGTACAATTCGAGTTCCCGAAAGAGAGTCTCGGCGGCAATATCCGCTTCGGGTACGGCGTATTCAGAGACATCGATCACCAGAACAAGAACGCAGGAACGTTCGATATGTCTGAGGAACTGGTCACCGAGACCTTTTCCCTGATGCGAGCCTTCGATCAACCCCGGAATATCCGCGATGACGAATGACCGTTCGGTGTCCAGTCTGACGACACCGAGATGCGGATGAAGGGTCGTGAAGGGATAATCCGCTATCTTCGATTTTGAAGCGGAAACAGCCGAGACGAGCGTGGATTTACCGGCATTCGGAAAGCCGACAAGTCCAACATCGGCAAGCAATTTCAACTCGAGGCGGAGCTTGAGAAAAACGCCGCGTTCTCCGGGTTGGGCGAATTTCGGAGTCTGCATGACCGCGGTTGCGAAAAAGGCATTCCCTTTGCCGCCACGGCCTCCATGGGCCAACACAACAGACTGACCGTGTTCGGTCAGATCCGCGAGCAATTCGCCGGATTCATCATTGTAGACCAGTGTTCCGACCGGCAGGCGGATGGTGCAGTCCGCACCGTTTTTTCCATGACACATGCGACCGCCGCCGTGCGATCCGCTTCCGGCTTTGAATTCCTTTTTGTATCGATATTCCAGGAGGGTTCTCAGACCGAGATCAGCGATGAGGACGACATCTCCTCCGCGTCCGCCGTCTCCGCCGTCAGGTCCACCTCGCGGGATGTATTTCTCACGACGGAAGCTGATGGCGCCTGGCCCGCCATCGCCGGACTTCACTTCGATTCGGGATTCATCGATAAAACTGCTCACCGGTCCTCCCGATCATTATCCGAGAACTATGTGAACAGAAGATCAGCCGGTCACTTCGATCGGCTGGACACTGATTTGCCGTCGACCATTGCGTTCGACAAACGACACCATTCCGTCAATTTTTGCGAACAAGGAATCGTCTTTGCCTTTGCCCACATTCAATCCGGGGTGGAAACAAGTGCCGCGTTGTCTGACGAGAATGCTGCCTGCGCTGACGATCTCGCCGTCAAACCGTTTGACGCCCAGCCGCTGGCTGTGGCTGTCTCGTCCATTGCGTGAGCTTCCGCCGCCTTTTTTATGTGCCATGTTGGATCTCCAATGCTACGCCGAAACCTGGATATCATCAATCCGAAGCTTCGTATAGTTCTGTCGATGTCCTCGTGTCCGACGGTAGCGTTTGCGCGGTTTCATCTTGTATACCCGCACTTTTTTGCTCTTGAACTGATCCAGAATCGTTGCCTTAACAATCGTGTTCGCGATGTAGGGATGTCCGATCAGTGTGTTGTCGTCCGTTGAAAGGAGCAGGACCTTATCCAGTTCTAGCTGGTTGCCGTTTTCCCCTTCGAGTTTCTCAACGGTAATAATGCTGTTTTTCTCAATCCGATATTGTTTTCCACCGGTCTCTAATACTGCAAACATCGTTGAACCTCCAGAACGTGCTTAAAAACACGAGGTGCAAGCATAATCAGCAGGATTCCCGATGTCAACTCCAATTCTTCAAATCTCGGAACCCATTGATTCTGCTCGCCATTCGCGGCGTTGACAATCAGGTCGAGGCGATGGTACGTTCAGTCGGGATTTTCCTTATGACTGGAGGTCGACATTAAACTCGAAGACAAGCTTCAATCGATCATCGCCGCGGCTGAGGACAAGAAAGCGGAGAACATTGTGGTTCTGGATCTGACGAGTATTGAGGGATCTATAACGGATGCCTTTGTCATCTGTTCCGGCGCATCCGAGCGGCAGGTCGAAGCAATCTCGGATAATATCGTCGCCCGACTGGCCGAGCAGAAAGTCAGGCCCGGCCATTGGGAGGGACGGACATTGAATCAATGGGTCCTTCTGGACTACGGCGACATCGTTGTACATGTTTTTCTGGATCATATCCGGGATTTCTACCGGCTTGAAAATCTCTGGAACCATGCCCCGCGGCGTCATCCGAAGCCCGGAGCTACTTCTCCTGCCGGCGCGTGACCCTCCCGCTTCCTCTGATCGTTACTCAAGACCCACTCATGCTGAGACTTGTTGAACAGGTCCGGCAGGTGTCACGCTATGGCTCTCCTCTGATGCTCATCGGTGAAAGCGGGGTCGGGAAGGATCTGATCGCACATTATTTTCACACATCGGGCAACCGGCGGGATCAGCGGTTCATGAAAATTGATTGTTCCGGGATACCCATCGATTTGTTTGAGTCCGAGATGTTCGGGCATGAGCGGGGAGCTTTTACGGGAGCCATCAGGCAGAGAATCGGTCGCCTCGAACAGGCCGACGGAGGCACGGTGTATCTCGATCAAGTACCGGATCTGACGCTTTCAGCCCAGGCAAAACTGGCGCGTGTGATTCAGGATCGCTGCTTTGAACGGGTCGGTGGGACCGATCCGGTACAGCTCGATATTCATCTGGTTTCAAGTTCACGGGTCGATCCGAACAAGCTGATCCGGAGTGGTTTGTTCCGGGAAGAGTTGTATTATCGGTTGAATGTCGTCGGTATTGAAATACCCCCATTGCGAGCACGTCGAGACGATATCCCTTTGCTGATCCGGCATTTCGTCCATCAATTCTCGGAAACCCACCACAGAACTCCTCCGGTGATTCCCGATGCGATCATGCGCCGTTTCCAGGCCCATGATTGGCCGGGCAATGTTCGCGAACTGATCAACACGGTCGAACGCATTCTGATCACGCTCCCGGATGGCGATCAGCACAGTGCGATCACGCTCGAGATGGCACAGGGGATTCCGTCGGAAACAGTGCAGGAGATGATCGAGGCAGCTACTGAACGACGCCTCAGCCTGGAAAATCTCGAAGAGGCTTACATCCGGAAAATCCTGAATGAAACGAGAGGGAACAAATCCGCGGCATCCAGAATCCTGGGCATCAACAGGAAAACCCTGCTCGAGAAACGAAAGAAGTATGGGATCGACTGATATCGAGAGATGGTCCGCCTTGACTTTTTGCTCCTATTCCATGTAATTTGAAGGTGTTTGGGAGAAAATGCATGCAGAAACTCCATTTATTCAATAAGAAAGGGTTCACCCTTCTTGAACTCATGATTTCGCTTGTTGTCATGATCACCGCATTCATGGGCATCCTTCCCTTCTTTTTCTACGCCCAGAAATCCATCAAGGAAGCGCTTCTGACCCAGTATGCCCTGACCTTCATCGAAGAGAAGATGGAACGCATCAAAACGCTCGATTATGACCTGATCGATTACCAGGATTTTTCCGATCTGGCTTCCGAAGGACTCGCATACATCTACATTCTACCTGAAGTGAACGGCGGGACGTGTGCGGATTATGGACCGTGCGGCTTCAATGTCGATGGAACGAACATGCTTCGCGATATCGTAAGTTCGCCGGGCAGCAGCTACTTTTTCGTGCGTCACATCGACATCGATGATTCGGAAGATTCGAACAGTTGGGAACCGGGAGAAAACATGCTCAATCTGAACCTGCCGCTGGACACGAAGCGGATCAGTATCCGAGTTTCCTGGTCAGTCCCCGGCGTCGACAAGCATCGTTTCGTCACCGCCTCCACCGAACGATCGCGGCTCAGCGTCGATTGATCCCTTTACCCTCTTTCTCATGACACATCGCATCCTCGGACTCGATCTCGGATCGAAACGAATCGGTATCGCTATCAGTGATCCCTTGAATTGGACGGCTCAACCTTTACCGATGCATCATTTTTCAACGGTTCAGGCACTGGCTTCACACATCCTGAACCTCATTGACCATTTCGAAATCCGCTCCATCGTTGCCGGACTTCCTCTCAACATGAACGGATCGGAAGGCCCGGCGGCCAGGAACGTCCGGTTGATTGCGGATGAACTGAGTCGGATCGTGTCCATCGAGGTCAACTTCTGGGATGAGCGCTTGAGCACCCGATCGGCCGAAAGAACATTGATCGAGGCCAACATGCGGCGAAAAGAACGGAAAAACCACGTGGACAGCCTCGCGGCAGTCATCATTCTTCAGGGATACCTCGATCGATTGAATCTGTCCGCTGAGATCCCTGGATGAAGAGACGCACCTTCCGGTTCATCTATCTGTTTCTCGCCATCGTCCTGCTGAGCGCCGTCTATATGCTGCACGCGATGATTTTGTCTTTCGATCATCCGCTCGATCCGAATGGCCAGGATCAGTTCTTTGAAGTGCTTCCGGGACATTCATACCGGTTCGTCGCCGCCCAACTCGAAAAAAAAGACCTGATCGCGAGTTCGAACGTTTTTCTCTGCATGGGATGGCAGCAACATACATTCAATCAGATCAAAGCCGGCGAGTATATGCTGTCCTCGAGAATGTCTCCGCGGAGAATTCACGAGATTCTCACTGCAGGATCGGTCTATCGCTTGATGCTGACCATTCCGGAAGGTCTGACCATCGATGAAATGGCGGATTTATGGGAAAGCAGAGGGTTTGGGGACCGTCAGAAGTTGATCGATGCGATCCGCCGATTCTCTGTCGCCGATTTCCAGACTCCGATTACCGGATGGGAAGGGTATCTTTTCCCGGATACGTATTCGCTGCTTCGGCGGACACGCCCGGAGGAATTGACGGCGATGATGTTTGCCCGATTCAGGACCGCCTTGAAACCTGAATGGCTTGCGGCTGCGGAACGGAACGGGTTGTCCTTGCACGAAGTCGTGACATTGGCGTCTCTGATCGAGAAAGAGACACGAATCGACTCGGAGCGACCCATCGTTGCCTCAGTTTTCATGAATCGTCTGAAGCGCGGAATGCTCTTGCAGTGCGACCCGACGGTCATCTACGCCCGGCGTGGCACATTTGATGGAAACATCCGCCGGAGTGATCTCGATGCAGTGGATCCTTACAACACCTACACCACGCCCGGATTGCCGCCGGGGCCGATTGCCAATCCGGGAGAGAAGGCACTGTATGCTGCCTGTTTTCCGGCAGAAACGGCCTATTACTACTTCGTGGCGGATGGAACCGGAGGGCATGTATTCAACAAATCTCTTGAGGAACATCATGACGCTGTGAAAGAATACAGGAAGAGTCTTCGAGACTGACAACACATCTGATTGATTTGATTTAATTATCCAGAATGAGGAAGCGAACGAGATGAATGGGATTGTAGAAACGACGATCGGATCGGGCACTGTTCTAGGGAATGATATTGTCAACCTGATTTACCACGCGGGAATCGCGGCGAAGATTGTTTTGTTCATTCTAGTCGTTTTTTCTCTTGTTTCCTGGGGCATCATGCTCGACAAGTGGCTGATGTTCCGCAGAAATGCAGCCGGAGCGGAGCGTTTTCTTGGAGTATTCAAGAAAGCCGCCAATCTCGACGACGTGGTCCAGGCGATCAAATCGCTCAAACCGGACCCCCTGTCGCGGATATTTATCGCCGGCTTCAAGGTTCTCAGAAAAAAAGGCGGCGGCAGTACGGTCGATCAGCATTCAAACGCCTACCGATTGATGGAAATGGCCATTGACGATGCGATCGGGATCGAGATCCAGAGACTCGAGCAGAGACTCCCGTTTCTGGGAACATGCGGATCGGTTACCCCTTTCATCGGATTGTTCGGGACAGTATGGGGCATCATGGATGCCTTCCGCAGTATTGGCGCAGCGGGGTCGGCGAGTATTGCGGCGGTGGCCCCCGGTATTGCGGAAGCATTGATTGCCACAGCCGTCGGTCTGCTGGCCGCCATTCCTGCGGTTATCGGATACAATGTGTTTCTGAGCAAGATCCGGATATCGATCAATATCTTCGAGCGATTCAGAACCACCTTCCTGGCGAGTATCGACTGATATGCAGGGCGGTGGTTCTTCTCAAATGCCGTCATCGGGGTCGGGTCGTCGCCGGAGTCATTCAATCGGGTCCGGGCTGAACGACATCAATGTGACTCCTCTCGTCGATGTCATGCTCGTCATGCTGATCATCTTCATGGTCACTGCACCGATGATGAAACAGGGAATCGATGTCACCCTGCCGAAAGCCTCGGAGCGTCTCTTCCCGGAGGGCACGGAAGGTCGCTACATTCTTTCGATCGCCGTCAACAAAGACGTCTACCTGGACAACCGTAAGATCCCTCTTGAGCATCTTGAGCACAAACTGAGATCCATGAATGCATCGAATCAGATCGAAGCGCTGTTTCTCGAGGCCGACCAATCCTTGCCATACGGGTACGTCGTTCAGGTCATCGATATCATCAAGAAATCCGGAGTCAGAACGATGGGGATGGTGACCAAACCCCTGGACATCAAGGAAGTGAAGGAAAAGTAGCATTGGAAGTCCTGAGCAACGGCTTCGAGATAAAAAAAGCGTCCCGGATGACGCCTCTTGTTGTATCCGTCGCGTTTCATGTGCTGTTCGCGGCACTTGTGCTTTTCCTGCCCGCATTCGGGAAGTCGAAGAAAATCTTTCTACCGGTAATGGATATCTCCATGGTCGATCTTCCGGCTGGAAACAAGACGGCCGGAGTCATGACGGAATCCGCCAAACCGGCTCGTCCACCGGAAAAACAGACGCAGCCGGAACCTGAAACTCAGGCAGTCAGCAAACCCGCCGTCAACAAAGGCGAGTTGGTGGATATGACGAAAGAGGAAGGCGACAGGCTCAAGAAGAGGGGCGACAACTGGACCCCGAAACCTGTCGCATCATCGCAAGAAGGCGGGAACTACTTCCCGATGCAGACAAAAGGGGCCGGAAAAGCTTCCGGATCGATGTCTGTCGATGCGGTATACTTCCCATTCATGAGTTATCTGAATATGCTGAAGAACCGCATCGGCGAGTTATGGATGCCGATGGTTGAGGCCCCGCTTACTGGAACGCCCCGTCGCGTGGTCATCGGGTTCAGGATCGATCGAAGCGGGAATGTCGTGTCCTCGGAAATCGAAGAACCGTCAGGAGACGCGGCCCTGGATCGGTCCGCTCTGCGGGCGATTCAGGCAGTGACACGGTTCCCGGAGTTGCCCAAGGACTACCCCGATTCGACCCTTGGGGTACATTTCGGTTTTGTCTATGAGCAATAAAAGGAGCAGATGATGACGATTTCAGGTTTCCCATCGAGAACGCCGATTGCCGCGTGCGCGCTCATCGCAATGGTTCTGTTGATGCAGCCCTCCGTCCAGGCATTGGATGTTGTGCTTGACATTACTTCCGGCGAAGCGAAACCGATCGATATCGCACTGCCCTTCTTCACATGCGCTCAACCGGGAAATGAATCCATCATCGAAGAGATTCACCGCATCTTCGTTCAGGATCTCGAGTACTCCAATCGCTTCACGGTCGTCGATATTTCAAGATTTTTCCCGACTGGTACCACGGAGATGACCAATCCGAACTTCAAGGAATGGTACCTGGCGGGAATCGCCGCATTGATCACGGGCCACATCAATATGGGTGGTGACGAGATCGAGGTCAACATGCGTTTGTTTGATGTGCCGATGGGGAATCAGATCATCGGGGTCAGGTACAAGACTCCCTATGCGAAACTGCGAACCGTCATCCACAAATTTGCGGATGAAGTTCAGTTTCGTCTGACGGGAGAGCGAGGAATCAGTTTCAGCCAGATATCATTTGTTTCGAACAAATCCGGGCATCAGGAGATTTATGTTGTGGATCCCGACGGGGGATTGCTTCAGGAAATCACTGCGAACGGGACGACTAACCTCTCACCCGCATGGGCGCCGGGAGGCGGCAAGATATACTACACAAGCTATGCGGGTGGTCGACCCGATCTCTACGTGTATGATCTCGAATCATCGAAATCATCACCACTTGTCAAGGGCGGAATGAATATCACTCCGGCGATCTCCGCCGATGGGCAGTTCCTGACATGGTCGATGAGTTTTGATGGAGATCCCGAAATCGTGGTCGCTCCTGTCTCAGGGAAAAGTCCGAAACGGCTCACATCGACACCGGGAGTCGATTGTAATCCCAGCTTTTCACCCGGCGGGAATGAACTGGTGTTCACGTCGGATCGGAGCGGAGATCCGCAGTTGTACATCATGGACATCGAAGGTGGTAATCTCCGACGTCTGACGGTGACCGGAGATTACAACACTGCCGCTGACTGGTCACCGAGAGGCGATTGGATCGTCTATCACAGTCGGCGTGAGGGAGTCTTCAATCTGTGGCTCGTTCACCCCGATGGCTCTGATGATCATCAGGTAACCGCAGACGCAGGGCACAATGAAGATCCGTGCTTTGCGCGTGACGGCCGCCACTTCACCTTCATTTCTTCCAGAAACGGGGGTAAGGGTCTTTATATCTCAGATCTCTCGGGGCAGAAAGTCCGACCGGTGCTGATCATGCATGGAATCTGCGCCAATCCGTCGTGGTCGCGATAATCCTCTTGAAATCTCTTGAAATCTCGAAATCTAACTGTATGATATCACGTTCAAGATGAGCCGGCAGTGTGCCGGACAATTCGAATTTGGAAGATGAACTGATAGGCTCTTTACCTGGAGGAAATGATGAAGACCAAATTTTTCAATTTCGTGATGGTGGGTTTCATTGGCGCCTCGTTGCTGATTTCCGGCTGTTCCAACAAGAAGGCCCCGAAAGCCGACGAAGGCAAAACCGGTCCCAAGACTGAAGCGAAGACACAGGACGACACAGGCAAATCTGGCATGGATGATCCGAAGAAAATCAAGTTGCTCGAAGCACAGGCTGCTCTGTCTGATGTTGATGTCTACTTCGATTTCGACCAGTCGACACTCTCATCGGATGCCAAAGCCAACCTCGATAAGAAATCCGATTATCTGAAAAACAACAAAGATCTGCGAATCACCGTTGAAGGGCATTGCGATGAACGCGGCTCGAACGAATACAACCTCGGACTCGGGGAACGCCGCGCCTCATCGATCAAGAAGTATCTCGTGTCCAAAGGTATTTCAGAGAGCGTGATCGAAACCATCACGTTCGGCGAAGAAAAACAGGTTTGCATGGAACACAACGAATCATGCTGGAGCAAGAATCGCCGCGGTCACATCGCGATCAATCAATAACGCGTTTTGCTCGGTCTGATTTTCACATCATGAACCGATACACTGCCGTCCTGTTTGCCTGGACGGCAGTGTTTTTTTATGGATGCGCAGGCGGTCAGTTTACCCGGATCGAACAGGAAACAATGCGCACCCAGGAAATGCTCAAAACCTATCGCTCCGAATCCCGCGCCGAGTACGAACAGCTTGAGAAGGAACTGGCCGCACTGCAGACCAAGGTGGACAGCTTCGCTTCGGATTGCGGTGAGGCTGCCAGGATTTCACAGGAAACCAAATCGCAGCTGCGCGATCTCCAAACCTCACTGACAGATATCGAAAACCAGCTTCATTCTTTCTCGGGAACCGCTCCGGCAGTCTTTCCGGATGGCCCGGGTATCCCGGACTCGCGATTTGGCGATCGCACACCCGAGCAGTTTTATCAGACTGCATACAATGATTATCTGATGCGAGAGTATGATCTGGCCATCCTGGAATTCTCAGAATTCAAGCATGCATTCCCCGAGTCAGATCTTGTGGACAATGCACTTTACTGGATCGGAGAGTCGCATTTTGCTTTGAAGCAGTATGAGGAAGCCCGTAAGAACTTTGAGTCTGTCGTTTCCGGATACGCTTCCAGCGACAAATTTACTGCCGCCCTGTTAAAACTCGGATTATCCCACGCCGAGTTGGGGGACAACACGAATGCCAGACGTGTTTTCCGGGATCTGATCAATCGATTCCCGTTTTCTGAAGAAGCCAAGAACGCAGAAGATCAGATCAAGCGAATCCGCTAGTTTGGTGTAATCCGATCAAACGTTGAATGTTTCCAGATCACGCTCGGTTGCGGAGTGTTTGATTTTCCGGAGCGCTTCCATTTCGATCTGGCGGATCCGTTCCCGGGTCAGTCCCATGACACTGCCGATTTCCTCGAGGGTGTATTCCTTGCCGGAATCGATGCCGAACCGCATTTTGATAATGATTTTCTCACGCTCGGGCAGTGTATCGAGAACATCCGCGATCAGTTTTTTCAGATTCAGTTCCTCGATGATTTCTATGGGTGACCGCACACTCTCGTCGGCAATCACTTCGTTGAGATGTCCTTCATCGTCGTCTCCAATCGGCATCTCCAATGAATACGGCATCTTGATGACATTGAAGTACAGATGGACATTCTTCAACGGGTTACTCGATGCGACGGCCAGTTCCTCCAAGGTCGGATCCCGTCGGTTCTTCTGTTGCAACTGACTGCTGATCTTATTGATTTTGGATACCGTTTCTGTGATGTAGAGCGGAATTCTGACTGTTCTGCCCTGCTCGGCGATCGCTCGGATGATGGACTGTTGAATCCACCAGGTGGCATAGGTTGAGAATCGATATCCGCGTCGATAATCGAATTTGTCGACGGCTTTGATCAAACCGAGATTCCCTTCCTGAAGAATATCGGAAAACGGGAGTCCGCGGTTGGCGAACCGTTTTCCGACGCTGACCACCAGACGCAGATTGGCCTCGATCAGCGCATTCTTGGCCTCCATCATGCGATCATAGAAATCCTCGACATCCTGCACATCGAGTCGGACTTGTGTCAGGGTATCGAAAACGAGTCCGCGCGCCTGATCGGGATTCTTCAAGGCAATGGAAAACTGACGTAAAAACAGGATTCGCAATTCGTTACAGGCCTCCGGGGTTGGATCCAGATCACGGATCAGACCGGAGATCTTGATGGTATGAAACTTGGTGATCAGATCAAAGGAGGAGTGGTGAACATCCATGGTTCTGATGCGATCCAGTACCGCCAGTTCATCCTTTAACCGGATCAGAACTTTCTCGCGATCTTCCGAGACAATTTTGCGGGTATTCCCTTCCGTAAACACTGGTCGGGGTTTAAAAACATCGTCCCATTTGCGTTCTTTCGCAAAACACTCCTCCCCGAAATCCAAAATCCGATGATGGACGAATGGAATCATCGACAGTTTGTAGAGGAATGCCGACGAGGTTTCTTCGATGCGCTTGCTGATCGCCAGTTCTTTATCGCGGCTGAGTGTCGAGATCGAACCCATTTCATCGAAATACAGATCGATGATATCCAGATTCGCCGTATCGGCAGTCGAGTCAGATTCGGTGATCCGTTCTTCGAGATCGAACTGATTCTCGATGCTTTCGGGTGATTTGTCTTCGGGTTCGAATCGCATCGCAGGTCTCCAATCCCGATTGGTTGTCTTAGCAAAGGCCATGCCAAACCAATCAGCGAGAACAGACTCAGGGGTGTCAGCTGACGGAACCGGAGAAACACGATTTTTTGACGGGTGGAACCGATCGAGTATTGAACGGCGACTCGAATCTTGGCATGTGTGGTTTTGTATCACCCTGTGGTGGAGCGGCCATAGCCGGATTGAAGCGTTTTCATTTCTGGATGGTCCTGCTAAAATCCCCGACGTCTCTCAGGAAAGGAGTCATCGATGAAAGTTTTGTTATTGACCGGAGGACGGGGATCCCGATTGACCCCCCTGACGGAAACACGACCGAAGCCTCTGATTGAGATTTGCGGAGAAACGCTCCTATCCAGGATTTTACGCTTTTTATCCGAAATTGGATTGAATCAGATTGATATCCTGACGGGACACCACGGCGACAAAGTTCGTCAGCATCTGGCGCATTTTCCGTCATCCGATTTTTCGTTTCATGTCGTCGATCAGCAGGAAGTGACGGGTGTGGGGCCTGCCGTCATGATGAATCGGGACCGGATACAGGAAACAGAATACTTCATGCTGATCTATGGTGACATTTTGTTCTCCCGTAATATGCTCGCCAACCTCCTGAACACATTCAGGAGCATTCAGAAGCCGGTCGCAGCCGTCTGTCTGACAAACGACTCGCGTGATTACGGCAACATTTACATGGATCATAATATGATGATCACGGACATCATCGAGAAACCCCAGCGAACGGATCTCGGCAATTATATCCTCGCCGGCGCGTTCATCCTGCCGTCCTGTTTCCTGCGATACATCGAGAAAAACGATGGAAAGATCATCGATGCGTTTTGTGACCTGGCGCGCGAGGGCTCATTCTACGCATCGATCTGGGAGGGAGCCTGGGTGGATCTCGGCTATCCATGGGACATTTTGACGGCCAATCATATCGTAATGGGAGAGTGGACCGAATCCCGGATTGCCTCTGATGTCATTTTAGGTGATTCCTGCATCATTCAGGGACCGGTGGTCATTGAGCCTGGAGTCGTCATCAAGTATGGCACCAACATTCTGGGACCTTGCTTTATCGGACGTAACAGTTTTATCGGGCATAGCGCGCTGATTCGAAACTTCACATCGATCGGAGAGAATTCCGTGATCGGATTCGATGTCGAGATGAAGAACTCGGTCCTGTTCAAGAACGTTGAAATCGGGCGCCTGAGTTTTATTGGGGATTCCATCATCGGAGAGCGCGTCAATATCGGATCGGGAACCGTTACCGTCAACATCAACATCGATGAATCCCCGATTCACGTTGAATTCAAAGGTAATGACTTCGACTCCGGCCTTCACAAGCTCGGAGCGCTGATTGGAGACCGTTGCTGGATCGGGGCGGGGCATACCATGCTGCCGGGAACGAAGATTCCGCCGAACAGCCGTATCCCACATCACGCGACCTTATCCAGAATCGGAAAACCTCTCAACGATTGAAAGAGACAGATCATGTGTGGAATCACAGGAATAGCAAGTGCAGCACGCGTAACGAATAAACTCCTTAAGTCATTACTGAACCTTGAATATCGCGGATATGATTCATGCGGGATTGCAGTGTTGGATGGATCGGGGATTCAGATCCGGAAGGATCAGGGAAATGTGCAATCCGTCAGCGACTCGCAGAACTTTCTTCAGTTGGACGGAAAAGTCGGAATCGGCCATACGCGATGGGCAACGACCGGTATTCCAAACCAGATCAATGCTCATCCCCACCTGAGCTGTAACGGCGATTTTGCTCTTGTTCATAACGGCATCATCAGCAACTACAGGCAACTGAGAGAACAACTGCAAGCCGGCGGTCATCGATTCGTTTCGGAAACCGACACGGAAATTCTCGTTCACCTCATTGAGGACATGTACAATAAAACCGGCAATATCGAGATCGCCCTGAGACGAACCACGCAGATGATCGAAGGTACGTTTGCATTTGCCTTCATCACGAGTCATGCCCCGGAGAACATCTACTGTGCCAGACGTGAAAGTCCTCTGATCTTGGGTCTGGGAGATGGGGAAAACTATATCGGATCGGATCATAATGCCGTCCTCGAGTTTACCCGTCGAGTCGTGACCATTTCCGACGGCGATTATGTCGTCATGAACCGGCATTCCGCGATTGTGAAGAGACTTGAAACCGGTGATGTGGTCAACGCGCCGATCAAATGGGTGAACTGGGATCCGGAGTTGTCCAAGAAAGGGGGATTCCCCCATTACATGCTCAAGGAGATCCACGAGCAACCCTCAACGGTCGAGACTGTGCTGAGAATCGAACCGGGTGCGATTCACGCGTTAGCGGATGAGATCCATCAGGCGGCCCGGTCATATCTGATCGGGATCGGGACGACTTTCTACGTTGCAACGATCGCACAGTACTATTTCGCCAGGCTTGCCGGCATGTTCATCCCGGCACTTTCATCCGATGAATTCAGCTCACTGGCCCAGATCGATTCGCACACTCTTCTCCTCGCATTTTCTCAATCCGGCGAGACATACGACACACTGCAAGCCATCCGGCATGCCAAGCGATCCAACGCCAGAACGGCTGCGGTCATCAACGTGATCGGATCGACCATGGTCGATGAGGTCGATCTATCCATCATGCAGGGCTCCGGTCCTGAAATCTGCGTCCTATCCACCAAAGCCGCCATGGCTCAGATTTTCGTCGCAATCCGCACAGCCATCGAGTTGGGGAAACGCAGGAGCTTTTTATCGGATGATGATCATCGTCATGTCAGTCAGGTGATAACAGAATCGCCTGCTGCAATCCGGCGGGTCATCAACGAGGCCAAGGGGTTTATTAACACCATTGCCAAACGGTACGCTCATATCGAAAACTGGCTGTTCATCGGACGAGGCATCTACTCCGGTGTCGCCTTCGAATCCGCTCTCAAGATGAAGGAAGTCAGTTACCGGCACTGCGAGGGGATCCCTGGTGGATTCATGAAGCACGGCACAATCGCTCTGATCGAGGACGGTGTCGGTTCATTGTTCTTCGTTCCTCCGGCATCCGAGAAAGAACTCTATGAATTGACCATTGCAAATGCAGAGGAAATCAAAGCCCGAAGCGGGTTTCTCGTGGGATTCGGCTTCGGTGAACGAAACCCTGTTTTCGATGAGCAGGTCGTTTTACCGGAGGTCCACTCTCTCGTCGCCCCTCTCATCCTTCTGATCCTCGGGCAGCTGTTCGCTTACTACTCCGCTGTCGCCTTGAACCGGAATGTCGACAAACCGAGATCGCTTGCGAAATCCGTTACGGTAGCCTGATCAATCGACCGGTTGAGAATAGAGTTTCTCAATCCGATCCCGAAAGTTTTCGAGAATCACCTTGCGTTTGAGTTTCAGGGTGGGAGTCAGTTCGCCGGATTCGACCGTCCATTCACGACTCACCAGCATAATCTTTCGAACTTGCTCGAATCTGGGAAAATCGGACGTCATGATACGGATTTCGTCGTCGTACTTCGAGATCACATCGGGCTTCTGAATCAGCTCATCCAGAGATTTGTATTCGATTCCCTGGCTCTGGGCCCAAGCGGTCAAACGATCGAAATTCGGGACGACCAGTGCGCTGAGAAAATTACGCCGGTCACCCACCAGCATGATCTGCTGGATGAACGCATTGGTCTTAAAGAAGTTCTCGATCGGTTGCGGGGCGATGTTTTTTCCGCCTGAAGTAACGAAAATTTCTTTTTTACGATCTGTAATCCACAGAAAGCCGTCCGTATCGATTCGCCCGATGTCTCCGGTCCTGAACCATCCGTCTTCGGAAAAGGCTTCCTGAGTTGCTTCCGTGTTTTTAAAGTATCCTTTGAAGACATTTCGGCCCTTTACCAGAATTTCGCCATCTTCCGCCAATCGCACCTGAACACCCTGAATCGTTTTTCCGACACTGCCGATCCTGTACAATTCCGGCGTATTCACGTTCGTCACCGGAGCGGTCTCGGTCAAACCGAACCCTTCATATATCGGCAACCCGACCGCGTAGAAGAATTCAGCAATTCGTGGTTCGAGGGGTGCTCCTCCGCTGATGAAGTACCTCATTTGCCCGCCCACGCGCTCATGCAGTTTTTTAAAAACGAGCGCATAGGCCAAATGATGCTGGAGTTGCACAACCAGTGATTCGCGATGATTCATGCGATCCCGCTGATAGCGTTCACCGATTTTGATCGCCCAGAAGAATATCGTCTGCTTCAACTTGGACCCCGCGTACACGGCCTCCAGGATCCGTCCATACACTTTCTCGTAAAACCGGGGCACACCCACCATCAGCGTCGGTTTGACCTCACGGAGATTCTCCGCAACGCTCTCGATTCGTTCCGCAAAACAGAACCTCAGACCAATCACGAGAAAGGCGGTAAAGAAGCTGGCGGTTCTTTCCAGGACATGGGAGAGGGGTAGGAACGACAGGAGCGAGTCGTCCGTCGACAAATCCAGAATCCTGGCGATGGCATTTGCATTCGACATGAAGTTGTCGTGGGTGAGCATGACCCCTTTGGCCAATCCCGTTGTTCCTGAAGTGTACACGATGCTCGCCAAATCCTGCGAATCCACGCTTCGCGCGCGTTCAATCACCTCATCCCGGGTGCTTGAAAGCAGCCGACGCCCCTTCTCGATTACCTCGGCCAGAGAGAACAAGTTTGCACCCAGATCGATCCCGATGGGGTCTTTCAGCAGGACGTGATGCAGATTGGGGAGATGTTCGAGTTCAGAGCGTATTTTTTCGAATTGTTCGCGATTTTCAACCAAGATGACCCGAGTTTCGCTTTCTTCCAGGATGTGTCTGATCTGAGCCGTCTGAAGAGTCGGATAGATCGGGACGCTGACACCGCCTGCACACATGATGGCAAGATCCATCATGAGCCATTCAGGACAGTTCTGGGAAAGTATCGCTGCACGACTTCCCGCATCCACACCGATCGAGTTGAGATAGGCGGTCAATCCCAGGATTCGGGACCGGAAATCCGCATAGGTGATCGAGCACCATTTCCCGTCGGATTTGTACTGGATGGCCGTGCTATCCGGAGAGGCTTCCGTCCGATACAGGAAAACCTCGGCGATTGTCCGAAACTCTTTAATCTGCATAGTTCACCTCGACGATTGGAAACACAACCGGCCCCGGAATCAGATCGGGGCCGGTGACATGTTCAGTTAAAAGGCGTAGGACAGTTGCATCCCGATCAGGTGCGAGAATGATTGGTAATCGCCGTTGACGCCCAGTTCATTTGTCGTCGTTTCCCGATCCTCAAAGAACAGCGCCATGTACGAAGCCTGGATCATGACCGATCCGAGGCGGTATCCCGCACCGAGTTGAACGGAGTGTCGATTGGCATCGGGAAGAATCGGATCGAGCGTTTCATCCGGGATCGGCGTTTCGTCATACAGATACCCGGCATACATCTCGAAGGCTTCCGTCACGAGATATCGTGTTCCGAGACGATAGCTGTAGGCATCATCCCAATGCTTCGGCTGGCTTTTATCGGGTGTCGTCGGATTTTCAAAGTTCAGATCCAGAGATTCGTACGAACTCCAGTCCATCCAGTTGATATCGAACTCGATGGAAAGCGCATCGGTCACATCATACGCGACTCCGAGTGACGCAGAGGCCGGCATGGTGATGGAAGTCGAGCCTTTTGTATCAGGCAGGATGCCCGCCACGATCCCATCGATCTGGCTGCCATAACCGGTCGGAGTCACGTTGAACTGGGCATCACCTTCATACGCGCATTCCACTTCGGATCGGTAGGTCAGACCGAAGCGCCACGGGTTGAAGCGGGCCTGGAAACCGAGATTGAATCCGTAGTCGCCCGAGTCATTATCGCCTTCGAGTTTCAGTTCACCTTCCGGAAGTGTGATGGTGGTACCGAGCTGTTGAGAGAGCATTGCGGAGAGTTGGCTGAGATCGATATTGGCCGAGTAATCCACTTTACTGCGCACGTAATACAGCCCTGCAGCCACCGAAAAATGCTCACCGAACGAAAAAGCACCAACCGGGTTAAAATACAGGGATTCGATATTCACTTCATTCACGAGAGTCCGATAAATGAAATCCTCGTTGTTATCCCATTTCATACCCAATCCGTAATACGCGCCCACCCCGAAGCCCAATGAAAACACATCGGAAAACGAGTGAGTCGCATACAGGGTGGGAGGCACGAATACCTGACTGTCCGATTTCCAGGTCCGGCCATACGGATCCTTCATTTCCGCTTCAGGAGAGATGATTGTCGCTCCGATCGACAGATGCGTACCCTCGAGTTGTGTGATTCCGGCTGGGTTGTAAAAAACAGCAGATGGATCATCAGCACGAGCGGTGAAGGCCATGGCCATGCCGGTGGCTGCCGCGCCTTGTTCGAAAATACTGAAACCAGCTCCCAGAACAGGCGTTGCAGCTGCCAACGACACCACCACCGCCAGAATCATCAAAGAGTTCTTCATTCCGTCCCCTCCTCCATTTCAAATCCCGGCGGCGCATGCGAGATTTCTTTATGAAAGGACGGGGCTACAATAACGACACACTCGAAGGTTGTCAATGATTCAGCGTCCGATCGCACTCATTTACAGGCATGACATCTATGGGATTCAGATGTTTCTCCGCCAGATCTCAATCATCACCAGCCCTGCGATGACCGAACAGAACGTCAGATACTCGCGGTTTCTCCGCCATTGCGTCAAAGACCATGGCACAGTGAACAGCCCCTGAGGCCGACTTTTCGGCCAGAATACTCCGACGGAATCCCGATAGGATCGATAAGCCGATCCATAATGATCTTCGAGCGACCGCTCTTCCTGGGTAACTTTCGGGTAATACACCAGTACGATCAACGCCAGCAACCCGACAAGCATCGTCCAATCGCCGATTATGGTGATAAAACCGAGGGCGATGCCGAGGGATCCGAGATAGAGGGGATGTCGTGTGAGGGCGTATGGGCCTGTTCGGGCAATCAACTCCCGCTTGTGGATGACTCCGGCAGCCCATGATCTGACCAGGGTACCGATTGCAACGAGCACCATCCCGGCAGGCCCCATGAATCCAGATGTACCTGCCAGAGCGTGCGGTTTCCCCCCCCTGATGGCGTACGTCAGCAGGATAACAACCGTTATCGTCAGAGTGATCGGCATCCGATATCGAATGACGTAATAATGCCACCTCGTCGGATACTTGTTTTTTCCGGCATTGTTTGCCATCTGTCTCCACCCTCTTTTAAACGCGATCGTTTCGTTTTAGCACCCAGTCCGCAAGATGGATGATCCGCACTTTTGCGAAATTCAGGATGAATATCGTGGCCGTCCCGAAAGGTGGTGAATTTCGCTCGACTATCCAAGACAATGGAATCAGTGTCGTCCAGCGCAAGATTCCTGTCAATCCGAATAAAATCTGCTCGGATTCCAATTCAATAAAGGCCGTCTTCAGGGGAGGGGGAAGGAAGAGACCGGATAAAACCATCGTCATCATCATCGCAATCCCGTTCACCGCTCCCCATACGCCGGAATAGATCTGTTTCTGGGATTCCGGCGCGATCGCCAGCACGAAATTGGTCGCGACGATTCCGGCCCCTCCCCACATGATTCCCGACGTCGCGGCCTCGAGATACAGGATGCTGAAGGAATCCCGGCTGATAAACAACCACACCAGCGGATTGAGACCTCCAAGGAGGATGCAGATCCGCATCACCGCTTTGTTGCCAAATCGATCGATCAGATAACCCCAATAACGGATGACGCTCAGTGACGCCAGAGCGGCTATCAATCCGTAAATCTGAATCTCGACAAGCGACATATCGAGATTCCGCAACATGAAAGGCTGCCAGAACGGCGACCCTATTCCGACAACGAACATCCACCAGAAACCGTAAATCGCCAGTCGCCGGAAGTTAGGATCCCGTAAGGGAATCGTGATCAGATCCCTCCAGGGAATCAGTTCGATAGGCTTGGGTTTTTCGGGCTGGAGCGCGAGAATTCTGAGTCCGATGATGCCCAGGAAAACGGCAAGAGCGTTAACGCCGACGAAAACTGAAAGCAGATGATGCTCCTGGAAGATGGCGTTGAACGCACCATGATCGGATAGAAACGATCGGAGCAGCCCTGGTTCATGTTTGAACAGATCCAGAAAACTACCCGCCAGCAAACCGATGACCAGACCGGCGAACAGGAGATACTGGGTTCGCCATGAAAAGAACCGCCCTCGAATCCGCAGAGGAACGGAATCAGAGACCCATGCGATCCAAGCGTTTCCGCTGATGGCCTGAAGCGATGCACTCAACAGGAAAGCCCCCAGAAAGAACCAGATAGCGTAATGAGGAGGGAACAGAATTGCCGACAAGGCCCAGACGAGAGCCAGGGATCTGCCGATGGCAGATAGGATGATCACGATGTGTTTCCGAGACGTCAGGTGACGAGTGAATACAGCCCCCAACGGTTGGAAGAGTTGCGACAACTGCCCGATAGCCGACATCAGGCCGAACTGCAATGGAGTTGCCTGGAGAAGCACGGCAAATTTGGTCAGGAAAATGCTACCGGGGCCTGCGAGTGAAGCGAACATCTGCGCAAAAATGCCCTCTGCGATCGAGAATCGCACGGTTTTCCGCAGATCACTCTCCACCCGCGATTCACGACGAGCTTTCTCCGCGAATGGCATCGGAGTTTCATTCATGCCCGCACTCGAGAATCATGATCAGAAAGGACACATCGCCCACAGAAAAAACCCTGTCCACAATAAACCCGCACCGTTCATAGACCTTGATAGCTCGGACATTGAAGGTAGCCACGGTGAGACGCATGACACGCGGACGGAATGTCTCCATGAAGAATCGTATCCCTGCCTGAACAAACGCGTAGCCTGTGCCCTGGTCAACGAGATCCGGCCGCATTCCCAGGCCGAAATCAAGAGCATCTCCGGAATAGACGCCGAGCGATTCTGCTTCTGGCAAACGGGCCGAGCTACGCACGCAAAAAAAGCCGATCAGATCGTTCCGGCCCCGATATGCAGCATAGTAATCACCATTTAGAAACTCCAGCACTTCACGCTCATCGGTCGAAATGTCGTAACATGAATAAGGAAACGGGTAGGTCCAGTTCATCAGGCGCAGGATATTGTGCGTTCCGAACAACTCGATCCGAACCGGATCGGGTTTCCTTCTTCTTCTCGCGATATGCTCAAGCAGTTGTGTTATCATGGCCCCGGGCAAATCTTGATGACCGGAGGCCCCCTTGTCAATCCAATTCTCGAGGAATCTCAATGAGTGATCTTCACCTGCATACGGTTTTCTCCGACGGAGCATTTCCTCCGGTAAAAATCGTCGAATCGGCAATCGAATCAGGCCTCACAGAAATCGGCTTCTGCGACCATTTCAACACAACCAAGACTCAGTCCCTTCGCCCCGATGCACTCGCCGGCTACCTCGATCTGCTCGACGATCTCGCGGAACGACATCGCGCAGATATCATTATCCGGAAAGCCGTTGAAATCGATTTACGGTCAGTATTCCTGAACGGAACCGGCATCCCCCGCGATTCGGACCTGGAGCGACTCGATTACGTGCTTTTCGAATATGCAAGCGAAAAGCTGCTCACCGGTATTCCCCTCAAACACACTCTTGATCTGAGGGCATCGATTCCGAAACCGACGGGGCTTGCCCACACGGACCTGATGGACTGCTTCCCGAAGCACTCCAACGAGGATCTCATCGCCATGCTCCAATCAGCGGAGGTCTTTATCGAGTGCAACGACTCGTATTACAGACCCGGCGAAATGGTCCCCTATTACCAATATCTGTCTGCATGCGCTGGACTGATCCGGACATCCGGACTGAGGATTTCCTGCGGTTCGGATATGCACGATAATCTGGATGATCTGGGCGCTGAACGTGCGAATATCTGGATCCGTGTCAATGGTTTGCAATCGAATCAACTCAAACTGGGTGCGCCGTAGCCGCTCGATTACCGCCAGAAACTGTCGATATCCAGCTTGTTGTAGAGTTCTTCGACTTTCCGGTCGAGAGATTCCTCTGACAGCATATTCGCCTGCCTGTACTCGTAAAGCGCTTCAAGGGTCAATCCCGCCAGTTCCAACTCATGCGCAAACGCCAGGTGCACGTCGGCTGAACTTTGAAACTCCTGCGCAAGCTGCCTGAAATACACGATTCCGACATCGGCGCCATGTGCTTTCTTCAGAGATTGCCCGAGTTTGATTCTCAGGGCGATGTTCGCTGGATCGAGACGGACAGCTGCCCTGAGGAATTCAATGGCCTCCTGCGAGCGTTCATCAGAGAGGGCTATGCGGGCACGCGCCTGAAACATATACGATTCCAGATCCCGGTACTGACCCGAAGCCATCACGGATTGCACCAGTCTTTCGGCGATCGCATTCTGTTTGAGCAGGAATGCCAGGTCGATGCTTCGTCGAACCGTTTGTGACGATTCATCTCCTGGAAGAACCTGTGCCAGTTTTTCAAGGATGAACAGGGCATCGAGATCGAGACCTTTGTCGCGAAGCAGGTAGCACAGCGTGACGGTGAACGCCCGGGGCCATGTGTCGAGGTTCGCATCGACAATGTCTCGAAACTTCGATCGATCCGACCAGAAGTCAGCGACTGAGTCGGCTATCGCTTCATAGTAGATCGGCGATGTAGTGCTGAGAAACCGATTGAAGAGTTCCATGCTCTCATTCCGGTCTTCCGTATCCAGTAACGCCTGCGTGAGAGCCATCGTATAGTGAGGATTTGAAGGATCGATTTCAACAGCGCGTCTGAGGTCCGAGACAGGATCGTTCCGAGCAGATTTTTCATTGGCATGTTCCGCCAGTTGCGCCCGGAGAAAGTACATTTCCGCAAGTCCGGGATTCAGACGCAGTGCGGTGTCGATCTGTCTGAGCATCCGGACGTAAACATCTGTATCGGGTTTGAATTCACTGAGTACGGACAAATTCTGAACCAGGGCAACGCGGATGCGATCGTCGAGCGGATCCAGTCTGCGTGCCCGATCGAGCCAATCGATTGCAGACCTGTATCGACCGCGGACGGAGGCGGAATGAGCGGCATCCATCAAGAAACCGGACAGGAGCGATGGGACACTGGCCAATACGACAATCAGAGGGAAGTACCAGAACCGACGAACCGCAGCTGATTTGAGGTCGTTACAGACGTGTCTCGAACTGTTGGGTTCTGTGTCGGCCAGAAGCAGTGCGAACAGGAAGGTGACTGCCAGAGCATTGGCGGGCATTTGAAGACCGGAATCCGCGCATCCCAGCAGAAACGCCAGGATCATCGAGATTACGATTCCGGCCTTTACTCCGCGCTGAATCGCGCGTTGCTCGGGGACCTGGCTGAAGAGCCTCCAGACGAAAGAGGTCAAGAGGGCTGCCAACACGAGAAGACCGGGAAAGCCTGTTTCGGCAAATAGCTCCAGAAAACTGTTATGTGCGCGTTCAACCTGATGAGCCATTCCCGGTGGTTCGTACGCACCCGAGCGAAACTCGAAGTTACCGACCCCGAGTCCTGTGAACGGATGTGCCAGTGCAGCATTCAGCGCCGTCTTCATGGGATCGTTGTGGAGTGTCCAGTATTGCTCGGTCCTGAATGTCTTGAGCAGATCAACCAGCAGCTTTGATTCAAACGATGCGGCAGCAAGTCCTGCTACAATAGCCAGGACAAAAATCGACATGAATGCCCGGCGAACCGCTCCGATTGTACCTTGCACTCCGAGAAGCACCAATCCGATAAAGAAAGCAAGAACCGGGGCTGTTTTGATATCCAGCAGCAGATAAATCATCGAGAAGGCGGCGCAGACAGCGCCAGTGATACGATGAAACAGCTGGCGGGAGTGGATGGCGAGTGCGATGGCAGGAAACAGCAGCATGTTCGCATAAAATCCAAAGTGCCATCCGTGTCTGAAGGATGAGGGTGTCATGAGTTGCGAGCCGGTTCCCGCGAGATAAATGACATGAATCACGACGATCGGGGTCGAGCAGGCGAGCCATATCGTGAGGATATCGAGGAGATAACGGCGAGGCAGGCGAGAGACGATCCAGATAACGATGGCAACGTCCAGCCACAGAATCAGAACATCCCGCCCGATGGCAGAAGATCCTGCCAGCAGGTAATTCAGGAACAGCAGTCCCCAGAAACCCGCAAACAACCGCCATTGAGCGGGATGCAACCAGATCTCTTTACGGTTGTCTCCCCAGCGCAGGTTGACACTCAGAGCACACAGACACAGGACATGGATCAATGTGAATCCGGATGGACGAATACCTGCCCAAAGACAGGACACGATCAGCATACACGCAACAATAATCAGAGACGCCCATATATCGCGTCCCAATGCGTTGCGTAGTTTTCCCAGCCGTTTCAAGTTACAGTCGCCAGTAGATCATCCTCTTGGATGCCGCTTCGTTCTGATCGAATACACCCTTTATATCAATGAGAATCGGGCTTTCAGCATAGCAGAGCGCCTTGATGCGGTCCAAATTATATTGTTCGATGATTCGGGAATGTTTTACGGCCAGTACGACAGCATCATACGGAGCCTTGAAGCGGCAGTCACCGATCAATTCAATGCCGTATTCGGATTTGACTTCGATCGGATCCGCATGCGGATCCATGATGAAAGCCTCGACATGATAGGACCTGAGTTCATTGAAGATATCGATGATGCGGGTATTCCGGATATCATTGATGTTCTCCTTGAACGTGAGTCCCATAATGAGCACTTTGCTGCCTTTCACTGCTCGACCTGCACCGATCAATTTCTTCACGGTGTTTTCCGCCACATACTTGCCCATCGAGTCATTGATCCGGCGGCCCGCCAGAATCACCTCCGGTCGATAGCCGATGCTCTCAGCCTTGAACGTCAAGTAGTAGGGGTCGACCCCGATACAATGACCTCCAACGAGTCCGGGTTCAAACTTCAGGAAGTTCCATTTGGTTCCTGCAGCGTCGAGAACAGCGCGCGTATCGATTTTCATTTTATTGAAAATCAACGACAGTTCATTCATGAGCGCGATATTGAGATCCCGCTGTGTGTTTTCGATTACCTTGGCCGCCTCGGCAGTCTTGATGGTCGGGGCTTTGTGAACTCCGGCGGTAATGACCCTGCCGTACACTTCCGCCAACAAGTCGGTAATCTCGGGAGAATCTCCCGAAACCACCTTTTTTATCCGGTCAACAGTGTGTTCGCGGTCCCCCGGATTGACGCGTTCCGGTGAGTATCCGACGTGGAAATCAACCAGATGTTTCAGGCCGCTTTCCTGTTCAAGAATCGGGATGCACTCATCTTCGGTCACACCGGGATAAACTGTTGATTCATATACCACGATCGCTCCCGGACGTAGATTCCGACCGACCGTCCGTGTCGCGCTGATCACCGGAGTCAGATCGGGAATCTTGTATTCATCAACCGGTGTCGGAACAGTCACGATGACCAGAGCCGCTTCCCGGATCGATTTCGGATCCGACGTGTATCGGATCGAACAGAGCTTCAGGTCGTCCGATGAGACTTCGTGGGTCCGGTCGTGCCCTGTGTTCAGTTCAGCAACCCGTGACTGATTGATATCGAAACCGATCACATCGAACGCCCGATTCATGACAGCAGCCAGCGGCATTCCGACATATCCGAGCCCAACGATGCATATTTTTTCTTTCTTCGCTGAAAATTCACCAAGAGTGACCATCCATTCCCTCCAATCATGACGGATCAAACAGAGTGGAAAATTTACTCCACAGACGCCCGGCAGTCAATGTAAACCGAGGCAGATAAAGGCAGTAAAAATGATCTCGACATTCCGCATCGACTTCACTAAATTGAGCGCTCGATCGGAGCATGATTTGAGATACATCCCACCCGACAGCATGAAACTTGAAGCCATCGGGATACCGACCGATTCGAGTCAGGACCCGCTGGATCGCTATGTGCATTACACCGGATCCAGTATGTTCCCCACCTTCAAGGATCCGGAGTTTCTGGAGTTTGAACGTGTCGGTCCGGATGATCTCAGGGTTGGAGATGTCATCATCTTCAGCGCACCGCATATGACCGATCTGGTGGTCCATCGCATTGTCCGGATCGCAGGAGATGTTTACATTACCAGGGGTGATAACAATCAACTCACCGATCCTCCGGTGCGATTCGAAGAAGTGACTGGACGTGCCGTGCGGGTGGTCGGAAAAAAAGATGATCGCATCATCCGGAATGGTTCAGCCGGAGTGGTCTGGGCCCGATGGGTCCGAACGATCAACCGTATTCGTCGATGGTTCCTGAGTCCTCTCGCCAACAACCCCATCACCCGTTCGATCGATCACCTGCTGCGACGTCGTGTGTGGATTCATCCATCGGTTGTGATCTTCAATCAGCCTGACGGCAACCATCGTGTACATCTGCTCTGGAGAGGGAGGCTCATCGGTGCGTATCGCTCGCAGACAGGCAATATGCACATTCGTCGCCCATTCAACTACCTGATCAGTAATCAGTGCGCGAGGGAACTGGTGCGAGTTCATCTGCTCAAGAGGCAGGGGATTGAAGAATGATCGACCGCATCAGATCGCAATTTCGGGGAAAAGTCGGCAGGCCGGTTCCGCGATTTGCCGCGGTGAGGGACCTGATCTGGTTCTGGCGCTACATTCGACCACATTGGGTACCGTATTTAGTTACGGTGACGGCATTGTTTCTTCAGACAGGCATCGGGCTTGTTCAACCACTATATTATAAGATTCTGGTCGATGATGTGCTCAATACCAGTGCCCCGAGGGGTGATCTGCATCTGTTCATATGGATCCTGGCCGTTCTCGGTGGCCTTCGCGTTGCTTCGATCGCCGTAGCAATGGTCAGTGAAATTCTGACAACGAGAATCAGTCTCAATGCTTCCAATGCGCTGGAATCAGACCTGTTCCGGAAACTGAACATGTTGCCGATGCGTTATCATGACCGTCATGCGCCGGGCGAGATCTTTCCGCGTCTTTACAACGATCCGCCGAGTATCATCGGTTTTTTTCTGGGTAGCTTCCCGAACATCGTCACATCACTGGTCAAAGCCATCGTCGTCTTCGGGATCATTCTGTTTATGATCTGGTGGGCTGGGATCATCGCGATTCTTCCGGCAATACCGATTTACTTCATCTCGAGATTGAACACGAAATACTTCAAATCACTCAGTGATCGGATGTTCGCCAAACAGCAGGATCTCTACACGCGCGTCATCGACATCCTCAACGGGATACGAATCGTACGGATATTCAATAAAGCCGATTATGAAATCAGACGCTTCAATACGCTTCAGCGCGACGTGTTCGATTTGAAAATGGAAGCGACCTACCGCAGCACATGGATGTCGCCGCTCATCGGAACCATCGGGAAACTCGGAGGAGGAGTGATTTTCATCGTCGGTGCATGCCGACTGTTGAACTTTGTATCGTGGGGGAGCGCTTCCATCACACTCGGATCGCTGTTCATGCTCCTGAGTTATGTGTGGCAACTCGCCGCACCTATCTCCAATCTTGCCAATTTTTCAAGTGAACTCGGGAACTTACAGGCAGCATCGAGACGGGTGAAGGAACTACTGGACGAGAAGCCCGTCGAGCGAAGTACGGCCGACCTGAGTGTCCATGCGGTTGGGCCGATTATCGAATTCAGAAATGTCGAGTTTGAATATGAAGCCGGCAAGCCGGTGCTCACGAATCTGAATCTGTCGATTCAGCCCGGCGAACTGGTCGGATTGGTTGGACCAAGCGGCTCGGGGAAAACGACCATCCTGAACCTGATCTGCGGGTTCTACGATCCGACCCGGGGATCGGTACATATCCATGGGATCGCACCCAACGATGCGATCCTCATGTCTCGATCCACGCCATTGATCGGACTGGCCATGCAGGATGGAGCGCTCCTGCAGGGATCGATTCGCGAAAACATGCGATATGCACGACCGAACGCTGCTGACGAGGAGATCTGGGAGGCATTGAAGATGGTCGAGGCCTTCGACTTTGTCTCCAATCTGCCTCGAGGTCTCGACACTCGAGTCGGAGAAGGATCGAACTTCTTCAGTTCAGGTCAGATGCAGAGACTGGCGATGGCGCGTGCGTGGATGGCGAAGTCCGAGATTCTGATTCTGGATGAAGCGACAAGCTGGGTGGATCTCTGGACCGAGCAACGAATCTTCCGCCGACTGTTGCGGAGTCGTTCAGACCAAACTATCGTCTGCATTTCTCACCGCTTGCATCTGATGCAATTGATGGATCGGATCATTGTTCTGCGAAACGGTGAAATCGCCAGCGAGGGCACGCATGCGCAACTGCTCGATTCGGATTCTTTTTACGCTGCGACATGGAATCTGAGGGATGTCGACGGTTATGATGGATATGAGGCGGAACGCCAGGAATGAGAGGAAACAGAATGAAGGGATATGATGCAGGAAACTTCAGCATCGAGTTTTTTGAGAACTCGGCGCTGATCTTCAGACGATCGGATCGACGCTTCATCGAGGTCAACGGTACGGGTGCGGCAGTTCTGAATGCTCTGCTTGAAAATCAACATCGAGAGGTGATCGTCGGGATTTTGTCGAGAGCTTCTGAACTTGACGCAGAAACGGCGGAGCTCGATCTGGACCGATTCATTGCGAGTCTGACTTCGATCGGTCTCGAGATGGATTCCTCGAGCATCAAGGTCTTCGATCCGAGAAAATCGACACGGCAACTCTCGGTCTGATTCAGATTGTCTGATGGACAGGGCCATATCTTGCGTTGCGTGACAAGTTCAAATAAGAGTGTCTTTTGCTCACCCGCCGGATCCGCGTCAAATCGATCCGCAGAATCAAGCGAGACAGAGGAAAAACGCCATATGAATACGGAATCCACTTCGACCGATCTGCCGCTTTCCAGGATGGAGGTGTTGCTGAGTTTCCATGCGTCGACTGTCATCATCGACGGCAAGGCGGTGTTGTTCACAGGAGAAGGAGGCGCCGGGAAGAGTACGTTAGCCGAGTTATTCGAATTGGATGGTTTTGAGTCGCCTGGGGACGAGGTCTGCAACGTTTACCTGGATAACCGGGACACCTGGCGACTTCACTCCACTCAGAAAAAAGTCAATGGCGAATACCAGTTCATCGATAACGAAGACTGTCCGGTCATCGCGATGATCGTCTTTCTCCGGTCACATGTCCGGGAAGGATATACAATCGAAGATTGCCGGGAAACCCAGGCGGTTCAGAAAGGAATCAGTTGCCTGTTCTGTGACTGGCTGGATTGCGCTGCATGGTACAGTGAAATCTTTCACCGGATGTCGAGCCTGATGCGACAGGCCATCGCGGTTTCGCTGGATTTCTCGAAAAGTTTGGATTTTGTTCCGGCCATTCGTACAATTCTGGCAGGGAGGCCCGTAATATGACCCAAAAACCGGACTGTTTGATTGCGAATCCTGATGTTGTGTTGCGTGAAGAGATGGACAACTGGGCGGTTTTGTTTGATGCCGCATCCGGACAGGTCGTGGGGATCAACCCGGTCGGGGTTGTGATCTGGAAACATCTGGATGGAAAGCATTCCATAACGGATATCGCCCGATGCATTCGCGAAGCTTTTTCGGACACACCGGATGATATCGAGGACGAAATAGTCCAGTTCTTCGACAAGTTGAGCGAAAGGGGTTTTGTTGGAAAAGTCTGCAGATAGATCAATCCGCGTCATGTCGACACCCCGTCACGTGGATATCGACATCACCTCGAAATGCAATCTCAGATGTAAATACTGCTACTATTTCGACGACACCAATCATCAGTATGTCGATCTGCCGACTGACGAGTGGCTCAGGTTTTTCGATGAACTGGGACGACTCCACGTCATGGATGTCAACCTGGCGGGTGGAGAGCCGTTTTCACGATCTGATCTGAAAACACTGCTCAAAGGCATAGTTGACAATCGGATGCGATTCGGCTTGCTGTCCAACGGAGCCCTGATTGACGACGATATCGCCCGCTTCATCAGTGCTACGGGCCGATGCAACAGCGTGCAGATATCTCTGGACAGCTCGAAATCCGACATTCATGACAGCTGTCGCGGCAAAGGGGCATTCGATGGTGCCGTTCGCGGAATCCGAACACTCCAGCGCCATGATATCAACATCGATATCCGTGTAACGCTTCACCATTCGAACATCGATGATCTCGAAGATACCGCCCGATTCATCCTCGAGGATCTCGGTTTGCCGCAATTCAGCACGAATGCAGCCGGATATCTCGGGACGTGTCAGTCCCATGCATCCGAGATTCAACTCACCATCGATGATCGCGCACGTGCGATGCGCATACTCGGAACTCTGGATCAGCGATATCCGGGACGCCTCAGCGCAACTGCCGGCCCCATGTCGGATTCCCGCATGTGGAAAAGAATGATCGATGCACATGAGCGTCATCTGCCGGCATATGGCGGATTTCTAACCGGCTGCGGATGCACCTTCACCTCGCTGGCAGTATTGTCCAACGGTAAAATTGTGCCGTGTATCATGCTCCCACAGATCGAATGCGGACGAATCAACCGTGACGATCTGGGAGAAGTGTGGCGAACCAGTCCGCATCTGACCGCTTTGCGATCGCGTCGTGAGATTTCCCTGGAATCTTTCGAGGAATGCTCGGGCTGCCCCTTCGTATCGTACTGCACGGGAAACTGTCCGAGCCTGGCATATGCCCACTATCAATCCATCGATCTTCCGAGTCCGGATGCATGTCTGAAACGGTATCTGGAAGAGGGGGGTATTATCCCTTGAGTAATCGACCCAATCCGGCCCTATCGATTTTATATTTCTATCTGACCGAAGGCTGTAATCTGGCGTGCAAACACTGTTGGGTGAATCCACCCTATGACGAAACCGGGACCCGGTTTGCGGCTCTGAGTCGCGACCGGTTTGAACGCGCGATCAACGAAGCCATCCCTCTGGGGCTGCAGGCCGTCAAACTGACCGGTGGAGAACCCATGCTTCACCCGGAGGTTCGTTATTTTCTACGATCATTGATTTCGCATCAACTCAATGTTCTGATCGAAACAAACGGCACACTGATCGACGATGAAATCGCCGTGCTCCTTCGGGATTTAAAGGAATGTTTCATCTCCATCTCAATCGACAGCACCGACCCGGAGATCCATGATCGGATCCGCAGCATCAAAGGTGCGCATGGCAAGGCCGTGGACGGGATCCGTCGATTGGTGGCACACGATATCGCACCCCAGGTCATCGCATCTCTTCTACCGGAAAACAAAAAGGAGATCCCTCAGATCATTCGATTTGCCGAAAATCTGGGCGCAAGTTCTTTTAAATTGAATATCATTCAACCAACCGCCCGCGGTGAACAACTAAAAAAACAGGGACATTATCTGGATGTCGATGAAATACTGTCGATTTCAGAGTATATCCACAAGGAAGTGCATCCCGTCAGTTCAATTCCGGTTTTCGTCAGTGTTCCCTACGCTTTCAGACCGTTACATGTCATTGCCAGATCGGACATGGGTCGCTGTGGAATCATGACCATACTGGGTGTTCTGGCTACCGGTGAGTATGCGTTGTGCGGGATCGGCACCAGTGTGCCTGAGTTGATTTTCGGCCGGATCGACGATGGGAATCTCAAGGAAATCTGGTCCTCCCATCCCGTATTGAAATCACTGCGTGACAGCATTCCGGATAGTTTCGACGGTGTGTGCTCGGAATGCGTCATGAACACACTCTGTCTCGGATCCTGCATTGCCCAGAATTACTACGCTTCGAGAACATTGACCGCCTCCCACTGGTTTTGCTCCCGGGCGGCTGAACTGAACCTGTTCCCGGAATCGCGACGGTTGAAGAAAAAAAGACGGAATCCCGCCGCGACACCCTGATTCCGCCTCGAATGGTTGACAATGGTATTTTATCTGCTTAATAATGACTCCAGGTAAGCTCGACACTATCCAATCAGGAGGTTATACGATGGACCCGAAGAAGATGAATTATGAATCGCCCGAATTGCATGATCTTGGTGTGACTGAAGCTATCGGCGCGTGCGATGGCGGTGGAGCTGTCGCTGTCTGCGCATCGGGAACGGCCTATCGCGCTCCGTGCAACAGCGGTGCGGCAGTTATCCCGTTGAATTGCGCTCCCGGCGAGATCGCTTTCCAGAAATCCAAGCCGAAACCGGCACGGAGATAATCCCCGGATCGAATCCGTACACTGATTTCTGAAAACTTCCTCCCGATTTGATACATAGATATTGTGTATCGATCGGGAGGTTTTTTTAGTGGATCAGATTGAACGCCCACCGTGCGATACGACGCGAGATCACCCGGATCGACTCGATCAGACTCAAACTCATGTTGATGCATGAATCCAGAAACATGAAACCGAGTAACTGGCGACGGACACTGAAATGTTGGATCCGATTACCCTGGAAATACCACATCTGCGCTTTCATCAGCCACCTCTGAGCGGGTATTTCACGTACCACACGGTCGAAATCCTGGTGATACCGGACAAAGTCAAAGCCGTCGACGAATCCGCGCAACAACCGTGAACACCCCATCTCCCTCGCGTGGGCGATCAATACGTTCACGTCGAATTCCGGCTGACCACAAATCCGGATCGCATCGACAATCATGTACGCTTCGTACTGAGCATGGTTGAATCCATGCAGAAGCATGTGCAAGAACTGATCTTCAACCGACATGACCCGAATCCGTTCATTGTGAAACAGCGGATGGGATTTCGAGTTCCGCCAGACCGCATCGAAATTGATATTGAATGCATGGCGGTCGGCAATGTCCGAATGGATCTCAACCTGTACTTTGTAGGGCAGATCGATGAAGAATCCCAGATGCATGGACGTTTTCCGGGAAACAAGCGAATCCGTTTCGATCAGCCGACAGACTCGATCAAAGTCCTTCTTACGGACCAAAAGATCGATATCGCAGGACAGACGCGGGTATTCGTTTGAATAGACGCTCCCGATGAGAGCATGTCCTTTCAACACCATGATCGAGATATCTTCCGGAAGAAGGGTCTCGATGAAATGCCTGAGCCAGGCCATCTGACGAACATGCACCGCTATCAGACTCAGATACTTCGCTCGCAATTCCGGGGTAATCCGGACCGAATCGGGTGACGATGCCAGAAGCAATGGAACCATATTGTGTAATGGTCTGGAATTGGATACCAGCAGATCCGTAACAAGACGGGTCCGGTCCGCTCCGGAAGGTTCGGGTGCACATCCCGATGCAAGAAGAATCGTGTCTAGATCGTATTTTTCCTTCAACAGCATCGATTCTGGATCCCCCGGACATCCACGGGATTAGCGTCTACCTTTTATTCACGCGACCCGTTCATTCAAGGACAGGAATGTGAACGTCTTAACCTTTTATATATAGTATCTTTCAGGGAACAATACCACATGTATCGACACGCAGGACTTGAGGAGCGCTGAGCCGTGCCTTTTGCATACATGATGGACATGTTATCGGAGATGCTCTGTTCAGATCAGCATGGTCTGCATTGGGGAAGATATCCGGTTTATATTCGCATAGAAATCAATTACAAACAGAACAAGCTTCGCGTTATCGGACGCCAGTGGAGTCACGATCCGAATCGGGATGATCCTGTTCCGCCGGATTTGCCTCCGACTGACGAACCTGTCGGCCAACATCCCCCGATGGCATGATCGCCCGCGTTGCAGAAGGGGTTCGCGGAGAATCCAGTCTTGCATTGATCCGTCGCAGACGCGCCTGTCGGCTGGCAGATGGGAACGGATGAGTTATTGAATCCCAGACCGCAGTCTGTCGCTGTATTGCCATTGCTGCATCGGTCACCCAGAACCGGTGCGACCCGGCCCATATCGATGCTGACAGGTTTTTCGTATTTGCGGTTCTTTTTGACGTTCATCCTTCTTTCCTCCAAGCTGATACTATGATGTAGCATCGTTTGGAAAAGGAGTCAATCCATTGTTCCCTGCGGACGCTTGACCAGCACGCCGGATCAATGATTCCACCAGCATGAGGATCGAATCGGCGGGGATCTCCTTCGAGTATCCCAGACGCCATGCGGGATATCTCCGCGCCATGTCCGAGATGTCTTGAAACCAAGCTTTTCTCATTCTGAAGGAGTTATCCAGTTGAGCTGTGCGCGGTAAAGCTGAATCAAAGTGCTGCGTGAATTTTCGCTGGATGTCCACTTCCATCACTGCATCCAGCAGACAACGGGCCGTCATATACGATTCCAGTCGCCTGGCACTCAGAGGTTCGCCCTTGAAGATCCGCATACACCCTGACAATCGAATCGGTTCTGCATGGATCGAACATGCCGTGACCATCGCCTCCCAACTCGCATTGAGCGGTTCATAGACGAATCGCCGTTTGCCATCTGCAACCATCCAGATTCCCTGAGGATCCCGGGCAAGAAAAACCGTATCGTCTGCAATGATCCTGCAGTGTCGTCCGAGCAATCGGGATATGGTCGATTTCCCGGCGGTCGAATGCCCGAGAAACAACACGGCACCGCCTGATATCTCAACGGAAGAGGCATGAAGAAACACCATGCATTCTTTCATTCGGATTGCGCGGAATCCCAGGATTTTCGCCGGGTCGACGGGAATAAACCTCGTTGATCCGCCGTGATACACATACTCGACGGGAACACCAGCTTCCCGGACTCTTCATAGTTCATCGCGAGGCAATGAGTCAGGCAGCGCGGCGCATGGATGCAATCTCCGCAAATCCCAGGAAATGGACGATCCAGATCCTGTCGCATCTGATTCAGGACCGGGTTTTGGATCCAGACCGATCGGAGGCTGTCATGGCCAAGACGACCGAAACACAGTTCGGGAACAGTTCTTCCGATTCCACACAACGCCATTTCGCCTGAACCCAGAATGCCAAGAATGTTACGCACGCTGCAACAACCGACGGATGCCCCCCTGAGCATCTCCCTCACGGAGAGCAATGCTGGGGGAACCATACTGCACAGATGGATCGGGAACTGATCCTGCAACGGACCGCGGATCCGATGATTCAATTCAATCAATTCATCGAATGCAAGCGCGAGACCCGTCCGGTGCATCTCAGCGCCCCGTCCCGTTGGCACAATCGGGTTGAACTTTACCGAGTCCGCACCGATCCCCATGGCGAACTCGATCAGCGATTCAATTCTGGATACGTTTTCGCGATAAACCGACATGATGATCTGCGGATGGAATCCTGCTTCGACCAGGTTCCTGAAACCTCTCAGCGCAGCCTCGAACGCCCCATTCACCCCGCGAAACCAGTCGTGTTGTCCCGCTTCCGAGCTGTCGAAACTGACGGCGATGTGGTACAGACCGGTATGATTGTGGAGATGATCCGCCAGGGCTCGATCGATCAGCGTCCCGTTTGTTTCCATCGTGAGCCGCAGTCCTTGCTCGGTCAGAAAATCCATGATCCTTGCAAACTCAGGATGAAGAACCGGTTCACCTCCTGTCAACTTCGCGGCGATCAGTCCAAGTGTTCGGGCCTCCGCTACCGCACCTTTCAACAACTCAAAATCGATACACTCACCCGGAACCGGTTTTCCTCGAACAAATGTCGGCGTGATCCAGCAATGTCGGCAGTGAAGATTACATCCGGCAGACAGGTACAGATACAGCATTCGCAGGGGAGGAACGTTGTCGGGAAGGTCCAGTGGGACTTGAGATTGCGAATCGAGATTCAACTCGGAACAGGTGTATGTCACGCTTGGTTCTCCACGATGCCAATATATCCTTTGGTCAGAAGAAGGTTGATGAATTCCGCAACATCTCGAGTCACTTCGTCTCGATCCACCCCGTCAAACAGAGCGCACATGTGATTGACCAGTTCCGGTTCGGTCTTCGGAGAAGCGAGTGCAAGCCAGATCTCAACAGCACTCGGATTGATGATTTCGATCGCCTCAGTCACTTTATTGAACAATATCCCACCGTCCGCATCTTCCTGTCGAAACGAAATCTCGGGTCTCATCAGATACTTGATCTCTTTCATCGATTCAGTCCTTTCTGACCGCAATGTCACGATCCGTCTGAGGATGCGTTGTCCTTCGAGGCGATCGAGTGCGCTCCAGACCATTTCAGATGTCTCGGTCCGGGTCAAGTCCCATTCCGACGCCAGGCTATCCAGCATGCAGGATATCGGGGTTCGCGATTCAATCCAGGCTATCAGGCGCCTTGTGACTGCATTGATTTCAATCAGTTGCAGCGAGTCACAGAGGAAGATCAGCGATCGATCGCCGAAATCTTCGATGACCACATCGCTACGGAGGCACAAACGGAGATCTTGCTGAAGAGAGTTCGGCATAACGGATCCAGCCCGGATTTCCCGGTTCAATCCATCACGGGAAGGCCACCCGTCTGAGCGATGAACTGCCGGTAGCAGCTGTTTTCTCCTCCGAGATAGAGATTTCCATGACGAGTGAACTCTACGGATGGGCATCCCCCGCTGCAGTATGCATTCCATTCGCAATCACGGCATCCCGGCAGCGTGTTCATCGGCACATTTCTGCGTGCCCGCATTTCGACCAGCATCGGGTGTTCACGCCAGATCTGTTTCAGAGGAGTCTGTCCGATCACTCCCAGAGATGCCGACGCAAGCATGTTGCATGGAACGATGGTCCCGTCGTGATGAACGGCCAGTTTATAGAACATACATCCACAGGATGACAGATATCCCATTCGCCAGTTCGTCGCCTGGACCCCTGTCTTCCGGGCCTCTTCCATCTCATGGAACATCCGCCACAATGCCAGGGATCCGGCCGACGCTGAAATCCGCCCCGGATAACGCCGATCCAGCATGACCAGTCTCTTCATCGCTATCGAACGCTGTTCAGGACTCAGTGAAACCCGATCTTCATGCCTGCAGCCCATCCCGATCGGAACGGCATCGTTGGTACTGAATCCCGACAGGCCGATCTCGTCGAGAAGCAATGCGGCGATCCGTTCCAGATCATCGACATTGTTTTGATTGACGGTCACACGCACTGTGACCGGGAGACCCGCTTCCTTCAGCAGACGAAGCCCGCGCATTGCTTTGACGAAGCTTCCGCGGCCTCGCGAAAGATCATGTATTGCCGGGCATGAACCATCGATCGAAACCTGAATGGAACTCAGGCGAGTGCGTCGATTTCCACCAAAAAAGTGCGCGATTGTTTGTTCGGAGATCATGGTTCCGTTCGACAGGATCCGATATCGCATGCGTGCTTCGATCAGCGCATCGATCAGTTCCCACATATCCTCCCGAATCAGGACCTCTCCTCCACTGAGCGTGACATTTCTGACAGCCAGCGATTTCAGCTCCGAAAAAAAACGGATCCAGGTTTCGCCCGGCAAGTCACGACGTCCGGTCATTTCGTCCGCATAGAAGCAGTATTCACATTTCAGGTTGCACGTTCCGGTCAGCGATAGATCCATATCCCGGGGAGACTCATCGATCGACGACACGAGTTCCGGGACGATCGGAGTGTTTCTGGGTATCGGGGCGATTTCAACAAAACCATCTCGGAGCATCTCATCAGCGAACGCCCAGGTATCCTGTTTGACCTCTTCGGATACCGGTATCTCGTAGAACCGGGCCAGAATTTCAGCAAGATCGCCGATCCTCCTGCAGCCATCCATGGATTGCCAGAGCAGATAGCCGCTCTCGTTGATCGTCTTTTCACTCGATCTGTCGGGATCGAACAGGATGGCATTCGTCCCTTCACGACAGCATGATACCTGCGAGCGTCTCGCCCAGTACCCTTCTGTACGATCACCATCAGATCCGTCGAAACAGGGCTGCATGAAATCAGGCATCGGTCCGTCCCTTCCTGTGAATCCGTCCGATCATGACTCGGTCCATCACCTGCTTGAACACATACCATGCCGCAAAACAAGCGACACGACGATATCGATCATGAAGGATCATAGACCGGATCTGATCGAGGAACCGCACATCGTGTGTTGACGGGATCGCAGGATTTCTGAAACGATCTCCAATCCGCCTGATTTTCCATCGCTGGACCCCGGAGAGTCGGAGCGGATTGGAGATGCCGAACCAAAAATCAAGTTGCATGAACAATGTGTAAAGAATGGTCAGACACCCCCACTCTCGGGCATGACGCACGACGCGATCGATGTCCGGCTGAAAAGCTCGGATGAGACGGCAGGCATCGACAAGATGATGCGGTTCATATTCGAGATGGAAGAAGGAGTGGGTCGCAATGTAGACGAGTTGGAATTCCGGAGAGAGCATCCGTATAACGTCTGAACGATAATGCGGATGGGTGGTACTGGTCTCCCACAGTGCTCGTGTATCGACATGGAAAGAGAACCGAGGGTGCAATTCAGTATGAATTTCCAGATTGAACTGCATGGACGCGTTCAATGGAATTGTCGTTTCATGACTGTGCGCCGCACTGAATCTCCTTGAGGGATCCGGTGGCTTAAGCTGGCCGATCGAACTCATCAAATCGAACAAAGCGGTCGTATCTCTGCGGTGGACCAGCACATCGATATCCTGCGACAATCTGGAGTATGCAGGATCATAGAGTGTTCCTCCGCAGGCCGCGCCTTTCAACAGGATTGCGGGTATGCGATTGTGCTCGAGAAGCCCGACGATTCTCTCGACCCAGTTCTGCTGAATAGTCTGCATGGTCAGCAATTCCATGAACTTCTTCTGTAAAACGGCACGGGCGTCATCCGCTACATGCCCGAACAGACGATTGCTTTTCAGGTTTTCATAGATCGGGATGATCAGGCGATTCCAGTATCGAGTATCCGGCCTTGTCAGAATCGCCAGCGCCTGGCGCCAGACACCAGGCAATGCCTCGGCAGGATATCCGGAAGCGAGCATGAGCAGACTTCTGATCTCTTCAAGATGCGTGCTCATGAAACTACTTCGTAATACTGGCCTCCGGGAGAATGTCGTTGATGTAGTTCCGCAGTATGGATTCATCTCCATTCCCGGACAGCACGATCAACCGATCCAGTATCGAATCGACGACTTCCGGAGCATACGCTTTGATCTTTCCGATGAATATCTTCGGATGCACGGTTTTTGAAACCTGATCATCGGTTGTGTTCAATTCTTCAAACAGCTTCTCGCCGGGTCGCAATCCGGAATACTCGATCCGGATATCGACATTCGGTTTCATCCCGCTCAGACGGATCATGGATTCCGCCAGATCGACGATCTTGATCGGCGCGCCCATATCCAGGATGAAGATTTCGCCGCCTGCTCCGATTGCGCCTGCCTGAAGGACGAGTTGGGATGCTTCCGGGATAGTCATGAAGTACCGGGTCATGTCCGGATGCGTTACGGTGACAGGCCCTCCCCTGGCAATCTGCTCTTTGAACAACGGGATGACCGAGCCGGTGGATCCGAGAACATTACCGAAGCGAACCGCCAGAAACTTCGTATTGAATCTGGAATTCATCGACTGGACCAGCAGTTCGGCCAGGCGTTTCGAGGCTCCCATGATGGATGTGGGATTGACGGCTTTATCGGTCGAGATCAGAACAAAAACCTCGGCGTTCCGTTTGCCGGCGAGGTGAGCGAGTTTCCAACTGGCGAGTGAGTTGTTTTTAATGGCTTCGGCCGGGTTGAATTCCATCAGAGGGACATGTTTGTGGGCGGCGGCGTGGAGTATGATCTGTGGTTGGTATCGGGCGAAGATGCTGTCCATCCGGTCTTCATCCGCGATATCGGCGATGAGGGCGATACAGCGTTCAGGCTCAACGATCTGGTTCATTTCCTTCTGGATCAGATACAAGGCATACTCTGATCGCTCGACCATCAGGATAGTCTCAGGGTGAAAGGTGAACACCTGACGCACCAACTCGCTTCCGATCGAGCCGCCGGCGCCGGTGACCATGACACGTTTCCCGGTAATAAAATCCGACATCGTATCGACTTCCAGTTCGATACGTTCTCGCCCCAGTAAATCCTCAATTTCAACATCCCGGATTCGAGATACTTCCACCTTGCCGCCGATCAGCTCAAACAGGCCGGGGATGATTCGAGCTTTAATCGGAATTGTGTCGCACAATTGCACAATCCGTGTAATCTCGGTGCGACTCGCCGTCGCGATCGTGATGATGACATAATCGATCTTATGCCGGGCAACGAGTTCGGGAAGATCCGGAGTGCTTCCGATCACGCGGATGCCGTGGATCACGGTTCCGATCTTCGCGGGGTCATCGTCGATGAAACCGCGCAATGCGATGTCGAGCCCCCCTCTGTTGAGGATTTCTTTTGCCGCCAGGAGTCCGGCCTGACCGGCGCCGATCAGGAACACGTTCTTCGGTTTCGGATTTGCATGAGCCTGAGTCTTGGTGTCCTTGAACTGCTGGACATAACTGGCTTTCAGCTTCTTTTTCTGGAATTTCTCATAGACGACCCGTCGTATGATTCGGAGGCACATGACTCCGCCGAATCCCAGAATCGTATCCACGATTGCGATCGATATCGGAACCCGGAGGATCTGAAATCGGACGGGAAACGCGAGTCGAACGAAGAGGAGCATGGCGAGAGACACCATCGCGGCCAATACGAAGGCTTTGACTTCGCGCAGCCCGATAAAACGCCAGATGTACGAATAGACACCGGTGACCATGAGCGCAAAAAACTGGATCAGATAGACGAAGGGGAATTGCCCGATCACGGTTTGAATCTGTGTATCGCTGAGACTGAAATCGAAACGCAGCAGATATGCAAACCAAAATGCCAGAATCAATACGACTGCATCCAGAGTAAACTGGAAGAGTTTGGAAAGATTTCGAATCCAGAATTGTCCGAGATACTTTCTGAGTCTTGGGATGAATGTGTCCGATCCGGAGAGCAACCGCAACAGCTGGTCGTGCAGATCCTGAGAAAGCAACGGTTTCTCGAGATACAACGACACCCCGACCTCGGAAGCTCTGGCACGAATCTCAGGGCTGTCGGCGTTCGTGATCAGCACCGTTCCGACCTTCGGATTCTGCTGCCGGATTTGTTTGAGAAACGCCAGCCCCTCGTCGACCTGTGACGACCGAAAGGCAATATCGATCAATACAAGATCAAAGTTTTGAGAATTGAACAACGCGCTCGCGTCCTTCAGTGTGGATGCGGTTATGACGTGAATGGACGGATCGTTCAAAAACTTCTGATAAGCACTCAGATTGACTTTGTTGTCATCGGCAACGAGGACGCGATACACGGTCTTCATGTGTCAGGAGCTCTCTTGTCTGTAGCCCGAAACGGATTCCCTGCAATCCACGGAGAAACTCACCGAAATGATTATACGTTCACTGAGGTGAATTCACAACATCTTCACGATCCGAGGATTTTGAGATGTACCCCTTTTTCATGAAAATCAGGCGCAGACTCCAGACGA
>CALFER010000010.1 GCA_937951895.1 uncultured bacterium
GGCGTATCCTTATCCGCCTTGTTCTTCAATGCTTGGCAGACATCTCAAATGGCTCGATCCGGCGGCACACGAGCGGATGATCTGGCAAATCTGATCGATCTCGGCATCCGTAAGGCTGGAACCGGACGGCAAACATAATCCGTTTCGGAACAAATCCTCGCTGACGCCGCCGCCAACACTCCTAAAACAGGCAAAAACCGGTTGAAGATGCATCGGCTTCCACACCGGTCGGGACTCGATGTTGTGCATTTCCAGAGCAACACGAATCGCCTCCCGGTCGCATCCGAACTCCCGAGGATCGACCAACATGCACGTCAGCCACCGCGTACTCACGCCATAGGAAGCTTCAGGCATGAATGAAATGCCGGGGAGTTGTGTGAGCGAGCCGCAGTAACGGTCAAAAATGCGTCGTCGAATCCGGATCCTCTCATCCAGAGTCTCGAGCTGCCCTCGTCCGATCGCCGCAGCGACATTGGACATCCGATAGTTGAAACCAACCTGAGAGTGTTCGTAATGGGGCGCGGGATCCCGGGCTTGTGTTGAGAGGAACCGAGCCTTCCGGATGAGTTCCTCATCGTCCGAAACGAGCATTCCTCCGCCGGATGTCGTGATGATCTTGTTTCCGTTGAACGAGAACGCAGCCATCAATCCAAACGCCCCGGCGGGTCGATCCCGGTACGAGGCACCCAGAGCCTCGGCGGCATCTTCGATCAATGGAACCCCCCAACGCCGACATACCTCGGATATCCGGTCATAGTCCGCCGTCTGGCCGTAGATGTCCACGGCAATCACTGCCTTGGGAAGACTTCCTGCTCGTCCGCACCGATTGAGTTCTTCCGCCAGCAGATCGGGATCCATATTCCAGGATGAGGGGGTCGAGTCGATCAACACCGGATTCGCTCGTTCATACATGATTGCGTTCACGGTCGCGCTGAACGTGAGGGTCGAAACCATGACCGTATCCCCCGAACCGATTCCCAACATGCGGATGGCAAGATGCAGGGCCGCCGTTCCGGAGGACAGAGCCGCCGCATGTCGTCTCCCGGCACGACTCGCCATCTCACGTTCAAAGGCATCGACATGCGGGCCGAGAGGAGCGATCCAGTTCGTATCGAAGGCATCCGCCACCAACTCCCGCTCACGACCGAACAGATGGGGAGGCGATAAAAAAATCCGCTTTGTGTTAACTGAGGTCTGATGAGTCACGGACAGCTCCTTCCGGTGAGATGTTACGATGTCTGGCGAAGGATTCCTCAAGAAACCGGACGAACCGGCCTCCCAGCTCGAAACGCGAAAACTCCGTTTCTGCCAATTGACGCGCATGATTACCCATGACCGCCCTTCTCTCGGGAGTAGCCGCCAGTTCCATCAACTTTGCTGCAAGATCCCCGGGGTCATCCGGTGCCGCGACCAGACCGCAACCGTGTTCCTGAATCAGGTCGGCAAGCCAGCCCGGATAGTTGTTGATGACCGGCAGACCCGCAGAGATGTAATCGAAAAACTTGTTGGGCGATGTTCCATAATAGAAAGCGGGTATATTTTTGAGAATCTGCAGCCCGCAATCGAAACTTCCAACGATTACCGCCAGTTTCTCCCGCGGGATCGGCGGAAGGAAAATGCAGTTGTCGAGATGTCTGCGTTGGGCGGTTTCCATCAGGAATGGTTTCTGTTTCCCGTCCCCGATCATGACGATTCGGATATGATCCGCTGCATGAGATTTCAGGATTGCTGCCGCTTCCAGGAGGATATCCAATCCATTGGCAGTTCCGTGTGCGCCCATGAATCCGGCGACAAAATCATCCGGACTGACTCCTGGAAGATCCAGTTCGCTGCGGGATCGAGGCACAAACAGATCGAGATCGCAGCAATTCGGGATCATGGCGATCGGCTGATCCGGTTCCGCCTTGCGCCGGATTCCCTCGACGATGCCCGGAGACAGGCCGATACATGCGGTCGCGTGCCGGTACGATATCGTTTCGAGGAAATCCATTGCCTTGAGTGCGAGCGGATTCTTCAGGCCCAGCGCACGCGGCAACTCAGGCCACAGATCCCGAACCTCGAACACAAATGGCGTGTTACGGAAGAATTGCGCGGCCAGCGCCGGCAACCCGATGGTGATCGGTGTCGATGTCGCAAAGACAAGATCGCAATCCGACTCAAGCGCGATCCGTGTTGCCCTGCATGCATACCGAAGAAAGATCATCGATCTGCTGATCAAACCGATCTGATTGGAATACGGGAGAGGAAGCGAGATCACATCGATTCCATCCACCACTCCCCTGCTCCAGCGCATCTCATGATCCCTGGGCAGATCGAGTGCCGCACGCTGATAATCACCACACACCATCGTGACGGAGTGTCCAGCCCGAATCAATGCCCTGGAAAACGCATAAGATCTCGATCCGGTAGCTCCCTTTGGAGTTCCAAAGTGCTGATCGAAATAGAGAATCTTCACGGCTCGTCTCCCGATAACACTTCCGGCCACTCGATCTGCGTGATTACTGTCCCCGGTTTCGTCACCGCAAATTCCAGCACCGGAATCTCAGTCTTCTGCATATAGTAGCGCGACTCATAACCCGTGCTCCATTGAGGTCCGTTCGACGGCACATCCGCTTGAACCCGGATCGATACTCTGCCATCGGTCCATCGATCACCCGCATCGCTCCAATCACCCGGGATCAGCCTCCATCGCAAGACCGCACCCGACTCGAATCCCCGAATACGATCCACCACTGTCAGAGACCTCAGGGTCAATCGAACCTCACGGATATGAACACATCCCCGATCATCCCGATAGGAAACCTCGAACCCCGGCAACCCGTCTTCATCTTCTTTCCATTCGCGATATCGGGTTTTCAGCCATCTACCGAAAAGGAATCGCCCGATTCTCGGCATTTGATTCCGCCCATCGAATTCGATGGTGTTGTGTGCTTTCGTTCCCGAGAAACACTCGATCGAAGCCGTGTCCGTCGAGTAGGAATATGTTCCGGAATCGCGCAGAATGTTCTGCCGATCGATCCACAAATCGACATGAAGAGCATCAGCATGCCCCGGCCGGAATCGATATCTCGGGTATCGGACAAAAACAACGGCTTTCCCGGCACGAAGGCATGCCAGACCGCCGTCATCGAACAGCCCGGATCCCGGAGGATCGAGAGGCTCTTTGGGTATCTCGACCATGAGAAACCGGCAGAGATCATTCCATTGTCCATCCGGAAAGGCTCGCTTGGATAAAAACAGAGCCGATGCGAGCTGCATCGAGGGTCTGTAATCCGTGTAATCCGACCGGTCAAACGACAGAACGCGTGCCCCATCGTTCGAACCGATGTTCGGTGTTTCGCCGGTCGATGGGTTCACACATGCATGCATCCATCGCGCGGCCGCCCTGCATTTCTCCCTGAAAGGATCGGAAAAATCCTCCCCGTCGAGTCGTCGCCGCCAGAGTTCGACCACACTGAGGGTATCCAGAACAACGCGATGGTAGTTCGTGGAGTACTGACTGAAACTGCCATCGGAAGCAATCAACCGGTTCACGCGATTCTCGAGTATTCGCCGTCCCAACTCTTCATGCCCTCTGGCTTCCGCGAATCGATTCGACTGTGCCAGCCAGCTCCCTCCGATATACAACGCCGCCGCCTCCGAAGTCCCGTGATTGTTATCCTGTGCAATGGCGTAACCGATGGTGGATCGGATCCGGCCAAGATGCATGCGGATGAGGTGTTGAAGCGCGGTCTCGGGGGAATGAACCTGATCGAGAATCAAGGCGGCCAGTGCGAGATGCATGACGCGGAACGAGGCTTCCTGGCCACACTTCCAGTTCGGCCCTCGTCCCGCTGGATTCTTCCGGATCCAGTCCTGCAACCACATATTCATGCGATCGAGATATTCCAGTTCTCCACGCGCCGCAAGAATCGCGTAGACCACCACCCAATCCCAGCGGGACAGTTCCCATACGACCTTGATGTCTCCGACTTCCGGTGACCCGTCTCCTGTGAGATGCCACGGCTGATCGGTGACTCCGAATCGATGGCCGCTGAACGGATCGACGAACCAATCCGGTGCGGATTCCCCGATCGGTTTGTTCAACCACGAGAAATACACGACATGATTTTTCCATGCGGGCATGGGATCCGGTAACGATCGGATGGTCCCGGGCAACCGGAAAACACCCCCCTCAACCGGATGGGCATACCGTTCCGGCGCCGGGAGAGCCCCGAATCGAATTCTGAGCCTGTGACGCATGACACGAAGGACATTGCCCAACCCCAGACGGAAGAGCGTCGTGACAAGGTTCAGATGCATCGCGATCACTCACGTACCGTCTGTTGATCGAGGCATTCGGCGATGCGCTCCGAGGCATGCCCATCCCACAAAGGAGGTGTCGATGCCTTCCGCGTATCACCCCGCAGAATCCGTTCAATTTCACTCTGTAGCACCTGCATATCCTGGCCGACCAGAACATTGGTGCCCATCTCGATGGTAATCGGCCTTTCGGTGTTTTTCCGGAGGGTGAGACAGGGAACCCCCAGGAATGTCGTTTCTTCCTGAATCCCGCCGGAATCCGTCACGACGAACGCGGCATTCTTCTGCAGCGCGAGAAACTCGATGTACCCGAGAGGGTCGAGCAGCCGGACCCGTCGCATCCGGTTCTCCAGGCCGTATGAGCGGATCCGGTCACGTGTCCGCGGATGCACCGGGAACAGCAACGGGATCCGACTCGAAACACGATCGAGCGTTTCCAGGATGACACGGAGCATGTTGTCGTTGTCGACATTGGAGGGTCGATGCAGGGTCAGGAGTCCGTACCGGTCGAGCCCCAGGGATGTCCTCAGCGACGGCCAGAGATCCCGAGCGATCGATTCGAGGCGCACGAGCGTATCGATCATGACGTTTCCCACACATCGGATCCGCCCGGCATCGACTCCCTCTCTGAGAAGGTTATCATCGCCGTCCTTCGACGGTGTGAACAGCAGGTCGGCCAGCCGATCCGTCACCATGCGATTGATTTCCTCCGGCATCGTTCGATCGAACGATCTCAGTCCGGCCTCGACATGCGCAATCCGGATTCCGAGTTTCGAGCAGACCAGGGCGGCGGCCACCGTCGAGTTGACATCGCCGTACACCAGCACCCAATCCGGCTTTTCGTCCATGATGACAGTCTCGAATCGGATCATGATCTGCGCCGTTTGAGAGGCATGACTGCCGGAGCCGACCTCGAGGCTGACGTCCGGTTTCCGGATGCCGAGTTGCTCAAAGAAAATGTCAGACATATTGGCATCGTAATGTTGTCCGGTGTGTACGAGAATCTGTTGGTGCCGGGGATATTCCGAGATTGCCCGGACGACCGGAGCGACTTTCATAAAATTGGGTCTGGCGCCCACGACATGCACGATCTTCATTTTTTCTCCTTCGAACACGGAAACGCGATCCACCCGCTTTTCTCGAGCCGCGCCGCGAGGGCTGCCCCGGGCAGACACGTCCACAGGATCCATTTCAGATCCGAAAACAACCCCAGTTCATCGGCATACCGCCGGGTGAGGCGAACCTTCTGCGGAAACAGCACGGAATCATTGAACGAAATCGGATCTTTCTGCCCCGCCAGCAATGACTCCTCGTCACGGAAAACGAGACTGGCCGGGCCGGTGATGCCCGGGCGGAGATCCAGCAGCCATCGGTCATCGGGCTGGATCCGGTCCCAGTATCCCGGCACATCAGGTCTCGGCCCGACAAAACTCATCGTGCCTCTCAGCACACAGAAGAGCTGCGGCAGTTCATCGAGTTTGAATCGTCGGAGGAACCGCCCCCATCTCGTGATTCGCGCATCACCGGAAACGGTGATGGTGGACTCATGCGGTTTGCAACGGTGCATCGTTCGCAGTTTCCAGATTGCAAAGGGTTTTCCATGACGACCGATTCGGGTCTGCCGGAAGAACACCGGCCTGCCTTGGATAATGACGCCGATCCCGATGGTGATCAGCAGTGGAATTGAGAGGATAAACAGACCGGTGAGCGCCAGAAGAAGATCCAGAATGCGCTTCCCATACGACCAATACCAGGATCGTCTCATGTTATCCCAGCATCCCTTCGGTAGCCGGATTCGTATCTCCGCCGGATCGGATGAACATCCGGCCGTAACACACCAGTTCGGCGATCAATGGAAACGGGTCATCGATTGCAAAATCGTCGAACCGCGTGTTTTCCAGGGATCGTATCAGCTCCGGCACGGTACGAGCGAAAGAACGAAACCCTTCGCGTCTGATGCGGTTCACGGCCGCGATCCCCTCACCTGCGATCCAGAGGCTCCGGCGAATCCGCCCATTGTCTGCAAAACACGCGGCAACGGCATCCGGATCACCGGAAAATGCGGCGATACAGGCTGCAGGGAAATCGTACCCATTGATGAACGAAAGATTGATCGCTCCCCAAAGCCGCGGGTTCATCTCGAGCAGATAGAACTCGCTTCCGTCCGGCGCTTCGATAAAATCGAAATGCCCGAGTCCTGTCCAGCCGAGGTATTCGATCATTCGCTCGGTGTAGTCGAACAGCTTCCGGTTCCTGAGCGGCTCCCGAAACACACTCGTGCCGAACCGCCCGTCCTTGCACCGGAGATATCGTTCGCCGAAGATCGCCGCTGGTTTCCCCTCACAGGCAAGAAAGCAGGTTCCGACGACCGGACCGTCCAGACAGGACTGGATGATCGGAAACGATTCGGAACGCGAAACGGAATCGACCATGAAGCGTTTCATCGCAGTGTCGAGTTCCCCCGGGTTGGCAGCTGCGATGACCCCTTTCCCGCTGTTTCCCCGTCGTGTTTTGATCACGACCGGATACCCGATCGAATCGGCATCCAGCCGAGCCTGGCTCACCGAGTCCGGGAATCGGGTGAGAGGAACGGGAACGCCCGCACGCATGGCACTTTGAGTGATCCATGCTTTGTCGACGGTGTTTTCGAGACTCGACAGGTCCGGGCAGACCAGTTTGGATTCCGCGATCAGTTCGGGATGACGTCGCAACGCGATGGCATCCTCATGACCGGGCATGACGGCATCGATGTTCCATTTTGCCATCAGGGCTGCGACGTCGCTCGCGTACCGATCAGGGTCCGCGAACGGATCCGCGACGATCGCATTCTGTCGACTGAAGCGGGACCAGGCGCACATCGACGGGGCAATTGAACTGCAGGTAAAGACTTCGTAGCCTCGGAGATGGAGCGAGCGCAACGCCAGATAGGCCGTCCGGCACCAGCCGTATGTCACCAGTATCCGGCGGATGTCGGCCTTCTCTGCGTCGCCTGAATGTACTCTCATCCGACCCTGTCCATCCAATCTCGGAGGATCAGAGGCAGATACCATCGATTCCAGAATCGCGAATCGAACGCACGCGCCCGCTCGGCAGCGGCCGATTTCATCCCCGAGAGGCGCTCCGGTTCTTTTGACAGTTGAAGAATCGCGTGAACCCAGGCGTCCGGATCATGGGCATCAATCAGCATGCCGCACGAGGTATCGACGATTTCCGGGATCGGGCCGGTCGGGCTGACGAGCACCGCCAGTCCCGCCGCAAAAGCCTCGATGATAATGCCGGGATATCCTTCATTATGCCAGCGAGTCGGCAGAATCAGAAGATCATACTCAGGGAGACGCCGCCGCAACTCGGTGGAGTCGAGGCAACCGAAGTAGCGGATATTATCGGGAAGTCGTGCGCTGACTCCTCTCCATTCGATTTCATATGCGCTGCCCGGTTTTCCGAACATGTCCAGTGTGACGCCCGAGCCGGCCAGACGCGAAAAGGCCGCGATCGCTGTCTCAATCCCCTTTTCCGGTTTGATCTCGGATGCAAACACGCATCGCAACGGTCGATTCAGTTCTTTGTCGCTCGCAACCGCTGTTCGATCCCGTGGAACCACAGACCGATTCGTGGGATACCAGACGATCTCGGAACCGCCGAATCGATCCCGGAAAAAGGACGTGAGTTCGCGGGTCTGCAGGAGAATGAGATTGCGTTTGAAGACAACAGAAGCCGAGAGTCGGAACAGGAACCCTCCGGTTTCGAAGGCGCGATGAAGTTCCCCCCCGAATACCCGTACGATCAGCTTTTTCCCCGAAAGCCAGGTGAGGATGCTGAGCCATGCACCCATCAGCATAGCCCGTCTGTTCGAGGCATTGAAGAAGATCAGATCGACCGACCCAATCGCTCCGATGATCCGGACCATCAGCCTGATCAGCCGGCGAAACGCCGTCATTTTACCGATCCCGGCATCCGCCTCTGTGTTAAGGCATTTGTGGATGTACAGTGCGGGCACGGCGGAAAGATCCCGGGCCAGTTCATCGAAGGAAACGGTTGTGCCTCCGAACGGCGGGGGCATCGGTCCGACCAGGAGAACGGATAGCGGTGTTTCGATTGTACCGGGAAGTTGCGGTCCGCCCGGAACGAGTGTCTCGATCGGGTGCTTGTTCAGGAAGCAAAGAACGCTGTCGATGTCAGTCGGAAGGGGATCGGTTGCGAGGGATTTCATGGTGGGAAGGCCGCTTTTCAATGGACCGGCCATTGTGGTTGTGGATCTGTGTGCATCGATTCGGATGCCCGGATTGTGTCAGGGATGTCAGACGAGATACTGAACCGACCGAAGTTTCTCAGAAAGAGTTCGATCAACGCGAGTCGTCGGATGAGCAGATCGGAAGAAACGCCCATCCCTTTTCTGAAAACTGCCCGGTGTGTTTTCTCCAGTAACCGCAGCGACTGCCCGACGCAATACACGTTCGAGGCCATGCGTCGGATTGAGGGAAGAATGCGTTCGGGGGCAGGATCACGACTGAATGGCTTGTGTACTTTACTCATGTATTCATCACGTGCTTCGTCCAGCCTGCGGGAATGAAAAAATGTCCCGAATTCAGTGGACCGGACAGAGGAAAAGGAGACGAGATCCCTGAAAAAATCATGTGCGGCACCGGGTTTCGTAAAGGCGGTATTCCAATCGATCAAACTGTTTGCGGACGCTTTCGGGAATTGCATCAATCGCGGGAGAAACTTCCGGAGCATCTCAACGAGTATTTTTTTATCGACACGCGACTGAGGCGGGAGTGTCTCGAAAACCTCGATAGCAGGCAGAAACAGCATCGGTCGTCTGGGGGACACCATGGGTTCCCGGAAGTAAGCGGCTGCATTGAGCCAACGCGCGATGCGGATTCGGAGTCCGAGATAATCCTGGAGGTCTTTCGGTTTATCATCCGGGCAGCTCTCGACGACCCGCGCAATCATACGCCGCAACTCCTCCCCCACTTCGGGCATTCTGGACGGATCGATCAGCGATTCCATTCCTCGAGGCAGCCCCTGACGAGGAATGCCCATAACCGTTTCGATCGCATCTTCTCTCGAGAGCGGCAGTCCGGCGGTTCCGAGCAACTGATCGCCGATAAAAACGGTTCGTTCGACTGGACCGGCCTGATAGAGGAATTCAGGACCAGCCGCGAAGTTGCCGAGATTGTCGGATGCGAGTTCCGACACATGGATCCATCGAGTGGCTTCAGCCGCGAATGTCTCCGGGCCATACCGCACGAATCGCCATGGCACACCACTGGATTCGGCCATCTGTCGGGCAATATCCGGGTCCGAGAGCAAGATGGCGTCATCGATTCCCCATGTGACGGAATCCAGTGAAACAGAACGGTTGTCCGAGTATAAACCGAGCACCACACGTGAATCAAAACCGCCGGTCAACATCAGGTGCGCGCGTCCCGGACAATCCGAGACAGCCGCCGAGTGGCATCTCCGGAGAGCATCAAACAAAGCGCTTGCAGCATCGCGCGGGTGAATCTGCGGCCGTTTCGAGAACGACAGGTTCCAGTAACGATGGGTATCGAGATGTCCCGAATCGAGATCGATCTCGAGGATCTGCGCCGGTTCCATGAGCGAAATGCCGTTCAGGAGTGTCTGAGAGCCGATCGCGTGTCCCAGGCATAGAAAGCTGAAAGCGGCCGGGATGTCCAGAGATGGTTCGCGGCCAGACATGGCCAGGAGGGCTTTCGCCTCGGGTGCGACCATCGTGACAGCGCCATCTCTCATGTAGTGCATGGGAATCGTTGCCATTCGATCGTTGACGACGTACAGACGTCGCTTCGGTTCGTCGAGCACAACCGCCGAAAAACATCCATCAAGATCTGCCATGCAGTCGATACCCTGCTCGATATAGGGGTCGATCAGCTTCTGACCGGTGCATGGTTCGACTTGATTCCGGAGCCGGTACGCGAACCCAAGGACGAGGTGTCTCTATACCCTCCGGATGCTTGATTTTATTGGATTCCGTGAAAACCACCTTCGTCAGAAACGTCAGCAAAACCCCATAGCCTAAAATGTCACCCGTAGCAGAATGGTAGCTGGTTATTCCTGCGGGGCAGGCAAAATTTTTATTTTACACTTTTACACAGTTTAAACAGTTTTACACAGTTTTACGCGGTTACATTTTTTTCCGATCGAACCGAAATTGAGAACTGACGATGTTCTCAATCGCTGTGAGACGGAGATGATCGACCATGTAACGCCTTTCTTCCTTGTTGAATCACCCGGGGTGGCCTTGCCTCCACCCTGGGTGAACGTTATGGAGGCCACTTGAACGCCCAGACCGAACTGAAAATCGTACTTCGAAATATCGATGACCTGATCTGCGCTGAATACAACCCTCGGAAGCTCTCGGATGATCAGTTCGAGCAGATCAAATCGAGCATCCAGAGGTTCGGTCTCGTCGATCCGATCATCGTCAACGTGCATCCCGATCGGAAAGACATCATCGTCGGTGGCCACCAGCGCGTGAAAGTCGCCAAGTCGCTCGGTTATACCGAAATCCCCTGCGTGGAAGTCGTTCTCACTCCAGAGCGTGAACGGGAGCTCAACATCCGACTCAACAAAGCGACCGGTGAGTGGGATTGGGACCTCCTGAAGCAGCATTTCAATGAAGAAGAGCTTTCCGGATACGGTTTCTCAACCGATGAACTCAATTTCACTTTCGATGAAACCGTCACCGATGGTCTCACAGATCCCGAAGACGTCCCGGAACCTCCGGATGAAGCGATCACGAAACCGGGCGACATTTGGATCCTGGGCGACCATCGCCTGATGTGTGGAGATTCCTCCTCCCCTGCTGACCTCGATAAACTCCTCGCCGGCGTCGTGATTGATCTGGTCAATATGGACCCGCCATACAACGTGAAGGTCGAGCCGAGATCGAACAACGCGTGTGCCGCAGGCCTCTCCGATGGTTTTGGAACACACCAGAACCACCATCAGCAGATGGATGAAGCGATTCATGGAAAACGGAAGGCCACGCATACGAAACTCCGGCCGAAGGATCGACCACTCAAGAATGACTTTGTCCCGCCGGAAGAGTTCGACAAGATGCTGGCCGCATGGTTTGGGAACGCCTCGCGTGTTCTGAAGCCTGGCGGCTCGTTCTATATCTGGGGTGGCTACGCCAATCTCGGAAACTATCCGAAACCGCTGAAGGACGCAGGACTCTACTTCTCGCAGGCGATCGTCTGGGACAAGCAGCATCCTGTCCTGACTCGGAAGGACTTTCTCGGCAGTTTCGAACTCGCTTTTTACGGTTGGAAGGAAGGGGCAGGACACCAGTTCTTCGGACCCACCAACGCGACCGATCTCTGGCACGTCAAAAAGGTTCCTCCCCAGCATATGGTGCACCTCACCGAGAAACCGGCTGAACTCGCGGTCCTGGCCATCCAGTATTCATCGAAAACTGGAGAGAACGTTCTCGATCTCTTCGGAGGTTCCGGATCAACCCTCATCGGCTGCGAACAGACCGGCCGCCACGCATTCCTGATGGAGCTCGACCCGCTTTACTGCGACGTCATTGTTCAGAGGTGGGTCAATTTCACCGGTCGTGAAGCGGTGCACATTAAGGGTGCACAAAATGGCGGCTAATCGATCTAGCCAGAAGAGGGCATACCAGCGACGTCAAGTCGCGAATATGTATCTCGCTGGACGGTCGCAACTCGATATCGCCACCGAACTCAACATCAGTCGATCAACAGTGTCACGCGACCTGAAATGGTTGACGGAACAGTGGCTTACTGAATCCAGAGTGGATTTCGACGAAGCCCGTGCCCGGGAGCTCGCCCGCATCAACCGACTCGAACTCGAGTATTGGGACGCCTGGCAGAAGTCCTGCGAGGACTACAAAGAGCAGGAGATCCAGAGCAGCGAGAAACCCGACTCGAAGGTGCTGGTGAAGGTCGCCAAGACTCAGAAGCAGAATGGCGAGCCGAGGTTTTTAGACGGAGTCCAGTGGTGCATTGAACAGAGATGCAAACTGCTCGGTCTTCATCACAAAGAGCGATTGGCTGTTGAGCTGACCGGTGAGAATGGTGGACCGATCAAATCTCAGCATGCAGAAGTCCACATCTATCTTCCAGACAATGGGCGGCGAGATGAACAGAGAGATAATTGAAATCCGCCCACAGAAAGGCCCCCAGGAGCAGTTTCTCTCGACACCTGCTGATGTGTGCATCTACGGAGGCGCAGCGGGTGGCGGCAAGACGTATGCGATCCTCCTGGAGTGCATTCGCCATCATAAAAATCCTGGATTCGGTGCTGTTGTCTTCCGAAGAACGACGACTCAGATAAACAACGTTGGAGGCCTCTGGGATACTGCATGCAAACTGTTCAGACCTATTGGCGCTCGGATGCTGGAAAGTCCCCAGTTCTCTGCAAAGTTTTCTTCTGGTGCTCGGGTGGTCATGACTCACATCCAGCACGAGAAGAATGTTCAGGATTTCCAGGGAGCACAGATACCGCTCGTCTGTTACGACGAGTTGACGCACTTCGAGAAACGGATGTTCACCTACATGCTCTCGCGGTCGCGAACAACATGTGGAGTGAAGCCCTATATCCGAGCGACCACGAACCCAACACCTCCGGATGACCCAATCGGTGGTTGGATTCACAAATGGATCGGCTGGTACATCGACGATGAAGGATGGGCGATTCCGGAACGTTCAGGGAAGATTCGATGGTTCGTCGTCATCGAGGAAGACCCAGTATTCGCAGATACAGCAGAAGAGCTGAAAGAGCGATTCCCATCTGCGATTCCCAAGACGTTCACCTTCATTCTGTCCAGACTGAAGGACAATCAAGTTCTCCTTCAGCAGAACCCTGAATACCTGGCAAACCTGCTGGCGCAACCGAAAGTTGACCGTTTACGGTTGTATGGTGATGAAGAAAAGGGCGGGAACTGGCTCGTCAGACCGACCGCTGGGCTCGTCATCAATCGGTACTGGCTGAAGATCGTTCCAGCAATCGAAACGATCCCTGGAGCGATCGAGTGCAGGTTCTTCGACTTCGCCGGGACATCTCCAGCAAAGGCGAAGCAGAAGAAACGAGATCCGGACTATACGGCTTCCCTGCTAATGCGAAAGACCGGTGGAAGATTCGCTGTTCTCGATGTCACAAACGACCGAATCGCACCATCCCAGCAGGACAACTGGTTCAAAAACATCGTAGCCCAAGACGCACGCAGGGCAGCGCAAAACGGCATCGAGTATATGTGCCGATTCGAGATTGAACCCGGTTCTGCAGCGCAGAGGGAAGCGGCCAGGTTGATCGGTCTCGTCGCTGGTGTTGATGTAGCCGGCGTTCCATCAACGAAAGACAAACTCACTCGCATTAAACCATTCAGCGCGCAAGCAGAGGCCGGGAATGTCGATGTCCTCGACACGGTCCAGGAGGCCTACTTCGCGCAGCTCCATGCATTCCCGGATGGTGCTCATGACGACATGGTCGACACAACAAGCGGGGCATTCAATGAACTCTGCGATGAGTTTGTTCTGAGGGTCGGATGAAACAACGAGCGAGGACAGTAAAAGGGATGGCGCAAGCGCGCAAACCGATGATGGTCTCGATTGCGAATCCGAACGCAGCTGATCTGAACGAGAAGATCACCGGAGAGCAAGAGCGCATCGCCAGGGCATCGAACTACATCAACCGATTCTTCGCATCCTCTGGTGAAGCGATCTATGCCCCGATGGATGATCTGGCCAATCTTTCCGATTCGGTGGCTACCAATGGAATCCTCCAATGCTGCAATCGGTTTAAAGCTGCGGCTGTTGCTCGCCTCGGCCATCGTCTCGAATCATCTCCATACAACTCCGGAACGCCGAATGAGACTGAACGAGGGAAACTAGAGGAATGGATTCGGGAGAAGTTTTATCCATCCATGTCTGAGGTCGGGTATCGAGCCCACTGCGACAAATATGACTTTGGCATGGGCCTGATCCGGATCGATGAGAATCTGGTCGAGGTCAAGCGTGATGGGAAAGTCATCGGCCGGGAGATCTCTCGCATATCCCATCTGAACCGGTTGCATGCGCAGCCACTCAAACCGCGGAAGGTCAAACGGTCGATCCAGATTCCGAACCAGTCGGGGGGTGTTGCGATCACGCGCACCGAGATCGAAGTCGATGACCCGGCTGACGTCCGGTTCCCTCGGTGGATAATCAACGCCGGCGACAACCAGATCCGCTACGCCAAGACCTATGGTGATCCGCGATTCATCAACAAATACACCGGTCACACGCAGGACAAGACCTGGGGAGTTGACCAGGGCGAGTTGATGGATGGCTGTTCGATCATTGCACTTCGTCAATACGATGCCCGGGATGAGAACTGCGGGTGGCCGATTTGGTACGCAGAGAAACAGAGTGTCGATGTCTCCTGGGAGATTGGCCGATATGAGTGGGGACATTTTCGAGGCAACTGCCTGCCGAATCTGCTCTGTGTCTTTCCCGAGGCGAAGGTAGCCGGTGGGCGCACGCTTCCCGACGTTGTTCAGCAATGGCTCAGGGACACTGCGGAACAGAGGGAGCATGGTGGGGATCATCGCAAGGCGCTGACGATCGAGATTCCAATCAAAAGCTTGTCGACCTTCCAGGGGAAGCTTCCGATCGAGGTACACGAGATCAAAGGACCTGACCCTGACAAGTTTCTTGAAATGAACAAACACAAGGGTCAGCGCATTGCGAACTCGTGTCAGATGCCTCCATCTCTAGTGCATGCCGACACAGGGACTCTCGGTTCTGGATCAGATAAAGAGGCTGATCTGAAACGACTCAAGGAGCTGATCCTCGAACCGGAGCAGAACGAGTATGAGACGCAATGCCTGGACAGGATCATCCTGAACGGAACGGAGTTTAAATCCTTCGTGATCCGCCTGCAGGAACTCGACACGAGTAACCCGAAACAGACCGCTGAGATTGCGGAGATTTGGTCGCGGGTGCCGCAGAAGATTTCCGAGTTCCGGACACGGATCGAAGCGACAGAGGCAATCGATCCGGAGAGCGAAGAACGGTCGAAGAAACTCGGTCAGATCTGGATGTTTGGAACGCAGGGGCTGATGTCTTTGGATGACCTGGAGGCCGTGACCGAGGCTGCGATCGAAGAAGAGCAGCAGCCTGCAGTTCCGGAAGAAAAAGACCCACCGAAACCGACCGATGGTAAGCGCTTTGCGGAATACCTCCGCACTGTTTTGAACGTCACGCCAGAGCAGTTCCGAGACCAGGTTCTCCCGGTGCTCCAGGAGCGGATATGCCAGCAGAACTGATGATCAACGAGCGCATTGCGATGGTCGAGAGCGATCTCGAAACACGTATCGCCCGAATCGACAACGCGATCTGGCTGGCTGGCGCAGAGCGGTCGTTCAATGTCCGGTCGGTCTACAAACCGACGAACGACGACTTCCTCGCCGTCGAACGGAACATGGTGCGCAAGATCAATCAGGTCTGGCGCGAGAATGTCAGCGAGAGCATGAAAGACCTCGTCGAGATGATGGACGGCATCAATCAGGAGGTTTCGGAGGAGATGATTTCCCAGATCATTCTCCCCTACCTGGACGTCCATCTCGCCGAGTCGTTCTACTCAGATCCGGATCTTCGGAAAACCGTCAAGGCTTCGGTGCAGCGCACCTATCGGCTATCGAAAGCCCAGATCGCCAAGGAAGTCGGCGTGAAGCTCGCTGGCACCTCGGCGATCGACGAACAGGCGAAGACCTGGCTGCAGCTCGACACGCGGTTCTGGCTGCGTCACCGGTGGGAATCCCACATCCGGGAGCGCA
>CALFER010000011.1 GCA_937951895.1 uncultured bacterium
AAGAGCACACGATCCGAGGCATGAAGAAGATGAAAACGAGGATATGCTTGGCGATTTGGCAAGTAAGATTAGCTATCTTGTCAGAAAAAGCGTCTTGCGCGACAAAGTCGTCTGGAGTCTGCGCCTGATTTTTATGAAAAAGGGGTACATCTCAAAATCCTCAGGACAGCTCGCACAGTCGCATTAAACAGACAACTCGTGTATATTTGTCATTAGACAGATACGCTCGACCTGACAAACGTCGGTCGAATAATGTTACGGTGCAAGATTTGGAGGTACAACATGGGGATTCTGACCTGGATCGTTCTGGGGTTGGTCGTCGGCTATCTCGCAAAGTTCATCCTTCCCGGCAAAGACCCCGGAGGAGTTGTTGTTACGACACTGATCGGGATCGCGGGGGGATTTATCGGCGGTTTTATCGGGACATTCCTGGGGCTGGGAACCGTGACGGGATTCAATCTGTGGAGCCTGTTCCTGGCAGTGGCTGGAGCCATTGTTCTCCTGATTGTCTATCGCGCAGTCAGGAAATAGGGGGTTCGCCATGAAATGGCAGGGCAGAAGAGAAAGCTCGAACGTCGAGGATCGCCGGGGAGGCCGCACACCCGGGATGATGGTCGGCGGAGGCATCGGGACAGTGATTCTTGTCCTGGCTGTTTACATGCTTGGCGGAGATCCGACCCAGTTGCTCGAGACCGTCCAGGTCGATGGAACGCAGATGGAATCATCGACCTACAAGGGTTCTCCGGAGGAAAACGAACTGGCTCGTTTCGTCGCCGTTGTGCTTGCGGAAACCGAGGATGTCTGGACCGAGCTTTTCCGAGCTGAGGGATCCGAGTATATCAACCCGAAACTCGTGCTGTACACGGGTAGCGTGAACTCGGCCTGCGGCTACTCCAACGCGGCCACCGGCCCGTTTTATTGCCCGGGTGACCAGAAGGTTTATATCGATCTGAGTTTCTGCGACGAGTTGCACAGACGCTTCAAAGCACCGGGTGATTTCGCGATGGCATACGTCATCGCGCACGAGATCGGGCACCATGTGCAGACATTGCTCGGATTATCCCAAAAGGTAATGGCCCTGCGCTCTCGGCTCAGTGAGGAGGAATTCAACAAATACCTCGTCCGGCTCGAACTGCAGGCGGATTACTTTTCAGGCGTCTGGGCCCATTATGCCAGCCGGCTGAATCTGCTCGAAGAGGGGGATCTCGATGAGGCCCTGAACGCAGCCAGCGCAGTGGGCGACGATCGCATTCAGAAGAGTGCGCGTGGATATGTCGTGCCGGATTCCTTCACGCACGGCACATCCGAGCAACGCAGGCATTGGTTTTACAAGGGGTTCCGCTCAGGCGACATCCATGGAGGCGACACATTCAACTCGGACATCGGCGGATGATCGGATCCCCTCAGGTGACCGGATCGTCCGATTCCGGAGCGCGGATCCCGGGATTTATGATTTCTCCTCGCTGCCGATGAATCGATAGATCGCAGCACCGAGAACACCTCCGACAATCGGAGCGATCCAGAACAACCAGAGTTGTGCGATCGCCCACCCTCCGACGAACACGGCGACACCCGTGCTGCGGGCCGGATTGACGGAGGTGTTCGTCACGGGGATGCTGATCAGGTGAATCAGTGTCAGACACAGACCGATCGCGACCGGGGCCAGCCCCTGGGGAGCTCGTTTGTCCGTTGCGCCCATAATGACCAGAAGGAACATCATGGTCATGACGATTTCCGTGATCAGGGCTGCCGGCAGACCATAGCCTCCGGGAGAATGCATGCCATACCCGTTCGACGCGAATCCCGCCGATACGTTGAAACCGACTTTCCCGCCGGCGATCATCAACAACACGGCACCGGCCGTGATACCGCCCAGAACCTGCGAAATGATGTACGGTAACAGATCCTTGGCCGGGAATCGCCCTCCGGCCCAAAGACCGACCGAAACGGCCGGATTGAGGTGGCAGCCCGAAATATGGCCGATCGCGAATGCCATGGTGAGTACGGTCAGGCCGAAGGCCAGTGAAACACCGAGCAATCCGATTCCGATATCCGGGAAAGCGGCGGCCAGAACAGCGCTTCCGCAGCCGCCAAGAACAAGCCAGAACGTACCCATGAACTCTGCAACATACTTTTTCATGTTCTCTCCTTGTATCCCGTCGTCAGGATCACCGAATCATTACCGATGTACCTACCGTTGAATCAATTTAACTTGAATGTATCTCTATCGTGGGCAATCCGTCAAGAACACGCTCTTGTCATGGTCCCCATCCGAACTCCCACATGCTCAGTTCGCCAAACAACTCGGTCATGGCCGGATTCGTCAGCCCGCCGTACCACATCAGACCTCCCGCCGAACCGACTTCCGGCGGCCAACTGAATGCCGGCAACACCTCCACAACAGTCTGACCGACTTCGAAAGCAGGGTGAAAAACCAGATAGTTGTCGAACGGAGCGAACGATGGTGCAAAATAGTAACTGCCGTACACATCGAGAATGACGAAGAGCGGATATCCCGACAGAGTGGATCCCGACGCATTGCAGACGAGAGCCGTGCAGGAGCAGAGATCACCCGGATGGAACAGATGAGACGGCATCGATACGGTGACTCCGGTCACATCACAGACGGATGTCGGCTCCGGCGTGGGTGTCGGGGTATAGGGTGCCGGAGTGCCGGTCGCCGGAACCGGTGTCCCGGTCGGCACTGCCGGTGTGTCGGTTGGGAATATCGGGGTATTCGTCGGCAATACAGGTGTGTTCGTCGGTAACATGGGTGTGTTCGTCGGAGCAACCGGAGTGTGCGTCGGTGTCGCGATGGAGGTGGGTGTGAACGTCGCTGTGCGGGTCGGCGTGCGCGTGGGTGAAGGCGGGACAGGCGTACTGGTCGGCGGTTGAGGTGTAGGCGTCGGTGGGATCGGTGTCTGAGTCGGAGCAGTCGGGGTATGCGTTCGCGTCGGTGTTTGCGTCGGTGTCGCAATGGAAGTGGGTGTGAACGTCGGTGTGCGGGTCGGCGTGCGCGTGGGTGAAGGCGGGACGGGTGTACTGGTCGGAGGT
>CALFER010000012.1 GCA_937951895.1 uncultured bacterium
GGCGGATCTCGAAGACGTTGGTGCCACCCTTGCGGACCTCGAAATCGGTCCTATCTCCCGGGGTATAGGTGCTGTAGTTTGCGCACACCCAGATGCTCGTGATGCTGCCAGCGTATGGCATGGGATAGCCGTAGGTCGATGAAGTCTGCCAGTTGCCGAGATACAGGTAAGCGTCTGCAGTGATGTCTCGGTCGTTCTCGAAGCAGATCGGATATCCGGCAACAGGCGTGCTGGTCGGCGTATTCGTCGGTGCTGCTGTGTTTGTCGGTGTGGCTGTAGCCGTTGGCGTCGAAGTTGGAGTCGGGGTGTTCGCGATCAGGATTTCGCCGTTGGCATCGATGACGAGTGGCGTTCCGGCACCCGCATCGCAGTTCGCGAGGAAGTAACCGTTCGGAGATAGCGTCAGAATTCTGACCGTCCCGACTCCGTCATTGTTGGCCGAAATTGCCAGTGTGTCCGTGCTCGCATGGAATGTCAGGTAGGCGTCATATTGCGCTCCACCGGTTGTGCCTGTTGACCACAGAAATCCGTGTTCATAGTCACCAGTCGCGCCCATGAGAAACGAGAAGTACTCGTTCTCGTTTCCCTCAATCACCGCAATCGTATTGCTAATACCTGTCGAGGTGACATTCGTCCGGTATAGATGCAGTTCGTATTCAGGATTTATGCTGCCACCAGCGCCAAGACGATCAACCGTCCACTCTGCATTGATCAAAAAACGATCGTCACCATTATGCCATCGAATATATTTCGATCCGGCATCGAAATAGATGTAATCGTCGTCTGCCGCAGATGAATTTCCGATCCGGATATCTCCGGCGAAATAGGCCGAAGTGGCCGCAGACGGATCCACGTAATAGGTTGGATCATTTGCGTCGAAAAACTTCTGGAAGTAGAACGCGAAATCACCCGCATTCCATGTTCCGGTCATTGGAGTCGTTCCATCCCGGCGCACATAGTCGCTGATTGGGATGGGAGTCAGTGTCGGCGTCAGCGTCGGGGTGACTGTCGGCGTGTTCGTCCTGGTTGGCGTCGGCGTCACGGTGGGCGTTTTTGTGACTGTCGGTGTATTGGTCGCCGGGATATCCGCATTCCCGAGCTGAGTCCCACCGCCCATGACCATCATCACCTGGCCGTCAACTGGCCCGGTGATCACGAACTGCAATTCGCCTTTGTTCTTTCCGTCACAGGCGTATGAAGCGTGATACTGGCAATCGGTCGGATCTAGCGGGGTCATCGTCGGAGTTACAGTCGGCGTTGGCGTGCGAGTAGGGAGTGGGGTGTTCGTCGGCGTCCCCGCCCCGACCGTTGGAGTATGAGTCGGGAGTGGGGTCACCTCGAACTGCTGAGGAATGAGATACCGGACACCTGGCTCGAAATCCGAAAACCGCAGATAGAACTCGTTGTATGGATCCTCGAGCATATACGGAGTCGGAGTCTCAGTGGGCGTTTCGGTTGGAGTCGCAGTAGGCGTCGGCGTATCCGCTGCCAGACACGCCGATGCCACAAGAAACCAAGCAAGGGTGATCAGAGACCGCATCTCTTAATCACCTTCCGAATCGATCTGGAACATGAATGAGCCGGGCAGCATTTCCTGTCCTGGAGCGTAGATGTCGAGCGATCGGAGCGATACCTCGACGATGATCGATTCTTTCGGCGGTGCGATCCGGAACGTATCCTCTCCGGTAGAGTTCAGCACTCCGGCACGATCGCCGTTGATCTTGCCACGGGAGACCGAGAACAGGACGTTCGTGTCCTCGACTTCGGTCGTCAGCTGAACCCCATCCGCATCGAACACTTTCGCTCGCACCTGGATGTATGAGGTGCCTTCTGTGGTCGGGAGGCTGACGAGCTGCAGGCCTGTGTACGGATCCGTCCCGAGATCCTGTACGCCGCACCCTCCCGGGAACTCCAGATAAGGCTTCAGATACGTCTGGCGATACGCTGCCGAGAGGAGTGACTCCGAGACGCTCTGGATCTGTCCTCCATCCAGTGTCACGACCAGGTCGTCAACCAGATTGGTGATCTCCGGAATGGCGATCGCGAGATCCTTGATGTATTTCGCCTTCGCGCCGGTGGCGATGCCGTAGGCCGCACACGCAGCATCGGTCAACAAACCGGTTTCCGGATCGAAGTCGTCCTCACCGTAGACCTCGACTCCAACCTGGTAATCCATCGAACTGGAATCGAACAGGGGAGTCGTGGAGTCGAAGTTGGTCGTGTCCCAATCCGTGATCTTTGGAAGGCCGTGAGCCTGTTCTGCGTAGTTCAGGACACGGTTGTCACTGAGCCGGTAAATTACGAGCGTGTTTTTCATCGAATCACCTCCATCAGATGAGGTTCGCAGAAGGCATGGGTGCCACTGCGAGCCACCGGATAGGCACGTTGATAAAGCGAGAAACAAAAAGCTGACTGCCAATAACGATGATTTGAATCCGGCCAGTGAACGTATCATTCGCGTCGACCTCCTGGTAAATGAGAAGACCTTCCGTGAACGTGCTGTTCGCAGCTGCAGCAACAAAATCCGTATGCCACCGCAGTCTCACCGGATTGATGAACAGCTGTGCGACACTTCCGAGGTGGAAGAGGTTAGTCTTTGGAGTGCAAAGCACATGAAGGTTCTTCGATGAAATGCCCGTATCGATGATCTGCGAGGAAAGCGCATAGTGATTGTCGAAATCACTGTTGCTCAGTCCGGAGATTCTGATTTCTGCCCACGGGTCCGATCCTGGAGGGAGCCGAAGCGAAGTCGTTCCGGAATTGCTGAAGATCAATGGTTTCCCGTTATACAGAACGGATCCAGTCAGGTTGTCACCAGCCTTCTTCACCCGGTCGCCGAGGATCGTGAGTGTGTCGCGGTAACCGGTGCCGGTGTTCACCATTGATGTGGTGATTGATGTCGTCGAGGAACTGAGGCGGATCGAGCAGATCCGAATTGCGCCAGAACCCGGATTCGCCGGAACTGCTGTCGCGGTGCCTTTGCGCACTTGGAACTCCACGGCCTCGGTGCGCGTGTGATACGCCATGTTCCCGATACCGTCCGGTCGTTCGTCGCCATCCGTCCAGTCCGGGAACGCGAAGATCGAGATCCAGAGGTTTCCTGCGAGCGGGATCGTGGATGCGCCAGCGTAATCCTCGCTGCAGTCCACCTCGACCGAAGCGATTGTTCGGAGGTGGTCACCGAGAGCGGAGTATCCGAGCATCGCTGCTACGTTCACCGACATCGAGACGGGATCCGTTTGCGCAACCGCTCCTCCGGAAATGACCCCATAACCGAGGATGTCCTTGCCGATGTTCTTGGCCGCCTGGACGCTGATATCGATCAGATGCTGAAGGAAATCGTATGAAATTTCCTCCATGTATTGTTGTCGTCGTTCGGTCCTGATGTTTCCCATGACCCCTCCTATGACGCCGTGCGAGCGCGAGTGTCTGTTCTGGACAGATCGCTGACCGCTCGACAAGCAGTGAAAGATTCGTATTTGAATGCGTAATGATCCCGAGCAGGAATCATGTATTCGACAAGGTATGTGGCCAGATTCAGTTGTGCAGCGGTGAGCGTGTGTGGCCACTGAAGTATCAGCGTCATTCGGAGCGCGCGGTCGGCATCGCTGATTGACCGCATACTCGAGTCACCGGTGCGTCCATTCAGATCTGAGAGCGTTGAATCCGATCGGAACAGATACGAACCGCCGACGGTCGATTTCCCGTGTGGATTGAATCTTCCCTTGATGACTCGGCCGCCCTTTCTGATGGTGTACGACAGACCAGAGATGTAGATCCGGTTGATCACCATCTGGACGACCGTTGTCTCGCAGGTATGCCAGCCATCGGTGACGGTGATTCTGTCGCCCGGGAGGAGCGTTCCTGCGCCACTGGTGACATCGAGGTATTCGTTGGTGCTGTCGGCAGCCAAGACCATGCTGAGAACTGCCCTGGCTGTGTCTGGGCCGTTCGATCGGATGATTCGGGGTGAGATGCCCAGGTGGGCGTACAGGACAATCCTGATGCCTCGTTCTGTGCCTGCAAGGGAATAGATCAGGTGCAGGTTGTTGATCAGTATCCGCTGGAAATCCTCATCGATGGATGTATCGAGCGGCCAGCCGTAATTCGCAGCCAGATACTCGAGGACTTCTGCGGGGGCACGATAGGGGTTGTGCCAGTTGAGGAGTTCTCCATATCGGTTCCGGATCGAGTCGTATGTGTCGCCGAATACCCGAAAGAACCTCTGCGTGAATTTCAAACGCTGAGTCTCTCCGGTGCAAAGAAGGGGAGAGTGATCATTCGCGCGGTATCGACGCGGCAGGAGCTGGTAGAGCTGATTGCCGATCACCGGGGTCTGACGCTGCTGCAGCGTGCCCATTACTCGCCCTCCGTGATCGTGACGGTTCCGAGTGCAGGGAGCTTATTGGACTCAACGGTCGTGGCGGTCGTGGGAGAGACGATCTGCGCACGATCGACGCCGGCGACTGCCT
>CALFER010000013.1 GCA_937951895.1 uncultured bacterium
TGTCAAGCGACAATTGTGTCTGAGCCTCAACGACAATTAGAATTGATGTTTCAAATCCATAAGAAAACGACTCATCCTTTCTTAGATTTTATTCAACTTTTTTAAAAAGTTGATCGGGGGTGCAGGGGATGAAATGCCCCTGCGGATGTGGCGAGCGTCAATGTCATATGATCACTCTTCATATTCGGACGTATCGATCAATGATTCATCCCAGTCAATTTCATCACTTTGTCGGATTGAGTTGTATAGACGCAGTTTGCCCCCGTATGCAATGTATTCTCTGCATGAGTCATCGATTGCACACGAGCGTGCTTTGTAATACTCGTCCCGGCCATAACAGATTAGAGATTCATACGCTCTTTTACTTCCCCAAACGGTCTCTTTGTATCGGCCTTCCCAATTAAAAATCCAATACTGTTTCAGGTGTCTGCGAGATGGGGTGCCGCGCGACGTTTTGGGTTCACACGTCCGGTTCAGCCAGTTTTCAACGTCACTCAGACTAAACAGGTATTTCCGAGAATGAGGGGTTTCCTGAAAAGGACATCCTCCGGCTATCCACCGACTGATCGTTGCTCGAGATATCTTGAGAATCTGGGACAGGGCATGCGAGGTTAGTTTTTGTCCTGAGGATCCCACGTCCCGTCTCCTTCACCCGTTTCATGTCGGGTGTCATGCAGATCAGAGTCTTGAGAATAGTCTGTTGACACCAAACTTGAACCGTCTGTAGTTGCTTTGGCTTGGGCCTGTTCAAATCGATAACTGGAAACATTCAATTCCAGAATCACGCTGTGGTGAACGAGACGATCAATCGCCGCTGCCGTGGTCATGGGATCCTTGAAAATTTTCTCCCATTGGGAAAAGGGCAGATTGCTTGTGATCATCACCGATCCGCGTTCATACCGTTCCGCTAGTAGTGTAAACAGCACTTCCATTTCATCGCGACTCTGTTGTACATACCCGAGATCGTCAATGATAAGACCCTCGAATTTTGACAACCTCTTCAGGAGTTTCGATAATTTCAACTCGCGTTTGGCTATCAGCAGATCCTGCACTAACAGACTGCAGCTTGAGTAGTAGATCGTTCGGTTTTTCATGATCAGTTCATGACCGATCGCACACAACACATGAGTTTTACCACTGCCTGGATTTCCAAAGGCCAGTACATTTTCCGTCTTATCCAGAAAATGACCTTCCTGTAAACTCACCACCCGATGTCGTACCGGCAACGGAAGGCGTTTCATTTCAAAGGTGTTCATGGTCTTGTCTCGGGGTAAATGGGATAATCGCCGCATCCGCTCAATTCGTTTCTGTCGGCGCACGTCACATTCCCGTTGTGCCAGATCATTCAAATAGCTTTCATAACTCATCGATTCATTCTCAGCGCTCCGGGCGGCTTTCTCGTAATCACTGCGAATCGTTGGAAGATGCAACTCTTTCAGTCGATTCTGTAATTCTTTATGGATATTGGGCGTTTCTTTCATCCGATCACCGCCATGGACGGAATCAGAGTATCAAATCGGTTCAACTCCACCTCAGCAATCGTCACGTCCGTTATCCTCGACGGCGTTCGTCCCGACTGGATGTCCCTTTCGATCTCCCCAGCGTCAAACTCACCCCCGGAATCAATGATTCCCTGCAAGATGGCATCAACTCCGGATTCTGTTTCATGGGCCGCTACATGCAGAATCTTTAAATACTCTTTAACCGCTCGCGCAGGACAATGGTCCTGCAACCAGTCATAGGCCATTCGAAACCGAGTGCTCGGATACAGATCGTCACGGTATCTGTAGTTTTCGAATGCCCCAGGTTTCCGAATCAGCCAATCGATGATGTGTCGGTAATTGATGGTATGCTTCCCCCGGCCATGAAGACGCGGAATCACATCGATCTTCCGCTGCGCATACCACACCTCCAAATGCTCTGCATATATCCTGATCCGGACTGTTTCACCGATTAACCGGCTATGCACCGAATAGACATTGTTCTGCACATGAATCGTACTTCCCCTCCGCACCTGCACGTCCAGATCCTTGCACGACTCCAGTCGGCGCATAGGAAGAGCATGCAAGCTCTTCAACTCTTCTTGAAACCGTTTCTGTCGACCGGCATTCAGATCCGATAACAGCTTGCGTATAAACAACGCATACTCATCGCGGCTCTCAAAATCCCGGCTGCCACGAAGTAACAGCATCTGGTTCACCGCATCCTTAAATCGGTAATGACGCTGCTCGACGTCTCCATTTTCATTCGGGTGCCCCGCCTGGCTATATCGGACATCCATCTGATAATGCGTCAGCAACGCCTTGTAATCCCGGGTCAGAATCTCCGGTTTCGGAATATTCTGTACTGCAGCAGTTAATTGATCGGTTTGATGCTTTTCCGGAACACCCCCCAATTCCCATAACGCATTCTGCAGTCCCTCGCTCAAACTCTCAAAACTCTCCGAAAAACAGATCGTTCCGGTTTCCCAATTCGAGTAACTCAGCACGAAGTGATACACCATGTGAAAAAATAGCTCTCCTTTGATCGTGACTTCCAAATCGTTCATCCGCGTAAAATCCGATTGGCACAATTTGCCCGGCTCGTGAATTTGATCGAAAAACACTTCCTTACCCGGTCCTTCCAGTGCGCGCCATTGCTTAACGTGACGTTGCAGCGTCCTCAATTGCCCATCCTCATATTTCCCTGGACGTTTTCTCCTAAAATAGTCAAACATGGTCTTCGCTTTTAACCCTGGAATCACATCAAGAATCACCTTCGCCTCATTCCAGTCTTCAGAAAACGGATCCTCCCGTGTGCGCCAGACATGTGGCTGCGCAACCTCACTCGGCAATCGATTTAGTTTCAAATACTTACGGGCAGTATTCTCACTCATCCCGGATCTCATCGCAGCATCTGCTATTGATTTCTCACTGTTTTTCATCTTCAATAACCTCCGAAACTGATGGTCTGTGGTCATCCGAGATCCTCCTGTCGTTGTGGCTTTGTCACTACAACTATACAGGACTCGGATGACCCTTTTTAGTGAACGACATTTACCTCAATTTTAATTGTCGTCGGAGATCATTTTAAATTGTCGTTGATCA
>CALFER010000014.1 GCA_937951895.1 uncultured bacterium
TTTCGGATCGAGTTCCAGCGCGTGGAGCAGCGACGGGATGGTCACGCCCAACCCTCCCGCTGCGCAGATCGTCAGTGCGATGCTCGCGCCGATCGACACAGCGGCTGCGGTCGATCCGTGAAGCCACTGACTGATGACACCCACTGCAAGCCCGCATGCGAGGCCCAGCAGCAGAGCTGTCCGGGTTTCGCGCCACAAGGCGGTCATCCACCACCGGACGGATAGGGGTGTCCGTCGGAGAGCATGGATGGTCACAGTCATGGATTGCATGCTGACGCTTTCGCCAAGCCCCAGCACCAGGGTCAGAAAGAAGGCCAGCACGAGACTCCGTGCGAGTGTTTCGTGAAAGATCCCCGTCAATATCGCGCAAAGTGTCCCGCTGGCGATCGTCGCGAGGAGCCATCTGAAGCGCAGCGAAAAAATACGGATCGATGATGCGGTCTGCATGTCCGAGATTCTGAAACCGATGGTCTCGAAGATTTCCTCGATCTGCTCACGCTCTTCCAGTTTGTGATTGTCTTCGGTAAGCATGCCGACATCGATCACACCGGTCACATGCAGATCGTCATCGACTACCGGAATGGCGAGCAGTTTGTTCTGAACGAGGGCTTCATATGCCTTCAAAATCGAATCATCCCGGTGAATCGTCACGAGTTTCGGGATGAGGAGTTCGGAGACCCTCTGATGCAGTGGCATCGTCAGGAGACGACGCGTGGGGATCACTCCTTTCAATCGTCCCCCCTGATCGACAACATAGAAATACACAATGCGCTCGCCGAGTCCATGCGATCGGATATGATCCAGGGCTTCCCGGACGCTGAACCCCTCATCCAGAGTCATCACGTCCCGGCGTGCGATTGTCGAAACGGGTTGATCAAGACCGTTTTGCCGCTCCATGCAGATCCTTTTCCGATTCTGTCGGTCAAGTGTGCAACCAGGGATTGCACGATGTTCCCGTGAATCGTATCGACGGAAGACAATCCGGTCAACTCAGCTTCCCGGAGGTTCATGGCGTGCATCGGTACACGGATCCGGATTTTAACACCAGATTCGCCCGTGCTATACTTGGCCGAGTCCGGCAGATGGCTGTCGCGAACTCTCCGGAGGACAGACGGAATGCCCATTGATTACTCATGCTGCACATCCGAAACCGGACACAAGTCCAAACCCGAAACCGCCGCGTTATCTCCTCATCGATCAGGTTGCATGGTCTGCGGTGCACCGCTTGTGTACTTCGAGACAAATCAGCGACAGACCTGCCATTTCTGCAACCGGAACATCGCCGCCAACGCCTGCTGTTCCGAGGGACATTTCGTCTGCGATGACTGCCACCGGGACGATGCTGCGCTGATCATCGAATCGATCTGCCTGCATAGTGATATCGACGATCCGGCGCTCCTGATGCAGACAATCCGCTCGCACCAGGGTATGCGCATCCACGGTCCGGAGCATCACATTCTGGTTCCCGCCGTGATACTCGCCGCCCTGCGCAACAATGGCCATCCCATCACAGACAACCAGCTCATCACGGCGATCGAACGGGGGCGGACGATCTGCGGAGGCGCGTGTGCGTTTTTCGGTGCATGCGGAGCGGCCACCGGCGTCGGCATTGCAGTTTCTCTGGTCCTGGATGCCAATCCGGTTGATGCCGTCAAGCGAACGCTCGTTCTCGGAGCGGTTCAATCGGTGCTGGCGCGAATCGCATCCTTTGAAGCCGCCCGGTGCTGCCAACGGGATGCATGGCTGGCATTCACGGAAGCAGCTCCGATTTTGGAAGGCCTGATCGGCGTGACCTTTCCCGTAACCCGCCTTCGATGCGCTCAATTTGCGGTGAACAAGGAATGCATCCGGAATCACTGCCCGTTGTGGCCCGATCCGGCCTGGACAGGTCTGGTCTGATCGTGCGTTTCCCGCGTTCCAGGAAGGGATCGAAATCCGCATGTCGGATGCGAATCGGAAGATCATGAGGCAACCGCTCCCGTAATGTTTTTTCATCGAAGGATCGTGATGCATCGAAGGTCAGTCTCAGCCCGATCGCCTCATTTTCGCGAATCCATGCAGCATCGAAGCTCCGAACATCCGGGTCCGCAAACAACAGTTCGTCCAGGCGATGAATGTTCACATTCCACACGTCCCCCGGGTCTCCATTCTTATCGAGGCGTCCGTCGATCCGTCCCAGACGTGGAGCGACACCTCCGCACCCGCACGGTGCAACGATCAGTCGCGATCGATCACCCGTTCGGTACCGGATCAGCGGCATCGCTTCGTTGCTCAGGGAGGTGATCACGATCTCTCCTGACTGTCCCGGATCAACCGGATTTCCGCTCAACGGATCGATGATTTCGACAATGAAATCCGCGGCACGATAATGATGTCCCTCATGGCTGTTGCAGTCGACCGCAAAACCGAAGCCGACCTCGGTCAGACCATAATGCGAGTAAACCCTGCAATTCCATGTTCGTCGGAGACGATCGATGATGGCCGCCGGGACATAATCTGCAGTCAGAAGAACGCTGCCGGGACGCAGATCCGGTACCAGGCAACTCATGTAGAGCAGTTCCGCGGGCATCCCGACGAGACAATCCGCACCACGGGCCGCATCGATCGCCTGAGCGGCGTCCCGGATCACCGGAATCTCCGATTCGACCCCGAGCCTTGCAAGCGCGCTCTTCAGGAGACTGCCCAGGCTGCTTTCGGTCGTATCCGAAATCAGAATCGCCGTGTACTGTCCACTCCTGACCAAAGTCCGCATCCCCACTGCGAAGAAGACGCGGATGCGTTCCAGGTCCTCCTCCGAGAAGAAAATGCGTTTGCGGCCACCGGTTGTGCCTGAAGTCGCGAGTGTCGTGACGCGCGCGACATCACCCGGTGGGATGGCCAGAAACGCCGCCGGGTCGGAGACTATATCCGCAGGGGTCGTGAAGGGAAGTCGAGTCAGGGATACGGTTTCATCCAGGCCTTTGTAGAAACGCGTCCGACTCGCTGCATATTCGATCACTTCCCGCAACCGGTTTACTTGCCAGGACGACAGCCCGGCGCTCGTCATGCCGGTCAGTCCCGTCCGCTCCCTGAGCCATATCTCGACGGGGGACATCATGCGTGCCTCCTCCGGGAGGTGATCCGGCAGTAACCGCAACGAATGCGTCTGAGCATCGCCGCATCAGCACCGATTTCGCGGTAGAATCGTTCGGCGTTCCGGTCGAGAATCATCTGGCCCCATTGCCGGATCAGATCCTCAGTGAGATCTTCGACATCTTCGATCGAAAACCCACCGCGTTCCAGGCGGGTCAGCACGGTTTCCTGACGTTCGATCCTTCCGAGGCACCCGTTGAGGCGTGCTGGCTCGCCCCGTGCAATCATATCCGAAACGATGAGAATGCCGTCCGGCTTCAGGACACGCCGGCACTCGTCGAGCACCGCACCGGGATGCTGCATCAATGAAAAGCTGCATTCCATCAACACAGCGTCAGCGCACGCACCGGCAAATGGCAACTGCTCGGCCCGCGCGTGAATGACGCCACCTGACTCGCCATCGCGAACCGGATCTGAATCGATTCCCCACGCATGGAAACCATGGGTGTGCCGCAAATGCCGGACGGTTGAGCCGGTTCCGCACCCGAGATCCAGTACAAGAGCATGTGGCGGCAGGGTGCACCGGGTGATCGCCCGGTCGGTTCCTTCAATGCCTCCGGGGTGCGTTTTCATGTGACCAGCCGGACAGATAGTACGAGCAGAACGGCACGAACCGGCCATTATCGAAGACGTGCAGGCTGCACCGGCGCAGGCGTGTGACATCAAGATTTCCGGCGTCCTGAAACGCCATCGCCGTCACAGTGAAGCCGTTTTCCCTGACTTTTTTAACAAAATACTCCATATCGTGTATATCTGTGCAGCATTCCCCTGCTCCACCCTGCTGCAACTCGGTCCGGAGCCAGCGCCGGGCAACAAATTCACGATTTTTTTCCGCGGCCGCCGGATCCGGGCAGCGGCCCGGCGATGTGCCGCGCCTCAGAAGCGGAATCATGGCGTCTCGATCGATGACGAAATCCCCGTGAAACCCGCAAAGTGGATGATCGCAGCACGATGGCAGCAGGTGTTCCTCACGGATCCGTCCGCCCGTCTGGATCCGGATTTCGGACATCAATTCATCCAGCGTGATCCGGTCCGCATCGACAGGGGTTCGAGGAATCCTCCCGAAAAACGCGACGGGCTGAAAATGCACGCCGCGCACGGCAGGTGAGTGCGCCGTGGCGAACGCGAGAATGTCGCCGATCTGCCGGTCGTTGATGCCTCGAACGAGCGTAGGCACGAGCGTCACACCGATGTTGAACCCTGCACAGGTCTCGATCGCCTGTTTCTTGATATCCAGCAATGGCCGGCCCCGGAGCTGCCGGAATACCTCATCATCCGTTCCATCGAACTGCATGAACACGAATGACAGACCGGCTTCGGCAAGTTCCCGGACGTAATCCCGGTTCCCGCTCAGCCGGATTCCATTGGTGTTGAGCTGCACATATCTGGCTCCATTTGTTCTGGCCGCCCGGATGATTGCGGGCAGATCGTCCCGTACGGTCGGCTCTCCCCCGCTCAACTGGATCAGTGTTTTACCCCTGTCGATCAGCGCTTCGAGTGATCGAGTCAACTCCGATATTGATGGATCCGTACTGTTATGCGATCGATCCGAAAAGCAGAAGCGGCAATTCAGATTACATCGATCCGTGACATTGAGAATGACGCAGCATGTACTTCTGAGGTGATCCCGGCACAATCCGCAGCCGCCCGGGCATCGCGGGTGTTGAAGCGGCAGCGGTTCCTCGCCAACCCACGCGTCGAAATCCAGACATCCCCTCCAGATCACAGTCTTGAAATCACCGTGCTGTTCACATGTCTTGCATAAATAGACTTCGGAACCGATTCGGACACGTTCCGCGGGCACAGTCGTCAGACAGACCGGACAGACGCTCCAGGAACGCCGGAGCACGTGCCGGTCGGCCACTCTACTTGTCCTCCAACTGCATTTCGACTTCGGCGATGCGATTTCGCACGAGTTCTTCGGATATGTGCACGAGTCCGCATTCCGGGCAGCACGGCAGATCGGTATAGAACGTATGTCCGAGATAGGAAAAGTCGACTTTCCGGAGTTCCAGTTCCCGGTTGCATCGGTGACAGATCAGTTTCTTCGGGTCACTCATGGCCGGGCTCTTCGATCCGCATGCGATGACAATATCCATTGACGATTTCGATAGCCCCGCCGGGCTTCAGTCGATACTCGACCCAGTAGGTCATGTTGCCGATTCGTTTATGACCGGTGAATGTATTTAAAACGGGATCAAACAACTTCCGCCCGGTCGTTTCACAATCATCGATGACCGTTTTCAGATCCGACTCAAGGATCCGGTCACGATCCAGTTTCCGCTTCAATTCATCCGAGAGGAAGAGGGGTGTTTCGAATGCATTCATCGTTTCGACATCCCAGAAATCACGCAGAAGGCGGTGTTTGAGATGCATCCGGTTCGTCTGCCGCTCCGAGACTGTCGGCTGGACTCGTCCTGACACATCTCTTCCGAACATTACATCCAGGATATGATAGGTTCGTTTGCCGGACTTTTCAAAAATGTCGCGGCAATTCGAGCAATATGTGATGTAGGGATGGTCATTCTGGCCGATCCGTTTCCGGATCGCATGCTCGGCATAGGGCGGATGCGCGATCGCAACATGTCCCCCGTAACTGCAGCATTCCGCCATGGTTCTCTCCATGAAGAGCGGTTCCAGACGGAAACCAGCCTTCCGGGCGAGATTCCGGATGGTTTCCTGCACATGCGGTTCGTGCCGGCTCGCACAGGGATCATACACCGAGACGGTCCCGCCCCCGCCTCGGATCCCCGGTGTAATTCCTTCCGCTTCGAATAATCCGTACAGGAACTCATCTGGAATTTCGGGCAGATACTTCGCAAACATCTGTCGACACATCGGACAGGCGAAAATGAGCGTCGGTCTGCCCAGCCCCTCCCATGCAGTCCGGATTGATCCGATGGCCGCCCGATGCATCGGATCGTCGCCGCCCCAGTCCGCCGGCGCTCCGCAGCACTGCAGCATGAGTGCTGTTCCGGGGTGGTATTTCAATAAAAACCGGTAACTCTCGATGACGAGATCCGGATCGGAGGCCCCCAACTGGCAGCCGGGGAAGAACAGGCGATCGCACGGCGTGTGCTTGGGAGGAGGTTGGATCAATGCAGCATCATGATTCGAGAACGCCATGTCGCGCAGGAAAAATTCATGAAACGCCCACGGCATCTTGCCCGTCTCGCGCATCGCCCGATGACTCGCCAGCAGGAACTCACCCGTATCGATATCGACCGGGCAGACCTGTTTGCACAACCCGCAGTGCATGCAGGTCGACATCAGGCGGGTCGCAAGCGTGGCGTGGCCGTCGAGCGAGCTCGGTTTGAGCGTCACCTCGACTTCTTCAGTGATCCGTTTCGGGAACTTGCTGAAATAACTCATGAGGGGTGAATGGAAATTACACTTATCACACGTGCATCTCAGGCAACGCTTCGCTTCGAGGATCGCTTCGTCCTTCGAGAACGTCCCGCCGTTACCCGGCTGGATCGCCTCACCGGGAATGATCCGGATCGCCTCCGGGATCAATCGCGTTCCCTGCGGTTCATCCGGTTGATTCATCGAACCGATCTTCAGGTAGCGCTCGATCGCATTGGCGGCATTCAGTCCATCGGCGATCGCTCGCACGGTATCATGTCCGATCCGCGAACCTCCCATGAAGATCCCCGGACAGTTTGTCGCGAACGCACCGTCCGGATTGAGAGCGAGGCCGAAGTCGGGGCCGTCCGAACCGGTCGCCACATAGACCGCATCCCAATCGAGACTATCGAGGCTGAGGATGTCCGTGTTCAGTTTCAGTTCGTAGGTTTCGTGGGTGAACGGGCGATCGATTTCTTCTCGAAGAAGATCCGGATCGATGAGTCCATTGAGGTGACCGCCGATTCGATCTGATCGTTCGAACACTGTCACGCGATATTTCCGTGTTGCGAGCCTGAGGGCGCACGCCAGGCCGCTGATTCCGCCTCCGACGACTGCGATACGCCGGGGTTTCCAGGGCATATTGAACTGGTCGGGGATTCGTGTCCGGGCGAAATCCATTGAAGCGCGTTCGAGCAATCTGAGAGATATTGCGCCTCCGGCATCTTTCATCGGGCAGACCAGTCGGCAAGGCTCCGGGCAGAGTGTCGAGACGATACCCGGAAACCCGACGGTCTGTTGATAGGTTTTGTAGGCGATATTGAATCGTCCCTGCTGCAATTTGCCGACGAAGTCCCGGATATCGAGACAGAACGGGCACGCTGCGGTGCAGAATGCCCGTTCGAATTGCAGACAATCAACGACCAGTTCGTGCAGAAATGCCATACAGTCGTGAACGACTAGAAGAAGCGTTCTCCTCCGGAATCACCCATGGGCTTGAAGAAATCATCGCCGCCGTAAGGCACGGGGTTGGCTTTGATGTCTTCGAGTTCATCGTAGAGATCCCCTCCCAGGTAATATTTTCCGGGAGGAGCGATCGTGCCGCCGCCGGAAAGAATGTCGAGTCCCGCTTTCACTTTTTCCTTCGTTGCAGGCATCTCGTAGATCCGGACGCCGCATGCCTTGTAGATCGCGTTTAAAACGGCGACGTGTCCCGATGACTGGAAGGCTTCGGACGCACCCGAGGACCCGAACGGGCCGGTCTTGTCGTCGCTTTCGTGATACAGCACGATGATATCGTCCGGGATGTCCTTGATGTACGGGACTCCGCTCGAAGCGATGTTCGTGTGTTTCGTGACGTCTTCGTAGTTTTCGGAAAGAGCGAATCCGATACTGTGTGAAATGCCTCCGAACGCCTGGCCGTTGACCGCGTCGATGTTGCCGACCTTGCCGACATCCGCCACGCAGATGAATCGTGTCACGGTCGTTTTGCCCGTCCTGGTGTCGACAGCGACTTCTGCCAGGTTCAGAGCGTAGGTGAACGCGGGTGTCGGATCGCCGATACCGGTATTGGGATCAAGGCGGCTGAGGCCTGATCGGACGATGTTGCTGAACTTGCCTTCGTGTTTCGTCGGGATCCCCTCTTTGACCATTTCATCGTAAGACCGGAAGGTCCCGTCGGGTTTTCGCATGGCGTCCATGAGTTTCTTCGCGGCGATGATGGTGGCATTGCCGTTCATATAATGAGACCGGCTGCCGGCCGACATGCCACTGTCCGGGCAGATCTTGGTGTCGCTCTGGATCAGCTTGATCTGCTCCGGTGTGATCTTCAGCGGTTTGAGTGCTTCCAGTGTCACCATGAGCGAACCGATGTCGCCTCCCTGCCCGAGTTCCTGCCAGGTGTCGTATTTCGTGATCGTGTTGTCCGGATTCAGCTCAAGGATAACCGTCGCGTGATCAGTGGGACCTTCCGAAACATTGAATCCTCCCCATGCCAAACCGACGCCACGGCGCACTTCCGGCGTATCTTTTTCCCTGGCTTCCTTGATCGCTTTTTCGTAGTACGGCCGCATCATCTCCATCATATTGACCATCGGATAGAGTCTGAAGGGTCTGCTGTTGAGATTCGTTTCGCCATCCCGTGCGACATTGCGAAGCCGGAACTCGAAGGGGTCGATACCGGCTTTTTCTGCGAGCATATCCATCAGAGCTTCGCTCAAGGTGTATGCCTGAGGTGATCCGTAGCTGCGATACGCTGTGCCGAAGTTATGATTGGTGATGGCGATTCGCGACAAACCGGCGACATTCGGCACGTAATACGGGAAGAAGGCGAAGCGGACCTGCTTGGTGATGATGTCGTCGCCGCCAAATGTATACGCGCCCTGATCCATTCCGAACTCGATCTCGACGGCCGTCAGCTTACCGTTCCTATCGCAGGCCGCACGTCCGTTTGAATGGCACGGACGGCGTTTTCCCGAAAAGTGTTGATGTTCTTCGTAGGTCATGGACAGCGCGCAAGGCATCCGGGTCACGACGGCGGCTGCTGCTGCCAGGCAGATATCGCCGGCGTTGGTCGACCAGCCGAAACTCGCACCGGTCGGATTCATGACGATACGGATCTTTTTCTTCGGGATCCCGATGGAGTCACCGATTCGGCCGATGGACGAGTAAACGCCCTGGGATTTGCACTGGATGGTCAGCATGCCGTCTTCGTCGAAGTATGCTTGGAGCGAATCACCTTCGATGGAGAGGTGGGGTTCGCGTGTCGAAAAGAAGCTGCCTTCCACGCTGTATTCTGCTTGATCGATGAGTTCCCTGACCTTGGAGGGGTCTTCCAGGCCGACACCTTTGAGCACGGGCTGTTTCGCGAAGACGTTGGGGGTTTCCTCGCGGATCCGGCCCGCATCCGGCATAGCCGCATCGAGATATCCGAGATACTCGGGCAGCTTTTCGATCTCGACCCGAACCTTCTCGGCGGCTTCACGGGCATGGTCTTTCGTATCGGCGCAGACCAGAGCGACCGGATCACCATAACGATAGATCTTGTCTTCACACAGCACGTTCCGGGTCGGGACTGTCAGCGTGGTGCGCTCGTGGAAATGGCCTTCGGCCATGATGTTCGAACCGCCCGCATCCTTGATATCCTTCGCCGTAACGATCTTGAAAACACCCGGCATTTTCTCGGCTTCACTCAGATCGATCTTCAGAATCTTCGCGTGGTGCGCGAGCTTCGGTTGTACCATGACGACATGGAGTGTTTCAGCGGGCATCTTGAGTTCCTGATCGTCACCGTAATCCGCCAGGCCGCATACTTTCGCAACGGCGGTCGGGCGCACGACCGGTTTCCCGTAGAACTCGCCGTCTGAGGGGTTTTTAAATGAGATATCCCCGATGGTTGCCTCGCCTCGCATGACTCTGGCGGCCGCCATGACCGCGTCGACGATCTGCTTGTATCCTGTGCAACGGCAGACGTTGCGATGCTTGTGGAACCAATCGCGGACATCCTCGCGTGTCGGGTTGACGTTTTCCTGGAGCAATGCATATGCCGAGACAATGAAACCGGGGATGCAGAAGCCACATTGCACGGCGCCGTAGTTCATCCAGGCGACCTGAATCGGGTGCAGGTTCGTCGGAGTGCCAACGCCCTCGATCGTCGTGATGGTGCTGTATTCCTCGATCGACGCGATTTTCTTGACGCATGACCGGATCAGTTTCCCGTTCAGAATAATGGTGCATGAACCGCAAACACCCTTGTTGCATCCGACTTTGGTGCCGGTCAAACCCATCCGACGGAGAACATCGGCCAGCGAGTCCTTCTCAGGGTTGCACATGAACATCCGATTGACCCCGTTGATGTTCAGCCACATTTTTCTCAAGCTCATTCAGTGACCTCCATGACCCAATTCAGGGACAGTTGCGGGTTATAACTCTTCTTCGAGAAATGAAACGATCGTTTCCACGTATTTCGAACAGGTTGCATGAATCTGCGGGAGCATGGCCGCGATTTCGACCGGGCTCATACCGCTCCGGTCGAAGCCGATCAGGTCATTGCACAGGCAGCTCCCGTGAGCGTTCCGGAACATCTCGATCAACTCTCGGGTCTTATCGCGTGTTCTGGTCTTCGCATCGATATCCGTTGGAGACGTGTTTCCATACTTCAGACCGATGATCATCAAAGCGCCGGTGAGAGCGCCGCAGGTTGATCCGAGGCCGCCCAGACCGCCGCCGAAGGGGGCGGCGATCTTCAGTGCGAGATCTCTCGACACCCCGAATTCCTCGCTGAAAACCGCGAACACCGATTGTGAGCAATGGAATCCGGATTTAAAGAGCTCGGTGGCTTCCCGAACATGATCTCTGAACACACGTACTCCTTCAGGCGATCGTGAGTGTAGCGCCGGGTAGTATCGGAGAAATTCCCGGTCGAACGCCACGCTCCGGCAGAAATTGTACTGCTTGAATCAGTGAAGTCAAATGAGCCAATGTGCTACGGGTGCGCTGTCCCTGGCCATTTTATATCTCGGACCGATTCAACCAGATGGAGCAGGCTGGGTGCAACATTCCACTGACGGCCGTCGTCGGTGGCAACGCTGACAGTCTTTTTATTGAGGCGCATCACGAAGCCTTCGAGCAACTGGCCATCCGGGTTCAGGAAGCCGACCCGGTCGCCTCGGGTGAAACTGGTCATCAGCGACGTGGCGCGTGCCTGTGAGATGAGTTTGAGTCGTTCGACGATCAATCTGTTGAGAAAGAGCAGATCCTCTTCGTTGAGTCGCTTGATGGCCTCGACGGCGGAGACGCGGTCTGCAATTTTGACGCTGCCGGAATTCATACCTGCACCTCATGAGGAATGCGCGAGCGCGTGACGTTGATGTTCGTTTTGGGAAACGGACATTCAGCGAAGAACCAGCAGTTAATTATAGCATTTGCCTGGCGACCTGCAAAGCGGATGGAACTTCCCGGAAACCGGTCGTGCAGGTTGGGGGTTCCGGCGGGCTAAATCGCTCATGGAGCAAAAATATGGCGTTTGAGAAAGATTTCGAATATTGTGATGGATGCGACTCGTTGAAGATCATGACATTGACACGGCGGTTCATCCTATTTGTTTCGAGAAGGGGGTTGCATGAAAACCATCATATTGATCGGGTTTGCATTCTGGATTGGAGCCGTCGGCAGTGCGCAATATCAAACACCGACACCCAGAGGGTATCCTGGACCCACTCGGATGTCTCCTATCACTATCGACAACCAGGTTTACATTCTGGTCACCAACTCCTATGTGTATTACTTATCGCGGTCCCAGCCTGAAAAACTCTTCAAATTGCTCGATAACCAGCGTGTGGCGATCTCGGATCTGAGCCCCCGGATTCTCGAATCGATCCAACCCGAACCAAGCGGACTTTCGGTTAAAGCGGGTACAAATGTCATCCTGCATTTTGCCGGTCAGGTTTGCCTTACGGGATTTTCCGGAAAAGGTACCATCTTTGGACGGGGGGGCGTCGAAGGCAGCATCCTGCACATTTATGACTGCTCGTGGATCAATGGGGACCAGCGCAGTTCGTGCAGATGAGTTCATGTGATCAGGTTCAAATTCAAAGTGTTTTTCATCGAACGCTCGACCGGATTCCGACTTCAGATCCTTCTCAAATTGTTATGCAGTTTGATCATTCATGAATAGAACGGTTATAACAGGTTCCCAAGCTAAACACGCGGATGTATACGTGCTCTCTCCCTCGTTAGTGCACTTTTTAAACGACGATAAAAATCTCGTGTGATTCCTGTGTAAAAACGTCCGGGGTTGTGACCTGCCCCAGGGTTTGAGTCATTTTCAAAGTTAGTTATTGCAGAAAGAGGGAATCAGGGTTGCCGGCCGAGTCTCCGGTTGATGAACTGCTCCACCAGCGCGGCCAGGGGGAAATAGATGATTCCAGCGACCAGAGCGCGCTGGGGTTCTGCTGCGAACAGAGCCGTTCCCCGGTCTGGAAAACAGCGGTCGAGCACCTCCGGAGTCAGGCCCAGCGCCGGCCAGGGGATCACGACGCTCACGAGAACCGCGAGGATCAGCAGTACGATCTCCGCGATGAACCGGAGCATTGTTTCGGCGGATTGCTCCACAATGTCCGTCGTGAACACGAGGAACCGGAGTCGTGTCCCGATCACGGCGAGATAGACGATGCCGGCATTCCTGATCCCGTCCTCGACGAGGATCCGTCCGAAGAGAAAGCCGGTCACGGCGATGAAGACCAGAATCCTGAAGAACCGGTTTCTGACAGATGAGATCGCGGCTGTCACAAAGAAACCGGTCATCAGCAAGGCTGTCTCGAGGCACAAGATCGCACCGGCGGTGCGGATGAGTCCGTCCCCACCCGGAACAGACGGGAACACCCACGTCGCCAACATCATGAGCGCGACGAGCGCCATCGCGGCAGAAGACAGAACCTTGTCAGTCTTCGATTGATTCACAGTCGTTGCTGTCATGCACCGTTCTTCATAATGCTTTCTGTACTCAAGCCAGTCGTACCTTGTCAACCCGGTTTCGTCAGGCATCGGGTGAGCTGGATACCCGCTCGCAACCGTGTTGCCAATTTGCGGGCTTGCGGCACGGCGCTGCATCCGGAGGATATGAATGCACTCCCAGGACAGTTTTTCCCTTGGTTCCTTTTCCTGGTGCTGGCGGGAATCTGTGTCCGTGGGCGGGAGGAAAGCCGCCTGTGCGTAAAAGCGCTCACGTGGGACAGGAATCGATGGGAAACCCGTTTTACAGTTCGTTCTGCGACGCTGATTCCCTTGATCCTGGCAGATTCCGATTGATCGCAAAGATCGATCACATTATTCTGAAACCTGGCGACTGGTTACATACTCAGATTTCATCAGGTAATACGGTTCGACCGGAGGTAAACATGGTATCAGACAGCGTGAAAATGACACTTGAGGATCATTTGCTGGCGTTTGGAAAAATCGCAACTGCACGCCTGGGAGAAACAGACTTCATCGAAAAATCCTATGTTTTCTTCCGGGATTTTTTCAAAGCAGACAACCTCCGAAACGCTGAATGGGAAGATTTCCAGAAACTCGGTGATCATATTCATGCATTTCAGGCACTGGCTCTGTCGCGAGAAAAAGCTCTCGGGAACCCGAACCACCCGATTGAGCATTATCGAAAAGTATTTCTGTATTTGGTTTCCGGTGAAGAGGCGCTGGAAGAGCGAATCCGGAAGATCTTCATTGATCCGGAATACAAAATCAGATGTTTCGGTGAAAGTGCATGGAGCGAGATCATCGGTCAATTGTTTGCCGACACCTATTTGTTGTTCAACCATCGGGACCGTTTTGCGCTGAAACTGCTGGGAATCGACCCGGGATTCATCCGGGGGGACACGTTCCCCGATCAGTATTTCAAATTCAACAAAGCCATTCAGCCGGTCAGAGAAGCATATGGAAAAATCGTCGGCTCGAAAACCCACCTTCCGATCAATCTCGAAGTGGATCAATTTTTCCGTTATCTATATGAAGCTTACCATGTGATTCAGGGTGATTATACAATCTCCGAAACCCAAATGGATGCGTTGATGGAGCGATTCCGATGTAAATTTCCGGACTTCGTCGATTTTTCACGGTCAGGCGATGCTCTGAAGCGGGATGAACTTGATTACAAGCACAAGGCACTCAATCGGTTCCAGACAGAGATCGGGATGGAGACACTGAAACAATGGCTTGCTGAAGGCCAGGGACACAAAGCCGCAATTGAGCTCAGTAAACGCATTTCAACCAATATGATCCAGTTTAACTCCTGGCGCCTCAGTATCGGCAATGAAGATACGGCGATTTGCGAGATTCTGCAGGCATTCATTCAGGCAGCGGAACAGCCGGACATGAAGTCGGAAAATCTGAAACCCATATTTCAGGCTACACAAAAACATGGATTGAAACCTGCATGGGATACCCTGTCTGTCCTCTTATGGATATTAAATCCCAAGCTGTATGCTCCGGTAAAAATCCGGTATTTTCGTGGTCTGGCCACTGAACTGGGTCAGAAACTGCCGACTGGCCGCCCGTCCGAGCAGTCATACTGCCGGGTGATGGAATGGACAGGCGCGTTCCGGAAAGCATTGGAACCTTACAATCCCGGCGATTGGATCGATGTTCAGTCTTTCATCTGGGCCGTGTGCTCGGAAACCGACAAGGAAATTGCAGAAACGGATGGATACGAGTCGGATCAACCTGCTGCTGAAGATATTCCACTCCAATCAAACGCCGATTCCGTCGATAACCCTTCTTTTTACTGGCTCTTTATCAATCCGCGAATCTGGGATCCTTCGACCAGTGTTATCGGGGGGCGGCAAACGTATACCGCGGTAAATGAAAAAGGCAATAAAAGACAAATTTACAGGTATTTCAAAAACATCCAAACGGGTGATATCCTGGTTGGTTATGAATCCACTCCGAGGAAGGCCATCACATCGCTGTTCAGAGTAACCAGTCCGCTTCAGGATTCATCTGACGGTAAAAAGATTGAATTCGAGTTGATCGAAAAAATCGCTCATCCGATCGGTCTGGATGCGTTGCTGGCCAATCCCGTTGTCAGCAAATGTGAGGCGTTCCGAAACTCCCAGGGAAGTCTTTTTTCTTTGACAAAGATGGAATATGAGGAAATCAAATCCATGATCGATTTGGTTACACTCGATCTGGAGGATGCTTGCCGAATGAATTCCCCTCTTGCCTCTCAACGAGTCTATCCAATAGATGAGGCTATGGAAGGCCTGTTCATGCCGGAAACACAATTCCGGAACATGCTGGATCTCCTTCGTGTAAAGAAGAACATTATTCTGCAGGGACCGCCCGGAGTCGGCAAGTCTTTTATCGCCAGGCGCATCGCCAATTCGGTTATCGGATTCCGGGATACGGCGAACGTGGAAATGATCCAGTTTCATCAGTCTTACGCCTACGAGGACTTCATCCAGGGTTTCCGGCCCGGCCCGGATGGCCGATTTCTCTTGAAGGACGGCGTGTTTTTCTCCTTCTGCCGCCGTGCCATGCAGCATTTGGGCCTGCCGTTCGTGTTCATCATCGACGAGATCAACCGGGGAAATCTCAGTAAAATTTTCGGTGAGTTGATGTTGCTGATCGAGCATGACAAACGAGATCCGGCATATGCCATACCGCTGACGTATTCGAGTTCTGATGCCGAGCGATTCTATATTCCCGCTAATGTTCATCTGATCGGAATGATGAACACGGCAGACAGGTCGCTGGCCATGGTGGATTACGCGTTGAGACGTCGTTTCAGCTTCATCAGCCTGGCACCGGCTTTTCAGGAACCGCGGTTCCGGGCATATCTTGCCGGCTGCGGAGTCGACTCCGGGTTGATCGCGTCGATCATCGATCGGATGACGTATCTGAACGATCAGATTGCCGGCGACTCCGGGAATCTGGGAGAAGGGTATTGCATCGGTCACAGCTTTTTCTGTCCACCCGGCGGCGATGGAACCGTTTGCGACTCCGCCTGGTTCCAACGTGTTGTTCGATACGAGATCGAGCCTTTGCTGTTGGAATACTGGTTCGAGGACAGGGACAAGGCAGCAAGTGCCATTCGGAGACTGATCGATGGCTGACGCCGTCATCCCGATTCAGAACATTTACTACCTGCTGAGTTATGCCTGGAACAGGCTACGGGAATCGGAGATCGTTCAGGCCGACCGGCTCGATTGCATGAACATTCATAATTTACTGGCCAAAGTGCTCGCCAACGGAATCGTATGCGTTTTCCACCGGGGTCTGGACCGAGGGTATGTCGAGATCGACGAAGACATCAACCGAATCAGGGGGAAGATCGATTTCGCCGCAACGTTGAAGCATCACGGTTTTCAACGCGCCAGTATCCGATGCCATTTCGACGATTTCCGGTACGATGTGCTTCACAACCAGATCATCAAGACGACGATCCACCGTCTGGTGCGCTGCCGGGATCTGGACAGCTCGATCCGCTCGGACCTCATGACCATTTACAGGCGCTTCGAAGGTGTTCAGTGCATTTCTCTGACGAAGCGGCATTTCGGCATGGTTCAGTTAAGCAGCAATAACATCTTTTACGATTTCCTGTTGAAAATCTGTGAGTTGTTCCATGACAGCATGCTGGTCTCGGAGATCGAAGGAGCGATCAAATTCCGTGATTTTGTCCGGGACGAGCGTTTTATGGCGACGGTTTTCGAGGATTTTATCCGCAATTTTTACAAGCGGGAGCAACGGGAGTTCAAGGTTGGCCGGGAGAACATTCCCTGGTGTGCCAGAGCGCGGGATGAGGGCGCAGAGCGGTTCCTGCCCCGGATGCAGTCGGATGTGTCGCTTGAGTCCGGCAATCGTAAAATCATCATCGATGCGAAGTATTACCGGGAAACCCTTCAGAGTAACTATGACATTGAGAAGATCCATTCAGCAAACCTGTACCAATTACTGGCCTACGTGACGAATCTGAGGGCCGTCACGCATCAGGATCAGACATGCGAAGGCATTCTGTTGTATCCGACGGTAAACAGGGAGTTTCACCAGCGGTATGATCTCCAGGGGTACCCGATCTGCATTCACACGATCAATCTGAATCAGGACTGGCGAGGTATTCATCAGAATTTACTGGGGTTTTTACATTAGGGAGGGCATCCTCATTCCGAGGCTCTTGTCTTTTTCACATCCTGGTTCAATAGAGTCTCCGGAGTATGCTGACAGTTACAGCACATGATCAACCGGTATTCGTGACATCGATCTGATATTGACCAATGCAACGTACGAAGAAAAGCCGGTCTTCCTGATATGAGTTTGTATGATTTTCGGCATATGTTTGCGACCATGATGTTGACCGAAGGGCATGATCCTGCAGCGGTCGCAGTATTGATGGGTCATGGAGGGCTTCAAATCACAATGAGGGTTTATCATCACCTTCATCCGGAACGCGCAAGGAATGTGATTGAGTCTGCTCCAGATCTTCTACCTGAATCGACCCCGTACCTAAACCGTACCCAACGGGGTTTTCAAAAATCAAATAGTCAAAGAAATCAATCAGATAGAAGGATAAACGTCGGTGCAGTCAATGTTACCAGAAATGACGTTTCGCAAAAGCGCGACCGGATCCTGACTTGAGGTACTTCTCAAATTCAAATGCTGCTTTCTCATTTTCAAATTGGATCGAAACCACCAATTCCCAGGGTCTGAATTTCGAAGTGTGGCTGCATTTACCTTGGTTGTGTTCGTTCAGGCGTTGATCTGGATTTTGAGAAATGCCCGAATAATATTTTTGTGGAAAGGGTTGGCTTTGGATGATGTAAACATATTTCATGAAGAGTCCGCCTTCGTTTTCGCTATGCTCAACTTCGGCGGGACATCCTTCGCTTTGCCTGCAGAATAAGGATGGCCTGCCCAGCCGAAGCTTTGCGTTGAGAATCTGGATAATACTACCATCTCTAACGCAAAGCGAAGGATGGAGGCGCCGGGAATCGAACCCTGAACGACATGATGCTGATTCCATCCGGAACATTGATTTATAAGGGTTTTATCAAGTGTGCTCGATGTCAGATTCGTCAGGAAATGCATCTTAATTTTAACCTGCCCGTACCTAAACCGTACCCAGACTTTTCTTGTCTATCTCAATTCGCAATCTCGAATACAGAAGCATTATGATGGCACCTTTCTATGAAATACAGTTGCTACTCTGACTGATGCCAGTAGTCGCTCTCCCGGTATTCGATTCGAATTTTGAACGTTCAACCGCGCAGATCGAAGCCTTGAATTTTTTCCCCATTTAATGCCGCTCAACGATTCGACGCAGGATCTGAGATGGAATAGACAGAACCTCTCCAACACCAATTCTCTCCCATATTGATTGAAGAATGGCTCTTCGTATATCGTCTGGTTCCATCTTGTAGTTTGAAAAAAAGTGCCTCATCGCAATCCGATGGCCAAGAAACACTATACGCCTCAACATCTATCCAGCCTCGACCAGCACGGTATAGAACCATTTCTGATGCTGAACGGATGGGTGGAGTTTAGTCCAAAAATTACGATGATTTTCCTCAAAATATCTCCCGCATGAGTACCGTATAACGTTGGCTACGCGTAACCCAATCTGGAGATTGCTGTTCTGAACTGCATTTGCTGCCTTTTCGGAGAGTCTACCCACTCTCCTCCCGTTATGGTGCATCTCAATCCCGTTTTTCAGGACGATCTTGTCGCCTACACGAATGTGTTTCTCTATGTATTCCTGAAGCCCAGCCTCTATCTGCGTTCTCTGCCCCGGCCAAGACACATAGATCTCTTTCGGCGACCCTTTCAAGTAAACTGCACCATTCTGATCAGTTCCAGCGTAATATCGACAAGACGACCATGCGATTTCTCGTCCACATTCAGGCCAACCGACATAAAGCCTACTTCGTGCACGTGTCATCGCAACATAGCAGATTCTTGCTTCTTCTGCTGCATCTGCAACTTTCACCATGCTTCCAGCACTATCGTTAAAAGGAAATCTTTCAGATGATGGCATAACCACAACTGTGTCGTATTCGAGCCCCTTTACCTTATGTACTGTCGAGACCGTGATTTTCGCACACTGAGTTATCAAACCGGTCTTAGCTTTCAGACGTTCTACATCGGATGCTCTAAATTCCTGCACGAAGTCGACAACATCCCGCATACGAGGTCGCCCTCTCTCCAAGCGGATCAACTGATAAATTACCTTCAGATCTTCGATACCACGCAAGACATCTGCGTGCCCAAGTTGCTCGTACTCTCCAAGCAGATCTTCCCAAGTAAAGGGTTCAACAAAGTCCCACTCATCACGTTTTGCGCAAAGGTCCATCATCGCGCCTGTGGATCGAAGTTGATAAAGAGCAAAGTCCTCGGAACCTAAGAGTTCAACCTGCTCTGAAGAAATCATTTCTGTGTTTACAAGACGCTCGCTCACCGATCTACATTCCCTGTTCGAACGACAAAGGATCGCAATAGTCTCCGCTTTGCCATTACTACATCGCTGTATCATTGCTTCCCGGACGATATCTCCTAGTGTATCAGTATCGAATGGAAGGATGACTGTGCCGCTCTCTGACCTGTTAGCCTTCAAATTGATTTTGGCTTTCATGCGACTGAACCTAAGATTTTTACTTGCCTTCATTATCATATCATGCGTGCGGTTTACGATCTCTGGTACAGACCGATAATTTAGATAAAGCGTAGGTCCTTCTGGTGTAAACGTTTTGCGATAATGTTCAAAATAATCAACCGATTCGAGGGGGCACGACTTCTGATGCTTCTCACTCCATTTTTTCCGGTTCCATGTAAGTATGTCTTGATCGTCATCACCGATGACCATACAGCCACCCTGGCAATGAAGTGTCAGAGCCTTCACGACAGTATAGAAGTCCTCATTCATATCCTGAAACTCATCAATAAGAATCGCTTTGTATGCACCAGCAATGGTTTTAGCGAACTCACCCTCTCGTGAAATTCTATCTGCAAATAGGTGTACAGCCTCACCGATTGCGTCTTCTTCGTACATGTCAGAGGTCTCCTGATGGCGCAATGCGAAACTGTGGAAGGTGGAGACGTTGAGTTTCCTTATGGCATTACCGTATCCGAGCGATCTGAAGAGGTCGCGGATTCTGTCTCTTATTTCGAAGACAACAGCCCTATTGAACGCCAAAACCAGAATCTCTGATGGATTGATGTGCAGTGCGTGAATCAGATAAGCACAACGCATCATTAGAACGCGTGTCTTTCCTGAACCTGGACCCGCATTAACAAGTAATCTCTTACTGTAGTCCGCCTTGCAGACGGCTCGCTGATCGTCATTCAACTCAGCAAGCTCTTTACTGAATCGTTCACGGCGTACATCATCGCGCAAGCTGGCTAACATGGGGTTGTCGGCTAAAACCTCATCAGGTACGTGGCCAACATTATCCTGAAGAAGACCTTGAAGATCGTTAGCAGTCAGACACTCAAAATACTGGTCAATAAATTGTTTACGGTTCTCTGTCGGCATGGCAGCGAAAAGCACCATACATTGCGCCCTCAGCACCTGTAGCTCATGCTTTTGCAGCATTTCTGAATACACAGCCTGAACTGGAAAAGCATCTTCTGGAACGGGTTTTTCCACGGATGGGTGAGGGTTCTGCATCTCTGGCTCGTAAGGGGGCAGAGGTTCGAGATTGTTCAGAGAAACAACCGAAACCCACTCATCGGTGAGATTCTCCAGTCCATAGAATCCCGACGATTCGACCAGATTCGTTAACTCCCTCAATCGTGACATTCGCACCTCTTGCCCCAAAATGTCCACGATTTCCACTAACTCGACCTCGAAGCTCGCTACCTTTCCACCTGCGACATGAGTGTCGCGATTCCGCAGTTCAGTGATTAGTTTCCTAACGGCTGACAGCCTCTCTCGTATGCCACGCTGAACATCTGCGATGCTAGAGGAGGGAACAACTCGTGCATACTGTGTAATACCCTCTTTCGATAGACTTTCCTTCATCTCCAGTCCGGCATACCTGATTGTTTTCAGGGCTGTTCCCATTGCACGGTAAACTTCCCGCTGGATAAGCCGTTTTGTAATAACCTCTGCAGTCCTTTTGGATGGTTCAATGACGCTTGATGTCTCTTCAGTTGATGTTTCACGAATAAGAAAATCGCGATACCAGTCCTTCAACTCCTTCTCAAATACGTTTCGCTGTAATAGTTCAACCTTGATACCAGTTGGTCGCATCAATCGTTCTACGGCATAATGCAGCAGATCCCAGAAAGTTTCTGTACTGGGAACAGCCGTTCTTAAAAATACAAATGTCTTATGAATCAAGATCGCACCAATGCGACTCAGCTCAACAAGATGGATATAGAGATCGTCTGTACTAAAGCCCCCACATGCTGCCATTAGTTCCGACATCGAAACACTGACTTTAACCTCATCTTGGTCTATTGTTCGAGAGGTTGACCGCAAAACGATCTTCGGTTGTGCCTCCTTAGTTTCAGGCGTAGGTGATACAGGGTAAATCAGAGCAAGAACACCTCGCACAAGACCACGGATGAAACGCCCGAACGCGGACTCGGCGGTTTGTTTGTCCACCCCGATAGATCCTGCAGCAGGCTGATTCACAACTCGAGCCGTTTCGTCGATAAGACTGAGCAATGCACGAGCCAAGGCGGATGTGTCGGTTTCAGAACTCGATATCTTACGAAGGCTGCTTATTTTCAGGGTCAAATCCAAGAATGGAGGATGCCGACCCTCGACCTTTATAACTTTCATCCTCTCCAGCCAGAACAGGCAGTTTGTGACTTGATTTTCGTCGAATGACTTCACCTCATTAAATCGAATTGTCGAGGGAAGGATACAGATTGCCTTACCCAGCAGCTTGAAACGCATCGCGTGTTTCAGACAGTAACCAAAGAAATCCTGCAAGTCCGGCGGCTTGACAGCCTTGTCGCGAAGAAATCCGAGGTTCATTTCAAGATTATCGTGATTGAACAAAAGTATGGCAGTCACTTTTCCGTCAGCAGTCCTCATTGCTTCTTGACGCTCTTCCTCACCCCGTCCTATCCGTCCAACCTCCTGCAGATAGTCTTCAATGAACGTGGGCGGCCGGTAGTGAATACAGGTATGGAAATGACGGATGTCCATACCCATTCCAAACGCCTTTGTACATACCAACACATTTACTGCCTTGGCTTTCAGAAGGGCAACTGCTTCCGTTTTTGAGCCTTCAGGCATCCCTGCGTGGAATGGAAGCGAATGGAGATGAACAAGAGAAGAATCCGGTGATACGGCATATGAATTCAATCCTTCACTGATCCGATGGCAATCTTCTCTTCTCCTAACAAAAATTAAAGCTGCGCTTCTTGATAGATCGAGTTTGGCCAACATCTCCAAGATTTTCTCGAATTTGCTATCGGACGCAAGCTCATCGCTTTCAGGAAGATCAAATGACTCTAGTACAATGAATGGCTGTATCGGATGAGGCATATCGTTCGGTAGATCATCGTAATCCCCATGTTGCAGTCCAAGTTCCCGCTCCAAATCCTGTTGATTGCGCCTTGTCACCGTCGCGGAGGTCATCAGCAGCCGGTGTGGATTCCCCGGAAGATTTTTCCCTCTGAACCATTCGCAAATGTATTGCGCCGCAAAAAGGTAATCCGGCCGAAATTCAAATCCCCATTCACTGACACAATGCACCTCATCGAATACAACGAATTCAAGGCCATTGTCCATGCGCCGCCGTCTCTCTAGTGCTTCAGTGAAACGGGGGATACGAAACCGCTCTGGTGCAACATAAAGCAGTTTGATCCGACCATCGAGAATTCCTTGATACACATCGAAGTTAATCCAAGCCTCCCGCCCCCCGCTCAGGTAGTCAACGGATTCCCGGAAGTGACGATGCCATAGCCTTTCAACCTGATCCCGCATCAGTGCACGCAGGGGAGTGATAACAACGGTAAGGCGCTCCGAGTAATGTGCACGCAACAACGCCGGAACCTGGAATACTTCGGATTTGCCAGCACCGGTGGGAAGACGTAAAAGCAGGTCGTTTCGCGATTTGATAATCGCTTCGATGGCGGGACGCTGGGTGCCGGGCAGGAAGTCTTTATAAGGTTTCCAGTTCTCCCTTAGAAAACACCTATAAATTTCATAGTCGTTTGGTATGTCTTTATCAGGCTGGCGAGGAAAACACACTTTATGGAAGATTTCGCGGCCGTTGTCATCCAACAACTCCTCCAGCGGGAAGAAGGGCATATTCACCTGTGAAAGACCAACTGATCGGGACGATGAGGGAGTAGTCAGGCGTGAATCAAGGATGATCACTGGCAGCTTTGGAGCATCGTTCGACTTAAGCAACGCTCGCAGCCAATCAGCCAGAAAAAATGAGATCATCTCTCGGATATCCCGCCCTTTCAGCGTTATCTGAATTGTAGGGTCTTGCACACTTGGAGTAACAATCTTTCTGTTCGAGCTGAAGTGTTCGTCGTCATCACCCTCCCGCACCTCGCTTTCTACCTGAGTAATCATGAGATTCGGCTCTTCCGGAGTATGCAACGAGGCGTACCATGTATGTAATGGCAATTCATCCACGACTATGCGGATATTATTTTCAAACCTTTCGGCAGCCTCCACATAACGGGAAAGGTCTTCATAACAGCAAGCAATCGCGCGGAGTCCTTCCTTCCGCAAACGCTCAATCTGGCGCAATGGAGAATCAGAATGGAGCACTGACAATGAGAGCTGTGTGAGACATATCTGCAATTCAGCGGCTTCGTTAGGGCTGCGTAATGCGCAAACGAGAATTTGCCCATCGGGGATAGCCTTCAGCAAGTTCATCACAGTGTGTGCGATATCTGCCAGATACAACTTTCGGTTGGCCGTGTCCGGAGTGACGAACAACCTATCGATGTCCAAATTGCTGATCGTGCCGTCTTTCCATCGAGGCAATTCCACTAAGGTTTTTAATACCTGATCGCTAGTCTTTTTGACGGTAATGCCCATCCCTTCGGGTATCTGAGGTAGTAGATGCCAACTTGCGCCCGGTTCACCAAAACCCGCTGGTTCATAGAGCAGCCAAGCTGGACCGTGGATTTTATCGTGTACAGACAACAATGATCTACCAGCACGACCTTCGACTGCGTCTGGGAATGTAGTCCTTACTTCCACCTCACCGAGGCAGCGCGAGTAAGCTGTTTGCCAAGCTCTAAGGATTTCTGCTGCATAGACGGGAGATAGATCCTTTTCCCGTATGACCCTGGAACATACCTCCTGAGGTTGCGAGAACATATCCTCAGCAATGAAGATCCTGTGCCAATTATCGTCATCGACAGCTGGGTCAAAATCAAGATGTGCTTCCCCCAATCTCCTTCGAGCGGTGACATCGACAAGCCAGAGTGGAAGCATAGAGAGCCGGACCTGCACCATGTTTTCTGCTGCGTCATTAACAATCACTGACACGATCTTGGTCCCGATATCACCTGACTCATGCGCAATGCGTTTACAGATCTCAGGTGACATAACAGGATCTTTAAGCCGTTTTTCCTTTGTGACATATTGCACCAGACAGAACTGCTGCCACACCACATCACAAATCCGAATTTCCGGATAGAGAACAGCTGGCCCGATCTTCTTATGAAGGTCAGACGGGTATTTTCGATTCTTTATCGTCGCCAGTCTGACCTGGTCCTCAAAAAGCCCGTCTACCAAATTCCTGATATCTCGTGCTTGTCCCTCAAAGCATTGAACCAGAGCAGAAATCTGTTCTTCATAGACCTCGTAGCACTTGATAGCGTCGATATCCGCCTTGTGTCCATGCTTTTTGACAATCAAAGCGTGTGAGTGTTCCCATGGTTTCAAGATCCATGCGACAATAAGGGTATCCCATAGCTCTGAATGCGCAGGGAAAGCTAGGTTGCGCTCCTTCAAACGAAGAATGTCCCAAGTCAAGAGTTTATGCCCGACAATGCGGGGGGACTTTTGATTGAGATAACTTTCCTTTAAAGCGGACTGGAGATCGGAATCGGAAAGGTCGTCAGGTGCTGATTTCAGGCCAATTCCAACTGCATTCTTCCACCCGTACTGCCAGATGCGACGCCCCTCTGCCTCCAGATCAATCGCAACCGTTCGAGCGCGATTCATGTATTCTTGGATTACCGTACCACACAGCGGCCAAACTTCGGTATAGAACCGGCACGTTTCAGGAGATTGATTGGGGACAAAGACCCGCAGATCCCACTTCGAGGGCTGAAAGAATCGTTTGATTGCCTTCTGACGACCGATGTCATCGATTGCATAGTAGGGTGACGTGCAAATAGCCCCTAATACACGCAGCAGATCTTCAAGGTGTCTACTGTGTGAGAGTACTTCTTCCAGCGCATGATCGAGTAGTTCATCCTTACGAAGGAGAGACTTCGGGGAGGTTCCAGTTTTCTGCATCCATGCCCTGACATACCATTCAGCTGAGAGTGTGGTGAAGAGACGGCCCCGGTCCAATGACTCTAGCTCTGTCTTTCGGATAGTGTGGTATGCCTTTGGAGTAAGGCTCTCTTCTAGGTCATCGAGTAGTATCCATTGAACAACGGATCGATCCCAGGCGAGTTTCCGATGCGAGTACCCGAAGGGACTGCCCCCAATGGCAAAAGCGCAGTATTTGCCGCCATGGTCATCCATCGAATTTCGCTGACTTACACCTGACTGTTCATTGATATGGGCTATTAACCGCTCGCCGAGTGAATTGTTAATGTTGGCATAATCGGGGCGATTACAGCTCACGATTTCACCGACAAAGGGGAATCTCAACAAAACCGTTGAGCGCTTCAGACAAGAAGATATGATTTCTGACCGACGGTCAGAGTAGCGCTTATGACCGGCATATCGCGGGTCGTTGGTACATGGCCTTGTTGGCATGGATGCCATGGAAGACTTGGTCCTCTCTCCATCCTGCCGGGAGTTTGCACTACCAGATTTTTGCTTCACATCCTGATTGGGAGTTAAGCGACGCTCAACCAACCTCTCCTCACTATTTGATTCTGACCCGCTATCTTTAGTTGAAGCTGGATTGCCGTCCTTTGGGATGAAATTTCCTGAAGAATTCACAATGCTGTAATTCTACTCGTCAGCAGTGCACATTGATGCCGATTTTCAAAAAAATCCCAATATGCATTGCTGATGTACTTTCGAACTGTGTGTTTTGTTTGCAGAACCTGGTCTTTCATTACGTCTTTATACCAAATTAGCTCTTCCTAGACAAGCATATAAGCTATTTTGAAGTCATTTTATCTAGATTCGAAAAGTGTTGATTTTTAAATTCTATCGACAGAAAATGTACTCCTCTGTGACTCAGGAGATGAATCTGATCCCAGATGCGACCTGTTTGTCTGATCTGGATCCCATCAATCTTCAAAAAGGATCCTTCTGGCAGATCACATCATCAAATCCTTTCCTCAATGCCGTGGATCCATCGATGACAACTGGATACCTCTGACCGGAATCAACCCCGACCAACGCTGTATTAAATGATCTCCGAGATAAAACGTGAATGTGTTTATCGACTCAATGAAATGCCTGAACGGAACTACTTGCCGCTCTCGATCCGCTCCAAGATCTCTCTTTCATCTTCTTCCGGAATCTGTGCGTATCGCACTACCAGGTCAGACCGTTTATGTCCAAGTCTCTTCTGGACATACGCCACACTGGATCGTTTTAAGACGTTGTAGGCATGGGTGTGCCGGAACACATGGGGATGAAGATCCTGGATTTTAAGAGCCTCATCGGCGGGAAACAAGGCATTCGCTTCTTTTAGAAACGATTTAACGATGTAGTTGATTGTTCGAGATGCAGTTCCAGAGACATTATCCCGTCTTCGAGTGCCAACCGGCAGGAAGAGCGAAGTTGACGCCGGCAGCAGTTCCAAATCCAGTTTCCGTTCCGATTCAATGTAGGCTTTAATCGCATGAGCTGTCTCCTGCCCGATCAGGATGTCCCGAAGCGAGTTGCCCTTGCATTTTACGTTGATGAGCTTGGCGTCATGAATTTGATCCAGTTTCAACCCACAAACCTCGCTCCGGCGGAGGCCACCATGAAGCAGCAACATCAGAATTGCATAATCGCGTCGAGGCCGCTGATCTTTCTTCCTGCCCGGATGATCACTCTCCCTGTAGGTGATCCTCCGTTGCGCGACAACCAGAATTGCCTTTACTTGTTTATCCGTCAGTCCTTTCGGTCGCAGGGGTTCTTGCGCGGGCGGTTTTACACCTTCTGTAGGATCTCCCAGGGGTAGTAGATCTTCCCGAACAGAGTTCAACCATCGTCCGAAAGCCCTGATCGATATCAGTCTCCTTGTGATCGTGGAGGGTTTCCGACCCAGACGCTGCAATGCGTCGATGTACTCTCTCGTGGCATGAGGCGACCACTTCTGCGCTTCCAGTTCCTTGAAATACTCTTTGAAGAATAAAAGAAAGTTCTCCAGATCACTATTGATGTGACGGACTGTTTCTGGGGATTTCAATCCCGTGATTCTATTCTTGAGGTAGACCTTGCTCAGAAGTTGGAGATCGTTCCCTGCCTGATGAAGATCTGCCGGAATATTGTTACCTGCAACAAACTTCGAGAGAATTGCAGGGGTTGAGGCTTGGGATACTTGATCTCCATTTATCCTGTTGTTACTGCTGGTTACCGCCCTTTCCAACTTCTGCATCCACAGTCCTTTCTCCTGCTTTGTTGCAGGTAACATACATTATCTGCAACAAGCATGAGAATGTCAACAACACATATCTGCTTTTCACTCCTGCTCTCTTTTAATAATTGATGCCACCCAGCGCGGCGTGTAAGCCTCCAAAAACACCACCAGTAGCAACAACAACACACAGAAGGATGAGGAATAGGATTATAAAAGCCGGAATGGCAGCTAGCGACCATTTAATCATAAACATGACCATCGAACCAAATGGCATATCGAAATCAACAATCTTTGTCGTTTGGATTACCTGGGGAGGTATGGCAAAAACCTGAACGGGTTTGGAAGGTGACGAAGATTGTGAGGATTTTTCCTTGAATTGATGACCACAGGAACAGGCATCGACCCACCCGGGATTAACTGTCCCGCAATTCGGACATCTCATATCGACCATCTAGAACCTCCTATTTTAGGTTTTTCTCCCCACTTGAGAACTCATAGTTCTCAATATCATCAGTAATCCAATTTATTCGATTTGAATTCATCGATCCAATCCGCGATCTGGCTGTTGATTCTCTCCAACAGCTCCCCGAATTGAGAGCTCGGAAATATCATGTTTACAGGTTAATAACTGTTAATCGAATCCACCTTTCCATTGAGAAATCCAATCTGCACCATCCCTCCTTTGCAGTTGTAATACCACAAATCCATCTCAAGCCCATCTGTCCTTATTCCTTCACCAAAGTCAATTCCTGCTTGGTTCATCTCTTGCTTGTCATCGGGTTCGCCGAGTGCTGCTGTAACTTGGTTCTGTCTCATTCCCATTCTAACGTTGTTGACAATTTCATCTTGACTTCGGGTCGTAATCTTTCCGAGCGCTCCTATCCCGAAGGGAGGTGCATGACTATCCTTGACAGCTAAAAAAATAATAAAACTCAAAACAATCAAGAAGGAGATAATGCCAGTGACAAACTTTGAGGATCCATCTATTGCACCTTTTTTCTGCAGGTCGTGAGTGTGGGCTTTTTGGACATGATGGTTAAATCGCGCTTCATCAGTAGGAAATCCACAATACACGCATACGACAGCCCTGTTGTTTATCTCTTTACCGCATTGTTTGCAGTACACTGTATCCTCCTTTCAAGCATCTTTCAGCGAGGATTGAACTCTCCTTTCATTAAATAGTATCGTGAAAGAGAGGACAGGTGAATCAATGGGCTCGCTGCTGTTATGACGAAAACGGTACACCTCTTGCGTCTTGCTTAACTGTGCAAATATCAATTATAGCCCATATTCCGACGGCGACAGCTGGTAAGATTAGCCATCCAGTTAGAAGTACAATTAGAAGTTGCGTCACTGCCTTCTTCGTATATCCAGCATAGAAATTATGAATACCGAATCCACCAAGAAAAAAGCCCAAGAGTATATATGCCACGCGACTTTTAGCTTCTGCTGAACCTGATAATGTAGCACTTCCTGTTGGAACTCCACATTTCATGCAGATTGCAGCATTGTTCGAAATCTCGTTGCCACATTCCTTACAGAACATATGTGCCTCCTTCGGACTCGTCTTGAGGAAACTTCGACAAAGACATCTGTACATCAGTTGTCGTTTCCGCGAAAAAAATTATAATCAGGAAAGAGTGGTATGACGGTTTTCCCATACCCATTTTTGTACTACAATTCGCCTTGCCGTGTCAAACAAGAGATTCAAGGAGTTGTCATTGGCAAGGATCAAGGCATCGCGAGGGATCGTCTCGAAAACCTCCTTTAGGCCTCGATGGGAGTACGGCGAGTTCTTTCGCGCGAATGCCGATATTCATCAGACGCACCTTCTTTCAAGGTATCGTCAGCATGCAGGGAATGGCATTTAAGGACTCGTTCAAGAGATCTCGAATGACCCCAAGCAGATGCTCCGGCGTGGCGCGAGCGAAGACCAAATGGCTTCATGGTGAGTTAAAAACGATCCATTCCTTCCGACACCGGTCCCGCATTGTAAACGTATGTTGAAAAACAACCGACGGAGTGAACAGAATTTCGTCAACTCCATCATCGACAGCGACCAATCGATAGACCGTCCGTATATCCTTCAATAGCGTCAGTGAAAAGCTCACAGCCCACTTCCTCCTTCCATTCATGTCCGATCAGGATCCGGCAGGATCTAGCTGTGTCTCTTTGGCGTGATAATCCAGGCGGATCTGAAGCAATTTGCACAAATCCGCTGAGAGCAATCACGATAATTGCTAGGATGCAAATCACGATAATTGCTGAGCGCATGAGTTCTCCAAATGATTTCGGTAACAATAACGCGTTTGGGAAGAACAAACAGCGAAGCCAGGATGCATGGATGATGTCCATTTATCCTGGCTTTGGGTTGAGCGACAAAGCGGGTTAAACTACTGTTTCCGCGACGTCATCGTTCAGTTCTTCAGTTTAAGACGCGGTTTGTCTTGCATAAACACCTCAAAGTAGAGTTTCTCATCCAGTCGGTTGAGTTCGCGTACGTATGCCGCATCGACCAGTTCGGATGCCAAGTTATGGAGCACGCGGAGATTTCCTGTTGCATGTTTGATCAGCGTCATCTTGAGTTCATCCGTCATCAGGTGACTGCATCCACTTTCATTGAGCGAATGATTCAGGCATTGCATCATTTGATCTCGATCCAGGGGTTGCATCAACAGACGCGTATGGATTCGGCTGCCCAGTCCCACCAGGACAGAGTTCTTGAATCGTTCCGGCAATCGTGAATCTCCGCACAATATCGTCGTTAGCAGACATTGTGAGTCGAATTGATCGCTTCCAAGAATGCGAATCTCGTTGAGACATTCATCCGGCATCTCCTGCGCTTCGTCGATCAGCAGAACAGGAAAATACAGAGTCTTTTTGAAATGATCTTTCCAGCGCTCTCGAAGCATCTTGAATCCGCCGTATCGGTTGGCCGGACTCAGCTTCAAGCCGAAAAGATCACCGATTTCACGATAAAAGTCACCGATCCGGCTCTGGGGTCTGCGCATGACTCCTGTCACGACATCCGGATAGGCAGACAGTCGCTTCGACAATCGCTGCAGTGTCTTGGATTTCCCCACTCCCGGCTCTCCCGTGATGAGTGCAAATCCTCCGCGACGTAACTGATTATCAATCTTGCGACAAAAGAACTCGGCGTCCGGATGCGGCCAGATCGCCTCTTCGGGAATATCCGGCAAAAATGGATTGTATTTTAATCCGAAAAAGGTCAGCAGGTTCCTGTCATTCATGGGTATCCTCGCTTTCCGGGATCTCGTCCAGATCAATATATGCTGGCGGTAAACCGGTCGCTGCGTAGTCTGCGATGTAGTGTCTCAACAAAGGTGCAATGGTGTCGGTTTGATGCGGTGTCGTTTCAATGACCGCTTCAAGTGGTTTTCGCATCCCGTGTGCATTCGCTGCTTTGTTTTGCGGATGGATGCGAGTCAGCCATTGTCCGGTTCTCGAATCCACCAGATACGCTACGGATAAATCTCAACTCTGATACCGGATCGCCAGCTTTTCGACATGCCGATAGTGCGACGGTATCTCGAATCGGACGCCTTCAATCGTAATCGTACCATCCGTTCGCCGCTGGGTCCGATCTATCTGCGTGCAAAATGCCCGTTTCAGTGTCTCGACATCCGGACACTCACGAGCAACGCTTGTCCCGTTTATCGTTCGATCCAATGGCATGCAGCCGATCTCTCGGTGCACACGTTTGTTATACTCCAACTCAACCCATGCTTGCGTCGACAGGTTGAGAAACCCGATCGTCATCGACGACTTGTCTTCCAGCATCGTCATCAATCGACCTTCCAGATTCCCCCAGAACGACTCTTGTTTCCCGTTTTGATAGGGTGAATAGGCCAATGTCAGTTGATGCAAAACACCCAGTGCTTCCAGTCCATTGCGCGTTTCATGAGCCAGCATTGCGCTGCCGTTGTCGGTCATCAATGCCCGTGGCAAACCACGCTTCATGAATGCCTGCATCAGACCATGACATACTATCTGAGCCGTCTCCCCGAAATACCACTGAATGTGGCAGCATAACCGGGAATGGTCATCCATGACGCAAAACGCATGAGGCGTACGCCACGTGCCTCGATCATCCAGCACACTGCGTTTGCCCGTGTGAAAGTCTAAATGCCACAGACCATGCACATAGGGCGAATCATATCCTCGCACCTCTCTCTTTTCTCGATGTTGGATCGCTCGGATCTGCCCCTCTGTCGCATTCCTGGGCAATCGTTTCTTCGGATACCATCCTTTCGATTTCATAAGCCGGCGAATCGTTGAATACGATGGAATGTGTCCCAGGTCATGCCCCTCATAACTCAAGGCCATTACATTTTCTGCATGCAGTGCATAGGTCCAACCGGGATGACGCAGATACTGCTCCTGAAGTGCATCCATCAATTCAGGTGAGATGTCTTTATTGGTGCCGATATCCGATCGCGGGCATCGCATCAGTGCGTGAATCGGATCATCCTCCCGTCGGGCCTTGTAATACCATCTCTCGATCGTGCTGGCATCAAATCGAACCCATTCGTCCTTGACCGGGTGCTTCCATGGCTTTTCCGCAAGCGTTTCTAATTCTAACTGCAGATTGCCACGCTCCGGCGGCGACGCCAGAAGTGCCCCGATGATTGAAAAACGGAGCTTCGCCCATTTGTCGATCCCGCTCTGCCGTTTGTTACTCATATCGACTCCTTTCTTGGAGGGTGCTTCCCTCAGAGCCGATCGTAGATTGAAACCGATCCCGATAGAACTGGCATCTTTTGCGTGGATTGTGTCTCCATTACCCAGCGTGCTCCCGATCCGGCATTCCCAGTAAAAACCAGATGCATGCCATCACACCATTCAGTGCATCCCGGGCGCGTCGGACAAATACAGTGAGCAACAATCCTGGAAGTCGACCCATGTGTATCTCTACAGGAACCCGTCCTCGAATCGTCTGCCATAACGGACTCTTCGGGAAACCATCCCGAAAATATGCGGCCCATCGGAAAATGGTCCGCACATCCACATCCAGCATCTCACTTAATGCCTGTGCCGACTTCTGTCCGCTCTGCCAGAGAGTCAGCCCCACCAGGATTGCACACTGATATGTCGATCGCCTCCCCATGAACAAACTCGATGGCGGCAATACCCGCTTGCGACAATCCGGATTCCCACAGCACAGACTGTACCGATTCCGATACTTATCCGGCAGATCAACGCGACTCCCGTTTGCCTTCCTCTGATACGTCGCAAGGTGCAACGGCCCCTTGCAATACGGACATCGGCCTCCCCTCACACCCTCCATCAACCATACATCCAACTCGTGCATCATCCGAAACAACGTGACGGACCCTAAAATCTGTGCTATCAAGTTTCTACCCTTTCTAGGGCAGAAGGAATCCCGTTGACAGCACCACACTATCTGAGGGATTCCTTCTCTTTCCCCGCACCTATCTTGCTATATTACTCAGAGATTTACATCAATTATCGCGCTTGCGCTCATCAGGAAGGCATCGCGAAGCTCAAACAGCAGGCGAGTTGGCTTGAGCTCGAGTTTCCCGGCGCAGCGGCCAGCTTGATGGAAGGTCTCGAGGAAACATTTACCATCAACAAACTGGACCTGTCGCCATCGCTCCGCAGATGCCTTGGGACAACGAACATTATCGAGAGTCCGAATTCAGGTGTCCGGTATCGCACGAACCGGGTTTGCCGCTGGAAAGACGGAAAAATGATAATGAGATGGGCAGCTTCAGCATTCCTTGATACTGAGAAATCATTTCGGAAAATTCAGGGTTATAAGGATTTATGGATGCTCAAAGCCTCGCTGAATGATCCGGTTTCGTTTGCATCCGACAGAAGAGTTGCTTAACATGAACTCAGCCACCCACTTTCAACTAAAGTCGGGACACATTCAGGATGGATGAACTTTGATATTCTGGAAGGATAGGTCCACAGAATCCGATAAATGCAGTCCACAATTTCGACAGGTGCAGTCTGTGTGCTATTCAAAGGCTGACCTATCAGGATGGTATCGCAAAGCTCAAGCAGCAGGCGAGTTGGCTTGAACTCGAATATCCCGGCGCAAGAGTGTATACAATTACTATTGATTTAAAAAGACAACCATAAAGAATCCAATGAAAATCCAATTGTTTTACATCTAATCCTCCATCAGAATGAATTTTTCGTGTTATAGTAAGGAATTTGCTAAGAAACCAACTTCGCGAACATCGGACCATCCGGAATATGGAGAAGTCCGAGAACCTGAACTATCTCTAACAGATCGATGTGTTTCTCAACCGCAGAGTCTATCAAGGCATCGGGATCTGGGGATGGCACTCGCATGCCGTTAAGTACGTAGTAGTCGTGCTTGATCACGGCAAGTGTTGCATCGTATCGCCCGTTTTCGAGATCCAACTCAGTTGCTGTTATCAGGAATTTTTCTGCCTCCCTTACGACCGGCAAGGAGGCGGTCCTTGGCCTTTTACCCTTGAAGACAGAGAGGGCACGGTAGTAGTAGCCACTCGGGTGATCGGGGTGGGAATCAATCAGTGTCCAAAGAAACTTGTCGCAAAGGTTGAATAATCCGAGTTTCAGATAGCAAACTCCGATCGCGATAAGTGCGTTGCGATCCCGGGAGTCCCCCTTTAGGGTCTTTGAGTAAAAGGCAATAAATTTCTTAATGGCAGACTCTTCAAATTTCTCCAAGTGCGCAACAGATTCCACGAGAATTGGTGATTTGCAATTCTTGCACATGTTGTTCATGAGAGATTCACAGTCGAAGATCCAACCACATTGCGAGCATGTCTGACCTGCTGCCTCTATCATCTATCATCGTCGGGCGGTAAAGGTTTAAAGAGCAGAGATCTTCACTAACTATGAAAATTATAGACGAATTTCCAGAGAAGACAAGAGAGGTGTTTTTAGAGGGTCTAAAGATGTGGCCATTTTCTCGAGGAGTTTATCATCAGATTCGATAATGAGAATCGTCGGAAGGCTGTGAAACCGCAAATCGCTGTCTTATTAACGTTGTTTTTACTCCAGGAATTTGGGTTTTTTCGTGATCGAGCATAATTCTTCAAGCATTGCATACTGATCCACGGGAGCAATGAGTCTAAGAATAATAAATATTCTGTTTGGTCAGTTGGTGCAGTTCCCCTATGCAAACTTGAAAGAATCCAGAGACTCATTCCGATCAATTTTAAAATACATTCAAATAATTAGACGTGAGTGTTTATAGCTGATTGTGATCAATTCTTGTTTCAACAATTCGGGAAACATCGTCTGGTGTATCGCAGTTATTCGTGCGGAAAATACTCATCACATTGGCAGAAGAACCCATGAGAGCTATCTGACTTTTGCCAAACTCGCGATCTAATTCTACCCTATTTTCCTTAAAATTTTCTTTCCCGATTCGTTGTAAGATCTATTATTCCTGCCTTGTTCATCGAACCGTAAACACAAATCAGAAATAGAAAACCGAGTATTGGGCAGGAAGAAAAGCAAGCTTCTGGAATATTTAAGAGTAAAAAGCGAGTTTGCAAAACACCATCTGACCCGCTTGACTCAACTTCAACAATAATGAAATTATGATTTCTGTGGAATCGAGAACTCGATGTGGATTTCAAAGGAGGCTGAATGATGAAAAAGAAAGATCAGATAGTCAAGAAGGAACCAGAAGCAGAAATTCTCACAGAAAAAGAAGTCAAAATGCTTGATGAGGCTGCGAAAGTTATCATGGAAAAAGCGAATGCGGGAGCACAATCTATTATCGAAATTGGCGAGTATTTGCTTAAAACCTTTTTTGATGACGATATCAACAAGGTCACCGATCGAGCATCCCGAAAAGGAATCTCCCTTCGAAAACTCGCTGAGCATCCTGATATGCACCTCAGCCTAAAAACCCTATCAAATGCAGTTCGCTTGGCTGTATTGGAGAAGACAGCATTCAAGGATTCAGAATTTAAAGAACTGAGTCCTTCCCATAAGATACTCCTTCTGAATGTTGCGGATGATGAGCAACGCACTAATTTCGCGAATAAAGTGGTATTAGGGAAATTGTCCGTCAGAACGCTTCGTACAGAATTGGGAAAAGCGGGATTGCTTTCTGAAAGAGGGCGTCCGCATGGTGAAGTGGGTTCAGAAGTCGAAAAAACAATAAGCACTTTTTCTGATTTCTATAAACCTCTCGAAAAACTACTGAAAAACAAAATTGAGATCGAAACGATGGACGTAAGCAAGATTTCTGAAGACGAATCGAATATGCTTCTAATGTTGAAAATCCAGTTGGAAGTGATCCTAGAGCGAATCAAGAAATAGGTTACGGTGGAACTGTGTACACGATTACACACTGACAACTGGCATCAAAAGTCAGCAAGATGACCTCGCACAAAGAAGATCTGGAGCGATGAACCTTTCTTTCGCTTTCGGAGGTTGGTTGGTGGGTTCAGAACTTTTCTACAGTCCCACCAAGCTGGGGGAATCCGGTTTTGCTAAAAATATAATTTTAAAAATATCTTAGATCCCCCAGTTTACCGCATGCTCTATCCAGTTTATATTCTTGAGACCTTCCATCACTATTTCATGCAAGCTTCCATCAAGCGAATCGGTTTGCCAGATTACCTTTAGTCGAGAATCTGTAAGATAGTCGGCGGATTCATCATTAGGATCGATCTTTTCTTCGATTATTGGTCCTGAAAAACACGCCATACATGTATATTGAGGATACTTCCAGTTTTGACGCCAGTTGCGATCTTCCATGTTCACATTTTTAAGCTGAACGGTGTTTACAATCTTGATTGAATTTGCACCAGCTCCTTTATGTGCAATATCCTCAATTTTTCTAAATATCTCAGCATTAATGCATTTCGGATTACCTTCCAAGACACCTTCATAGGTGAGCCATATTTGAAATGATCTTATTTCTATATGTTTTGTGTTAACCATAACAACTCCCCTACTATGCAATCCAGTTAATCCAATCAAATTGCCTCGTTCAATTTACGTGAATTGTTTTCTTATCGCAAGAGTGTCTACGAAGGTAAGAATGACAAGGGATCTGGATACAGCATTCACAGTTGCTCAGCGAGAAAGAAGATTCAATATTATAGCACTTCTGATATGATCTCGCAGATGATGTGCTTAGTTTTTTTCTCAATGCGTGGTAATAAGGCCAGACTCAAGCGAGTAGGCAACAACTGTTGGGTAGCGTGGTTGACGACAATTAAACTCCGATATCGCGTCTTTGTAATTCTCGTTGACCAGTAGCGGGGTTGTGGAAACCGCTACCTACTTCAACATAATTGTGGAAACCTTCTGAAACTAGTTAGATGGGTTCAACGGCATCAAAGGCAATATCCTTATTCTCCCCGATGAATGAGATCGTCATCAGAAAAGATCTTCAAAGCAACTATTGGCTCTACGTCGGAACCCGTAATAGTTACAATGCTCGGCAGCAAAAGATCCAGAAATCGCTAGATTCACGAAGAGAAGCGAACTCAAGAAGAGGAATTCACACCCGACCGGTTTGCAACTTTTGGTAGAGCTTCCCCGTTGAACGGTCAAGAACCGGTCCATCGCTGATAAACTCCCCTGTTTTCAAAGCATTTAATCGCTCAACCCAGGTCTGTAAAGGATCGTCGTGACAACGACTCAACAAGCTGGCCATTGGCTCAAGTCCTTTTGTTGAAGGTTTCTCAATGATTCTTTGCGCAGCTGAGCGAACCGGCATCAAATGTTCCTCCGGCAGATTCATTGCATTGAGTACAATGAATACAACCGAAAAACGGTTTCCTAGGTTTTCATTAGTGATATGGGACACCGCGCATGAAGGATGTGTCAATCCTGTATAACTGCCCGAAATAATAATGTTATTGAGCTGGCTCTCAAGTTCAAAATCCTGCAATTTTAAATGGAGATCGTATAATAATAAATCTGCGGCAAGGTGCTTTTGATCCGGATCGAGCCCTGTAAAAGAAATTGAATGATGGCTGTAGTTGCTTTCCAGGTAGAAATGTGTCCATGTTTCGTTTAATTTTGGATCGAAAACAGGTGTATTTTTAAATTCCATGAGGACGCGCGAAAGGTTTCGATTGGTTATCCTTTCATCTTTTCCTATTTTCTCCAAAAGGATCTCAAAATTCAGGCTGTCTCCATATCCAGGCAGGATATTCATCAGCATTTCATACAGATATTGCTTTTCCGAACGGTCGAGTCTGCAGATTGCTTCAAAAACACCAGAGAGCCTCTGAGCCATTGCATGGCAATTCTCCATTGACTCCGATCCTCCTGACTTGATTGCCAGTGCAGCAAAGGGATTTATGCCTATCGGAGTTAGGGCGAGTATAGTCTGTTTGATCTTCAATCGTTTTTTCAAGTCGTCAGACATGCTGCTCAAGGAAAAACAACCCTCCATGTCAAATATCAAAGCGTGCTGCTTATGAAGGGATAATTCCAGGGCGATACCGTGGAGGATGTTGGCGCTTTCCCCGATATTCTGAGAGAATATTGCCAGATGCGGATTCTTTAATTCTTTATGCCCGTATTCCCAGAAAATCGGTCGCGCATGATCGTCACTTTCGTATCCAATGATCAGCTTCAGAGGCAACAAGGGATGATAGAAAGAAGAAATGCCCGCATCTTTTTGATTATCTGCTCTGGTGGGGATTTCCGGCACGGTCGATTCTAAGACTCGATCGTCTACTGGCAGGAATTCATTCAGCATCGGCAGAATTGCCTCACGCATTGAAATGATGTCCGCAAATCTGTTGGGTTTTTGAGGTTGCAGCGCTTTCTCAAACCATTGGGTAAGCAATTCAGGGGAATCCTGCCTGTAGAAACTGACAAGCTTCGCCTTCGAATGGAGTGTTGGGTATCCTTCAAAGGGGAGGATCCCGCAGAACCACTCGAATAGGGTCAGTGCCAGTGCATACAGGTCACCGCTCTCGCAGAATTCAAAGTCAGTGTCTGAAAATAGATCAGGAGCGCTGTAAGGGCGCGTTCCTTTGTAAAGACTGGTCCTGGGTTCACTGGCAGTCCCGAAATCGATGATTACCGGATTGTTTTCCCTGTCGATGAGGATATTGCCCGGTTTGAGATCGTTGTGGAGGATACTATTCCGGTGCATTTCTTGAACGGCGCTAAAAAGACACTGTGCTACATGGCAGAAATCGGGCAGAGATGGTTGAATATTATTTTCAATCTTCTTATCGAGCGATTCACCGTCAATATAGTTCAGAACAAGATAAAACCGGTTATCTTCCCATTTGTGGACTCCTTTGAAGGCGATGATAGAAGGACTGTGAAGTCTCTCAAGAATTTTCTGAATATTGGAAATTCGCTCCCTGGGAACATCGTGATTAAATAATTTGATCGTTACCGTCTCGTCCAGTTGCCTGGCTTTGTAGATCTGAGCCTCGCTTCCGCTTCCAATCAACTTTTCGATGACAAGCGTGTCGTGGCAACTCCCCTTATCCAGTTGACTATCTTTCGGGATGCTGCTGTCAGTTTTGTTCTTTAATAAAGGCCGCAGTATCTTCTTGATTTCCCGTGCTGATTGCGGCCTTTTTTGAGGTTCCAGTTGAATGAGGTTCTTTATCAACTCGAAGATCTCTGGATCCTGGATCTCCTGCTTGAGTTGTAGAATTGCGGGGTCACTGAGTGTTCCTTCAGAATCCGCCAGATCTACGGTCTTGAGGAAGGGTTCGTGTCCGCAAAGCATAGTATAAGCTATTACTCCTACACTGAACAGGTCGGTGGATTGTGAGGTTTCTCTACCTTGACATAGTTCCGGTGCCAGATAGAGGGTCGATGGCTTCTCCAGACTGCCAGGGTCAGGGAAAACGGTCTGCCTGTTTTTTCCCGGGATAAAAGAAAGATCAAAATTCATCAATTTCGGAACATTTTCTTTCATCAAGATGTTATCTGGGCGCACATCACGATGGATGACATTTTTGATATGAGCGGCTTCCAAGCCGTTAAGGATTCCATACATGATCTCGAGAGCTTGTTGGTATTGTAACTTACCGGATTCCTCCAGCATAGTCGCAAGCGTCCCTTCCTCAGACCAGTCGGAGGCTTCGATCAGGTAGTCATGCTCATTGGGAACCTCCCAGAATTTGATGATGTTGGGATGCTCTCCTATCTTGCTGAGTGCTTTCAGGCTGTTTAAAGATCTAGCCTGCTGCTGGCGCTGTTTTTCCGGATCCAGCGTATTGTCAGGAAGATAAATCCGCAGTCGATGTATGGATTGGAGTTCATTTTTAGTGGAACGGACCAGAATTTCTCTCTTGTTCCTGGTATCCGACAGATTTTTTATGAGCTCATATCCCGGTATGAAAGAGGATTGCGGCTGAGATTCATGCAGGCTGGCCAGATGTCCGTATATTTTATCCATGTCCGATACAGCCAATCGATGCTCGAAATTATCCATCCTGAATTCGAAGTGCCTGGCAAGTGTCGGAATATCCCTGAAGGTCAGAGAGGGGATGCGAAATCCTCCATTTCTAAAATCATCGAAAAAGTTGAAACGATCACCAGTCACTTCCGGATGGGTCAACACGACAATCGAATTTATAAAAATTGATTTGACCGTGGGAAATTTTCTTTCAAGGAGTCCTTTCAGAAGCCTGCATTTCATGCTGTTGTGAACGTGGGGATTTTTCTGGGATCTCACACCCTTGTTTCTGATTTTCCAGTTATACTCGCCGATCTCGACGTGGCCTGCCCAATGTTTTAATTCGATGATTGATAAGCCGCAGGGAAAAACAACTACGAGATCACACTCCCAGAAATCCCTGAGTTCTGGGTCGTAGAGTTCAAAATTCTCCAGCAGACGGAAAGAATCCTGATCTCGGAGCGTGTTTTTAATCTGTCTGAAGGCCTCCTGTTCATGTGGATGTCTCAATTTCATAATAACTCCATTACCTGAAATTTCTTACTTGCGTCATTATCCTTGTTTTCAAACACCTGTCTTTTCCAATTCTCTGCCCGCAGCCTGACAAGAAGTATATCGCCGTTCTTGCACAATGGTCAAAGTGAAACTCTCTGCATATCATGTAAAAATAGAAATGATTTTTTTTGATAATAACCAGTAGCGAATGTCATATGGAGAATCAGAAACACTATCCGATCAGGTTGACGGGTGAGTTTACGTTGACACCTGTTGTTCATTTTCAACAGACTGCTTACTGTGATATTGGTCCGTGCCCCTCAATGGGCCAAGATTGACAATGCGAGACGTTTCGGGTACTTTTTCCAGTGAGCGTTGGCAAACGACAACAAGAGTGATCGAACTGTTGAGTTTATAAAGAGTTTGAGAATGAGATGCCCTTATCCACACTGTAGGGTTTTAGTAGATGACCATTCGCAGCCACAATACCATTCGCGGTGCGGCAGGCAGATCCTCTGGTGTCCGGAATGCGGGTGGGCCAATACAGTGTACAATCTTTTCTGCACGAAGTGCGGCTATGAGTTCCTGCATTCCAGGGATTGGGATAAAGCATCCGGTGCAAGGATCGGGAGTTTTGTATCCGGCCAGGTCCTGGGAACCAGCCTGAATTTATCGGAATACTGGAACCACACCATTCCTGACTCTGAGAACGGGATATCTTACATGATCTGCTGCGGTGATGTCCTTGTTGTCCTGAACCAGTTTGATCAGAGCATCTACGCCTTCACATACAAGAACTTGAAGGATGGCCGCGTTGATCATTTGCTCGAACAATGGGATCTCCCAGCAGCAACACTGTCACATGCCAGCAAACCGGTTGCCTGTGGCCACCGTATTTTCTTTCTGGTATCTTCCGGATCAGGAGACAATATCTACTCCCTGGATATGTTGACCCTGGGACCTCCCGTTTTTTTTACTGCAGTAGGAACTGAAATCATGCACGAGTATTCACCAGTGTCATTGCCGTCGCAGGAGTCCAATCCGCGATCTTTTATCTTGTTCTGGCAGACTAGGGGAAACCCTGTGACGATTGACACTCAGACGAGAAAACCTGTGCAGATAAATGGTCAGGCAGGTAAATTGAAAGACTCGGAGACCGATTGGAATGCGGTCACTGCAGGAACCGGAATAATCCAGCTGTCAAAACAGGGAAACCTGAGAATCTGGGAACTTTCCTCTCGGGAGTTGATTGTCCGGAACAACAAATTGCAGGTATCTTATTCAGGGCAACCGTCATTTCTGGAGACACGCAACGAGATCTGTGTTGTCATCCCTTGCAGGGATGAAAATGAAAAGTGGCTATTTTACCATGCTGAACTAACCGGTGCCATTACTCATCTGAAACTGATGAGTTCGCCGCTCAACACTTGTGAATTGCATCCTTCTGATCTTCAGGAATTTTTTCGTGTTCAAGGGCAGGATACGCCGATAGGCCTGCTTTACTGTTTCGGTGCAAAGCTCATCGTTTTCAATCGATCGGGTGAAAAGTGGAAACATGAAATCTACAAGATCTCTGAGTATTATCCGGCCAACAATTCCCTGGCGATGTGTGTTAACAAATGGCTCTTGTATTGCGATAACAAACTGAATTTATGCCAGAAAAACCTCCTGCGGGTTTTTTACCCTGAAATCATACGTCTACCGATGAATCCCCTGCAGAACAGCACCCCCAAAATACCGGGAAGTATCCTCTGGCACGATAACCATGTGTTTGTCCGGTTAAAAGGGAGAATCGTATGTTTAAGAGTCACAACCTGAAGACATACCTTTTTGTGTTTTTCCTTTTATTCTTCCTTTCCCTCACTTCCAGCCTGGCAGATACAAGTACAGTTAATACGGGTGTGGTAATCGTATGGGATAAGTCGGGCAGCATGTACCGTCTTAACGGGAAGACAAGAATGGACGAACAAGACCTTCTAAGGCTCAATAGGATTCTGACGGAGGTTTTATTTGATGGGACAACATCCAGTGTGGACCCTGCCCTGGGGGATAAAATTCTTGTTCAGAAATATATGGAACCGATCCTTTCTCCGAGTAACAAAATACTATTTCTGTATTTTGGATTGGAATGTGTCAGGAAGGACGGACCTCAAAATACAAACCCTGAAGGCCTGCTGAAAGCCCTTCCATCTCATCTGAACCCGAAAAATACATACCGAGAATCAAACACCTATTTTAGAAAGGCTATCGTAGAAGCTTTTGACGAAGCCCAGGCCTTTCACGCTGGAAAAAAATATATCGTTTCCATCTCCGATGAAGGGGAATCGGCACATATTAAAATTCCCGACATCGAGAAAAGATTTGACAAGCTCATCAAGACATATCCTTTGATTGGGCATATATTGATCAAAAACATTGTGGAGGTTCGTATATTTGCTCTCCAGGAACCGGATCCTTCACCGGCCCCGACCTTCTCCCCGAATCCGACATCCACCCCTGAACCCACCAGTTCACCAGTACCTTCCCTGACCCCTACTCCGGAACCAACAGCTGTTATCAATCTGCTGGATACACATAACGCAGCGGTCAAGCATATTTATTTTAGAAAATCGGGTATAAAGACGCCTGTCATGATGGAAAGTTCCGAAGCCTTGCACTGGCAGAAGCAGGGTCGAACCGATACTTATTTGAAAGGTACAAGAGCCGAATTTGCAAACGGGCAGACAATAGATATCAGACAGCTTGATAACGGTTCATTTACTCTTACCACGACTGAAAATACTTTCAATACTGCGAAACAAAAGGATTACCTTGTCCTGAGTATTCCCGTTGCGGGTGATGGACTGAAAACGGAAATGCATCAAGTTCGAGTTAGCTTTTCTATGGCGGGAGCATGGATCTATGTCATCGGATGGAGTTTGTTCATAATCGTATTCTTCGGAATGGTGATCCTGTCTATCTTCTTCTTTCAATCACCCTTTGTGGCTGATGTAAACTTAACTGTTGCATTACCGCGATCTGTCAGTGACTCTTTCAGACTTTTCGAAGGAGATAAGCTTTTCCTTGGTGACCATGTTGGCCAGAAAAACCTTGATCTGGGTTTAAGTCAGTATTGTTTGATTTTCGAAAATAATAAACTCCGGTTCCTGAATGAAAAAACCGGAGAGAAGATACGGATTTCATGGGGCAGGAAAAAACGTATTCGACAGGAAGAATCAGGCGGTCTTGAGAGAGAACTTGACATAGTGGTTCAGGCATCATTGAGAAGGCAATTTGGGAAAACCAGAAAGTTATCCCCATCCAAGCCAAATAGGAGTCAGTAAACTTATGGAGATCATTCATAATTTCAGATTTCAAATCTTCCTGGGGGAAATCACCGCAGGACTCCTTGGAGTTTGGCTGCTTGCATTCATCATCAGCCTGGTACAGAGGGAAAGCTGGCAGAGAAACAAAGAGTTTATCGTTGAAAACGGAGCCTATACGTGTTGGATCATCGCGTTTCTAGTGCATCTGTTCGTCACCGGGATCGTGAATGGTTGGATTCTTGTGAGGGATAACTCTGGCAGCATGCAGCCTATCTTTGAATACTGGCCGTTTCTGATCCTTTTCTTATCTGTCTTAGTTTTTGATGCTATCTGTCTGATCATTCTGTTTCGTAAAAAATCAGCCTTAGCTGATCTGGTATAAGGGGGGGAAAGTGATTCAACCTACTATGGTGATCGGCCTAGGAACGTCAGGCACAGATATTCTCATTGAATTACGCCGCTTGATTTTTGACGAATTCGGGGAAGCAGGGCTGCCAGTGGTTTCCCTGACTGCGATAGAAACGAACAATAAGAAATCAACTTATGACAACAGAATATCGGTGGATTTTAATAAACAATATCAGAAGATAGACATCATCACTGCTGGTATTGAATCAACGAATGAATTGAAAAGCTGGATCCGGGAAGGGAATAAGGAGTATTTGCCGGGCCTAGCGGAATGGCTTGACAGTCGAATCTTGGATTTTCGTCATTTCAAAGACGGTGCTTCTCATATTCGTATGGCGGGACGTCTGTGCCTTTGGTCGAAATGGAGTGATATAGAGAAAAAGTTCTCCAGCAAATTGCTATCACTGAGCGCAAAGGAAAATATCAACCGCACGAACCAGATCCTGACTGGACGTTACCTGCGTCTGGGACTTCCTGTCCCCGACCAGCTTGTTTCCAAGCAGCCCCTGGTATTCATCGTAGGGACCTTCTGTGGAGGTACGTGCGGAGGTATGTTCTGCGATGTGGCCTATATGATGAAAAGAATCATGGAAAACACAGGTATCGAACCTCAAATCAGAGGTATCTTCACCATTATGGATAAATTTCTGGGAAGCAAGGATGAGTTCAGAAACAATGCCAGAAATTGCTTTACCTCCCTGTGGGAACTGGACCATTTTTTGCGCAGATCAGGCGAGAATCAGCCCTATTCAGTCAGACCTTATCCAGCAGATACTCAGCGCGAATTGCGCGACAGTGAACCGCCTTTTGAATTCGTTCAGATACTTTCGCCTTCAGGCATGTCGAATACCAGTGGGTTCATAAATGAAAAAGGGGAGATTCGTCCGGATCCCCTGAATCTCATGGTGGCATTCAACTTGTTCCTGGACATCGGTTCGGGAACAGGCGCAATGAAAAGCGAAATCGTCACGAATATCCGGGATAATGAGAATTTTATGTGCGTGCCTGAAAATGGCGTGGGACATGTCCAGGCATTCTCCACATTCGGATTGTCTGCCATATGGTATCCCCATTACAAGATCATTAATGCAGTCGCGGCACAACTTGCCCTGGCGCTTATTGACAAATGGCTGGCTGGCAGGGACTCTGACACATCGAATCATCCCTCGCTAGATTTGACTGAACTTTTCCCTGCCATACCTTTTGAATCCTCATTCAAGGGAGCCCTTGTTAAACAGAAAAATAACCTGATCGAGATGGACATGGATGACCTGATACAAACACTTCAATCGGAGTTCCCTGATAAAAATTCAAACGCTTTTATGGTTCTGGAAAAAGGCGGCGAAGTCGATAGATATCTGGAAAACGAAAGAACCGCATTCAATAATAAAGCCAAGTCCAAAATAGAGATATATTTGCAGAATCTTGTTAATGCGCTTGCTGCAAACCTGGATAATGTCGAGTCATTGATGAATGCGTTGAAACAGCAGGATGAAGACCTGAAAAAAACCATCAGTCAGCTACCGGATAACCCCCCTTCGATCCGTAAGGATAACGAAGAAATGTCGGCGATCGAGGAGGCTTTCGATCTGGTGGAACATGATCGATGGCTGGGATTGCTCGGTCTGAAACGGATGGCCTCAAAAAGGTATGTCAGGAAATACCGTGAAGTGTACGAAAATTATATCATGGAGATCATTAAAACCTGGAAAAAGTACCACTACCGGAAAGTTCTTGAATTCATGCGTAGCCAACTGGGTATAGATTACAATACGCGTTTTCTTCATATGAGCACGATGAGGCCTATCTCGGACACACTTGGAGATCTACAGCAGAAACTATCAGAATTGCGAAATCCTGCCGTTGCAAAGATTGGGCTATACAAAAAAGATATGGATAACCCCTGCATACAGATGGTGACCATCGATCAGAGTTTCGAAGACGAGGTTGATTCCCAGTCATCTAAATGGAGAGCGCAATTTGTGGCCGAAGATTATCAGCAGACAGTCGTAGAGTTATATTCTTACTATAAATGCAAAACTTTGAAGGAATTTTTAGAGGATGAACCGTCGACGGTCGTCGATAAGATCACAGCATTTTTCAGTAGTAAGATTATCAGTCACATGGACACAACAGTTGATCCGGCGGTTCTGGCCCGTTTAAAATTATCCCCGGAGACGTTGAGAAATCTTCTGATCGATCAATCTCAGCCAATGCTGCAATACCAGGCAACGCTCATCGGGAACTATCCCAAATTGATTATCGGACCTAACAAGAATACCCTGAATGACCTGACTCTTACCCTTGATCTTCAGGAGATAAAGCCTTTAGAGTCCGAGTATCGGACCTTCCTGGCTGTTTACCGGGAAATAGGTCCGATTGCCTTCGATCAACTGTCTGTCTATGAAGATTTCCGTGCAATTCTGGATAGTTTTATAAGAAAAGAGGGTAAACTGCCCTATTTTACGGATAAAAGGGGCTTCCCCAAACCTCTGCCATCTGATGATATCTTTTTCCGGTGGGTTGATTTTGCAAGACGGTTTGTAAAAAACCTGGATATTTTTTCCAGCCCAGACACGAGCAAGATTATCTATTCATACAAAGACAGCAGCGGAATGGTCAACTCTGTGGCAGTCGATAAAGACAACAATGAATTTATTGAGTTCATGCAATCAAGAGCAAATCGTCAAATGTTCACAGAGTCCGTTCAGGCTGCATGCATCCGCATGGGTATGAAAGATGTAAGTGAAATGATCAACAGAGAGATCACCTCCTTCGAGAATCGAATCGTGGACGATCCGTTCAAGTCAGTTGCTGCGGATTTGAGAACCTGCTTCAATGAAATTTTTAACCGGAATACCGATGACGCATGAATGAAATAATAAGTTATGACGCGTGCAGTCATTGCTCCTGGCCGATCCTTGAATCCGATCGGTTCTGCGGATGGTGCAAGGCAGAACTGGTCGATCTGAAACTGATAGCTTGTGGTAAGATCCCTCTGGAAGACGCGCCGTTTCGGAAGGAGGTTTACAGCGACGAATTGGATCCAATCCCCCTCGTGATTCTCAACAGGAGCAAATTTCCCATGCACGTTCATGGGCCCGTGTCTGAAATCATCAGATGCGAACCGGAAATGTTTTCTGTCATGCCATGCAGTCAATCGCCCGGGATGTCGATTTATATACACTTCAACCCGGACATCGAAAGGAATAAATGGTTCTTACGGGAAATCCCTCTGAAATTCCAAATAGTGGATCAAAGTAAAGTCAATTTAGGAAGCATTGTGATTCTGGACAGCCCGACAATAAGACCCAAGCCGGATAAAATCAGGCTGGATATTATCTCCGGAGAGACATCGCAGGCTGGAACTGTAGATTTGTCACTTTATTACACCGATATCAAAGTCAGTGACATCCAGATTAGCGAACCATTCATCAAATGCCATGGATTCACCGGGTTATGGAAGCAGGAAACAAACAGGATACTTGAATTGTCTTTCGATCTTTCAGCGGTAACGGACGATGTGTCGGAAATCGCGTTCCATATCCGGGTATTTGTAGAAAACAAGAATCGTCCAATTGAGATCCCCATGAGATTAATGCTATCGCGTAAACCAAAACCCAAGATAAAAATTCACCAACTAGAACACAACGTCGCCCCGGGGGATTTTTATAACATTGAAATGGAACCTGAAAATCTCGGCGGGATGGACTATCAGATCAAAGATTTAAAATTTGTGGCAAGGAAGGAATCGTCACAAGGGATCGAGATCACCCTGAATCATGTATTTGTGGATGAAAAACGAACCTTTCCGTTTGTTATACGGCCAGGCGAGAAGGAACAACTGCCTTTTCGGGTAGAACTCGACACAACGGCCCTCGAACCGGATACTTCTTACAATATTTTTCTGATTTGCACCACTGATGTAGAAAATCAAACCCAGCACCCTGAAAAGTTCTACTTAAAGGTGAATCCTGTCAGACTCTTCGAAGGGGCAGTCGCAGTCGATTTCGGGAATACCAATTCAACCTGCGCCATATATGATCCAAGAGAGCATGATCCGCAGCTCGTCCAACTGGACAGGAAGAAGCAATTATCAGACTCCGGAAAAGTTGTCCCGATCCCCTCCCTGATTTACTTCGAGGATTTTGACAAACATTTGATCGGATTTGATGCAGAAAACAAGGCTCAGGACTCAGTTTTGGGGACGCGTGTATTGCGGGGAATGAAACAACTCCTGGGATCGAACAGAAAACACTACCCTGTTGTGATAGATGTACGTTCACAGGAATACAATTCCCGGGATATCACTCAATTTTTCTGTGAGGAGATCCGCAGAATTGTTGAGTCAGCAGTTGGTAAATGGCGGGGAAGAGTCGTTTTCACGTTTCCAACGACATTCAGGCTCTACCAGAGCCAGGATATCCAGGCAATAGCAAAAAAGATGGGATTCACTGCCGTCAGTTTCCTGGACGAAGCTAGAGCAGTAGCCTACTACGCCGTCAACCAGCAGAATCTGCAGTTGGAGGAAAATGATTACTTCCTTATTTTCGATCATGGCGGCGGCACAACTGACCTCGCCATATGCCAGAAAAAAGGCAGCAGCCTCAAAGTCATAGACGTGGCAGGCGACGACAGATTCGGTGGAGACGATATAACGGATTTGATTGTTAGAAACTGTATCATCAGGCAGATAGAACTGCTTACGAGACCGGGAGTCATCTACTCCCGGACAGGTCTGGATTTACATGGAATGTCAAAACCGACTTTCGATGCCAGAAGAAAACTTGTCGAGAACACCCATTTCCTCTGGAAGGCAGCGGAGGAGATAAAACATAAGTGGGACGAATACAAAGAAAATCCATCCTTCAATAAAGTTCCGCCTGTCTGGATTCTGGATGACGGGCATTTTCTTAATTCTGCAGACCTGAAAAGCGATCTGAACGAGATTACTCTGGAGATTCAATCGATCGAGCAGATGGTTACAACGATCCTCTCCAGAATCATTGACAATGTCAAAGCCATTCTCATAGAAAGGAACATCACGCTGGATAAGATCATACTCGCCGGCCAGGGTGCTAAATTTCCGTTGATCCCAAAGATACTGGGAGACAGTTTTGAAGCGGAACTGATTACCTTGAATGAATTGAAGGGCGCTGTCGCTCTGGGTGCTGCCTATTTCGCCAGAGATAATCGAAAAACGATGGATGATCAAGCCATTGCAAGATTTGCTTATGGATTGGAAATAACTGAATTAGAACGACAGTTCAAAGAGCTCATTCCAAAAAACACCCCTTTACCGACCCGGACTAAAGGTATGCTTACACCTTTCCGTGATGCAACAAGATCATTCCATGTCATCGAAAGATGGGGCGTTGCGATGCCGTACGACGCGGGTAAAAATCCGAATTTCAGACGGTATACACAATGCAGCTACACAATACCGCCTCATCTGCAACAGGCGCTAGAAAAAGAATCCTGTGTAACTGTTTTGCGAATTCTCAGTGACGAGACACTATCTCTCTGCCTGCTTTTTCCGGTGTCGGATCTGGAGGGATTCATCGGGTACATCAATGATCATCAGATCCAGACTGGTGAGATAAGGAACAGCTATTTTGATCAGAAGCTCAATTTAAGAACTCCCGAAGCTTTTCATGAAGAAATCCTGGAATTCCTCGACAGAACGGTATGTTATATCGTGGAATTATCACCGAAGCCCTTTTTAGAATAGACATGAAATGGATTTTAATCATCAGGCAGTCAGGAAAAGTAGCCAGTATTTTATATGATAAAGACGTTTACGATCAACTGGATACAGCCTCAGGATTCAGGGTGTCAAGGGGGGGATTATATAACAGTTACCAGCTCACGCTCCCGGGGCTTGCCGAGGAATCATTCATCGATCTTTTTCAGGTTAGTACATCTCCTGATCCTGAATGTCACAGGAGTTACCTGGAGAAATGGTTGACAATGATCATAGAGAAATCCGATTCAGACATTAAAGCACCGGTCGATGAGATTCTTATCGTATATCCTCACGGGAAATGGAGCCGTTCCATTGCATTGATGGCAAAGGCCATTAGAAAACACCATACCCGTATACCCGTTATATCTTGCTGCGATCTGTTTCTGAATCTGGCGGCACTCACGTGTTGCCAGATACAAGATGAAACTGCCGCACAGGTGTTTGTCATTTTCCTGTCAGACCAGCATTTCGTGATTGCCGCTTATGAGAGTGTAGATGGATCTAAATCCGCTTACAGGGTCAAGGAAATGCTTTTCCTTGATATCGCCATGAATAAATTGAAAGAGAAGACGACTGACATCTTGTTATTCAGAGATCGATACCTTGATCTTTCAGGAATCGAAAGAATTTATTTCATGAACTACTCCACAGGAATTGAAATGGAAAGATTCGATACCCGTTTGTCCTTCCTGGTCTCGCTGATCTTCGGCAGTTCTGCTGGTTTAAAACCCATCGTCAAGTTCTCTCGCGCGCCATCCGTTCAGGATTGTATAAAGACGGTTTTTAAAACCAATATGTGCATGTACCTACCTTCTCCTTCAGTTTTTCTGTTCGTACGGATTGCGACAGAAAATCTTGTCGGGGGCATCTCGGTTTCCTCGATTCACAGATCCCTTCGGAGGCGGTTTTATATCGCATCCGGGAAGGCCGGGAAGTTACCGGTATATTCCGGTTTCTCCCTGTCTTCATCCATGCCGCCGATGACTTTTGAGTTCCTTGGCCATGTATCCTCATCTTGCGAACCTGAATACTTGGATCTAGTGCTGTCGATCGGAACGAGTAATACAATCGCAATAACTATTGAATCAGCTTGTGAGGCGAAAAAGTTGTTCAGAAGACAAATCAAACCGTTGAAGTTTTTTGATGCGCTGTGACGGGAGGGAATCATGAATATTCTATCTTTCGAGATTGTCATGTATCTGATCATGATTTCCAGTTTCATTATCGTTCTACTGTTCCAATCTCTGTCACACAGGAGCATGCGCACGGAGATGAGAAACTGGAAAGCGGAGTTGACCCAATCGGTAGAGTCGGTTCGGATCGGAATCGCGCAATTGACTCACCTCCTGAGTGAGACCTATCTTCCTCCGAGTCCGGCCGGTCTTTCCCGGGAATTGATTGAAGCAGAATCAGAATATATACGCAGTATTTACATGGATGCATTGAAGCAACTCGAGAACCTGGGAAAGGATGCGGGGTCTTCCGATAAAACAAAATCCCAAAATCTGTTGGCGCGCCATCTGTGCTTTCTGGATCAACTTCCTATAAACACCGAAAAACCTTTGACTGATCTTCTCAGCAATATAACTTCATGGATACAATCTGACAAGAAACTGAAACTCACACAACCATCTCTACCCAGCGAGAATGATCTGTCGTGTCCCGATTTCCAGGATTTCGTCTCGAACATCTCCAAATATTTACCCACTGTCGATCTTCATCTTTCAGGTGATCTGAGAACACTGTACGCCCGTTTTCTTCATGGACATTTCCTGGCCCGGATGGAAAAGATCAAAATCTCTCTGGGCGTGGGAACAGATGCTCGGGAGAAGGAATACAAAGAAGACAGGGTCATTGCAGAATTTTTGATAGCGACCGTCCTCAACAGGTTTGATGACCTGCTCAAGGAATCCGAAGATGAAGGATTGATTGAGAAGATCAAGACATATGAGAACGCAGTGACCAGGCCGTTTCTGCAGAGTGCACGCATAGAAGAAATAGCATTGTCACTAGGCAGAACCGAATGTGATGTCAGGGATCATGATGTCATCTGCAGCATCCGATCGAGTTTCCCTCGTGGATCAGTGGCGAAGGTGGCGAGGCGGGGCTACCAGGCAAGAACGCGTGACGGGTATGAAATCATACAAAGGCCAATGGTTTACAGATCTGAATGAGAACCGGGCAATATAATAATTTCGAAGTGATCTCAGTTGAGGGATTTCCCTCGGTGCTTGATTTTGGAACGGTCGAGATGAAAAAGGTCGAACTTTTCAGGTTCAACGAAGAAGACAGAATCAGTAACTATTTCATCCGCTTCCGACGATTTCATCAGGATAGCAATTACCCTATCTACTATGACAAGCAGATCGAGAAAAAGGTCGGATTCAACCTGCCGACAGGCCATCATCATTACCAGATATTGAGAAACGATGTAATTCATTATCCGGCCGATAATGCCGATCCCCTTGCCAGGTACGATGGTGCATGGTGGTATTACAGGATTGTCCATCCGGAAATCAAACGACTGCGGATCACTCTTCCGCCTGAAGAAGGTGGCGGAATAACAGTTTCCGTCAATGTGAGATGGATTGAAGCAGAGACCGGATATCATGGAAATATATTGGCATGCAGATTCAAGATGATTCATGACCAGCTTCAGTTCGGAGTGAATCGTGGAACGGTGTCATTCTATCGGAATGGCAAATACTTCGCAAAAATGGTCGTCCAGGCTATCGGTGTCAACAGTATACCTGTGCCTGTGAGTTTGAACACGGAGCTTGATCTGGGGTGCCTGGATGTAAAAGGGGAGACGACTGTATCGATACCAATTCTGCTGAAAGGTCCCGGGCGCGTGCGTGGGCATTTCTACTGTCCAACTCTGGGTATTTTCGAGCCTGCTGATTGTGCCTGTCCCGACAATGAAGCCGAGCACCTGAATATATTCAGGATTTCCTTTGACACGCTGAATCTTACCAGCCGGACTTTTGACGTGGAACTGGAGTATCAGTCAGAATGTCCAATTGCGGAAGCAAGGAAACAGAACATTCACCTAAAATACAGGTTGAACCGGCTCGATGCAGATCCCAGTCTTCTCATTTTCAAACAGCATGATGATTCAGATTCGGTCAAGACTGTGTTATTCAGCCGGGCATCCAGTGAGGCAATAGAGATTTTCCCCGAACCTGGCAAATGGCATGATTACCTGGCGATATCTACCATGGATCAACAAAAAATTGAAATCAGAAGGTTAGGGGGAATTCCGCAGCCGGATCCCTCTGTCTTGGGATTGATGTTTACAGACCGGAATAGTGGATTAAAATGCAAAGTTTTCGTGATTTTCCTGGGTGGTGAAAAATGATTGACTTTCTGAACAAACTTTTTTCGGAATTCTCGAACGGAATTCCTTACCTTTTCAAGCTGCTCCATATGGATAATGTATCTCAGCTTGGGAGACTGGACATCTATGTTATTATCCTGATTTTCTCCTTGGCAGTCCTGGGTTTGCTGCTGCAATCTGCAAGACTGTTGTGGGATGGATATGCGCTTGGAAAAATGAAAAAAAAATGGCAAAAGATGATAGAAAATTCTAGAACGAAATCTTCCGATTCTCAAGATAACAGCACCTATGGAGTACTTTCTGATATAAGCGTGCCGGAGATCAAAGAATATGTGAAATGGATAGACACTTTGTCTGGGATACCGATGCCGGTCAAGATGATCAGGGATGTGTTGAGGTTGTTTGACAAGAAAACCACCTATGTCCACCAGGATTTTGTAACCGTATATGCTGAAAGATACCAGAGAAAGATGCAGTATGTGCGTGTGTTGGCTCCAATGATGATTTTACTGGGACTTTTAGGAACCGTCTTCGGGTTGGTGGAAGTCGTGAATGCACTCAATGATAAATTAAATAGTTCTCAAATCCATACACTCAAGGATCTGAAAGATTCAATCATCACGCCAACAGCAGGTCTGTCAACTGCTTTCACAACAACCCTCTATGGCCTCATAGGTTCCATTTTTCTTACAATTCCCATCAGAATGTTTCTTTCTTTTCGAAATAACCTTTTTATGAAAATAGAGCGTTTTCTGATCACGAATCTGCAACCTGTTCTCTTTCCGAATCAGGCATTGAAACTGGAGCAGACGTACGACAAACTGTCTTCAGATTTTAAGGCGACAGCAGTAAGTCTTACCAGATCCTATAATGATATTTTCAAGGAAATGAGCAAGGCAATAAATGAAATGGTCGAAACCCTTGCGATAAAGGTATTGAAAGCTCAGGAGTCTTTGACCACCTTGGGGAATATCAGCCGTGATTTCAAAACCGGTACAGAAAATCTGGATAAATCACTGGGATATATCAGAAACATCCATGATCAGCAGGCTCAAAGCCAGAAGTTACAAGCGGACTTCAACCGGGATCTCCTGCAGAAACTCACCGGACATTCTGAGCAGTTGAAAACAGTCTTGGGCAGGACAGAAGATTCCATAGAACGTCTTGATCAGGTGACGCAGAGCCTGACCGCATTATCCAAATCGATCTCGTCTCTCGCAGACGTGACATCTCAGGAAAAAGCACAACTGAAGGCTGATTTGGAGTCTTTGTTCAAGAAGCACATTGAAGAGATCGGGCACCTGCAAGTCGAAATACAGAACATTTTGGACGGAGCAATAAGCTACTGCGCAAACGATCTGCCAAAGGCTATCGCAACATCTCTGGATGCTACCGGCAATGCAATCCTGGCTGAATTCAAAGAGTTGTCCGAATGCTCTCAGAACAATGCCACGACTCTCTTCGAGAACAGCATGAACCAGACAGTGGAATTGCATGGAAAATTCAAGGAATTGCTCGAAAAGACCATCAAGTATTATGAAGAGGCACTGCCGGCATCAATCGAGACGTCACTCCGGAATGCCAATTCGGTCATTCTGGAAAATTATCGCGATCTGCTCGAATCCATGCGTACGCTGAAGAGTGAAATCAAGACCGCCATCGAGATCCTTGAAACTAGAGAATCGGATGTGCAAGCCCAATGGCAGAAAACCCATGACACGCTAAGAGGTTTCACGGATAACCTGGCGGAGTCTTTCTCGCAGGAAATCGAGAGGTCGACCGACCGAACCCTTGTTGCCCTGGAACAACGAATAAAAACCTCCAACGAAACGGAAGAAATCAAACAGCGAGCAGTTCTGGACGAATTCCAGAGATTGCAGAATGCGTTTCAGAATGAGATACCGAAAAGCTTGAGCAATGCCATTTTCCAGTCGGCAGAACGTGTCAATTCACAGACGGCGGAACTTGTAGCCCAGTTGGAGGCATCGAACAGGGAGGTCGGCAAATCGATTGACAGGCTGATCCAGGCCGAGAATGACAATGAGGTTTACCGTGAAACCGCGAATGAAAACCTTAAAGCGTTCACAGAGTCGCTTGCGCGGAGCTTGAAGGAAGATATTTCCAGCCATTGTCATCAGACAATATCCAGCCTGGAACGTGTGATTCTTGAGATCGGACAGGTTGATTCACAACGTCGTGATCTGCTGATCACCGCTCTGAATAAATTACAAGAGTTGCTCCAGAAAGCAGGTAGCGACCTTTCGGCGGGGTTCAGCGATGGGATAACACGGGCTTCGGAATCACTGGCTCATAGCATGACGATGTTGACAGAATCCAGGGAAAAAACAATGCTGGTTTATCTGACTGAACTTAAAGTTCTGATGGAGAGATTACAGGTAACAGTCTCTCAGGCAGATGATGCCTTGAAATCCCAGGGAAACGATTCCCGAAAGAATATCCAAGAATTATCAGAAAAATTCTCCATTCTTTCGAAATCAATCGATAATCTCTCGAATTCGAAATCAATCGATGAGAGCTTGACCACAATCAAGAAATCTGTCCAGAGAATGGTCAAGATCATGGAACCAAGACCTTGGTGGAAACCGTTCTCCAGGAGAATTCCATGAAAACCAGGTTTTCAGATTCTGATGACTATATCAATGTATGGCCATCTTTCACCGATATGAACTTTATGATCATCCTGGTGCTGTTTTTCATCATCATCCTTCAGCACATTACAGAACAGGATGTCTTCAAAATGGAAACCATTGCAGGGCGAAAAAAGGAGGTCTGGAACGCCATCCGGGATGCCTTCCCCGTTCAGACAGACGATAGCATTCAGATCATCACAAAGAATGACGAGTCGCCGCAGATGTTGACCATACATTTCAGCAATAAGATACTGTTCCCACTCGGTAAAGCGGATTCCGATACCATTAAAGAAGAAGGAAAACGTATTTTACAAGCACTTGCCGGGGTCATCGTTAATTTCGATGGATACTTCCGAGAGATAAAAGTTCAGGGACACACGGATAACGTCCCTTATACAAATGTTGAAGAAGTATACAGCAACTGGGATCTCTCGTCAGATCGAGCGACAAAGGTTGTGAAAACGATCATATCCGGGATGCCTCAAGAAAAACGAAAAGAATATGAGAAGCTTCTCGTTGCAGCTGGATATTCGGAATATAAGCCAAGAGCGGACAACTTGTTCGATGAAAAAGGAAAACCTAAGGGAAATGAGATGAACCGCCGGATTGATATAGAATTCGAATTTGAGTACGAGAGTACTCTGGAGTGATCGTGCTGGAAATAACGAACGAGGAATACGAGAAACTCCGGCGGGCGCTAAAAGATCAGGAGGTGGATCCACCTGCCGGCATCCGGATTGCTTTCCCGGAAGAATCGCTCTTGTGGGTGTCGCCATCACATTTCGACCATCCGGTCACGATTGAGGATACGCATTGTAATCTGACAATCGCAATGGCAAATGTCGGTTCAAAAGAACTGAGCATAACCTCATTGCATGTGACTGCAGGTGACGACCCTGTCGAATTGATGATGCACCAGCCATTTCCGCAGCGCATGAGGTGGGAAGATGGGGTGTTCACGTTGAAATGCTACCTGTTCAGACCTGACTGCGGGGCAGGGTTGTTCAATGGATTTCTTTCGATCACCACTGATCCGGAGGTATGCAATTTATCTGTTCCACTAGAACTGGCTGTCTGCGCGCCGATGGGCCGTGGAAGAATTTCAGTATTCCCGGATACTCTTGTCATCCCAGAATTGACTGCAGAACCAGGAGAAATTTGTTATAAATCCGGTAAGTTTATTGTCTTCAATGATTCCGGCGATTCCTGGAATTGCCGGGCTGGATGTGAAAGTGAATGGCTCGAAGTGAGACCTTCTGATTTTGAATTGAAACCCGGACAGGTTTTGACGATGGCTGTTATGGTGAATATGCAGCGATGCGATGCAGGAGAACGACCAAATATCTCGATCGAATGCTTAAAAAAAAATCAAGCGCATCAAGTTGAACACCTATCGATCATCGTTGTAATCTGAAGTTTGGGTCATAGAATATATTAAGGGAAGGGAATATGCAAAATTCTCGAACCTGATGTGTCAACTCGACGCGGAATATCCATCAAAACGGAGCACATATCAGATTTTATCGAGATAACAAGTGGGTGAGATGCGATGAATGATGATAAGGAGTAGTAAAATGGCAACTCATGAGCAACCTGGAAGATCAAACAAACGACTGGTCGACTGTCTTTGTTCGACGACACAACGTCAAAGTGCTTTAAAAATCGTTGAATTCCTAAGTAAATTTCCCGATCTTCATGTTCCTTGGGTGCAGTACCCCGCAGATGAGAAATACACATGCTGGTATGTGACATTCAAGGATCATGAAGAACCTTTCATGCTACACTTCACCATTAAATCGAACGGGACGGATATTGAGTTCAGATATCCTGATTACTTACCTCACGAATCAAAGAGTAAATTCAAGAAGAATCAAAATTGGCTTTATGCGAGATTCGACGATTTCAGGACAGATGAAATTGAGCAGATTGTTATAAACTATATGGTGGGGATAAAGGCCGCGTTTCTTCGAGATGAACTTGTTTACCGGAAACATAGGTTTACGCACTTGCATCTAAAATGATAGCAGGTAAGGTTGAACAAGATTATTTTCGATTCGATCCAAGTCTGCTCTGACTCACGCCCGACTAGAAGCTATTGTTGATTCGCGAGATAAATGGCAGGAAATTTCCTGATTATTTTGACATTTCTC
>CALFER010000015.1 GCA_937951895.1 uncultured bacterium
TGCCTGCCGGCAAGGAAGCGGGTTTGTACTCCGATACGGCCTCCGTGCCTGCCGGGAGGTGTTTGGCCCAACGTGACATTCCCAATCCATTGCCATCGTGCTCCATCGAACCGTGACTGGATACCCGCCTCCTCGGGTATGACATCTTCAGCTAATTCAGGCCGTTGAGGGTATGACATTAATAGTCATGACCCGTTCGATCCTTCGACTGGCTCAGGACGAACGGGTATGAGTAACAGATAGGTTTCCCGTTCTGTCCATTCGACACCTCGCTTTCCTCGGATATAGGATCGTGTAGAATAGAGATATCGTGTGTAACTCAACCCGATGCGGGTATGCATCGAATCGGAGGAAACATGAAGCGGATGATCCATCGAATTGCGCTCCTAGTTCTGATAGCCACCTTCGTACGGATGACCCTGGCCGGCCCTCCCATCCCGCAGCAACCGGTTGCGGGGACATTCTCGATCGTCGCCTGTGATCCCCTCATGCAGGAATGGGGCGTGGCGGTCCAGTCCAAGTTTCTCGGTGTCGGCGCCGGCGTCCCTTTCGCGAAGGCCGGTATCGGCGCGATCGCCACGCAGTCCTGGGCCAACACGACCTACGGCCCCCGAGGTCTCGAACTGCTCAAACTGGGCGCCGATGCCTCCCGCGCCCTCGATGTGCTGCTCGCATCGGATGAAAACGCCAAACACCGTCAGGTCGGCATCGTCGACCGCACCGGGAAAGCCGCGGCGTGGACCGGTGAATCCTGCATGCCCTTCGCCGGACATATTACCGGTGAGGGGTTCACGGTCCAGGGCAATATTCTCACATCGCAGGCAGTCATCGAGGCCATGGCGGAGTCGTTCCGCACCTCGACAGGGCCACTTGGCCTCCGGCTGATCAAAGCGCTGCACGCAGCTCAGGAAAAGGGCGGGGACAGCCGGGGTCGTCAGAGCGCCGCGCTGCTGGTCGTCCGCGAGGGTGCGGGGTACTCCGGATTCGATGACCGGTTCATCGATCTGCGCGTCGATGATCACCCGGATCCGATCGTGGAACTGGAGCGGATTTACTATCTGCACGAACAGACCTTTCAGGGTGACGCCTATATCCGTACGACCATATCGGCGCTGAAGAACAGGAATCAGGAACTTGCGGACCGCGCCATGAATCGGCTGACCGAGATTCTCGACAAGTATCCCCATAACGCCCAACTGCTCAATGCCGTCGCCTGGGAACTCGCGACCAACGATTTCCGTCTTCAGGACGCGCTGAAATACGCGCGCTGCGCCGTGGATCTCGAACCGCAGGACGCCAACATCTGGGACACACTCGGTGAAACCTACGCGCGTCTCGGGCAATATGACGAGGCAGTACGTGCAGAGGACCGGGCGCTTGAATTGAGCAAGGGGGCAGCCGAGTTCAAAGCGAAACGTGATACATGGGCTGAGAAACGCACGAACTAGAAGCTACTCGGGACTTCCTTCGGATTCCGGATCCGCGGCGGGATCGGTTCCCGCTTCACCGGCTTTCTTTGCACGCTTTTCCTCGAGTTTCCGCATGCGCTTCTCGTCCTGCTTCTTCTTCTTCTCAAGATCCCGTCGCCGTTTTTCCGCCTGATAATTCGGTTTTGCCAACGCTCCGCCTCCTTGTTGGGTTCCGTCCGGCCGGTTGACTCACTTGACCGGACTGCTCAACGGTATTCCAGAATCGGCGGCGATTCAACCCTGTTGTTTCAGTATCGGATCGGTTCCGAGTGAGACGGTCGCGGTCCGGTGGTGTTCCGTCCATGCCGGACGATCCGGCCCTGTACCATATAAATCACGTCTTCTGCGATGTTCGTCGCATGGTCGGCGATCCGTTCGAGATGATGCGAGACATCCAGGAGCACAACCTGACTGCGCATCCAATCGGTCCGCTCACGAATCCGTTCCTCGACATACCGGTACATCTTCCGGTGTATCGCATCGACTTCGTCATCCGAGGCGCACACGGCGAATGCCTTGTCCGGATCCATACAGATGAGCGAATCCAGCGCCCGGCTCAGCATCTCCTGCGATTTCCCGGCAAGCTGATGAATCTCTTCCGGAATCGCAATCTCCTCCTGATCCATGATGATCGACGCCCGGATGGCCATGTTGACCGCCAGATCGCCAATCCGTTCGAGATCATTGTTGATTTTCAGGATGGCGACGATGAACCGGAGATCCGCCGCGACGGGTTGATACAGGGCGAGTGTCTTGAGACATTCCTCTTCGAGATCGACTTCGTGCTGATCCACGAGATGGTCGTCATCGATGACCTGCTTCGCCAGTGCCGCATCCCGCAGCTTGAACGCGCGAAACGCCTTCCGCACACTCTCTTCGACCATCGCGCACAATCCCATGAGCTGTTTTTTCAGACTTTCGATTTCCCGATGGAGATGAATCGTCATATGCCTCCTAACCAAAACGCCCGGTGATGTAATCTTCGGTCTGCTTGAGTTTCGGCCTCGTGAACAGTATCTCGGTTTTATCCATTTCGATCAACCGGCCGATATAAAAAAAGGCCGTCACATCGGATACGCGGGCAGCCTGCTGCATATTGTGTGTCACGATCACGATCGTATACTTTTGACGCAGTTCGATAATCAGTTCCTCGATTTTCTGAGTGGCGATCGGGTCGAGCGCCGAGGCGGGTTCATCCATCAGCACCACCTCAGGCTCGATCGCAAGCGCCCGCGCGATGCACAACCGCTGCTGCTGCCCCCCGGACAGCTTCAATGCCGAATCGTCGAGGCGATCCTTCACCTCATCCCAGATCGCCGCCGCTTTCAGGCTGGCTTCGACGCGATCCCGGATCTCGCTGCGACTCCTCGTCCCGTCCAGTTTCAGACCATACGCGACATCGTTGAAGATCGACTTCGGGAACGGATTCGGTTTCTGAAACACCATCCCGACCCGTCGTCTGATAGCGACGACATCGACGCGCGGGTCATAGATGTTCATGCCGTCGAGAAGGATGTCGCCGGTCACACGCGCATGCGGAATCAGATCGTTCATCCGGTTGAGTGTGCGCAGGAACGTGCTCTTCCCGCATCCGGACGGTCCGATCAATGCCGTCACGCGATGCTCATCGATGTTCAGGCTGATATCATCGAGCGCTTTCGTGTTTCCATAGAAAAAATGCATGCCGCGAACCTCGATCTTGACCTTCTTCACTGTGTCGTTCATTCGCCGGCACCTTTCATCAGGCTGAATGTTTGCGGCGCAACCCGGTTCGAATCAGGATCGCTATGAAATTGACGCCGACCGACAGGGCGATCAGGACGAGCGCCGTGCCGTATTGGATCGGTCGGGTTTCCTCGATATGCGTCCCCGCCGTCGCCAGCACATAGATATGATACGGCAGCGCCATGACTTCATCGAAAATGCTGCGCGGCAGCCGCGTGGTAAAATATGCCGCCGCGGTGAACATGATCGGCGCCGTCTCGCCAGCCGCACGCCCGATCCCGAGTATCGATCCGGTCAGGATCCCCGGCAGAGCACTCGGCAGCACGACGCGATAGATTGTCTGCCACTGCGTCCCGCCCAGCGCATACGACGCCTCCCGATAGGTCCTCGGAACTGCCCGCAATGCCTCCTCGGACGCGCCGATGATGATCGGAAGAATCAGGAATCCGAGCGTCAGTGAACCGGAGAGTATCGACGAGCCGAATTTCAGAAACACGACGAAGAATGCGAGTCCGAAGAGACCGAACACGACGGAGGGCACACCGGCGAGGTTGTTGATGCCGAGACGTATGGCGCGGACAAGCCGGCCCGGACGCGCATATTCATGCAGGTAGATTGCGGAGGCGACCCCGAGCGGAAACGCGATCAGGATCGATCCGATCATCAGATAGATCGTACCCAGAATCGCCGGGAAAATGCCGCCTTCCGTCATGGCATTGCGAGGCGCCTCGGTCAGGAACGACCAGGAAATCGTTCCGATGCCGTTGACGACGATGAATCCGAGAATCGCGGTCATCGCCAGCGCGATCAGCAGGGTCGCGAGTCGGATGACTGCAAGGCTCGCCATTTCCTTGAGTTTGCGTTTTTGTTTCGAGTTCATGTCCGCCTCACAGGGTCGCCGTTCCGACCTGCTTGTACTTATTGGCCAGATGATCCGCGACGATATTGAACCCGAGCGTGATGAAGAACAACACGATGCCGGTCGCGAACAGCGCGTGATAATGCATGCCCCGGAACGGCGCTTCGGCCATCTCGGCTGCGATCGACGCCGGTAGCGGGCGACACGAATCGAACAGACTGTCCGGAACGATCGCCGCTCCGCCGCACACCATCAGCACCACCATAGTTTCGCCGATTGCCCGCGACATCCCCAGGATCACTGCCGTCGAGATGCCCGAGAGAGCGGAGGGAAACACCACTCGGCTGATCGTTTCCCAGCGGTTCGCGCCCAGCGCATACGATGCCTCGCGCAGTTCCCGCCGCACGGAATGCAGCGCGTCCTCGGAGATGCTCGAGATCGTCGGAATTGCCATGAGCGCCAGCATGAGCGAGGCATTGAGCACGTTCAGGCCAGTTGGAATATCCAGAATCTCCTGCATGAGCGGCGCCATGACGGTCATCCCGAAAAAACCGATGACGACCGACGGGATGGCGGCCAGCAGTTCGATGACCGGCTTGACGATTTCCTTGATTCGGACCGATGCGAGTTCCGCGACATAGATCGCCGAGAATATACCGAGCGGCACAGCGATCAGCGACGAGATGAGCGTAACGGTAACCGATGCCATGATGAGGGGAAAAATACCGAACTCCGGGGGCGCATACGTCGGGTACCAGAAACGCCCCAGGAGAAACTCGCGGAGCGACACCGACCGGAACAGCGGCAATCCCTCCTGAAACAGGAACAACGCGATCAATCCCAGAATCAGAATCGAGATCATCGAGAGAACCAGGAAGGTGTTTCGGATGATCCATTCGGTGATGCGGCGTTTGCGCGCTGCGTGCATGTCGACTCCCCGGAGATCACACGGGCAGGGCCGATGCCCTGCCCGCATGAACACCAAACGTTATACAGGAGGGGTTACTTCTTCAGAGGAACGAAGCCCTCTTCAAGCACAATCTTCTGACCGTCGTCGCTCAGAACAAATTCGACGAATGCCTTGATATCGTCTTTGAGTTCGCCGCGGGTAAAGAAGTAGAGCGCCCGGGAAACCGGGAACGAGCCGTCCAGGGCGGTTTCCGGTGTCGCGCGGACTCCGTTGACCGGAACAGCCTTGAGATCCTTGTTGATGTAGCCGATTCCGACGTATCCGATCGCGAACCTGTTCTTTGAAACGATCTGTGCGACCGCGCCGCTGCTGGCCGACATCTGCGCTTCCGGCGTCACCTTTTCCTTCTTCAGAACTTTTTCGTGCCAGATTTCAAACGTGCCGGAACTCGTGTCACGGCTCACCACGACGATCGGTTTGTCGTCCCCGCCGACTTCCTTCCAGTTCCTGATTTTGCCCATGTAGATATCTTTGAGCTGCTCCAGGGTCAGGCCCGTAACCTTGTTGTCCGGATGCACGACCGGCGCGACGCAATCCATGGCCACGGAATGTTTGACGATCTCAGCGCCTTTTTCTTTCGCCAGCGTCAACTCTTCCGGCTTCATGTCGCGGGACGAGGTCGCGATGTCGCAGGTGCCGTCGATGATCGCCTTGACGCCTTCGCCCGATCCGCCGCCCGACACCGAGATGCTGGTTGAGGGGTTCTTTTTCATGAAATCTTCGGCGGCTTTCTGGGCGATCGGGAGAACAGTGGTGGATCCTTTGATGACGAGATTTCCGGCCAGAGCACCGGAGGCGATGGTCAGAGATGCGGCACACCAGCAGGTTCCGAGCATTTTCTTGAAGTTCACTGTCTTTCCTCCTGTGAGTTCAGGCACTGTTTACGTCTAGAACTTGAAGTTGAAATCGAATTGCAGCCGGCTGAAATCCTTTTCCGCATCGATTCCCTTCTTTGCGAGTTGATAGTTGACCGCCATTTTGATGTTTTTCGAGGCCTGCATCCCGAGGCTCATCAGGTGCCCTTCCCCGTCCGTTCCGCCACCCACGAAATCGGAGTATGTGAAGATTCCGAGCACCGCGTCCTTCTCGAGATGACGATAATTGTATTTAAACTCGAAGGTGAGGGGGTCTTTGCATTTTCCGAGACCGAAGCCGGCGATGTATCCCATGTCGTCATCGGTATCGGCAGCGTTATTGACCACGTATTCACCAAAAACGGCCCATGGCAGTTTGCCAACTTTGCCGGCGCAATCCATGAACGCCTCGATGAGCGTATAGTCGTTGACATACAGACCGGCTTCGTCCAGCGTATTGCCATATCCTTTGTTTTCGATGTAGAGCGTGGGGTATCCCTGCAGATCGGTATATGAAAACACCCCGCCTCCGATACTGAACTGGAACGCGTCGCTCAGTTTGATCTTTGCACCTGCCTGGCCTCCGAACATGTATGTTTCGCTTTCTGAACTGCGTTCCTGCACCCAGAAATCCGCCAGATTGACGAAAAACGAGAGGGCTCCCGGATGCTGGTATGTCAACGCACATCCCTCGGGAGTCAAATCCGAGTCCCAGATCAGTTCACCATCACCGACATTGATGAACGGATTTTTGATTTTGCCGGCGGTGAAATGGAGCCCCTTGAGAGCGGAGGGATTCCAGTCGATATAGGCCAGGCTGAGCAGGAACGGTTTCTTGGATGCGGCTTCGGACAGCGTCTGGTTCGTCGAGACCGGGTCGCCGTCGCCGGTGGCGATTTCGAGACCGAATTTTACGTCCTCGATGACCATCGCTTCGATTCCGAGGCGGGCGCGGATGCGTTCACGATTCCGGATATCCTTGCCTTCCTCGTCGACGGAATCATAGCGCAATCGGAAATCGCCTTTGATCGTGATGGACTCGAACCATGCAGGCGCGGCCTTTTTCTCGTCTTTCTTTTCATCCGCGGCCACCGCTGTCAAACTCGCGGCACTCAGGAATCCGAGTGCCAGTGCGAACTGCTTCAACATCCCTTTCATAAAAACCTCCTTGAGAATCCCTATCGGTCATTCATTCATATCCAGCCCCTGATCCACGGGCGACATCGTGTGGATTCCGGAGCCGATCCGGACATTAGTGACGGATTGTTAGGAAACGGTGAGCGAAAAGTGAATTCTCGACCCGGATCGTCATATTGAGGCATTCTGAATGGTCGAGATCGATGTCGATTCGTTCTGGTAGCGCCGGCACCATGCATTCCTTCTGTCCTTCCTGGCGAGATGAGAATCAGTCGCCCGGATTGCCAAACCCCGCTTTATACCTTATGATGAGTCGTCGTTCCCGCGTATTGTGACCGATCGATGGACCAGGACGGCGAAGACGCCCATCCGCAACCGCTCGACGAGGTGATTATGATCAAGGTCTTGAACGAGAAAGCACTGAGAGGCGCCAACTACTACAGTCTCAGACCCGTTATCGTCATGACGATCGATCTGCAGGAGTATGATGAGGTCATGACCAACCGGATCGACGGCTTCGTCACCCGGTTGCTTCAGATCATCCCGAGTCTCGAAGAGCACCGCTGCTCCTACGGCACCCGCGGCGGCTTCGTCAAACGCATGCAGGAAGGCACACTGCTCGGACACGTCATCGAGCACATCGCGATCGAACTGCAATACATCGCCTACATGGATGTCGGTTTCGGAAAAACACTCGATACCGACCAGCAGGGCGTGTTCAACGTCATTTTCAGTTACTGGGTCGAGGAAGCCGGCATCTATGCGGGGCAGGAAGCCGTCGAACTGGTCAACGCCATCCTGAATAAAAAACCCTACGATGTCGAACGTTCGATCATGGAACTGAAGGACATCCGCCGCGACCATTATCTCGGACCCTCCACCGCCGCCATCGTCGAGGAAGCCGAACGGCGCGATATCACCGTCCTGAGACTCGACGACTACAATCTCGTGCAACTCGGCGAGGGCAAATTCCAGAAGCGGATACAGGCAACGATCACATCGAACACGAGTATGATTTCGGTTGAGACGGCCGGCAACAAACGCCTCACCAAGAAGATGCTCGAGGACGCCGGCATTCCGGTGCCGAAGGGAACCATCGTCCGCAAACTCGAGGTCGCACTCGAGGACGCCAACTGGCTCGGATACCCGGTCGTGATCAAACCCTATGACGGTCATCATGGCAAAGGGGTCACGACGGATATCCGGAATGACGAGGATCTGGCGCGCGCGTTCGAGCGGGCTCAATCGATGACGGATCGCGTGATCATCGAAAAGATGGTGACGGGAAACGACTATCGGGTACTGGTCGTCAACGGCAAGTTTCTGGCGGCCGCCCGGCGAGTCCCGGCGTCGGTTGTCGGCGATGGCGAACACACGATCGCCGAGTTGATCGAGATCGAGAACCGGAATCCCCGGCGAGGTCTCGGGCATGAAAACGTCATGACCCGGTTGCAGATCTCGTCCGTCACCGAACACCTGCTCGCACGCGCCGGCTATACGCTCAGCACGATTCTCTCCGAAGGCGAACTCTTCTGGCTCGAACTGACCGCCAATCTCTCGACGGGCGGCTCGGCGGTCGATGTCACGGATCGCGTGCACAGCGCGAACAAGTTCATGGCCGAACGGATCGCCCGCATCGTGGGTCTCGATATCGCCGGCATCGACGTGATTGCACCCACCCTGCGGTCTCCGATCATGAAGAACGGCGGGGCTGTCATCGAGGTCAACGCGGCACCGGGTCTGCGCATGCATATCGCTCCGGCGGAAGGCAAACCCCGGAACGTGGCCGCCGATATCGTGGACATGCTGTTCCCGAAAGGCTCGCAGCACGATATTCTCATTTTGTCGGTCACCGGCACGAACGGCAAGACCACCACCGTCCGTTTGATTTCGCACATCATGAAAGGCGCGAGTTACTCCGTCGGCATGGCGACCACGGACGGCATCTATCTGCGCGACCGGCTGATCGCCGAGGGTGACATGAGCGGGCCGTACTCCGCGGGCGTCGTTCTGCGCGATCCGATGGTCGACTGCGCGGTGCTCGAAACCGCCCGCGGCGGTATTCTCCGGTCAGGTCTGGGCTACAGCAATGCCGATGTCGGCGTCGTCCTGAACGTCCAGGCCGACCATCTCGGACTCGGGAACATCAACACCATCGAAGATCTGGCGAAGGTCAAGGCCGTCGTCGCTGAAGCCGTGCGGAAAGGCGGCACGACAGTGCTCAACGCGGATGACCCCTATTGCGTGCGGATGGCCGAACGATGCACCGAAAAAATCATTTATTTCTCGATGCGCCCCTCCAATCCCATCATCCGGGCTCATGTCGAACAGGAAAACTGCGCGGTCGTCTACGATCAGGGCTACGTCACGATTCTCGATCACGAAATGATCATCCCGGTCGCGCGCGGCGTCGAGATGCCTTTTACGATGGAGGGGAAAGCGATCTTCAACATCCAGAACGCTCTCGCGGCCACCGCGGCGAGTTATGCAGTCGGCGTCAAGATCGAGGAAATCCGTCACGGACTGACCTCGTTCTTCCCCTCACCCTCGCAGATGCCCGGTCGCGTCAACATCATCCCGATCGCCGGGATCGATGTGATGATCGATTACGCGCATAATCCCCACGCCTACCGCAACTTCGTCGATCTCGTGCGAAAACTCGGCGACCGCCGCCGCACCGTCGTGCTCGATGCCGTCGGCGACCGGCGGGATGAAGATGTCCGGGAAATCAGCCGGATCATCGCTCCGGTATTCAGCGATGTCATCCTCTACGAGGACAAGGATCTGCGCGGCCGGCAGCCCGGTGAACTCCTCGCCCTGCTCGAATCGGGTCTCGTCGAGGCCCAGTTCGCCCCGGACAAGATCACGCGGATCCCGGATGAAACGGCGGCCATCGAACACGCACTCACGCACGCGCAACGCGGCGATCTGGTCTGCATCATGACCGGCCGCGTGCGCTCATCGATCGCCTGGTTGTATTCCTACAAGGAAAAAGTCGAACCGACGGTTGCGATCGAACTTCCCGAAACCGATTCGGACTGATGCCGGAGCCGGATACCATCTGATCCACACGACGGAGTGACCACATGACGAACAGGGTACGAACAGAACGGGGCGGGATTGTGCTGATGGGAGGTTCCGAGCATCAGCAGATCAATCCGGAGCTGATCCGGCGGACACTGGATCTGACGGAAAAAGGCCCCGAAACGCGTGTGGGGATCATTGCGTCCGCAAGCGAATCGCCGACCGCGATGGCCACCCGATATATTGCAGCTCTGAGCGCCTCCGGGATCCATGCCATCCGGATCCTGGATCCCGCCGCGACTGACCCGTCCGGAACACTGGAATCGCTGGATATCCTGCTGTTTACCGGCGGGGACCAACTCCGGCTCCTGGAAGTCCTGTTCACCGCAGCCTTCCGGAAAGCACTGACCGTTTTTCATCACCGGGGAGGCGTGATTGCGGGTTCGAGCGCGGGGGCCATGGTCATGGGGAATCCGGTCATCGTCCGAGGCGACGCGAGCGCGTTTGCCGAGATCGGCGCACTGCAATTCCGGGAGGGATTCGATCTGGTGGAAGACGCGATCATCGACACCCACCTGGTTCACCGGAATCGACTCGGACGCCTGCTTCATGCCGCCTCCGTTTATCCCGGAAAGACCGCCATCGGCATTCAGGAAGGGACCGGGCTGCTCATCGTCCCCGGCCAACCGGGCCAGGTGATCGGGGAGGGGATTGTTGTTTCTGCGCGGTCCTCCGCGCTCCCGGCGCGGTCCTCCGCGCTCCCGGCGCGGTCCTCCGCACTCCCGGATGAAGAGGCCCCGGAATCTCTCGAACGAACCTATATTCACGCGGAGAATCTGCATGTGAGCATCTATCCGCGGAGCACTCATATTCACCTGCCGCTGCCCGCGAAAACGTGCAGCCGGCCTTGAAAAGGAGTTTCGACAGTGTCCAACATTTTCACGATTTCAAACATCAGATCATATCTCGGCCCCAGTTTTTATCTGGATCAGCAGGCATTCACCTTCGACCTTTGCCAGAAGAACCCCGTGCCGGTCGATCGGGTCTGGCCGGTGGTTACCGCCGCCATTCCCGCTCTCGATGCGGATCGTGTTCCCGAGACGTTCGATGAGCTGTTCGCCCGGACGGTGATCGGCCTGCAACAGCTCGATATGGATCTCTTTGCAACCAAATGGACGGTCTCGAAGCAGGAAGATGGAAGCCGGATCGCGGTGCAGTACATCGATCCGAAGACCTGCGAGCGCTGCATCCGATTGGCCCAGGACTGGATCTCGGATATCGTTTCCTCCCGGTCCTATCCGTTCAAGGCGCGTTACGAGGAAGTTCAGAAGGGATTCCACAAGAGCGGTTTCGGCGGTCCGACGATTTTCTCGATCATCGAATCGGGCTATCGGAACGGCATCCCGATGTTCTATCTCAAGAGCGAAGACGTGTTCCAGTGGGGTCAGGGGCGCAAGCAGCTCCGGGGCCGCTCGACGGTGCTCCACCGGGACAGTATCAAGGACACCGAACTGACCACCTACAAGGATCTCGCCAAAGCCTTCCTCGATGATCTCGGGTTCCCCGTCCCCCGCGGCCGGCTCTGCTATACGCTCGATGAGCTGCAGAAATACGCCGAGGAAATCGGATATCCCGTGGTGACCAAACCGGTGGCGGGCCACAAGGGGCAGGGAGTGACGACGGGAATCATGTCCAGGGGCGAACTGCAGGAAGGATTTGAAATTGCCAAAGAGGCATCTGAGAACCGGAACGACGCGATCATCGTCGAGAAGCACGTGACGGGCACGGATCACCGTCTGTTGACGATCAGCGGCAAATTCGTCGCGGCGCTCCAGCGGATTCCCGCCCACGTCATCGGCGACGGAACGCATTCGATCGAAGAGCTGATCGAGATCGAGAACAGCCGGCCGGAACGGGCCGACACACCGCGCTCGCCATTGGGCAAGATCAAGATCGACGACAATCTCGTGTCCTTCATCCGCGACAAGGGCATTTCGCTCAGGGACGTCCCGACAAAAGGCGAGGAGATTATACTGCGTCGCGTCGCCAATATCTCGGCCGGCGGCGTCTCGAAAAACGTCACCGACGTGATTCACCCCCTCAACATCAAGCTGGCCGAAGATGTCGCCCGGTTTCTCGATGTCCATGTCCTCGGGATCGACCTCCTCGCCGAGGATATCTCGAAGCCGTGGACCGAAAGCCCCTGTTCGATCATCGAGATCAACGCGGGGCCGGGGGTCTTCATGCATCTCGTGCCGGCCGTGGGTGAATCGATCAACGTGCCCGAACGGATTTTCAAGGCTTTTTTCCCGACCGGCGATTCGGCGCGCGTCCCGACGATCGTTTTCAACAAGCTGCCCAAAAAGATCGCTCAGCAGCTCTGCTCGCATTGCCTCGATCATTCGGCGGTCGAGGAAGCCGGGGTGGCCGCGCTGGACGGCGTCTGGTTCAACAATCAGTTCTTCAGCAAGCGCCCCGAGCATATCTCGAATATCCGCAACGTGATGCGGAACCCGCGCCTGGATGTCGTGATGCTGGAGTATTCCGAGAACGAAATCCGGGATGAGGGTTTGTATCACTGGGGCGCGGACGTGGTGGTGCTGGACGATCCCACCCTGATCGAAACCGTTCTGGCGCGGGATCTGTTGCCGGGAGCGACTCTGATTCAGATCGATCGCAAGGGCAAGAAGCTGCTCAGGACGCATGATGGCGAGGTCACGGAGATCGCCCTGAAGTCGAAGTCCGTCGACGCGGTGCTGGTGCAGGAATTACAGACTCTTCTGGATGGATTGATCGACCGGTATTGTGTGAAGGCCGCGGTCAAAACCTACTGATGTGGTCTTGAGCAGCATCCGGAGCATTCTGGGAATCCTCATCTGGGCGGGGCTGGTTTTCGGCGCCCTGCCCGGATACATGCATGCGGATCTGTCCTACGCCAACTTCCCGGATCCCGGCGCGTTCCGGATGCGTCTGATCGAACTCACCCGCGTCCTTGCCGCGGCCATCCCTCTCACCATCCTGCTCGGCCCGCTGGTCCGCCGTGTCAAGCGCCCGGTCGACCGTGGCCGAGTCATTCGCTGGACGGTTGCGCTGACCGTTGCGACGGTATTCGGGTTGCTGTCCATCTGCGCATTTGAACTCTGGAAATCCGTTCCACGCATTCCGGACTCGATCGTGTATCTGTTTCAGGCGAAGATTTTCGCCGCCGGGAAACTCTGGGCACCCGTCCCGAGCCCGCTGGCGCCGTTCGACTACATGTTCACGCTGGCCGATCAGGGCCGATGGATCTCACGCTACAGCCCCGGGTTTCCGGTGCTGCTCGCGCTGGGCTACTGGCTCGGGATGCCCTGGATCATCGCGCCGCTGTTCGGTGCCGCGAGCGTCTTCATGGCGTTTCGGCTCACCCGCAAACTCTATGCCTCGGATTCGCTCGCGCTGCTCACCATGCTGCTCCTCGCCACCAGCCCGTTCTTTCTCGGAATCAGCGCTCAGGTGCTGAACCACTCACCCTGTCTGTTCCTGTTTTTGCTCCTGATCGATCGCACGCATGCGCTGACCGGGCGGCCATCGACCCGAAATGCGCTCCTGATCGGGATCATTCCCGGGCTGATGTTCCTGATCCGTCAGCTCACCGCCGTCACTCTCGCGCTTCCGTTCGTCGGGTTTGCCTGTGTTCATCTGATCCGCCGGAAGCAGTTCCGCGCGTTGACCCTGCTGGCGGCGGGCGGCGCGGTGATCCTCTCCATTCAGCTCCTTTACAATGAGGTGTTCACGGGGAATCCGTTCGTGTTCCCGTTCCATGTGGGGAGTTTCGGTGAGCTGGATCGACTGGGATTCGGCCGGCAGGTCAAGTGGGACGTCTGGCCGGAGCCGGGGCGGCATTTCCCGTATCACACGCCGTGGCGGGCGCTTCTGAACACACATCTGAATCTGTCGAGAATGAACACGACGCTGTTCGGCTGGCCGTCCGGGTTTTTCCTGCTCGCGCTGCCGTTTCTGCTGCCGGTCCGGGCGTCGCGGCGCTGGGACATCCTGTTTCTGCTGTCCATGCTCGGAACCATTGCCGGCTATGCGCTGTACTGGTTTCCCGGCGCGGGATTGCTCGGGGCGCGTTACTATTACGAATCGATGATCGGCTACGTCGTTCTGACCGCGCGGGGCGCGTGTGTGCTCCATGACGCGCTGCGCGAGTCCCGGTGGAGGCGCTGGCAGGCATTTCCCGCGGCATTCATCATTGCGTCGTCGATCCATGCCGGCGTCATGTTCTGGCCCGATTACATCCGGTTGAATCGGGAGGCGTTCACGAAGGCGTATCAGGGCATCTTCGAGCATCTGCCGGAGCCTCCCGCGCTGGTGTTCATCTCCGGAGACACAACCTCGTTCAGTTTCGGTTTTTTCAAGAACGACATCGCATTGAAGAACCCGATCCTCTATGCTCGGGACATGGGACCAAACAAGAATACACTGCTCATCCGCCGTTTCCCGGAGCGCTCCCCGTATCTCGTACAGGCGGATCTCAGCCATAGCCGCATGGTTCCCCTCGACGAAAAGGGGATGATGCAGGCCGATGCGCTGGAGGCTTATCGGCGGGACACGGAGGGGTTTGATCCGTTCAATCGTTTTGACTCGGCCCGATGGCGGGTTACAGGTCGCCAGAGAGACTGCATCACGCACCGCAGGGGGCAGGTTCGGGTTGAGGGAGAGATGGAACGCGATGTCCTTCCGGGTTCCGCGGCCGACCTGCGGTATCTCGACCTGCCGCTGACGGATTTCACCGTGACGGCGGCCTTCACGGCGCCTCTCCTTCCCGGCGCGTCCATGACCCTGAGTCTCGAAAACGGACGGTATCTCGATGATTTCCTGGATCTGGCGGCCGTCATGATTTCGTATTCCGGGCCTTCGCACGAGCAGCCCGCTTCGTATGTGTTTTCATGGAAGGAACTGGGAGTCGAATGGCATCATCAGGCGATGGCGGCGTTCGGCGATGAAAATGCAGGCGTGCATCGGATGGCATTGACGGTCCGGGCGCGATCCGGCGACGTGGCGGGGGTGGTGGATGGACGGGTGGTCGGGAGTGCGACGATCCCGTTCCGGTCGTCGATCGTGAAACCCCGGTTGGGTGTATTCCATGATGGGCGCGAGAATCGCGAGGTCGTTGCGGTATGGGATTCGTTCGAGGTGCGTTACCCGGATACCGGCCTGAAGGCTCTGCCGCTGATCGGATTGCAGGATTTTACAGGAGAAATCCGGTGAAGCCCGTTGTTGTTGTCGTGGGAGCCGGAATCACCGGATTGACGGCTGCGGACCGATTGTCGGCAGGCGGTGTTCCGGTGGTGGTTCTCGAACGCGACAGCAGTCCCGGAGGTCTGGCGCGATCATTCCGATACGACGGCTGGACATTCGATATCGGCCCGCACCGCTTTCACACCCATGACGATGCGATTCGGTGCGTCATCCGGGATGTGCTGTCGGATCAGGGGCTTGAGATCGGGCGGGCGAGCAGTGTGTTTTTCGAGGGTCGGTATTTCGCCTGGCCACTCCGTCCCGAAGCGCTTCTCAAGCTGCCTCCCCACCTGGCCTTCTGCGCCCTGATCGACATGTTGCGACGCCCGTTCACACCCCGAAAAGAATCGATCGAATCGTTTGAAGATTATGTGCTCGATCGTTACGGACGGACGCTGTACGAGGCGTTTTTCAGGCAGTACACCGAGAAATTCGCGTTTGTGGGATGCGATCGGCTGCATGCGAGCTGGGCGACCGTGAGTGTCGATCGGGCGATCATCGATCGTCGGATCCGGATGAATTCGCTCGTGGACGCGCTCAGGATGATGCTGATCCCGCAACCGATTGAAACGCGGTTTCTGTATCCCGTCGAGGGATGCGGCGCGTATGCGGGACGTCTGGCTGATCGGATCGAATCGCGAGGCGGGCGGGTGCTTCTCGGCACTCCGGTTGTCTCGATCGGACGCGACGGGGACCGGATAACCGGAGTGTTCTGCTCAACCGAACGGTTCGATGCCGGGATGACGATCTGGACCGCGCCGGTCACGGATCTGTGCAGGATGCTTGAAATGCAGCCTCCGGGACTTGGATACATGAGCACCATTCTGTTCAACATCATGCTCGACCGTCCGCCCATGAGGAGCGATCAATGGATTTACTTTTCGTCGCGCCGGATCGTTTTCGCCCGAGTTTCGAATCCCGCAGCCTTTTCCCCGCGCAACACTCCTCCCGGGAAAGGCGCGTTGTGTGTCGAGGTCATGTGTCACGATCCGACCTGGTGGGAGTCGCCTGGCAATCTGGAACACGACGTGATCCGCACGCTCGAACGTGTCGGGTTGTGCCGGGCGGTCTGGATCGAAGGGATCCGGATCGAGAGGATTCCCGAGACGTATCCGATTTATGCGCTGGAGTATCCCGACCGGCGACAAGACACGTTGAAACGTCTCGAACGATTTGACACGCTGATACCGACCGGGCGGTGCGGGAGTTTTTTTTACAACAACATGGATGACAGCATCGAGATGGGGCTCCGGGCGGCAGAGGCGGTTTTGGAGCGGATCGGCTGAGATGTGTTCAGGCGGTGGCGGGTTTTTCGAGAGCCCGGCGGACGGCAGAGGCAAGCTTTGTGAAACTGACCGGTTTGGCGACGCAGCCGGCGATTCCGAGGCTCCGGGTGTGGCGGATGCGGTCGCTGTCTGAGAATGCCGAGATGATGATCGCGCGTTGACCCGGGTTGATCCGGAGCATGCGCTCGAATGTTTCGGCGCCGTCCATGGGTTGCATGATCATGTCCAGGATGACCAGATCGACCGTGCGGCGGGTGATGTATTCGAGTGCCGCGCTGCCGGAGTCGCGGGTATCGACCGAGTAGCCGAGTTCGAGGAGCATATGGGAGAGCACATCGAGGTAGAGGGGGTTGTCGTCGACGATCAGGATCGATTCGCCGACTCCGCGAGCGGCGTCCGGTCTTGCTTCGGCCCGGACAAGCTGTCCCTGAACGGGGAAATAGAGCTGAAAGCAGGCGCCGCCTTGCCCGGGATTGAAGAAATCGACGAATCCACGGTGTTCGGCGATGACATCCGACACGACACTGAGTCCCAGTCCGAGACCTTTCCGATGAGGGGTCTGCTTCGTCGAGAAGAAGGGGTCGAAGATGGATTGCGCGACGAGTGCCGGCACGCCCGGGCCGGTATCCGTCAGGGACACGCGAACATACTGTCCGGCGGATATCGGTCGGTTTACTCCGCCGGTGGCATCGAATGCCGTGAAGTCCGTCGCGACGGTGATCCGGCCGGCGTTCTGGGTCGCTTCGAGGGCGTTTTTCAGGAGGTTGGTCAGAATTCTGAGCAGCTGGGATTCGTCTCCCGAGATCAGCGGAAGTTCCGGTGAAAACCGATAATGGATCTCGACGGACTCGGGGATCGGCATCATCTGAATCGTCGACTGGATCAGATCGTTGATCCGGATCGGTTCGCGCACCGGATGGGCGATTCTCGACAGACACATGAGTTGACTGTTGATTTCGGACATCTGCTGCGCGGCGCTCTGGATGAGATTGATCAGTTTTTCGGTGTTCGGGTCCATCCGGATGCGCATTTTAAGAACATCCGGGATGCCGATGAGGGGACTGAGAAAGTTGTTGAAGTCATGCGCGATCTGGCGGGCCACCGAGCTGACGGCCTCCATCCGCTGCCTCCGGGACACTTCATCCTCCAGACGCCGATCGGCTGTGATGTCGTGGAACTGGAGAAGCAGTCCGTCGGAGACTTTGAAGCTGTTGACCCGGAGAATCAGCCGGGAGATGGACGTATTCCAGTTGAGTTCCGTATGGGCGCAGGAATCGTTTTCCATGATCTGGAGGAGCCACCGGCCGAAGCCCTGACGGAGATCCGGCGGGACGACATCGAGAATCGATCGGCCGATTGCGGCGCCGTCGGGAATCAGACGGAGGAATCCCGCGTTGGCGACGCGAGCGATGCCGTTCGCATCGAGGAACACGACGCCGTCCTGGAGCCCCTCCATGAGTGTCTGATAGCGATGTTCCGTATGTTCGAGTGCTTCCGTCAGCGATTTCTGGCGATCCACCTGCCGGCAGATAGCGACGACCCGGGATGCACTCAACCCCTGGCAGAATACTTCGAGATGACTCGTCTGACCGGTCGACCGGAACACGTAGGGGGTTTCCCGGATGATCATCTCACCGGCGGCACGTGCGAATTCGAGATCCTCGATGATCGATGGGTCATCCTTGAAAAACTCCGCGGCGGTTGATCCGAGAAAACCGGTGATTTTGCCGGAAGAAACCCGGACGGCCGCCGCATTGGCCTGCGCCAGGCAGAGCCCTCCCGGCTCGCGTTTTTCCCAGATGTAGGCGGGATCGGGAATCAGATCGAACAGTGTATGGAAGCAATCTGTCGGAGCCTTTGGATGCGATATCGTATTCATGGACATATTCCTCTGGTCGATGGGGCATGATATCGCATCCCGGGATTCCATGCAATCGGAGCATTCCGGCTTGAACAAAAATTACGGCCTGATAGAATCGACCGGCAGGTGCTTTTTCAGGAAAGGAATCCCTCGATGTTCGGCTTGACAGATCAGAAAACCATTCGTTGCTTGTCGATCGTGCTTCTCATCATGGCGGTTGCGGGTTGTACCAGGAACCCTCCATCTCCGGAATCCGGGCGGGCGGGGAAGCCTGCCGACACGCGGCCGGATCTGGATCGAACCGCCAGGCGTGCCGGGGCGGACGGGGATGTGCTCAACGCGGCGATGCTTCCGACGCGTGATCTGATCGATGAGGCACGCACGCTGGCCTGCACGGGTGCCAAGCAGTATATGGCGGGGAATTACATATCCGCCCGTGCGAATCTCGATGCCGCTCTTTTCAATCTCCAGCTCGCCGATCTCCCGGAGGATCTCCAGAGACTATCGTTCCTGCAACCGTTTCTGGCTGAGGATTGTTCCAGTGTGAACATTGAGAAGACCTATCAATCGCTGATCGATTCGTCTCAGAATGAAGAAGCGGGCATTGCTCTGGATGAGTCCGTTCAGCCGCGGGTTGACTCAACGGGACTCGATCGGCCTTACATCGAGGCTGAAACCAGGCGGCTCATCACGATTTTTGGTGAAGATTCGCTGTCGGCGGACGATTTCGATTCGTTTGTCAACGAGATCGAGGGGTTCATTCAGTATTTTCAGACGGACAAGCGGGATTGGTTCGAGCGTGCGTATTATCGGATGATGAAGTATCGGCCGATGATCGAGGGGATATTCGGCGAGAAGAAGCTGCCGTCCGAAATTGTGTATCTCGCGTTTATAGAAAGTGCATTTTCGTATCGTGCGACCAGCACCGCCAAGGCGCGGGGGATCTGGCAGATGATGCCGGGCACCGCCGAGATGTATGGGTTGAAGGTCAAGAGGAATCTCGATGAGAGACTCGATCCGATCAAATCCACCATAGCCGCCCGTGAATATCTTTCGGATCTGATCGCGATTTTCGGATCGAAATCGTTTCTTCTTGCCATGGCATCGTATAATGCCGGTGAAGGCAAGGTGCAGCGGTGTCTGCGCAAGGTGGACGATCCGTATGAAGACCGATCGTTCTGGCGCATTCGGGACTGTTTGCGGCAGGAGACTCGGGATTACATCCCGCTCATCATGGCGGCGGGTATCATCTGTGAAAATCCCAAACGGTTCGGGTTTGAGCTGATGAGCCGTGAGGATCTGTATACGCAGCGGGACGTGGTGGTCTGTGAGGAACTCGTGCGGTTTCAGCCGATTGCGCAGGCTGCCGGTATTTCTGTGGACGATCTGATGACGCTCAACACGGATCTCCCGAGCGGTGCGACGTGGACGCCGGTGAAGAACACGCATTTATGGATTCCCAAAGCGGCGAAGGAGAGTGTTGCTCAGGTGATTGCGCGGTCCGAAGCCCCACCGCCTCCGCAGCCCGAGCCGTCCTCGGGTGCCGAATTTCATACGGTCAAGAAGGGAGAGAATCTCTTCAAGATCGGGAAGCGGTATAACATTCCGCACACGACGCTGGCGAAGTGGAACGATATCAAGCCGCCGTATAGTTTGAAGGTCGGCCAGAAGATATATCTCACGGCGCCGGACGCCGCGCCGTCGACCGACAAGAGTGTTCCGCAAGTGAACATGACGCGCTGCACCGATTCGCTGGTTTACGTCGTACAGAAAGGCAATTATCTTGCGGGAATTGCCTCGATGTTCGGGATCACGCCGCGCGACATCATGTCGGCGAACAAGTTGAACCGTGGGATGATCCATCCCGGGCAGCGGTTGGTGATCTGTCCGGCGTATCCGATCGAGGTAATCATTCACACCATTGCGGCGAACGACACATTGCCGCAGATTGCGAAGCGGTATGCGATCAATGTGGAGGATCTATTGTTTGTGAACGGGTTGGAGATCCGGCAGAAGCTGGTGCCCGGGAGCGAACTGACGATTTATCGAAGAGCGTCGTAGCGATCATCCGGCACCGCGGCAGGGACGCCGGAATGATGATCATGAAGGGTTTTTGATCCTCGAACAGGTGACGGGGAAAAAATCCGGAGCCGATGGTTGACGTTGTCGCGATCGTTGTCGTTGTCGCAATCGTAATCGTAATCGGTAAGAAAAGTTCGGCCTGGCCACGAAGATCGCGAGACCTACCGGCTCGCTGTGGAATCCATCGCTTGGGCATGCAAACTGGCCAAAGGACTGAAAGGCGATACTCATCAGGGTTGTTTTGGTGCTGGCGAGACTGGGTCAGGTGAATCATGGAATACGCGGTGCTTTGGAGTTGTACGGTGATGTCGATTACGATTACGACAACGACAACGAGGAAGCAGATTCTGTCAACAATCGCAATCTTGGGACGCCTTTGCGCTCAGGAATCGCCAAACTTGCGGGATTCGCAGCGTTTTCCGGGAGTCATGTCGGAGACAAGTTATATCCTTAAGACATTGGTAGGTGCTATCTACCGTACCGCCGTTCTCATATAAAGTCATCAGCAGAGATTGATTGGTCGGAGATCACCTCCCCGATCCGGTCCGCCTACCGACACCTGTCACCGATGGATGCAGGTTCACCGGGATCGTACTCATTGCGCCACTTTTGCAGAAGGCATCGCAATTTGAAATGGCGCTGAGTATACTGCGAGAGTGAGGATGCAGATTATGGCGGCAGGTAAAACCAAGTTCAATCCGAGAAGCTTGATGGAGCAGGCTATTGAGGTCATGCGCCAGTCTGTTGCTGAACCTCGGAGTGATGGCAAAGTCGACCCGAAAGTGGGCGCGGTGTTATACAAGCCAGACGGAACGATTGAGACCGCTTGCCGAGGAGAACTCCGGCATGGCGATCATGCAGAGTTTACACTTCTCGAAAGGAAAAACCGGGGCAACAAGCTGGACGGTTCGATTCTGTTTACGACGCTTGAGCCTTGCGCCCCAGGCGCTCGTCGCGATCCGAAGATTGACTGTGCGGAACGTATCCGACTAGCCCGGATCAAGAAGGTCTGGATTGGCATTCAAGACCCTGACCCGAAGGTAGCTCGCAAGGGCATCCAGCATCTCGAAAACAGTGCCATTGAAGTCGCAATGTTTGACCGAGATCTGCAGGATATAATCGAAAAAGAGAATTTCGAGTTTCTGAAGCAGGCCAACGAGCGCGCTTCGGCGGCAAAGAAAGCTCCAGCTGAGATCGTTCTGTCGCGTCTGGAGAACAGACTCGATTTGGCCGTGTTGAGCGATTTATCAACCGATGCCCTGCAGTTCTATCGAGACCGTTCGGGAATTAAGGCTACCGTTGGTTCTTCCGAATTCAATCGCCTTTTATTACAGCAAGGGTTGTTGAAAAAGGATAAGGACGAACTATTCCCGACCGGATTTGGGATATTGCTTTTCGGCAAGCAACCCCGTAATGCACTGCGACAAGCCGGTCTATTGGCTTCGATCACATATCCGAATGGCGAGAAGGAACGCAAGGAATTCGACGAACCGGCCGTACTGATCCCTGATCTCCTGGAGAAGTGGCTGAAGGACAAACTGCCCAATGTATTTGACCGGAACCAGATGCAACGCGAAGATCGTCCTGCCTTGCCATTCGAGATGGTTCGAGAGGCAGTGGTCAATGCGCTCGTCCACCGGGACTACGACATTGAGGGTGGCAAGTGTCAACTTACGGTTGACGCGAATACCGTGATCGTGCGGAGCCCTGGAGGCCCGGTACTGCCAATAACGCTGGCGCAAATGCAGAAATTTTCGGCACCTATGTTGAGCCGCAATCCGTCCATGCATTTTGTCTTCGCCCGCATGGGGATGGCGGAGGAACAGGGTCTTGGCCTTGACTCGTTGCGGAAGAGGGCACGACAGCAGAATCTGCCACTGCCGATCTTCAGATTGGATGACCCGTATCTCGTGCTCACCCTGTACCGTTCGTCCAAAGCAGCGTTAGTGACCCTAGAAGAAGGGAAGCTCAATGAACTGAGTAAAGCTGAACGCGCAGGATGGGAATGGATTGTGACCAGGGACTCGGTGACGACCGCTGAATACCAAAAGGCGATGAATCTGCCAAACCGTACAGCGAAGAATCATATGAAGAAGTTTACAGATCTGGATCTCCTGGTAATGGTTGGGTCTGGCCGAGCCACCCTGTACGAGGTGGTAAGGGATCGTCGATGAAGACCGTGTCTCAATATGAAACCCGCACCATGCGGGCTATCAGTCAGGCCAGCATGGCCCGATTGGCAACCCTCGGCGACCACTAAATCGCTATCAGGCCAACATGCAGGCCATCTTGGCCCGATACACCGATCAAGGTCTATGTGGAGCTCCTGTCCGGTCAGCGGTTAAATCAAGAGTTCTCAGAGAATACTTGCGGAGTCGAATGATATCCTCAAGCGACTGGCAGGTGCTATCCCCGAGTCGGCCACATCCCGTAAAAGAAAAACAAAGGCTGGGTGGCGCCGGCCTCCGTGCCGGCGTTCCCATATGACGTTATCTGCCGGCCAACACGTGTCGCAAATGGATGTGCATCTTCCCTGTGATCGCCGGCAGGAACGCCGGCATGATGATCATACAGAGTTTATGATCCTTGAACAGGTGACAGAAAAGAATCCGGAGTGCGCGCCGGTCATTCATGCGTCCGCTCCCGCGGAACTCGTTGTCAGTGAAGCGCCAGCGGAACGTTTGTCGTTGCCGCAATCGTTGTCGTTGTCGTAATCGGGAGGATAAATGACGTCTGGCCACGAGGATCTCGATACCTGCCGGCTCGCTGTCGAGTCTGGGTAAGATGAATCACGAATGCGCGATGGTTTGGAGTTGTACGGTGATGTCGATTACGATTACGACAACGACAACGACAATGAGGAAGCAGATTCTGTCAACAATCGCAAACTCGGCCCGCCTTCGTGCTCAGGAAGATCCATACTTGCGGGATTCGCAGCGTTTTCCGGGAGAAAGGTCGGAGACGAATGATTTCCTTCAGCGTTGGCGCAGCTTACACGCCAGCCGTCGTGTGATCAGTCGTGCTCGTGCGCGTGCTCGTAATCGTAATCGAGAAGGAACTCGGAGCAAATGTTCGACCATGAGAAATTGGATGTCTACCGAGTAAGCCTGGAATTTGTCGCGTGGGAGTATTCTCGGGTCGATAAACTGAAAGGCGATCGGAGATCAGCCTGTGGGTCGGCCCTATAGTGCGCGGCGGTAATGGATGAATTGTTTATTATGAAGGTCAATGTTTTCAATCGATTACGATTACGAGCACGAGCACGAGCACGAGCACGTGCACGAGACAGACGCGTGTTTTATCCGGAGGAAAAGGTTTTTATGGACATCACGCACCAAACGAATCGACCGATTACGCAACGCGGAACTCACAGCTCGCCGGTCATTCCTGCGTTCGCCCCACCTCCATCTCCAAATACCTCACTCAAACGTCACCCTCGGCAGCCCTTCAACAATTTCTATCGTTTTCAAACTCACATTCACAATGCTCAGAAGCAAATCCAAAATGTACCTCGGATTCCCGACTTCCTCCGCCCAATCGTTCGGATCGTTCGTGATTCCGCTCTCCTTGTGCGTCGTCACCTGGTATCGCTCCATCACCCACTCGATCGCACTCTTGCCGTTGACCACGTAATCGTAGGCCCGGGCCGGAATGCTGGTAATCGTGATCGCGCTGTTGTACAGGATCGTGTCCTTCTGGCCCTTCTTCGGGAAACGCATCTTTTCCACTCTGAAAAATCCACTCTCGGCACCGGTGACGACCAATTCCGGGCATGGCGGCACGTTTTCATACCCGATGTGCAGATCGGCCAGGTGTCGCCCTGCTTTGCTGAACGCCCAGAAATCCCGGACATCATCGACCAGCGGCAGCCTCGGCAGCGACTTCTTCAGATCGTTGGCAAAGGTCGTCCGGTATTCCGGAATGTGCAGGAAGCCATATGCATAGTAAAAAATGTCTTCCTTCGTGACATTCGTTCCATACTGCGTCCGAGCACGTTCCAGGATGCAATCCGTCACGCCGTCCCGACGAACGAGATCACGCTGAGCCGGATTGTCCCACAGCGAGGGGTGTTGCCGGGTCTGTTCTTCGTAATAGTACAGAGGGAAGCACTGCGATTTTCCGATCAGCTCAAGATCCGGTAGTGTATCGGTGATAATCGTCGAAAAATCTTTGGTTACACCGACACCTGAAACACAGATAAGGCGGTTTTCGGCTTCCGGCAACCGGTCAGGACCACGTTTGCCAGAAACCAGACCGGCATCCGCTCACAAAGAAATAGAATGAAGAAAATAGAACATTCGCCTTGACGGATATGCGTCATTGACGTATAATACAACCATGAAGTTCGTCGAGACCCCTATTTTTACAAAGCGCCTGAATGAGATGATGTCCGATGAGGATTATCGGAAGCTGCAGACAGCCCTGGCTTTGCGACCCGAACAGGGAGATTTGATCAAAGGCGGCAGGGGACTGCGAAAGATTAGATGGGGTGGTAAACATCAGGGAAAAAGGGGCGGACTTCGCGTTATCTACTACTGGGATGTCAAGAACGAAACGATCTTCATGTTGCTCGTCTATCCTAAAACTGCGCAGAGCGAGTTAACTCCTGAGCAGCAGAAGATATTGAGCAGATTAGTAATGGAAGGATTGGAATGAAAAAGGAAGATTTTCAAGATCTGATCACAAGCATCGAGCAAGCAGGAGACATAAAGAGAGGCAAGCGGAAAGCGAGCCGTACATTTGAATTCAAGCCTGCGGATGTGAGGCAGATTCGAAACAAGGCGGGAAAATCTCAAGCGGAGTTTGCTCTGATGATCGGTGTCAGCATTGGGACTCTTCGAAACTGGGAGCAAGGTCGGCGAGTTCCTGAAGGACCGGCGCAAGCACTGTTAAAAATCGTTGCGGCCATGCCGGAAGAAGTGGCCAAAGTTTTAAGCGCATAAATCAAAGCATATACTTGGCGAACGATTGCGTGGACTTGACTCGAACTGCATTCCCTTGAGCGATTGACAGGTGGCATCCATTGTATTCGGTGCTGCATTCCGGACAGACGAGCTTTTTCGGGGAGTGTGATGTCTCAGATTGGCACGATCAACCTTGACGCTTTGGGATGTCTGTCTCTGCAGGGCCTGCGGTCGGGTACTGTCGTCGGGGATAGATTTCATAGGATATCGATAGAACTAATAATCGGTCGAATCTGGTAAGATAACCGGTATCGAGGATCCGAAGAGTATTCTTGCATCTCAAACGAGAGTGTGATTTTATTTTAAAGATGAGTAGAAAACCGCTGAATCACGCTGTTCGATCAGGCTGGGATGGGGAAACTCATGTCAACTACGGCGATGGTTCGGAGGCGACACCTGGCGCGTTCATGGAGAAGACCGGCAGAGGCAGCGTACTGATGATCCAGCAGTGCTTGGAGAACGATCTGGTAGCCCCGGAATGGAGCTCCGAAGCGTCGATTGGCGTGACCGTTACGTTCCGCGCACCAGAGGGCACACCTCAAGCTGCACCCCAAGCTGCACCCCAAGTTTCGCGGCAAGTAGTGAAGCTGCTTTCGGTCCTGAAGGGCGAAATGGACCGGGATGCTCTCCAAACGGCGTTGGGCCTAAAGGCCAGAAAGAACTTCAGACTGCTGTAACTGAATCCGACCCTGTATGATGGACTGAGAGAGATGACAATTCCCGACAAGCCTCAAAGCAGCAACCCAAAGTACCGATTGACGGACAAGGGGCGGGCGTTTCTGACGGAATGACAAGAATGGGGAGGAAGGTGATGGTGGGTGCAAACAACAACTCGCTTGCTGACTGCAGAGAATTCCGCGGGCCTTGTGCTTGATTCCAAAAACAACATGCACCGGATGAGCCGGTGATTTTCATGTTGATGCATCGCTATCGAAATCGCTATCGGGATCGAAAGAAGCAGGAAAGTCAATGGCCATTGGACACGAAAAGCTGGACGTCTACCGCCTGGCGGCCATGCTGAACCGATTGGGCGGAAGCGGATACCAAGTGCGGGAATCGGAAGAAGTCAACGCTGCGGGAGGAGAGGGAGAAGATCCCGATAGCGATTTGGATGAGATTAACCCCCACACCGCGACGCGGTGAACCGCGCACGTGAACACGGGCGTTGGCGTGAAGGATGAAACAATGATGATCAAATCCACCACTTGCATTGCACTTCTTGTAGCGGGTTTCGTGGCCTCGTCGCACGCAGAGTCGTTGAATCGCTTCCTGCTTTCCGCCGCCCGGAACGGAGACACTTCGAACGTTGTGCGCGCCCTACGACTAGGCGCAGATCCAAATTACCTCGAAAGAGTGCCAGTATCTGGGGAAGACGAGTCGCCTTTGTTTGCTGCAACGAAAGCAAAATCAGCGGATTGCATGAAACTGTTACTGGATCACGGTGCGGATCCATTGTTGTCCACAGATCAGAGCCCGTGGAAGTTTCCTCTTGCGGCCGTGAGCGATTTCAATCGAGGGTTTGATGTGGTATTGTTTGATCTGCTCCTGTCAGCAGTCACGAAACTCCCATCGGAAGATGACCGAATCACGGACTGGCTCGTGCGGCCTGCGGTCAAACACAGTAATCGAGAGACCTTGCGGAAGATGGAACGGCTCGGCGTCAAGATCGGAGCGATCTCGAAATCTGGCAACACAATCATAACAGCTGCGGCGGAGATGGGTTTCTATGACGAGGCAGAAGCGTGGTTGGCACAGTACAGGGAACAGCTTAGCCAGAGCACGAATAGGCAGATACAAATACAAGATGCTGTCGAATTTGTCGCTTCTCACCCATGGGAAGATAAACGGCTGGCGAGGCTACTTGATGATGCGAAACTCCTTGGACTCAATCCGATCGATAAGGGAACTCCCCTTTGGGAGAGAGCTTCAAGGTATCGACTCCCTTTTACCGCGACTGCTCTAGGTTGCCCTCAAGACGAGGCAGCCAGGATCATCCCGCGCTCAGCAGAGGAAATGGCGGTAGCGGCGGCCTGGGAACCCCACAGCCTTTCCTTGTTCAAAAATCTCGTTGATCAAATTCTGAGCGAGTCCAAGAACCCGACAGAGACGGCTTCGCGCTTGTTCCTCGAGATCCTCGTGGGTCCGAAAAAGACCAACATCGGTCCCCTTGAACACCTATTTGCATGTGGCGCCGACGTGAACGCGGAAGGAAAGACACGCCTGGCACCCAGGCATACACCACTCCAAGCCGCCATAAGGAAGCGGGAATTGGATACGGCTGAGTGGCTCGTCGAACACGGCGCCGATGTAAATCATCTCACTGCTGAGACAAAGTCTACAGCACTGGAGTTCGCGTCCTCGTGTGGAGGAGACCTGGTCAACTGGTTGTTCGCCCACGGGGCAGTTCCGCAGGAGAGCCAAACAGGCCGCTCGTTGATCAAAATAGCACTGAACGGGCCGGACCCGGATGCGCTGATTCAGATCCTTCTTGCAAACGGAGCTGATCCGTACATCGGCGAACAGACGAAGTCCTCCTCGATAGATTTTCTGGCAGAGCGCCTCGACATCCTGCGGCTGCGAACATTGGACACTCGGCAGCAGTATCGGGAGCTTATCGAAACATACACTCCTCCGAGTGATTCCAGGTTTATCGGAATCTGGTGGAACAAGAAGGGAGAGTTCTCGACTTTCAGTCTCATATTGACTCCGGATGGCCTGGCAATCGTCGGAACAAGCATCGCGCCCATGGGATTCTTCCCGTGGCGTACGGTCGACGCCACTCACGCGCTGATCGAAGTTATTGCGGGGCAACAACGCACTGAGTTGACCGTCGAGTGGGTATCGGACTCCAATGCGCTTCGTTTGACGGGTCGATCGGAATTACCAACGGATTTGCTATTCAAACAGCCTGAGAATCCGTTGTCGGCCACCGAGTATATGGCCCGACTGAAGGCCAAAGCCAAGGAGCCGCCGGAGAAGTCAGAATCGAAGACGACGCAGCGCAACAACGTCGTGGAAACGCCAAACTACTCTCCGACAGCAAAGGAACTGGTCAGCAGAGGCATGGAGATTGAGGTCATCGATCAGAGGATCGATGCGATGGCTGAACTGGAGAGTTTACGACTCCCTGACAATCGCCTCCAATCCCTTCCAGAATCTCTTCGAAGTATGAAAAAACTCCGCGAGGTTATGCTCGACGAGAACTGGTTTCGCTCCCTTCCACCTTGGTTCGGGGAGCTTTCTGCATTGAGGAATTTATCACTGGGCAGTAATGCTTTCTCTGACTTCCCGGAAGTAATCAGGCCACTCATCAAGTTGGAAAAGCTGGACATATCATACAACCAGTTGCGGTATGTTCCGGAGTGGATAGGTGAACTCTCAGGGCTTAAATTTTTGGGGCTTTCAGGTAATCGACTCAGCGCTCTGCCAGATAGTTGTTCAGCACTGGCGGCGCTCGAGATGATAGACCTTACAAATAACAACTTTGCCTCCGTACCCCAATGTCTTCTGAGCCTTCCAAAACTTCGGAGTGTGTCTCTGAGAGGCAACCCGATAGAAGCCAGCGTCAAAAAGGAGTGTATCGAGAAGTACCCGAAATGCAGAGACTGGTTTTAGGGCGTGGATGGTCCTCCGGTTTGGAACTGGCAGGCAAATGAACTGAGGAGCGCCAACCATGCCCTGCACCAGGATAGCCTGCAGCCTTCGGCTTCCGGCAACCAGTGAGAACCACGTTCGGCTCAAGCGGAACTCGTTGTCAGTGAAGCGCCAGCGGAACGGTTGTCGTTGTCGCAATCGTTGTCGTTGTCGGGAAGAAAAATGACGTCTGGCCACGAAGATCTCGATACCTGCCGGCTCGCTGTCGAGACTGGGTAAGATGAATCACGAATGTGCGATGGTTTGGAGTTGTACGGTGATGTCGATTACGATTACGACAACGAGGAAGCAGATTCTGTCAACAATCGCAAACTCGGCCCGCCTTTGCGCTCAGGAAGATCCAAACTTGCGGGATTCGCAGTGTTTTCCGGGAGAAAGGTCGGAGACGAATGATTTCCTTCAGCGAATGAAAGATGGCATCCCAGAGACTGACAGACTCCGCGGGTTCCGTTGCTGGGTTCCGGACAGCGCTGCCTTTTTCTGAGGTGACGGTCTAACTCAAAATGGTGATGTAAACCTTGACACTTTGGGAAGCTTGTCGTTGTTTTGCATGGGATTGACCTTTTTCGGGCAGTTTATGCATGAAAGCGGCGGTTTTCGGGAGGAATACGGGCATACTCCATGCGTTGAGAGAAGTTGAGGGCGATGTTGTCGGGGATGCTTTTCACAAGATATCCAGAAAACCTCTTGGTTAGCGAATCAGTTAAAATATCCAGCTAGATAATAGCAAGAAATGGCTTGCACGTCAATAGAAACTGTGGTTTACTATGTAAAATGAGCGGAAAAGTGTTGAATAACTTGTTCGCAGGATGAAGACTGAATTGAGAGACCTCAAACGAACATCTCGGTTTGCACGCCCTGGACCTAGTGCATTTCACTGCTGGCGCAATGGCTCGCATGTGCACCAAGCAGTGCAGTCGTTTGACAGAGGAGTCTTACGTGAAGATAACCAGCATTTGTGTGCGGAATTTCAGATTGCTGAAGGACTTCAGGGTTCACCTCGAGGATGAACTCTCGGTCGTGATCGGAAAGAACAACACGGGAAAGACCTCTCTTCTTGCTGCTTTGGGCAAGTTCTTGGGTTCAGGGGAGACCCGGCGACTCTCTTTCGACGACATCAGTACGGACCAACGCGCATCTCTCCGCGATCTTCTGATGGCACCGGAGAGTGTTTCCGACGACCAGATCCTCTTCTCAGTCGGGCTCGAGTTCACAATCGAGTATGGCAACACGGATGACCTGTCGACTGTGGCGAAGCTGATCACGAACCTGGACCCCGACGACACGCGAATTGTCCTGGATTTCTGCTATGAGCTGGTTGGAAAGCGCCTGAACGACCTGCGCAGCAAATGGCAAGAAAGCGGCGGCGACGATGCTGACGCCGCAGATGCATTCCTCAGGCAGAATTTCGTCGAGGCCCTCGGCAAACTGAGGAGGCGCAGCAAGAGCTCAGTTGATGGTGGCCATGACATAGACTTGGACAGCGAGAAACTCTCACTGGAAGATGTTATCGCGTTCAAATTCGTGAGTGCGCGCCGGGACGTTACTAACAAGGATACTGACCAGACTCTTTCAGCCCAAGCAGCCAGACTCTACAGGTCACTCTCGGGAGATTCGGCAAATGAGGCCCCTGTGGAAGCGTTCAAAAGGAAACTCCGGGAGGCAGATGACTCGTTCAGTACAGCCTACGCCGATATCTTCAAGGATTTGATTGCCAAGGTGCACGATTTTGGTGGTGTCCGGGTCGGAGAGTCGGCCATCAAAATTGCCTCGACTTTACAGCACCGCGACATTCTGTCAGGCAACACAACGGTCATGTATGAGCAGGCCGCGTACGAATTGCCTGAGCACTATAATGGGCTCGGGTACATGAATCTCATCAGCATGATCTTTGAGATTGACCTCCTCATGAAGGAATTCCGGAAGCCGCAGGCTGGGAATGGAGCGACACTCAGCCTCTTGTTCATCGAGGAGCCAGAGGCACATACACACCCGCAAATGCAATACGTGTTCATCAAGAATATCCGAAAGTTGCTTGCTACGGCCGGTGAATCGCTGCCTTCCTTGCAGACAGTGCTAAGCACGCATTCAGCGCACATCGTGGCGCAGGCGGAATTCGATAGTATCAAGTACCTCCAACGCTCCGCTCAGCAGGTTCAAGCAAAGAATCTGCGCGAACTGGAGGGACATTTTTCGGGAGATGAAGTCGAGGAACGCCGGTTTCGCTTCCTCAAACAATATCTGACGCTTCACCGCGCCGAACTGTTCTTTGCCGACAAGGTTGTCCTGATTGAGGGAGACACGGAGCGGATACTCCTTCCCGCCATGATGAGCAAACTGGACCAAGCGGGTGTTCCCGACGGTGTGGCCCCGTTGCTCTCTCAGAATGTATCTGTCGTGGAAGTAGGCGCGCACTCGCAGATCTACGAGAAGTTCATTGATTTCCTGGGGCTCAGGACGCTGATCATTACCGATATTGATACCGCCTACGCGGAGGACACTCCTGACGGCAAGAAGACGCGTACTTGCTGCCCCGATGACGATCGTGCCGAGTTCACGTCGAATTCATCCCTCCTGTTCTATCACGGAAAAGAGAGAACGGATCTCGATTACTTCATTCATCTGGGGTTTGAGGGAAAGACGTGTGCTAAGCAGGCGGGGGCGTGGAAACCGATCGCCAACGGGCCTGTCTTCACGGCCTACCAGACGAAAGAAGGGGGTTACCATGGCCGGAGTTTTGAGGATGCCTTCTTCTCTCTCAACAAGGGCCTGCTTAGCTTGGGGCACGACCGCTTTTCTTCACTTACCAAGAAGTGGTACGACAAGTTCATGGCGGACGAGATCACGCCGCTAGAATTCGCGGAGCAAGCAGTCAACAGCAAGCCATCTCTAGCAATCGAGGTGCTTCTGAACAGCGAGAAGAGCCCTTCCGGAGCCCCCTACGATAACTGGAAGACCCCCGCATACATTGAGGAAGGGCTCAAGTGGCTACGCGGTGATTGTGATGAGTGATTTGAGCCCAGAAGCACAGCGAATCCTCGAACTGGTGAAGGAGGGGAAAGCCTTTCTTCTCAGTGGCGGAGCAGGAAGCGGAAAGACATTCACGCTGGTGGAAGCGATCCGCGCGAGTGTCGATCTTGACCCCGCCAGCAGAATTGCATGCATCACCTATACGAACGCTGCGGCTGACGAGATCCGAGCGCGCGTGGATAGCCAGAATCTGTGGGTATCGACGATTCACGACTTCATGTGGGACAACATCAAGGGGTACCAGAGGGAACTGAAACAGGCTCTGCGTGAACTCCTTCGAAGCGATGCTCCAGAACATGCTCGCTTTGTTCTTCCCAGCGAAGCCGCGGTCGAGGACGACCTCTTTGAAGACATCGAAGAGGGGATTCAGTATCGCGAGTTTCTGAGGATGAGAGACGGTATCATTTCCCATGACGAAGTCCTGATTCTTGCAGCCCACATGTTCGCTTGTCACGCGAAGCTCTGTCGCATTGTGAAGGACCGATACCCTTGCATCTTTGTCGACGAATATCAGGACACGTCTCCGGTTGTCGTTGGCATTCTACTGGACTCCTTCAGGGCTTCTACAAGGCCATGTGTGGTGGGGTTCTTTGGTGATGCTATGCAGGCGATCTACCCTGGAACAGTAGGTAACCTGAAGGATCGCGTCGAAGCCGGAGATCTTGTGGAAGTCAAGAAGGAGCAGAACCGCCGCAACCCACGGCGCGTCATCGAGCTGGCGAATCGTCTTCGCAATGACGGGCTCGTGCAGCATTCATCTGACGATCCGAATGCACCCAATATGGTTGCTGGAGTTGTACGGGAAGGCGTGATTCGATTCGTGCATTCGTCCTCGTCAGATCTCGCTCACGTACGCGAGCGCCTAGGTTGGGGCGACGAAGGAGTCAAAGAACTCAACCTTACTCACAATCTCATTGCTTCGCAGGCGGGATTTGCCAGGTTGATGGAACTTTACGACGGGGACAGGGTGATGGCATTCGTTCGGCGCATCAAGCAGCACGTCAAGGATCACTCCGAGGAAATCGACCCTGCGGAAAAGACTTTTGGAGCAGTCGTGGACGCGTTGCAGGCGGGCAAGACTGGTGCGGCTCTCCGCAGTGTCAGTCTGACTCCGACGATGGAGTCTTACGTCAGTTCGAACCCCGCCGCCATGCAGACTGCCCGCGAGGCACCATACGAGCAGATAAGTCGTCTTTACGTCAGCAAGGATCAACTCCTGGATGATACGAAAGATGGACCTGACGCAGTTTCGAGGCCAGCATCACAGCGCGATGAACTCGTCAAGCACCTTTTTCGTATTCAGAATTGCATTCGTGCCTATCAGAACGGTCAGTACGCCGAGTTCGTCAGACTGACTGATTTCACGCTACGGTCAGTTGGCGACAAGACTACGCTGAGGGCAGCAATTGAAGCCCTGGCCAGCGATGACACCATGTTGATTGGTGACGCGATCGAGCGGGCCGCGCGTGACCGCATAGTCCAGATCGATGACCGTCTCGATCGCTTCAAGGAGGAGAAGGCGTACCTCTACGATCGCGTCGTGCAGCTGCCTTTTTCGGAGTTCCAGTGCCTGTATGCATACCTGGAGGGGCACAGTCCTTTTCTGACCCAACACAAAACCAAGGGTCGCGAATATCGGCGGGTACTCACTGTTTTGGATAACGGCGGTTGGAACAACTACAGCTTCAGGGATCTGTTTGCAGGGGGCGGGAGCGAATCTGTTCGCGAACGCACCGCGAAAATATTCTACGTGTGCTGTACCCGCGCGATGGAGGAGCTAGCTGTTTTCTATCATGATCCGCCAGAATCTGTCATTACCACAGCAAAACAGTGGTTTGGCGAGGACAACGTGTTGGACTTGGATGTGGTATGACCCGTATCCGTTCGTATCGAAAAGGGCCATTGTCAGGGAAACATGCGAACCATTGCCTTGAGGCGACGCCCAAAGGCGCGCCTCAGGCAAACGTTGGGCAACATGAAACGGATGAATACTGGAGGAACTGATATGGCAGAAGAAAAATTGCCGAATACAAATCAATCAATTATGGGTAAAGTGATGCTCGTGCTTGAATCAAAGATTGTTCTATTAATCATGACTGCCATCATTGCCTCGAACCTTTGTCCAAAATGGCTTGTTACCTATGCCACTACTGCTGCTGAACGACAATGGCAGTTCTCTACTAGAGAAAAGGTTCTTACGGCTTTAGATGATTCCGTGCTTTCCAGTCTTCTTCCCCTCCAAGAAGCAGCATTTGAAAGTTGTGATGTTAAGGAATTCACAAAATGCAGAGAGACTGCCACCCGTGATTTAAACAAGACTCTAATCCTCGTACGATTACTTTATGGAACTGAGGTGATGGAACAAATTCGTGCAGATTTAATTGAACCAATAAGGATATTTTTCATAGAGGGATTTCAAGTAAAAAAGACTGGTCAAAATTCAGATGAATTCACAAAAACACGCCATGAACGATTATTATCATTGGTTGAGAAGACCGATAATTGGGAAAGAAAATTGTCAGCCCTTCAGATGACGACAAACCAATAGAGGGATATGAGCAGTGAATTAGAGGATGTCCCAGAAGTAGTTGAAAGTTGAAAAAGGGTGGCGGTTCGACCTACCGACTCGTTAGAATCGGGTTGGCTAAAACTAAAAGGAGGAACCGCCATGAAAGAAAGATACCAGATCCGAGAGAAAAGAGAAACCAAGGAGATTGCTGATTACCTCAGCAAGAATGGGCAACTGATCATTCCCATGATGGAAATGATCCAGGCTGATCAACGACAATTTAAAATGATCTCCGACGACAATTAAAATTGAGGTAAATGT
>CALFER010000016.1 GCA_937951895.1 uncultured bacterium
GCTGGATCTGGCCGAGGATCTTCTTGAGACCCTCCTGGAGTTTCGCCAGGTCGACCTTGCATTGCGTGGCACCGTGCCAGTGCTGCAGGAGGGATTCCGGTGATTCGTCTGCTTCGATTCCAGTTGTCCGGGATTCCCGGACGACTGCCTCGATGATGGGTTCGTAGCATACGCCTGCAGGAAGGATCAGCGGCCTTGTCGTTCCCTTAACTTTGACGCGATCGCCTTCCGGAATCTGCGCGTGAAAATCAGCGTACCATTCGGTGGGCACTGTCCAGAATCGAGCAGCTTGAACATCTCGCCATTCGATCGTGTTCGATTCGGTGTCCCAAACGAGAAATCCCTGAGGCTGGTGCTCACGCTCTTTGCCTGGGATTGCGCAGAACCCTTCCCCGAAGTTGCACTGCACCAAACTGCCGAGGTAGCCGCCGAAGACTTTACCGAGACCAAGATCCTGGCGTTTGTGAATGTGGCCAAGTGCAACCACATCCGCATTCATCGACCGGAGCCAATCCTTGTCGAGCGAGAACGATCCACCGACCATCATCCGGTCGGTGTTTGTCAGGGCGCCATCGATGTCACAATGGGCTACGATTGCGCGGCGGTTGGCATTGTGCCAGTTCTGAAAGTCGGTATCGTCTGCTGGACTGATACTCGGGTCGCAGCCCCAAGGGATAAACAGAAGTGCAATTTTGTCACCAAATGGATCCGTTATTATTTTGATTTCCATTTGCCGTTTGACTTCGATGATTTCACTTAACGGCTCAAGCGCGTCTTTCTGTCCCGCACCAGCGAGATCATGGTTTCCAACAATGGAAATCGGCTTTCTGAATGAAACGGCATCAATGACAGCTCGGTAAACGCTTCCAACCGATGCTTCTCTGTCTGCAACATTGAACCGATCGAACACGTCGCCCGCGATGATGATTTCATCGCAGAACAAAGATGATCGTGAGACATCTTCGACAGCCTGCTGAAGGGCGCCAGCGGTGCGTTCCAGGTCAGATCCTTTCGCGTGTATATCACCTATAAAAGCCAGTTTCATATCAGTACCCAGCCTGTCCGAGGTCGTCGCCAGACTCACTCCGTGACAGCCCTTCGCTCTTGATGTGCTCGATCAACTCGGATGCTTGGCCTTTGGTGAGATTCTTGGATGAATCGACACCGTATTCATCGCGGAGATAACCTTTGATCTCCTCGTCAGAGATGCCCGCCTGTTTGACCACTGCGTAGAGGCATTTGAGTTGTGCTTCACTTGCCGGTGAGTCCGGATCTTTGATCTGAACGTGTCCGTTCTGGCTCTGCTGATTTCGCTGACCGTTTCCGTTCTGGCCCTGCTGCTGACGATTCGTGTTCTGGTGTCCGTTCCCATTCCCGTTCGGCTGAGCGAAATCCTCATCGGGCGAATTCTCTGCGTTCACCATGAAGATGTCGCCGGCAGCCGAGCATGTTTGGATTCCGTCAACGTATGCCCGCTTCTTGGCGACTTTGAGGGCTGTGTTCCAGACGTCGGCCGGATCCGGGTTCTCGACCTTCTCGCCCTGGATGGCGATTTCGTAAAACCCGGTTTCAGGATTCTTCTTGGCTGTGAATCCCCGTCCACCCAGCAGTTTCTGTGCTCCCTCCGGATCATTCTTCCGCAGATCCCAGTATTCCTTCGGGACCGGTTTGCCGGTGAATTCGAAGGGCCCTGTGCGATAGCGATGTTTCGATTCGAGGGTGCTGCATGATCCTACGCCGTATCCGATGACGGTCTGTGTCGGGTAGTGGATGATGCAGGCAGTCACCGAAACGTTGATGTGGCCGTTCGGCATCGGTTCGATCTTGTGTTCGTACTGGGCACCGAGCCGGAACATCTTGGCGATCATTTCGGCACCGGGCTTCAGCAGCGATTTCTGCTTTGTCCCGGGGATGATTCCAAAGTGCCCCTGGTAATTGTTCTCCTTCGTTGCCTCGACCATCTTCTTCCGGAGGAGATCGTTGATCATGTCGGACTGTCGCTGGATCTCCGCGATGTCCATTGCCGATGCACTCAGTGAGATGAGCGCGCCGGGCTGTTCGAACCTCTGAACCGCTGTTTCCTGATTCATGCTTTGCCTTCCTTTCTCCTCACCGGGTTCTTCCGGTTATTGCCTTTCGTATCCTCTCGATTCGCACTGCCTCATAGAGCTTCTCCAATCCTGTCTGCATCTCGATGTCACTGATGTCTTCATATACTTCCCGCGCCTTTTCCGGTTTGATATCGTCCGGAAGAGAGATCGTTACAATTCCGCATTCAATTGATGTAAACGACATAAGTCGTTCCATCGGGTTTCACGATAAAGATCCGGGTTGGTGCGTCTTCCTCGATCACGATCGCAAGTTCACGCTGGATTCCATCGTTCGGTGTGTATTTGGCGAATGTCTTTGTCTGGTCTTCGGAGCTTGCGACGAGGTCATTCCGGAGCGGGTAAGACCCGTTCCCTCCACTCGTTGAGTTCTTGATCGCCATCCACTGCTGGCCATCGCAGTTCCAGAACTCCAGGGTCGCGCTTGTAAGTCCAAAGTTTGAGTTCGTGAAGTTGGAGATGGTGTGATAGGGGCCGCAGAGCGCGAAAGATGCTGCTGCAATGATCGACATTGTGATCCAGACGATTGCTTTCTTCACTTGATACCTCTTTCTTTTTTTACCTTCTGAATGTCCAGAAGGTGTTGTTTTGCTAGTCTGAGAGCCTCCTGGGCTTGCGTTATTTCCATTCGGGCCTGATCTTCCATCCGGATAATGTTTTCATCCGGATTGATGACATGAGCGCTGAAGACTTCAGCCAGTGATTTGAGGATCTCGATTCCGAAAATGTCGATCAGCTCCAGGATGGTCTCGATCGCTTTAATGTTGCGGTATGCGAGGCTGTCTTGTGTGGGGAATTCGGTATACCTGCGGCTCACCGTGGATTTGTCGATTTGTAATCGCGATGCCCAATATTCGAGAGACTGGGATCGGAGAACCTTCTGAATGATTCCCCAGATCGGATCGACTCTCGGATCGGTGTATTTCCCTGGGGAAAGTTTCATTCGCGAGATTTTCCTTCCGGCAACACCGCGCAAGACGCATATTGAGCATCATGGGGGGCGAGCTCATGAGAAAACTCCAATTCAAACTTGATGACTTCTTGATGGTGAAGCCGCTGGTGATGTCTCGCGCACATCCAAATTACATCCAGCGGCTTGGAATAGTCGGGATGATGCGCTTCGGAATTTGGATCACCGCAAACAACACAAGGCTGTTTTATGAGCCGACCGTTCCGGATGGCCGCGTAGACAGCTTTCTGAACTTGCCGTTTTTCTGGACTGATCGCGTATCTTGTTCTGTTGTAGTCCTTCAGATAGTTGGGATCTTTTCTATATCTTTCCCTGCTTATCTTCCGGACTTTTTCCCTGTTTTTTTCGTTGTATTCCCGCTGGTACTGAGCATATTTCTCAGGGTTCGCGGCAACCGCGATCCTTCTGTCTTCTGCTTTGCATGCCTTGCATCTGGAAAAGATCTTTTTCCCGTTGTTTGTAATGGTGAATTCACTGATTGGTTTCTCGATGTGGCATTTGGAACAAATCTTGTGCGTCCGTTTGCTAAGAGGCATTCGTTCGCATCTACCCTTGAGAGGGGAGGAGCTATTCATGGTCGAATCCAGAAAGGATAGGACGTGAAACATGGCCGAAAATACGTTGATCGTGATCCAGGTAGACCCGAATGCAGTCGATCACCACTTGCTCGAGACCATTGCATCGATCTCCGGAAGCATGCCGAATAGCAAGCTTGATCGTTGCCGATTCGAGGACTTCGTTCAATTCATCCGACAGCCCATGTCTGGAGAAGTTGGCGAATGCAATCGCTTTCCGAACACCATCTACGGAATCCTGCAGTGATCGCAGGTTCTGTGTCTCAGATTCCCATGCGGGTGTCATCGGCTCTTCTCCTTCGTGTCATGCTCAATCTGAACATTCAGAATCTCCGCGATGCTCCTCATCGAGAACCCCCGCGATTGCAGGGCGTCAACCGATTCCAGAAGTCGGTGCGTTTCGTCATACTTCAGCCCTTCTTCAATGGTTTTCCGATTGAAGGTTGGGAATTCAGCAGTGATGTGGATCGTTTGGTTGGCTGGATCAAAGATGTTGAGGGGAATCCGGCGCGATCCGCCACGGATGTCCAACTCGATCCATCCATCTTTGAGATTGATCGTGATCGATTCGCCAGGCTTGAGGGTGAATTGTGAGGAGTTCATTCCATCACCTCTTGAAATTGCGAGATCTCGTCGATCCCGGAGGTGAGTTCATGCTTCAGCTCCTGGATGGCAGGTAGTTCCCATGCGGGTGTCATGTCGTTACCCGTTCACTCGATGCAAGCTCGGGAAAGATATCGATCACAGAAACACCGAGAGCAGACGCGAGTTTTTTTGCCGTATCGAATTGCAGGTTGTCCTGTCCATTTTCGATCCGACTAATAACGGCCTGATCAGTTCTGATTGTCTCTGCAAGCATCTTTTGGCTCATCCCTCGTCGGATTCTTATGTCTGCGAGATTGTTTTTCATCGGCACCTCCATTGGCCTCTGACAATATATTTATGCTTCTTCAGGCATATGTCAAGAGGTGATTTTATGTTTTTTGAGGCATTTATTTTTATGCCTTTTAAGGCATTGATTTTTAAAGCATATTTGGCTAGATTAACAACGAGGCACTTATGGACAGCATTGGATCTCGAATAAAAAAGCTTCGGATCGACATGAAGATCAGTCAGAGCGATTTGATTCAGAAGACTGGCCTTGCCCAAAACGTTCTGAGTCGGATTGAGAACGACAAGACTGTTCCGAACATCGAGACATTGAAAAAGCTGGCAAAAGCGCTTTATGTCACCACAGATTACCTATTGGGGCTCGACACGGATCCAGATGCGCAACCCGAGGAAGAAGAGCCGAAGAATCCGATTCGCGATGAAGTTCTTGAAGATGAAGAATTCTGGAAATCCCGCGGAATCTTCCCCCCGTCAGACGAGGAGAAGGCGCATCTTCGCGAGAGCTATTCGTTCCGGATCACCTTCAAGAACATGGATGAGTTGAAGCGGGGTTATCAGGATATCTACGTCTATCTGCTGCAGAAAGAACGTGAAAAAAAGAGCAGATAGACTGCGTCTTTTTAGTGCGACTGGGGCAGGATTGGGTTGAATCGTTATGGACGTAACTGATTCGGTTGCTGTATTGACCAGTTCTGTTGGAATTGAGGCACCGGTTAATTCGGTGGATATCGCCCGATCACTCGGCCTCCAGGTTCGATTCGAGGATCTGCCGGCAGACGTTCGCGGATTCTTTCTCGAAAACTCAAATGTCATCGTCGTGAATGCAAAAGACCGCCAGGAGCGCCAAAACTTCACGATCGCCCACGAAATCGGGGAGCTTCGGAAACCGAAAAAGATGGCCGCACTTCGCCGTGAAAAGTGGGCCGATGAGTTTGCCGCAGAGCTTCTGCTCCCACATCACTTGTTCGTCGAGTATGGTCGCCATGCCGGATGGGACCTTGCGAAACTGAAGGAGTTGTTCTGCACGGCGAGCTGGGAAGTGATCGCTCGGCGCGTTCTGAAACATCACAACTGTGTGATCACGATCATCGACAACAGGAAGGTCTATTTCCGGCGCGGATCCGGAATGAAATTTCCGAGTAAGCTCATGGCGGAGGAAATCGAGGCGATCGAATCCAATTCTCAAGTCATCAGCGACCAGTGCTGCGTTCGGTGCTGGAGCGTGGTGGAGGAGACCGAGAGGGTGTTTCTTATGACGGAGACGGTGGAATGAAGTTATCCCTCCTGTTGTTGATTTTTCTCTTCTGTTTGTTTAGTTACTCGGTTGTATTTAGCGAGAATCGTATTGTGCCTTCTCAGTATCCGTCAATTCAGGAGGCAATACAGGCATCATATGACGGTGATGTGATTCTTGTTGAGAATGGTGAACATAATGCACTCGGATCTGTTTCTTATCAAGGATGGGTTGGGATCGATTTCTGTGGGAAATCAATTGTTGTGCGATCACTAAATGGCCCATCGAATTGTATTTTGAACCCAAACAGAGGGCGAAGTGTCTATTTTCATGGATTTGAGACTAAAGCGGCTGTGCTTTCAGGATTTACCATTAAATGTGGGAATGTGGATTTGGGTGGAGGTATATACTTAGAAGATTCGAGTCCAACGATTGAAAATTGTATAATTGAAAGGAATGTCGCAATACAAGGGGCAGGGGTTTTCTGTATAAACGGCTCACCTTTTGTGAAGGACTGCATTATCCGAAACAACACAGCAGAGGGAGGTTATGGTGGAGTCCTTGTCTCAGGTTCAAATGCAGTGTTTTTAAATTGTGAAATCAAGGGGAATTCAGCAGATTACTATTCTGCAGGTATCGGCATTGGAGATGACAGCAAGATAACCATTTACAATTGTCTCATAGCGAGCAATCGAGCAACTATCGACGATCAGGCAGGATGTGGAATTCGAGGGCAGAACGCCGAAATTTATCTCGCGAATAGCACGATAGTGAAGAACACATCAGCGTCAGGATTAGGTAATGGGATCAGGCTCGTAAACTCGGCAATCGAAATAATAAATTCCATTTTTTGGGAAAATGTTGATCAGTCTGGTGTAGGACTTTTTTATGATTCAGATTGTACCGCCTCGTATTCACTGATCTCGTATAGCGGTGACTCAAATTTTGTCTCTAATCCTCTATTTATTGGGGATTATTGCTTGAGCCAGATTCAGAGTGGGCAGGATTATAACAGTCCATGTGTTGACTCAGGTAAAACTGCTTCTGAGGCTACCTGCTTCGATTCTTTCGAACAAGTGCAGTGCTTTTCTTCGATGACTACTTCACAAAACTCAGTTCCTGATCAAGAAACATGTGATCTTGGTTTTCACAGATACTCTGAGTATTGCCCCACTCCTACCCCTTCGCCAACTCAGCAACCAACACAGTCATCAAACTTTGGTGTTCAACTTGAAATGCCTTCGCACTCGTTTCGTCATCCAGATGTGTGTTGGCTAAAGGCTGTTGTAGTAAATAAAAAGCGTGACATTGTCGGTTTTCCTCTGTTCGTTATCCTTGAATGTGGTGGCGTTTACTGGTTCTGGGATGAATGGACAACTGCCGTTGATTATAAAGTTATGGATTTCCCTGTAAATCCACATCTCGAGATTACTGTTATCGAGGAGTTTATCTGGCCTTTCTCGATCAATACTTCACCGATTACTGCACACTTTTATGGCGCAATCTTGACACCAGATATGAATGATATCGTTGGCGATCTTGGATCTTGGGATTTCAATTTTTACTAGAAGCAAGGAGTTGACATGCCAATCGAGAGAATCAAATCAGTCGCTAATCAGATCCTGAACCGGTTGCCGGCAGTTCGATCCAAAGGAGAAGGTGCCACCAAGCAAGCGCTGATCCTTCCGATGCTGGATGCGCTCGGATACGACATCTGGAATCCATCGGAAGTCTGTCCAGAATACGATGCTGACTTTGCTGTAAAGAAGTTTGGCCAGAAGGAAAAAGTGGACATGGCGATTCTGATCGACAGCATTCCGAGAATCTATCTGGAACTGAAGTCGGTGGATGCGTCATTGGAAGGGCATGCCGGTCAACTCGCAAGATATTTCAACTCGACTCCGACTGTAACCCTCGGAATTCTATCGAATGGTCTCGAATGGCAGTTCTTCACGGACACTGGCGATCCGAATGTGATGGACACGGAGCCTTTCCACGTCACCAAGCTCGACGCAGTTGACCAGGGCCTCGAAGTCTTGGTCCGATTCTGCAAATCGGTGTTCTCACCAGAAGCGATCAGGGATTATGCGACCGAGCTGCTTTACACCGCGAAGATGGCCTCATTCTTCCGATCGGAGTTGGACCTCAAGGACAAGGATCCGAGCGAGATGTTAATCCGTTGGATCTTGAAATCCGAGAAGATGTATGATGGAATCGTCAACTCGAATGTCGTTGATCGATTCAAGCCGATCGTGAAGTCGGCCATTACCCGGGTGATTCGGGAGATCGTCCGACGGTCGATCACTGCGATGGAGAAGGAGGCCGCCCAGGGAACCACGCCAGTAGCTCCGAGCCCGATTCAGGCTGTCGAGCAGACAGAAGAACCTGAGACCGGAGAAGGCGAGCCGTGCGAGGAATCTGGGCGCTCGATCATTACCACCGAGCGCGAACTTCAAGTTTTCGCCATTGTGAAGGAGATGTTCGATCAGTCTCCTTTCGCCACGAGTCTCATACGTGAAGGCCGAAATCGGAAAGACATTCCGATCTCCATCTCATATCGGGATACGACTGCGTATTTCTCAGTGTTTTTTAACAAACCGTTCTGGTGGGTTGTCCGTGTGATGACGGAATCGAAGGTAAAGTGGGTCGGTTTCAACATCGATCCAGTGGTTGGAGAATCACTGATTCCAGAGAATTTTCATCGTCTCGATCCGCATGTTTACGCCGAATTCCGGGTTGAGATCAATGGACCGGAAGATATTCGATATCTGCACCAGTTGGTGTTCGCAGCGTTCCAGAAAACTATTGATGATCGACTCGGTCAGAAAGCAGCCCAGGATTCCATGTAGCCCATCTTCAAATGTTGAAGAATAGAGCGGTCTATGGGTAGAAGGCGAAAATTCGGATTCTCATTTTCTTTGAAAAGGGCACTTGGAATATCTGGTGCAAAAGGTCGAATTTCGCGGAAGATAGGTATCCCACTAACTCGGTCGGGCAGACAAAGGAAACTTGGCAGAAAAATGGGATGCTGCGTGACACTGTTTATGCTGATTGGCTTTCCACTGCTTGTCATCGCTATTGCACACGCCGAGTCGTTTGTAATCAATCTCTCCAACCACCGCAAGATCGAAGTGACGGAATACTCGATCGACCTGGAGCGCGACCGGATCCAGTTCCGGACCGCCGCCACGGGATTGAACTACACGATCCCATTGGAGTATCTTGAGACCGTCAAGGATGAATCGGGGCTCCTGTTCCGGAACGAGCGGCTGGTTAAGGAAAGGCAGACGGTGGACGACGGAGGGATCGCGGCGAACTTCAAGGTCACGGCGACGACGGTGGGAAGTGGCGCTGGATCGTCCGGAGGACGTAGCCAGAATCCGAACGCGAGTCCAAATCAGCACTATGTTGATCCATACCAGAAATCGGATGGGACGAACGTGAGTGGGCATTGGAAGACCAATCCCAATGAAACAGAAACCGATAACCTGAGTTACAGGAAGTGATATGGAAAACACTCTCTACTACGGCGACAACCTGGACGTCCTGAGACGGTATATCAAGGACGAATCGGTGGACCTGATCTACCTCGACCCCCCGTTCAACTCAAACGCAACCTACAACGTCCTGTTCGCGGAGAAGGACGGGAGCAAGGCGGCGTCCCAGATCAAAGCATTCGACGACACCTGGCACTGGAATCTGGACGCCGAGAACGCGTACGTCGACCTGGTCGAGCGCGGCGGGAAGGTTGCCGATGCAATGCGGGCCTTCCGGACTCTCCTCGGCGACAACGACATGATGGCGTATCTCGCGATGATGGCACCGAGGCTTGTGGAGTTGCGCCGTGTGCTTAAGCCGACCGGAAGCATTTACCTGCACTGCGATCCGACTGCGAGCCATTATCTGAAGCTGATCATGGATGCGGTGTTTGGGATTCAAAACTATCGAAATGAAATTGTTTGGAAGAGAGTTCATACAGTCAAGGGAAATTTTGGACAGGGAAGCCGGTTGTTCGGTCAAAACACTGATTCGATTATTTTCTTTTCTAAAATGGACTCATATTTATTTAATCCAGTATTCAAAGAGTACAGCAAAGATTACATCCAGAAATTTTTCCGGTTTACTGATCACAACGGAAGGCGGTTTAGATTAATCAGTATGATTGGTCCGGGTGGAGCTTCAAAAGGAAATCCGCAATATGAGTTTTTAGGAGTGACTAGATACTGGCGCTACTCAAGAGAGAGAATGAATAAGCTATTTGAAGAAGGGATGATAGTACAGACCAAAGAAGGTGCTGTTCCACAACGGAAGCTGTTTTTAGACGAAGGATTCGGAGTAAGTATCCAGTCACTATGGGAAGATATTCAAGCACTAAGCGCTTCATCCTCCGAACGCCTCGGCTATCCAACACAGAAACCAGTCGCCCTCCTGGAACGCATCATCAAGGCATCTTCGAACGAAGGCGACGTCGTCCTCGATCCGTTCTGCGGATGTGGCACGGCGATTGACGCAGCGCAACGTCTGAATCGTCGTTGGATTGGAATCGACATCACACACCTGGCCATCACCCTGATCAAGCACCGACTCCGGACGACATACGGCGACGACCTGAAGTTCGATATCGTCGGTGAACCAGTAGACCTCGCCAGCGCTCAGATGCTCGCCGAAACAGATCCATATCAGTTCCAGTTCTGGTCACTCGGTCTCGTGGGAGCCAGACCAGCAGAGCAGAAGAAGGGTGCCGATCGCGGAATCGATGGTCGGATCTATTTCCACGACGAGAAGGGCGGGAAAACGAAGCAGGTGATCATCTCGGTGAAAGCCGGAAAGGTGCAGGTCTCATACATCAGGGATCTGCGTGGAGTCCTTGACCGCGAGAAGGCCGAGATTGGAGTCTTGATCGCGATGAATCCACCGACACGCGACATGGAACGGGAGGCTGTCTCTGCAGGGTTCTACGATTCGCCGTGGGGAACCCGACATCCCCGGATTCAGATTCTCACCATCGAGCAACTCCTCGACAACCGGAAGATCGATTACCCAGGCCGCGGGATCGCAGATTCGACGTTCAAGGAACCGCAGAAGGTCCGGAAGACGGACATGAAGCAGGGGGAGATGTTTTGAATGGAACCAGTTGAAACGGCATTAACTTTGTATCAGGCAGGAGGATTATTCCTTGTAATCGCAGCAGTTACAGTCGGGATTTGTTGGAAAGTCGCATCTAAAGTAGCAGAGAGAAAGATTGAAGTTATGACGCAGAAAGAGATCTCGGGTTTTCAGCAAAAACTTGATGTAATGACAGAATTATCGAAATCGGATTACCAGAAGAGCCTTCAGAATTATTCTTTGTATATTTCAAAAATGCATAATTCCTATGCCAAAATATTTGAACTAGCCCATGAAGCTTTCTCAAAAGCTATATGGGCTTTCGGTCCGTGCGTAAAGGAGATTCCTGATTTAACTGTAACATCGCTTCATTATGGAGACTTTGAGCCATTTTTCAGAGAGCAAGGTTTTACTCAGTCGCATCTGGAATATTTAGAGAATAATTGGGACTTAAACAGAACTCATGCAATAAGCAAGGCCTATGAAATTCTCTCCTCTTGTGAAAGAAACGCAGCACGTTTTGCTTTGAAAGAACTACAAAATACCTATATTGTAAACAGGATATATATTTCTGCTGATATTGATTTGATTTTGACTGAGATTGTCCGATTATTGACGCGTTGGCATAATCGTATACGGTTTCCAGGTTCTGCTGTAAGAGATTCTGATGAGCTTGATATTATTCATGAAGAACTTAAAAAAAATCTTTGCAATCTGAAGGATTTAATGCGATCCGAGCTTCAGCTGTGACCAATGGAGATTGTTTCGATGTGGATGAACGATATATGACCCAAGAAACAGGAAACAGAAAGAAAATTTATCACAGAAAGAGGGATGTCAACACATTTGCATATCTGTGTGGCGCAAACAAAACCATCTTCGAAGGTATCGATGAAAAACGAGCTGGATGGATCGACTACTGCCTCGTGAGTTTGGTTTTGTCAGCATTCACTTTCGAAGCTTTTCTGAATCATCTGGGATCTCGGATTGTTCCAGATTGGCAAAGTGTCGATCGGAAACCGATGAAGGAGAAGTTGAAACTCATTGCAAAGCATTTAGGCGTTCAGGTCAAACATAGGACGGATCCTTGGCGCACTGTTACGCAACTTCAAAAGTTCCGTGATCAAATCGCTCATGGCCGATCGGAGTCCCTGAATGACGAAGTGATTCGGGCCGGTGAGACCAAGATCTACGAGGATAAACCGGAAACAGAATGGGAAAAGTTCTGTACCGAAGAAAAAGCTCGTAGATGTTTTGACTGTGTATTGGAGGCGATGAGAGTATTGAATGTGGCAGCAGGATTCGATGAGTACCCGGAGACGGATTTTGGGTTAATGAGGAGATGGAGTGAGTGATCTGTTTTTCTGTCACTTCGATGGACAGATTTCGTGATTCGGATCCCACCAAACAAAATTAAGAACATTGGATCGCAGTATCCCAAAGATTCTATTCTTTCCTGTCAACCTCAGAGAAAATACAAAGTCAGTATCGTCCTGATTCAAGAGTGTCAGCCGCTGTCGCGCTTCTTTCACTATCTTGTATACTTCAATTTGGTGGCTACCTTTTTCTTTGATTTGCGTCCAGGAAAGATTTTCAAACTCTTGGAGTTTATTCACGATCTCAATCCATTTTCCATAAGAAACATTCTTCCAAGACCATTGGCCGTCTCTGTCCATCATTGAAAAATTCCAGCTTGGCTTTTGTGATTCCCATTCGATGCAGGTCGAACACTTTGACACCTTGACTTCTTTTTTTGTATCGACAGGAGTGTAACTTACGACTTTCTTGGGTCGTTTCATGAATATTGTTTACAAACTACTATAGTATTCAGCCATTGAACCGTGGGATATTACTCTGCTCCCTCTTTCGGAATCAGATAAACCTTCCCTCGCATCTCTCCAAGGTGCTTCTGAATGAGTCAGGTTGCTCAACCATTGAGAAGATTTATCTCCATAATAACTCAAGACCGTGTTGATCGTGTCTATCTGATTTGGGTTCAGCACCCCGATGTTCCCCTGCTCTAATTTCGAGATCATGAACTGACCTCTATGCTCACAAAACAATTCACGAACGATAGGACCATTTGCCCACGCCTCAATTTCCTCGGTAAACAACGGCTCGTCATCCCAGACCAGAGACCAGGCTTGACAATAGTACACGAGTTTCTGGAGCTTCATCGTCGTCATGGGTTTCTGGGATTCTAAAATGTACTTTGCTACGTCGAAAACCGAAACTGGAGCCATTCGCCTTCCTCCTCTGACTTGATTATTATCCGAATCTGATAAAAAATCCAAACATGTTCGGCAGATAATATTCGAAACCGCGCAAAGATTCAAAATCAGGATACTCTGTCAGCTCTCGATATTTCGCCAAAGAACAGGCAGAGCGCGTTCACTCCTCGCACCTGACCCACTCGCCATCCTTCCAGAGCCGGATCTGGCATCCCGGATACATCGCGAGCGCTCTCTCCGCTCCGTCGCTGGTCCGGCGCGAGGCGACGATTTCCGGTTTTCCGTCTCGAATCCTGACGATCGCGTACTTCTCCTTCATAAGTCCTCCCAGTGGCGGTACATCTGGCCACTTAAAACGACCGGTTTTCTTGGGCTTGGAAGTGTGAAATCGATTTCACACTCGGTTCTCGGGTTATGCAAAGTCGATCTGACGGTTCGCGTGCTGGATTCTGGATCCGATCGCAGACATCCCCGACGAACTCCGCCAGGGCACAATCCGAAACCGGTATCCGCAGGAACCCGTCGAGCCGGATCCCGGCGTGGCGGGCCCGCCCGATTGTGAGCGGCCCACCGATCGCGATGAGACCGATCTCCCGATTCCGGTGCATTAACCCGCTCATCCAGGTGTAATCCGCGCCGGAGAACGACGAAAGGTCTGCCACCACGCAGGCTGAATCGATCTCGGACAAGATCCGCAGCAAGTCGCATTTCTGGTGGACGCAGAACAGCAGCGGCCACTCCGCAAAGAGAGTCTTCATGAGCATCTGCGCGAGATCCGCGTTTTCACTGAACGTAACGATGTTCATCCGGATTCCCCTTTCGAACCTCAAGTTTTGAGAGATTTTTAGCAGAAATCTACAAGAAAAACAACATTAGAGGTTTTGAAGCAGGAGATTATCGCTTTTTGCTTTCGCAGAGGAAGCTTGTATCTCTCCAAGAGAATCCTAGCGATGTTAACTTCTACATGTTCCTCGTATAGAAGACAACGAGAATGCTATAGGATTTATACAGCACGACGAAAAACATCTAGGATTGCGAAATTAATCCAATTATCTCTTCATACGATAGCCATTCATCGCCATTTTGCTTTGTATTGAAAAGGCCTTCCGATGACGAAGGTAAGAATGACTTCACGGGATCCGTTGTATAGCTTAGCACGCCAATTGATCCATCACGCCAGGCAATGTCTGCCTTTTTTAAAAAAACAATCCCGACATCACCGATTTGTTCGAACCCTTCTGATGTTCGGAACTGAATCTTCGAACCGGTATCTTCAGAGCCGAATTGATTATCTACAGGGCTGATTCCGATCTCGGTGACAACAAACTTTTCTGGAATGGACAGTGTGTCGCTGATTGGATCTATAACCTCGAGAAATATCTGATAATATGGAAGTGCTGAGATCTCACTACTTCTATCATCCCAGAACTCTCCTGAGTCTTGATTCCACATCGTTGACGAGATATCAAGAATTCTACCGAGGACAATTGCATCAGATAAATCAATAACCTCCTCGAATGAAAGGAGTGGGTATGAAGAAGAAATGGTCACAAAACTTGGATCGGTATTCGGAATCGCTTTCGTCATTAAACCGCCAATAAAACCAGAGATCGCTGCAAGAAAAGCTATCCAAAAATAATGCTTTTTCATATAAACCTCCTTGGAAAATATGCAATGCTTACGGATACAAAGAGCGGATTCCACTTTTATCATCAGAAGACAGAGATCTTTGCCAAGTTTTCCCGATTGGACTGCCGGCACACATCGTTGCCATGCTGGAGCTATTCGGACAATGGGAAGATTGAGTGTGATCCAAGCCGACAGCATGACCTAACTCATGGGTCACGATTGATTGAAGATCAAACTGCGAAGAGCTTGGATTTCCAGTGCCTGTGTACCATGTATACTCTTGGTTTATTGTAATGCGAAAACCACTTAATTTGTTGTTTGAGTCTCTATAATTTAGACAGACAGCCAATTTTCCAGTTGGTCCGTCAATGTTTGCTTTCCGAAAGTAACTTCCGCTTGAACTGCTCTTTGTGAAGGTCCATGAACAACTACTCACAGCGGTCCATTCGTTGGCGGCACGTTCTGTGGCTGACCTCCAGCTTGATGGGAGGTCCGTATTCCGGTAAGTTGTGCTAGTTGTCGGAAAGCGATTGAAGGTGTTATATGATTTTGCCATCTGCCACGAAGTGAAAAATAGAAGTGTTGAGAATCCTAATAAGATTGCATACCTCATCGGAGTACAACTCTGTTTCATGATGCCCTCCCTGTTAGAACGCTAACTTCCAGTTCTAACTTTCCATAGATTCAGCGCAAACACCAAGATAAACTGGTGCAACAGTTCTAATTGAAAATGCTCTGAACCGATCTTTTCAAACTCACCACCTCTCCTTGTTTATTCATAAGAATCAGATGTGACAATGTCAAGCAATGTTAAAATTTATGAAGAGATGTAATAGGTTATATGGTACTTATCAAGTATTTTTCACGTTCTTGTGTCAGATTAAGCTTCCTGCCGAAGTCGAAACGCTCACACAAGGGATTTTCTCAAACAACTCCTCGATCTCTGAGAGGAATGGACCTATCTGGTCTTCATGCAGTGGAAGGATCCAGCGTTCAAGTTGGCAATGACGGCAGCCTTCAATACTCCCCCGGGATGACCTTCTGCCCCTTCCGTAGAACGCGATCGCTCTCGATGATGACGGCCGGGACAACACCGTCTTGGATCTTCGCATTCACCTGTTTCAGTGCCGACTCCGCGGACTGAAAGGTCTTGTGACCGGAGATGACGACCCCGGATTTGTCTCGCTGGGATTTATTGATCAGGTAATAGTGCTTCATGTAACCCTCCTCGGTTGGTGGACCTGAGAGGGTTGTATATGTCCAAATTAGGACAATGTCAAGCTACCGTTTCCTTGATCTTTGCGGTGATTTTTTATTCTCGTCCCGAAGTGCGATCAGTAGATCCGTGAGTTCAGCTTCATTTAGAGTTCTCTCGAGGATGCTCAGCAAGTTAAAAAGTGCCACACCAGCTCCTGTTGATGGCGATCTTTCTCCATAAATCATGTTCTGAATAGTGTGGGGTTTAACCCTCATGATCTCGGCCATCACCGCGACCCCACCAAACTTCTTCACGAGCTTCTTGATTTCTTCCGGTGTCCAGTCCATGGGGAAGACTATCGCACCGGCCAGCCCGCGGCGTCAATCGGAAATTTTGTGTATCCGGTAGAGTAGCTTGAGGATGATCTTGGTCTGCAGCCCGGGTTCTTTGAACGAGAACAGGTTCCGGGCCGTGGCATCAGAGACGCCGAGTTCCTTGGCGAGAGCCGCTGCTGCCCCGTGGGGAACACGCGCACCTGGCTTGTAGTGCAGTTCTTTGCCGAGCAGCTTGAACGCCAACTTCCTGATCTTCTCGGTTTCCGGTGAGTGCTGTTGTCCCATGTGCGTCTTCCTTCTCCACGACGAAAACCGGGCTCGCGCCCGGCGTCGGTTTAGTGTTTATCACCCATGCAGGAGTCTGAGCAAGTCGCTGACCATCTGGTTGATCTGCGGATTCTCACCCATCTCTGCCAGTCTCTGTCCAGCCGCGCGAATCGCCTTCGCGGTGTATTTGGTCGTGGCTTCTTCCATCTGCGTCCAGAGTGCGCTCGGGATCTCATCCCTTACGATCGTGTCGAGCCGTTTCGCTGTGTTGTGCGCGCTCTCAAGTTGACCCTTGTTTATGTAGTCTCTGACCTGGCGAAGATCCTCGCGATCCTCTTCGCTGAGGTGTGGTGCATCCGTCCAGTCTCTTGTCTCTGTTTTCGTTGGCTGCTTCATCCTTGGCCTCCTTGTTGTTGTGGGCTTCGTTGCCCTACACCCATGAATATAATCCCGGAGAGACAGATAAGCAAGTTAAATCATTGAAAAATAACGCTTTTATGTGGGATGCCTCGCGCCATGACGGAGAAAAACCAGGCCCTTTCGGAACCTGGTCGATCGAGCAGATCCAAGTCTATTGTTCGAGTTGCTGGAGCTCCGCCTCGATGTCGCTGTTTTCAAAACCGGTCAGTTGGCTGAGGATGTTTTTCAGGCCTTCCTTTGCGCTTCCAAGGTCGCCAGCGTATCCCCAGTTTTTCGGATCTTCTTTCGCGCGTGCCTCGTGCAAATCAAGTTCGTCTTCCAGCCATCCTATCAGCGTGGCGATGTGTTTGCGGTTCTGCTGGTATTTCTCAGCTGCTGTTAATCCTGCGATCTTGCTCTTTGTCGTGAATGTTCTCATGTTCTTGTTCCTTTCCGGCATCCCTGCCTGTTGTCTAATATATAATCCCGGAACGATATTTAATCAAGTTAAATGATTGAAAATAAACAACTTGCCTCGTATATTATAACCCTGCGATTCGGTTTCGCAGGGTGTCGTCGGAAGAGAAGATCGGCTGTTTATCCGCCGATTGAAAATTCACGCAGGAGTGACTCGCCGAATTCGGGTGGTCGCGATCGAACTAATCGTAATCACAATTCCGATCTCACCGGTCGCAATCCTACGTGGGAGATATTCTTGCAAATCAAGTGAAGGAGTGATCCAATAGCACAGATGAGTGAAAACTGCTGAGTTAGTTAGTAAGGCCTCCATAAGCAAAGGAGTTGTTCATGGATGATCATAGTACCGCAACACAATCGAAACCACAATCAACGCTCAGCAAGCTGAAGGCCGGGGAGCCAAAGTTTTCTTGGAGGGTCTGGCTTGCTTGGTTCACCGTAATTACCTTGCTATTCTTTTTTATTTTTAAGAATGCAGAGCATAGTTCATACGGATATGATCCGTTTTTTAACTTTTGGATGTCACCGCTACAAGGCCTGGTGGGGGCGACTTTCTACTACGGAGGCTACGTTGCTCTACGACAGTGGGTCTACAGGTTCATGCTCAAACGAGTTGCTGCGGAGACGATCGAGACGCGAGCAGAATCACTGCAGGACGACCTTGACAAAGACTTCTTCAACAATCTCGTAAAGATCAACTTCAAGTACATCGATAAATACTACCTTCAGACGCAAATTCAGGCGGACAAAGCATTCTCCATGAGTGCAATCGCAGCCTTCATTGGGTTCTCGGTAATGATTGCTGGAATAGTTCAAATGTACATCGGAAAGCTCGAACCCGCATACGTCACGACCATTACTGGTGTCATCAGCGAATTCATTGCCGCTGTGTTTTTCTACCTCTACAACAAAACTATCCTGAAGATGGCGGAGTACCACAGAAAGCTGGTGCTCACTCAAAACATCGGCCTGGCACTTCGAATCACGAAAGATCTACCCGACGAGCAACGATGGAGTTCACAAACCGCACTGGTCGATCGCCTCTCAGCCGACATAAATTCCCTAGTTGCATGCAATGCCAAGGAGGCCTAACCATTCGTGCCAGCGGACTGCTTTCGACAACCGCTGAACCCAAACAATCGGATTGAGAACATGTTTGACATTATATTAACAAACAAGTCATCGATGCCGGGATTCTCCGGAATCTATGTCTACGATTACCAGAATCGGTGGCTCTCAGTTCCCGGTGTTTGCAAATGAAAACCCCGCGCCGTGGGTTCGCGGGGTGGAAGATCGGCCGGTTTGCCCGCCGGCCTCGGGATGGTGCACTATTCCTCTTCGTCGGCGAATTCGTCCTTGTAGTCTCCGAGTCGCTGCAGTTCGTCCGCTGCGTCCATGATGCTCGCGGATCGCTCGCCTTCCACCGCTTCCTTGATGTGCGCGTGCCAGTAAGCTCTCGCCCTGGCTTCGAATCCGCCTGCTGATCGGTAGATCTTCAATTTGACAAAGTGATGCCTTGCTTTTCATCAGAAGTTGTGGTTTCTTGCAGAAGATGAGCACAGACATGCTGAACATTATTCATAGCATGGACGCGTCGTTTTGCTGTGACCACCCGCGAATTCAGCCGACAAATCCTCCGGCACGCAAACCGCCGGCTTTTCGTCTGATCCGCGGCCCCGTTAGCCACAGGAAAGGTAGGAGATGTAAAGTGAAAAGGCAGATCATAATATCCATGATGATAACTTCCATGGTTCTCGGTGGATTAATTTCTCAAGGGATAAAAGCTGAAGAAAAAGGCGAAAAACCGAATTCGAATCTAACAGGACTCAAACTTTTATACGAACTCACCCTTCCAGAGTGCATAACAACTTATTCAGTCAAAAAAGGCAAAGATGGAAAAAATGAGATTGATAAGATTCTGACGATTGCAGGCATTTATGAGATTAATGAGAATAAACATGCCAAAGAGCTAAAGCAGAGAACACAAGAATTACCTGAAAAAACGAGGTGTTACCCATCATCGGAATCGTTCAGTACTGATGGGCAGTACGTTGTTTATTGCGATAAATTTGAAGAACGTAGTAAAACCTTTAAAATATATGATTTTCAAAACAACTCTTTTTCACAAATCGAAGCTGGTCTTTTTGGCGCATTTTCAGATCGAACGGTTATGTTTCATACCGATATGTATCAAACGCTCATTACTGATTATTCTGGAAACAAGATCTCTGAACATCCAGGAATGAACTTCATTAAAGGCTTTAAAGATGGGTTCGTATGTCAGGGTGATGATCCACATTTCTTATTTTTGAATGCTCAAGGTCAGATAAATGCGAAAAGAGAACATCGTTCATCTGGGATTGCTTTTGATGTAGATCAAAAAACCGGAATCACAGCAATCGTAATCCCTACAGAATCAAAGCTGATAATTTACGATGCCTGTGGCAACCTCAAACAAGATTTCATCCTTCCAGAGGTTGGTTATATGGCAGGAATTGGTTTATCTGAAGGTGGAGCCTATGTTGTTGTTATTGGAAAGGAGTGGATCAGATTTTTCGATGTCAATAAGAAACAGGAGATTTGGAAAAGAGACTTCACCGCGGGTGACCGATTTATTGGTTCAAATTCAACCGTGCCGGTATCAGTGGATGGAAAGTATGTGATTGTATATGGCAATCTTGACCATCAAGAAAATTCTATCTGGTCATTGATCATTCTAGATCAGGCTGGAAACAAAATCGCTTCATTAGACGCGCCTCGGGAGAAAGGTTACATGGTATATTTCCATATTGGCTTTATCCCAGAGACTGATAAAGTAGTTGGCTTCACAGAGAATACCCTTTCTGTGTATGAAATCGTAGAAAGGGAATAACATCATGAGATTCAGTATATTGTATGCAAGCAATATTATCTGTGCTTTTCTGCTCATTATAAGTTCTGCATGTCTGACTGGTAATAGTAAAGCTCAAACGCCGACTGAAACACCGACGGATACACCTGCCGAAACGCCTACCGAAACACCGACTGCGACGCCAACGGATACACCAACTTTTACTCCAACCCGCCCTCCTGTCTTTCAGACACCGGTGACTCCAGTGCCCGGCTATCTTCAATGGCCTCGTTCAGATGCATTACCGAATGCCGGTCTTGTGAATTCAACTTTTGGAGAGTTCAGATCAGAACACTTTCATAGTGGTATTGATATCCCGGGAGGGGAAGAACAGTATGCGCTGGCTTGTGTAGATGGAGTAATTCTATTTCGAGAGAATCAAGGGTCTGCTGGCAATGTAGTAGGCATCCTTGATTCGAATGGTTATTTGACTATCTACCTCCATCTGAGTGGGACTAGTTTCTATACTGAATTTCCTCCGAAGGATACATTTGTATCAGCAGGCACACCGATCGCAAGAGTTGGGAATACAGGTGTTAGTTATGGTCCGCATCTGCATCTCGACATAAGAAACGTATTACCGACCCCAGATCCGGGATATAAAGAAAAAGCCGATTCATACAACCCTCTCTCTTGGCTTAGCCCTCCTTGGACGCCAATGCCAACATCTGGGAACCGACCGCCCTATCTGCGTAACTTGTATGTTGTCCCAGAGGGTTCCGGGAGTGGAATCTGGGTGAAGACGCCAGCCCCATATATGACACCATTACCTGAGCCGAACAAAAGCATTCAGATTCCTCTACCTTTCCAGACGACACCGACGCCCAAGGTCTTTCACGCCAGAGGTCGACTGCAATTCATGTTGGATGCATACGACAAGATCAATGATCCGGGAAGTACATGTGGCGTCTATGATATCGGATACAAAGTTTCGGGAGAAAATGACTGGAAATACAGGATTCAATTTGATGAAATACCAAGAGAATTCATCAGCAAGGAAGAACTGGTCTTTCAAAAGGGACCGCCTGCAGCTTCGCATATCGGTAAACCGGCGACGAAACACATCTATCGACTTTTCATGCCGTATTCGGAAACGCCGACTCCGACCCCGCCGATGGTCATCGAAGCGGAACCGACAAACAAGGGAGTATTCAACACACTCGACTATCCGAATGGAACCCCTGTCGTTTTAAGGTTCGAAGTAAAGGCCAAAGCGATTCCAGGATTTCCTGATCCAACACCAAAATTCGAAGAAATATCCATTATTCCTTCAAATCCGGATCTTTGGGTCGATTGTGATCTCGGGAATGATTCCATGAATGATTGCTCAGATCCTCTCAATCCTTGCAGGACAATCACGCACGCGCTTGATTCTGCAATTCCCGGAGATGTGATCTTCGTAGCTCCAGGATTTTGTCAAGATACAGATGGGGAGGTTTTCCCTTTGAATCTCAAGGAGGGAGTTACGATTGAAGGCAGTGGTTATTCCTATCCATCGAATGGAGGGACCGTTGTACAAAGCATCGAAAGCAATCCATATCTATTCAAATGTGAAGAGCTAATCGATCCTCCAGTTATCAAAGCGCTCTGGATTGTGAGTGGATATTCTGGAGTATTTATCAAGTATGCGAGCCCGGTCATTCGCGACTGCCAGATCTCTGCTCATATCGATGCAGGTATCCGATGCGATGTGCTGGCGCACCCTGAAATTATAAATTGCTTGATTCGGAATAATGGCGGCGCAGGGATATCAATTATCAACACGGAAATTGAGAATGGAGTGACGATCGAAAACTGCACGATCACCCAAAACCAAGATGGGATCGCGTGCCTTCCCCATGCATCCGCACTGATTCGAAACAACATCGTAACCAACAACGGAGGGTACGGGTTGTTCATCAATTCTCATTCTGAAGCAGATCTTGTGGAGTATTCTGATTTCTGGAACAACTCATCCGGTAATTGGAATCTATCTCCGCTCGTCGGGGTGGGAGTTATCTATGAAAACCCTCAGTTTGTTTCGGGCACATATGGATCGTATTACTTGAATCATGACAGCCCAGTCAGTCCATGTATCGATTCGGGTAGCACAACAGCCGCTTCGGCGGGACAGGAAGATAAAACAACCAGTATCCTAGGTTGGCTTGATGATGATCGTGTGGACATGGGATTTCACCATAAGGTGATCCTCCCAACAGATACACCAACTCCGACTGAAGTGCCCAGTGAAACGCCTTCACCCACACCGTCGGGACCGACATCCACACCGACGACGGGTCCAACACAAACGCCTTATCCGACAGATACACCATTTCCGACTGCAGTCGCGGTCGATATCTTCAATGAGGGATTTGAAGACGGGTTTGACGGATGGCAGAGGGATGGATTATGGCGTCCGGCATCAACAAATCCTGCTTCACCTTACTACACAAGTTACGCGGAAGTCGTAGAGGGTGACGTTTCATTCTGGTATGGTCAGAATGCCAGTGGTGATTATAATACTGGTGATACGAATTCCGGATCGCTGACCTCTCCTGTAATTGCAATTGGTGACCATTCGATACTGATGTTTAGTAGTTGGGAACAGACCGAAGGCACGAGCGCGGGTCTTGATACGCGGAAGGTTTTTATCAGTATCGACTATGGAGAAACCTGGACTCCGATCTGGGCGTCGACTCAAAACGCATCATCATATCGCGATGTGGTGATTGATTTAGGCGGGTACGAAGGTCTGCCAGTTCAGATTCGATTCGAGTTCGACACAGTGGATAGTCTTTACAATGATTACCGCGGTTGGTTCATTGACAATATATCGATAGGAATCGGGCCAGTTCCGAGCACGACAGTTATGGGGATGATCGTGATGCTGGTTGCGATGAGCCTAGGTATGACAGTTTTAAGGAGGAAATGAAACATCGGAGTCAGAGAGTTAACCACTTCCACCGTTGGAGTGGCTAACAAACGCATTCACCACGACCCGCCTTTGCGTTCAAGAAAATCCATGATTCTGGGATTCACATCGCTATGTCAGAGGGGTGATGGGCCCGTTTTGTAATATAAAGCTTGATACACTTCAAGGAATAGTATCGAGAGTTGAACCGATTTTAGTCAGAAAATCTTCTGATCGCTATGTGATCCCACATCGAATCGGGACTCGCCGCCTCCGGAGGAGTCCCGAACTCGTATCCGATCACTTTGAAGTAAGACCACGCTGCGACCCATGAGCAGATCGGATAGCGATCCATCCGGCACAGCCGTCTGAAAACGAACCGATCGCCGAGTATCCAGTCGCCGAGATGGGCGAGGATCTTGGCATATCCGTATCGACGACCGATGTAGGACATGGCGGTCTGAGCGATCGCAAGGCGCTGGTCGTCGGTGATGCCCTCGAGACGGTAAACCGCGAAGGCCTCGAACGGATTGAACGGTCGTTTGATGGTCGTGTGGAGAGACTCGATCAAGTCGCCATCTGGCGCGATGATCCCGACATGGTTCACTTCCGACCTGGACTCACCGATCGCCCTGGTGAAGATCCGGATCGCTTTCGGAAGGAATCCGGACCCGCGGAAGAAGACCAGGTCAGCGGGTAAATAGGGACCGCTCCCAGGCTCGACGACGCGCCAGGCCATCGAGTTTCTTTCCGGAGGCATAGACCCACCTTTCGAACTGTAAAGCCGCCTCTGCGAATCGTCGCTCGTTGACGAGGCGGAATAGGGTGGACTCCCGGGCTTGTCCGATCCCTAGATTGAACACGAAATCGATCAGCGCGAGTTTCTGGCCTTCCGACAGTGGCACATGGATCTCCCGGTGCATCTGCAGCGCTGCCTCGGCCAGATCCCGATCGAGAAGGACTTCGGCTTTCTCGAGGGAGATCCGGTCGAATTCCTCATCCTCCCGAATCCGGTGACCATATCCGATTGTCGCGTGTCCGCCCGGGCAGATATAAGGAGTCGGGAGAAACCCCTCGAACTCCTTCACTCTGTCTCTGAATGCTGCGTTCATACCCACCTACAAAAAGCGCCGAGTTGCCCCGGCGCGTTTCTCTCTGTCAGTTGATGATTACTTGCACAATCGGGCTTCTGCTTTCGACGGCCAACCGATCGTTTCGCAGGCCTCGTCCTCACCGAGCTGCGGGACTTTACCCGCCGGGAACTTCCAGTCAAGATGCTGCGAATCCCCGGTTGTGAGGCAAGTGACCTCGATGGCTCCCGAATAGTCGATCAAGAACTGCGCAGATTCCCCGACCAGTTTGTGAGCATCAAAGATGTACCACTCCATGACCTGGTGGTCTCCATCCCATGCCTCGATTCGCCAAGCCGGAAACCATGGATTGCCATTCTTCGGTTCGACATATCGATGGTAGACACCGATTCGCTGATCGCCTGCAGATGCGCAGAATAGAAGTTGCTTATTCAGTTCATCTCTGTTTTCAAGCGTCATGATGGGTATCTTCGAGACGCACACCTTCATGCTTTTTTCGGGTGTCGGTTCCGGAGTGGGCTTTGGTCCAGGAGGCGTCGGCTGAGGTGGTGTCGGTCGAGGTTTGACCGGGCCCATCGTTGGTTTTGGAGTCGGTTTCTCCGGTGTTTTTTCAGTCGGCTTCGTTGGCTCCTCGATGCCCGTGTTAGGCGTTGGAGTCGGCGCTGCCGGCGTCGTTTCGATCACGGAGTATGATTTCGATTCTCCGGATCCGGACGATACGCTCACCTCGGGAATGTTGTCGAGGTCGCTCTTGATCGACACGTCCACTTCGGTCTTGTACTGTTTCGCCTCGCCCCCGGTCTGAACAAGGTCGTTGACCTTCATGTCGCCCAGATCCGGTAATGACAGCTTCCCTCCCGCACACCCGCTGAGAGCCAGCACTGCGATGCAGAACAGTGCCACCAGGAGCACGCTCACCGCGGCGAGTCGCATCGGACTACCCAATATCTTTGAGATCATGTTTCCCTCCTGTTTTTCGACAGAACGTTGATAAAACTCTCACCGAACAGCCACCCA
>CALFER010000017.1 GCA_937951895.1 uncultured bacterium
AATTTCAATTTGAGCTAAGTTTTAGAGATAATTTACGGGTGCGAAACTTGAGTCAATAACTTCCGAAATCGTGCCGGTGATCCGAACAACCACCACCGCATCAGAATCGGAATTCGGAATTTCCAGGGGATCCGATGATGTTGGATCAGACGTCGATAGTCGTGTCGAAGAATATGTCCCCATCGATACACCAGCATGTGAATTCCCGCGAGATCGGCATCATGCTCGAACTGACCTGCCAGAACCGGATCGTCGGATTTCGCGCATCCGAGCCGGTTCAATCCGGCATCCAGCATGTCCGTCCAGTTCCCCTCCGCACCGGAGTCATTGATGGATCCGATGACACGCATGCCCATCAGGGTCAACCACCGTTCGAGGTAACGGGTGACGGTTTCCGTCCATCGACCGCCTCCGTAGCCCACGATCATGGCCTTTCGACCTGTGAAACCCTGCTGGTGGATATCCACCCACAACCTATCCAGAAAAACCTTCAGAAAGTAACTTTCACCCATGGCGCTGATCGGTGTGACAACAATCACTGTTTCAGCCCCGAGCACTTTTTTGCGGATCTCATCCGTTTCATCACGAATGACGCAGATTCCCTCATTGAATTGATTGCACAGAAGGCATGCCGTGCATGGCTGAATCCGATGACTCGACAGATCGATTCGTGCAGGTCGATGTGCGAGTCTCGATTGCAGCATCTCAACCCACCACATCCCCCAATCATCCTTCGTTTCATCAAACGCCGTCAGCATCACCGCGGATGTGATCGAGACCGGGTCGCGAGTCGGCAGTGGCGCGACACGGCCACCGGGAAGCCGTTTCCGGGGGCTCATGTCCGATCGATCACCGCCGGAACAAGATGGGATCGGGATTCGACTGCCGTGCAGTGCGAGATTGATCATCGATGCGAAACGTCTCGCTTTCAACTCGGAGAGTTCCTCTTCCTCATAATACAATCCTGAACTTCCGAGAATGCTCACTCCGCCGATGAAGTGCATTCCCAGACACTCCGAGACAATCCCGACACGCCGGATCGCGACATCGTCGTGCAGTCGACCGGACGTGCAGACTGCGGCTGCCATTTTGCCTCTGAACAGGTTCACATCCGTTTCCAGGAGCAACTGGTCGAAGAGCGACTTGGCCAGAGCAGGGACGAATCCGACATGTGCACCAAACGTCCAGACGATCAAATCGGAAGCAGATATCGCATCGACCAGTCGTTCTGTTATCGGTTGCCGGAAGTGCCCTGAGGGATCCGGATTCAACTCACCGATCCGGATCCAGGTCGGCTCGGCATCGATGAAGTGCGCCGCATAACGGGCGATCCGGTGGCTGCCGCTCGTATCGCCACTTGGGCTGCAATTGATGTACAGCGCCTTTTTAGTCATGGCGACCTTCGGACAGCCATCTGATGAAACGATCGAGCATATGATTGTGATATTCCTTGAATTTGACTCGCCGGACAATATATTCACCCGCGAACAGGCAACCCATGATCAGATACGAGATGAGTCCTGCATAAAGGGCCCACCAGTCGAGTTTCCCCATGAGGATAATCACCTCGGTGATCGATGCGTTAACGATGAAAAAGACCATCCACAGACAGGTTGTCTTCTTCAGATATGATTGCTCTTCCTCGCTGAATTCCTGTTTGAACAACATGGCATACCGTTCAATCATGCACGGGGGATGACGCAGAGACCAGCAGAATGTGACCAGTAAAAAACATGAGATGAAGACGGGGAGATGCAGGATGAAGACCGGCGTATCGAACAGGGCGGAAAGGATGGCCAGTATGATGATTCCGGTTGCCTGAAACGCAACGGTATGAACGGACCGCCGGTGCGCTCGTGAAGATGCCAGCACCTGCAGAATCGCAGCAGCGGCGACAACCATACCGGCCATGCGGATGTAACCCCCGGAAACGGCAACGTAGATCAGGAACGGGTAGATCAGCAGAATCGAGACGATTCCACCTTTCAACAGACCTGCGAACCATCCGGATGCCATTCTGAATGTCAGGGGTTGTTTTTCAGAGATTCGATCAATTCGGAGAGAGTTTTAACCGAATAGAATTTTTTCTTCGTGTCCGGATCCATTTTCAGTTTGATCCCGTATTTCTTTTCGATCGCGACGGCCAATTCGAGCGCATCGATGGAATCGAGGCCCAGTCCGGTCACGAAGAGAGGGGCTTCGATATCGATCGATTCCGGAGATACGTCATCGAGATTCAGAGAATCGATGATGAGGTGTTTCAGGTCATCGTATTGCTGGCTCATAGCGTCCTTTCTAGCAGAAGTATAGAAACGTTAAAGTGTCGGGGATGGTGTTCGCCGTGAATTCGATCGTGTAGGCGTCCAGGCGGGTCACTCCCGGAAACCACCGTGCGCGAGACGCATCGGATTCCTTGTGGTATTCGACGCGGAGGTTGAACGGAGCATCCAGGCGGATTGGTTTGAGATCGGCGCAATGTCTGACGGCTGCTGCAACCCCGGCTCGAATCTTCTCACGGCTGACTTCCGGATGCAGATTCAGGCATGCTTCACCGATGCCTTCCTTTACCGCAACGGTTGCAATCTGAGGCCATCGGCCCGATATCTCGTCGCATAACGCCCGATCACCAGCAATAAACACCACGGGCACGTTGAAGTGTCCCGCAATCAACGTACTGATGGCGGCTTCCGAACATTCCAGATCATTGATCAGAATCCGGCGGTATTTTCCTGTCAGGGTGTGCTTCAAAGTCGCATTCATGGTTCCCGCCCGGGCATGATACCCGATAAAGATGGCAGCATGAAAGGACGAATCGATGCCTTCCATCATGCAGATCGGGCTGTCTGCCCAGTTCCTCAGCAGTTTAGCTCGCCTGTCGAGATCGGAGGGGAGGATATTGAGTGCGTTGCCATGCGCATCCCTCACGACAATTTCAGTCGCACCGGCTTCACATGCGCCTTCGATCGCCGCATTGACCTCCCCTGCCATGATCTTCCTGAAGTATTCATAATCACCTTTGGAGTCCTTGTCCGTATCGTTCCAGTGAATGACTCCCGTGATACCCTCTATGTCGACCGAAATATAGATTTTCATTGTCCGAATCCCTCGCTTCTATTGATCCCATCCGAAGCTGACCGCATCGTATTCCCCGATGATCGACGTCATGCTCGGATCCGTGAGCGCCGCGTAGAAAACGGCACCAGAGAATGAACCGGCGCCAGTCGGCCAGATGAACGGATCGATGACCGAAAGTCTGGTGGTGCCGGGCGGGATGTCCTGTGTGAAATAATCAAATGAGTTGAAACTCGGGGCAAAAAACAACACGCCCAATACATCCAGAATCACGAACACCGGTGTTCCGCTCAGGGTCGATCCCGTCACATTGCAGATTCTCACACGGCAACTGAACGCATCACCGGGTTTGAAAGAAACCGAAGGGATTTCGATCGTGCATCCGGTGGTCGAGCAGACGGGTGTGGGGGTTGCGGAGGGGATCGGCGAATTGGTTGGTTTTGGCGTGTTGGTCCGGGCGGGTGTGGGTGTGTATGCTGGTGTTGCGGAGGGTGTCGGCGTTGCGCCTGTGGCGTAATAGACACCGTCGCACGTGGTCGCATTCCCAAGCCAGGTGCTCAGGTTCCCATTCGTGTATGAGCGGGTGAATTTCCCGTAGATATCCGGTGAACTCTGCTGCTGGCATGAAGAGCCGCCGCCGTAAAGTTGACCGATGAATCGATGTGTCGAATCGCGGAACAAACCGCCACCCGATGAGCCGGGTTCCGTGACCCCGGGTCGGGAGGTGCGATTCCAGACGACTTCCCACATGTTTGTGGACGATGACGAGGTCCGCGATCCGTAGGAAATGCGCTTGTATGCGCCATCAGGATGATGGACCGACGTCACGGCTTCGCCGGATGCCACTGATTCGGTATCCCAACCCGCGAAGTACACATTCGCGAAGTTCGTTGAAGTCAGTTCGAGAAGACAGAAATCGGAGTCACTGCGTGTCGCACGCAGATTCGAACCGTTTCGGGCTGCCCCGACACTCGCGCTGCCGGCGTTGCATGTCGAAGTGTGGTAGTAGAAAAACACCTGGATCGTGGCTGCCACAGGTTGAGTCGAGATGCAATGATTTGCCGTGATGAAGAACGGTCGCAGATCATGGCTGGTGTCGCTGAGCATCGTACCGCTGCAGATATACCAGCCGGAATCGTTGAACTCGATGTACGCCGATGCATCCCGCTGCTGACGATATGCCGTGTCGCACGTCGCATCGTTGTGGCAATTCCCCTCACGTGAGTTGCCTGCGATGAAGGCGCCGATGGGATCACGGTATGCATGGCTGATCCCTGAAATTGCGAAAGGGAGTTCCGGGTCCGACTCCGGTGTTCCGATCCATTCGATGATGACCCGGTCGCCCGGTGTCGCCCAACTCCAGAAATCACCCGTTCCATCCGGTCCCTGACTGTCGTAATAATAACTCTCGGGGTGCCGGTCATCCGGAGAGAACACGAAAACCCGATCCGTCTCTTTCAGTGAGAAATCGGTAAAATGCACGCGCATTTTCAGAGCGCCCGGGGAATGGATGCAATACCGCCAGATCGAATGGGAACTGTCGATCCGAATCGATTCGCCATCTGAGAACACCGGTCCGAAAACCGGCCTGTTGATGCCGATTCTCGATGGCCATCCGGCCTCCTTGAGAGCGGTTTCTTCGGCAATGAGCGCTTCCGGGTCGAGCGTATCGAGATGCTGTGTGTAGGCAGGGTCCGGAAGGTCCAGTTGGTAGAGCCGTGTAGCTGGAGTTCCGATCTGCCCATCGGCGGATGAAGAGCCTGCCACTGACAGCGGAAATGCGGTCAGTATCAGGATCCCGACCAGGATGTGCGAGATTGTAGTCGCTTTCATTTTGTCTTCCTTTCAGTGATAATCCTTGCGATCATCAGGGAGGCATTTTAATGGAACTCCTCGCCTCATTCAAGGAAGTGACGGCATGAGAGCATCATCGGTTCCGGCCTGGTTCATCATTGGCGCATTGACCTTTCTGGTATTTGCGCCAACGATGCATTTCGATTTCCTGCAATATGACGATCATGAAAACATTCTGAACAATCCGCTGTTCCATCCGCGCGCCGTGCCGCAGATTGCAGAAATCTGGTCAAAGCCGGTTCTGAACATGTACATTCCGGTCAGTTACACGTTCTGGGCGATCATCGTGGATCTCGCCCGACTGTTCGCGGTTTCTGATCATCCGGCTGAACTCCCCTCCTGGCCGTTCCATCTTGCGAATATTTTCCTCCATTCCTTGAATACAATCCTGGTCTATCGTCTCATCCGAAACCTGACAGGCAGCCCGCGAGCCGCTCCTTTCGGTGCGATGCTCTTTGCCTTTCATCCGCTGCAGGTTGAATCCGTGGTGTGGGTCACCGGCTTCCGCGATCTCGTTTCTCATTCACTGTGCTTGGCCGCGTTGTGTATCTGGATCGACAATCGCAGGCAGTTTTCTTTCCTTCGGGAGACGGCTTCGCTCGCTCTGTTTGCACTCGCGCTGCTTTCCAAACCATCGGCGGTATTCCTTCCGGTTGCCATGATAGTCGTTGCTGTTTCCATGCGATTTCCCGCCACAAAGCGAACTGTCGTTCCGATCGGAATCGCGCTCGCACTCTCTGCAGCAATCGCGCAAGTCACTCGATCGATTCAGTCGGAATTACTCACCGATATCGAAACCGGCTTCGTCGCAAGGATCCTGACCGCCCTCGACGCAATCGTATTCTATCTGATCAAGTGTATTTTCCCCTTCCGGCTTGTACCGGATTACGGACGAACTCCCGACTTCGTACTTCACCTCGATCCTCTCGTCCATCTGACCCATTTTCTTGTGATCGGAACGCTGGTCGTGCTCTGGTTTCGCATGAAATCGCGAACAATCCGTTCCGGGATGCTGTTCTGGATGACGGGCTTGTTTCCGGTTCTCGGTCTGATCCCTTTCGGGTTTCAGTTCTACTCGACCGTGGCGGATCGCTACGCCTACATCGCGCTCGTCGGTGTCGGCATGATCGGCTCGGAGATGATGATCCGTTTCGACGGGCGAAGAACGAGGCAGATCATGACGACGATTTGTGTGCTGCTCGCTGTGCGGACGCTTGACCAGAGCATGCATTGGAGTACGACGAAAGATCTGTTTTTGTATACCGTCAGGATCCGACCGGACAGTTTTCTCGCGACAATCAGCCTCGGCGAATACTTTGGCCGGGTCGAGAAGGATTATGCCAAGGCCCGAGAGTATTACTCGAAAGCGGTGATGCTCAGGAAGAACGAAATCGAGTCGCAAAATGAACTCGGGAATGTCCTGATGGAGCTCGAGCAGTATGCAGAGGCGTTGCAGCATTTTCGCATTGCGCATACCGAGAACCCCTCAAACTGGCAGACGCTGAACAACATGGCCAATGCCTATTACAAGTTGGGCAGTTATGAGGAATCCCTCGCTGTCGCAACACAGGCATCGACCATCAATCCTTCCAGCTGGCAGATCCACATGACGTCCGCCAATACGCTGAAAGCGATGGGAAGACTCGAAGAAGCACTCGAACATTATCAACGCGCATCCGTCCTGAATCCACGCTCATGGGAGGTGGCCAACAACTTCGGCAATGCCCTTCTGAACGCCGGACGACACGACGAGGCCATCGAACAGTATCGGAAAGTACTGGCGATCGAACCGGATTCATGGACGGCCCAAGGCAATCTCGGGCAGGCATTGCTCATGAGCCATCGTTATGAAGAAGCCCGGCAGGCACTGCTTCGAGCGGTGAATCAAAACCCGGAACTGTCGAATGCCTGGTTGAATCTCGGATACGCCAACGTTCAGCTGAAGCGCGACGAAGAATCTCTCACCGCATTTCAACGCGCCGTTGAACTCGCTCCCGATCTTCTGATCGCCCGATTGAATCTGATCAATGCACTCTCCGCGAACGGACGTTACCGGGAAGCCATCGCGGAAATCGATCGAGTGCGCGATCGCGCTCCGGAACTCGCAGCGCAGGGATCCGAATTGATGCGAATGCGGGAGGAGCTGGAGCAATCGTCGCGCATGGATCGAGAGAAGAAATGAAGGCCTCGAGATCGAAATGAGGCTTCTGATCATCAACGCCAATCGATATCGACAGCCTGTTCCGGTCATTCCAATCGGAGCGTGCATGATCGCTGAGACGGCTCGACGGATCGGTCATACGCCACACTTGCTGGATCTAACCTTCGATCGATCGCCGTCGACGCAGATCGAGCGAACGATAACGGATTTCAAGCCGGATCTCGTCGGCTTCTCCATCCGGAACATCGACAATATCGATTACCAGAATCCCTGGAGCTTTTTGTCGGAATTCAGAGGTTGGATACGAACTGCTCGATCGAAAACAGATTGTCCGATCTGCATCGGTGGCTCAGGCGTTCTGATCGCGCCGCGGGAAATGCTTCGTGAGCTGGATGCGGACTATGCGTTTGATGGAAGTGGTGATCGTGATCTGTCGCTTTTTCTGGATCAAATGAGCAGAAACTGCGTCATTGGACGGGAATCTCGTGTTTTTTCCGCTGCAAGGCTCGAGCCGGATATGTCGCTTTACCCGGAGTTGTTCGCGTGGGTTGACCGGAAGCGGTATCGGCGACATGGAGCGACGGTTCCGATTCAGACGAAACGGGGATGCCGTCATACCTGCACATACTGCACGTATCCGCTCATTGAGGGAACGAAGTATTTACTGGCTGATCCCGGAGACGTCGGATCTGCTTTCGAGCGAATGATCCGGGACGGTCTGAACGACTTCGAGTTTGTCGACAATGTATTCAATTCACCTCGAGAACATGCGGGCGAGATCTGCGAAGTCATCATCCGGAAGGGATTGAACCTGAGGCTTACCGCCATGGACCTTCATCCCGTTTATCTCGATCGGGAACTGCTCGATCTGATGCATCGGTCGGGCTTCCGAGGGATCGGAATCACCGCAGAGAGCGCGGCGAACAACGTGCTCGAAGGGCTAGGCAAAGATTTCAGAAACGAGGATCTGTGGGCAACGGCATCGAGGATCCGCGATACGCTTATCCCGTGTGCGTGGATCTTTCTTGTCGGTGGCCCGGGAGAAACCGAAGCAACGCTCGATGAAACCTGTCGATTCATCCGTGAAGCGATTCGACCGACTGATCTGGTGTTTATCACGATCGGAGTTCGAGTCTATCCCGGGACAGGGATGCAGACAATCGATTCGACGATCCGGGCAGACACTCAGAAAAGCAAGCCGCTCGACACTCGCTTTTATATCAGTCCGGATCTGGATATCGACCATGCCGTTCGTACGATCAGCAATCTCGCACACCACCATCCGAATGTCATCGATTCGACCTCGATTTCCGCACATACAATCCGTAGAATTCATTATCTGGCCGGCTGTATCGGCCTGCATCCTCCTCTTTGGCGTTACACCTATCGGCTGAAGCGATGGATGCGCACACTCGGAGTAAAGATATGAAGTCAGTTGGAATTTCAGGCATCGGCACAGCCTCCCCTCCCCTTCAGATGACCCAGGACCAGGCGAAAGCCCTGATGCTGGACCGATTCGGCTCTCGATTGTCACCACGGAATCGAGCGGTCATGAGTCGCGTGTTTTCGCATCCGAGCATTCAGAGACGATCATTTGCGATGGATCGTCCGGATGAACCGATCGATGAAGACCAGGATGCGAAAATCGAGCGATTTACCCGGTGGGCCGTCGACCTCGGATGCCAGGCCGTCCGAAAGGCGCTGTCGAACAGCGGCAGAACGCTCGATGATGTTTCGGCGCTGATTGTCAACACCTGCACGGGTTATATCTGTCCCGGATTATCCACATACCTTTCCGAGCGACTGAGTCTCAATCCTCTCGCGCGTCTGTACGATCTCGTCGGCGCGGGGTGCGGAGGTGCCATTCCCAATCTCCAACTGGCGGATGCACTCGTGCGCCAACTGAATCCGATTGTTTCGTCGAGTGAATCATGCGTTGTGTCCGTATCGATCGAAATCTGCACGGCGACATTTCAGATGGGGGATGAATTGAGTTTGATTGTTTCGAATGCGCTGTTCGGAGACGGGGCTGCCGCTGTGTGCGTGGAACGAACCGAGCACGGATTGCATGTCTTGAACTTCTCGAGTTTTCTGGATGCCTCTCACAGAGACGACATCCGGTATGTGTACAAGGGGGGGCAGCTCCACAATCAATTGTCGACCGATCTTCCGGATATCGCCGGACGGGCAGTCGAGAGCGTCGTTCGGGCGCTTCTTGAACCCCAGGGCTTGAAATCGGAGGATATCCGATATTGGGCCATGCATTCGGGCGGAGACAAGGTGATCGAATCCGTTCGCAAATGTCTGGGACTGCCTGAAAGCGCCATGGAGGCGACTAGAAACGTTCTGCGGGACCATGGGAACATGTCATCACCGACACCTGTTTTTGCGCTGGAAAATCTACGGGTGCGAGGAATGATGCCGGGCGATCACTGTGTGATGGTCGGATTCGGCGCCGGAATGAGCGCGCATGCATGTCTGCTCAGAATGGCCTGACGGAATCAGCGTCCGAATCTTCGGGTGTCAGCCGGATGACTCCCGCCCCGTCAGTACCGATGTAAACGGAAGGATCATTGTCGAACCGGGCGATGTGCCACGCATGGTCCCGTATCCGAGTTAAAAAATCCCACCTCGTTGCCTCGACCGGTTTGTGGAACACATCGCCGTTGGCAAACAGGGCGGCGAAGCCGGTGTTCGATCGGGCCATGCTGACGCAGGCCAGATCCGGGAATCCATCGATGAGTTTCCCGATGGTATCGCCGAGATTATCCGTCTGATAGATGCCGTCGCCCGTGGCAAGATACAGGACGGATTCATCCGGATGCGAAATGATGTCGTATATCGGTATTCCCTCAATCTGACGCGCCCGGCGAACCCATGATGAGGTTTCAGGATAGTACCGCATCAAACCATCCGCGGTGCCGGCCAGAATCGATCCGTTCGCCTGCTGAGATGTCCATAAACTCAGTATCGAAGTATTCTTTAACTCCGGATCGATACGGGATTCCGATGTCTTGAGATCGATTCGGAGGAGTCCATCCGGCGTCGTCGCGATCAGAATCGAGTTTTTGGGTTCGAAAAACAGACGAGAGATCGATTTCCCGTTTTGCAGTTGAACATGGAACCAACCGGTTTCATCTTTGGCATAGATGAACAACCCCTGCGGCGTTCCGATGTAGTAAACGCCATCGGCATAATGGACATCCTGGATTTCCGCATTCAGACCTTCCAGTTGCAACTTCGACCAGTTCATACCTTCCCGGATCCAGATTCCGTTGCTCCCATGCTGATTGATGATTGCTGCAACAAGGTTCTGATCGGAGTTCCGAAAGACGCGGACCGGAGATGAAGCATCGATGCCCCGATTGATATGAGTCACCTCACCGGAAGGATAACTCACGCGGATCAGACCATGTCCTTCGGTCGCGCAGATCATCTGATGAGCACCTGAAAAATCGATATCGTGGATAATGATGTTGTCGACAATCTGCTTCCAGATCATCTCGTCCTGATCCAGGCGATATATGCCGCTGTCACTCCCCACGATCACCCATCCTTCGGGCGATGGCTTCAAATTATGCATGCGCTTGCTCTTCAATCCATTTTGCAGCTTGGTCCAGTTCGCACCTCGGTTTTCACTCCGATACACATATCCGCATGTTCCTGCATACAGTACCTGACGCGAATCAAAGACCATTGAAAAGACATCGCTGTCCGGCGCCATACCAGTGTGAATCGGTTCCCATGTTTTGCCGCGGTTCAGGCTCTTGAAGGGGCGTTGCCAACTTCCGGCATACAGGATGCTCGGGCTGTTCGGATCCAGCACCAGAGATTCGATTTGCGGATCCGGAAAAGGGAATGTCGATATGGACCAGTTCTGACCATCATCTGTCGAGATGAACACTCGTTCGTCGGTCCCTGCATAGATTGACGGCACGGATTCTCCGGAGACTGCGACGGAGCGGATCCGATTGCCGGTGAGCATTTTTTGCCACTCGATGGCGGTTAAGGTTTCGAAGGAGGGCGGAGTCTCGAACCGGGCTCGCATCAGGAATCCATCGCTCATAGATCGAACGACAATAAAAACCGAACACCCTCCATTGAGCACGAGAATGTCTTCGATGACATGGTCTTTTCTGAGATACCCCGGAGAGATCTCCACCCAGTGTTCACCCGCATCGTTCGAAAGAAAAAGCTTCCCGTGAAAGGATCCGGCGAGGATGAGATGATCGTGGACAACGGCAACCGATCGGATAGCTCCTCCGGGAGGACCGATCGAGGAAACAACAGTATTGCTGGTTGGATGCCGGGCGGTGGACGGGATTTCGAGACACAAAAAAAGGACGGAGAGTATTCCAAGAATTGCTCTCCGTCCCGTATGCATCATTGTTCAGGAGCCCAGAAAGGTGTTATTCCGCTGCCTGCTCCACCATCATGATGACTTCAACGCGACGATTCATTTTACGTCCGGCTTCGGTTTTGTTGTCACCGATCGGATCGTTCTTACCGCCGCTTTCGACAACGAAGCGACCGGCATCGATCTTGTGGCGTTCCACCAGATACTTCTTGACGTTTTCGGCGCGTTGCAGACCGATTTTATGGTTGGCGTCATCGGATCCCTGACTGTCGGTATAGCCTTTGAGCGTGACTTTGGTATCCGGATACTGCTTGATCTTGACGGCGATGTCATCGAGAATCGCTTTGGCGACGTTGTCGACACGAACACCCTTCTTGAAAGGCACCAGCGGAAGATCGAGCTTCGTAAGTTTTTTCTCGGGTTTCTGCTGGATCACTTTTGCGGTGCTGGAGCATTCCGCGGTGTTTCCTTTGCCATCCTTTGCAATGCATGTGATCACATAGGAACCGGGAGCGCATCCTTCCGCGATAAATTTGGCGGTCGCGCCATCTGCTTCGAGTTTGCATCCGGTGGTTTTCCATTCGTATGTGAGGGTCGCCGTGTCGAATCCCTTTGCGAGCACTTTCACCCGTGTGTACTGGCCTTCCACAACTTCCTTGGATTCAATTTCACAGATCAGTTCCGGCACAACTTTGGGCGCGGGGGGAACAACCGTACGTTTGGCGGTCGAAAATCCGATTTGGACGATTCCGCCCCAGGGGCAGTTGCCGTCTTCATTTGTCAGATTGTAGCGAACGCCTCCACCGAGCACGAGACCGTTGGGCAACCAGTAGCGAGCGCCCACCAGCAGATCGATCGGATCTTTGTTCATGTAGGAATCATAGGCGGTTTCGCCGGTCAGTTCTGAAATCACGGCGAGATTATCCAGGACGTTGTAGTCCATACCGAGTCCGTAGTTGAGCTGATCGTCGTAATCCGCGCCATCGGGTTCGCCGATGATGGTGTATCCGACGTTGAGGTGCAATCCGAGTTTATCGAAGTGTTTGCTGCCCAGAACGGCGATCCCGTAGTCGGCTTCACCGGTTCCGAGGCCTTTTTCTTCGTCGGCTGTCGGAAGTTTCGCATACACCAGGCCGCCCAATCCGAAGCCCATGTCTTCTTCGATCAGTGCGGATGCTTTGAAATTCAAAAAGATGTCTCCGATTCCAGTGTCCGAGTTGATCCCTTCACGGCGGAACATGTGGTATGAGGGAGCCAGTGATACCTCAAACCGGTCCATGATCCCATACGCCACCGGCAGCGTCAGATACGAGAAATCAAGGGAGTAGATCTCGTCGTCAAGACCGTACAGGTTGGCTTCACGATCGAGATTGTTGAAGTAGAAACTGATCGCGAAATTACCCGCGCCGATCGTGTCGCTCGATACCACACTGAACAATCCGCTCGGACCGCGCCATGTGTTGTCATACGCAAAGCCAGATGTCGCGAGCGAAACAAGTAACAGTGCGCTCAGAAACCAGCTATGCCGCAAACTTGTCTTCATCTTCAAACCTCCTGCAAAAGTGTAATTCGCACAAACCTTTCAACAATTATAACCTCAGGCCGCGATAAATCAAGAAAAATCACCGCCGGTTGGGTATGCACGCGCGATTATTCGTTCATTTCCGGCTTCGTACTCATCTTTTCAGGAAATGCCATACCGACTCCTTCTCAATCCGGCGCTTGAAGGTGCTGTATATTAGATGACGATGAATACACACATGCAGAAAATCGCGGAAAATTACAGACTGTGAAACCTGACGATCAATTCGAATCGGAATAACTCAATTCGGACCCCATCAAACTGTGAGGAATCAGGAAGATCAGCAAGGTGATCAGTGACGCGACGATGACGGATGATCGATGTTCTTTTTTAGCGAGATGAAGGGCCAGAGGAACCAGCCATCCGATCAATGCGACGGCGACTTTGTTATCGGTCAGATCATGACCGACAGGCCATCCGGTCCAGGGCTTCCCGAATGCGTAATACTGAACGACACACCCGAAGACAAGACCACCTGTGGCAAGTAACAGAAAGGTGATAACCGTCAGGCGTCCCGAGTTACCCCTGTTTCGTATTGCATCGATACCGGCTTTGCTCGATGTCAGCATCCCGGCAAACATCATGATGATATGGGGAATCAGAACAAATGCCGGCACATCTCCCTTGAATCGAGCGATCACATCCGGCAACCGAATGCTGGTGCCTCCTCCCTCGATCTCAATGTAGTAACAGACCTTACCGGCAGGCGGTTGCCGGGGAATCAGGCCGACGTACCCGTTCCCCTCACGCGACATCTCGACCGTCTTCCAGGCCCGATCACTCGGATACTCTTTCCAGACAATCCGCGCCGACATATCTTCCGGCAATTCGACGCGGACTTCCATATCTGCCGTCGAGCGATGCGTTCTGAGCAGTTTCCCTCTCCAGGTCTCGCCTTTCAATTGAATCTCATATTTCAAAGGATATGTCGGACCGGTCTTCCGCTGATAGATCACTGACATCAATGTCAGCAGGACCGCGATGATCCACCATGCCGTGTTTTTCAATCGTTGAACTCCATGCTGGTCGGATCACCGTCGATGATCTGCCCGGCTCCCGGAACAGGCAACTGAGATTCCAGTTCAGAGCGCAGCGCACGCCGAGCCGACCGATTGAAGGCTTCGTTCCATTGTGATTCAAACGCAATCCTCAGGTTCTGATAATCCTGATGCTGCAACTGGTAGATCCTCCCGATGTCGAACAATACCGTATTCGACGCACGTTTGCTCTGGATATTTTTACAGTACCCGAGAATGACGTCCCGGATAAACACCGTATCCTGCATGTCCCCCAAGGTATCCTGCAGCACGATCAGCTTTTTTACGAAAGCCCCCAGATTCTCACTCAGAACTCCGGTGAAAAACTCACATGCATATCGCAACTGCTTGATTTCAATCCTCAACTGATGGAACAACCGGGGCAACGGCTCCCGAGCGAGCGCTCGTTGTGCGGCAAGAACGCTCTTCAAGCGCTTCAAAATCAACACCGGCGCAATATCGCTCACCGCAGACCCGGACACCACATTCCGGCTGTCCGGGTCGGAACATTGCTTCAGAAACACATGGAATCGTTTGACAAAAATGGAATAGCGCATGGATTTCAGCCTTCCATTGAGTGCCTTCAAATGCTTTCTTCGATCCGACTCAGCCATGCTCCGGATTGTTCGAAGCGCCAGTTTTGAAACGGCCTCCAGATGCTCCTTCCTGGACTCAATCCGCTTCAGCATCACATCCAAATCACGGACCTGGCCGAGTTCACGGGCGATCCACGCGAGTTCTTTTCTGCAGTATCGTGTCATTCCCTCAGAAAAGCTGTTTCGGAACAGTTTGAGTGCTGATCGCATCCGCCTGACCGAAACACGTGCCTGATGAACGCATTCAACATCCAACTCCCGGAGAACGCCATTGCGGTACTGCACGAATCGTTCGAATTGATGCCTCAGTATCTTCTTCGCCGCCCAATGCAATCGATCATCTGGTTGGACTGCGAGATGGACCGGGATCATCTTCGAAGGTCCGGCGAGCCCGAGTTGGACAATGGCGGATTCCAGTTTGGAACTACCGGATTGGAGCAGACCGAAACGCGCAACCAACGTATCACGCAACAACTCGATTTGATTGTCGTTTCCGTTCACCAGTTCCGCCTCGAATTCGTATCTCGGAGAACTCCAGGGGCTGCCTTCAATCCAGATCGAACTGCATAGAGAGCGATCCAGTGCGAGCAGCATAGTTGTCTGGTCCGGACAGGTCACGGGATACTCCCGACGCTCGGTCCGGATCACCAGATGAGGAATGAGGTTTTTCCCGTCAATGATTCCCCTCACCAGATCAGCGATCTCACCCTTCGGCAGCTCCATCGATCTCAGAATAGACACACCCGTATCCTGCTCGATCTCGATCCGTCGACTGACCCCATCCACGACCTCGGATACACCCTTGATCATGATCCTGACGGAATCCTGCTTTCTGCGGAATCGCAGAGCCATTCGATTTTTGAACAACTGCCAGTCGAAGGTATCCAGATAGGTATCGGTATGGATTCCGATGCGTTCCGAACCGAGTCGATACCCGATTGACTGCAGAAATCCGATGATTTCCTCACCCATCGATTCGTTGCCGATCAGAAGCTTCAGTTCAATCTCGAGTTTCTTTTGAGTCTCACTCATGCTCTGTCTCCGCGATTGTTCAGGATGATCGTCAGTTTCCGTCCCATCATCTCTTGCAGCAACCCCCCCTTCCTCCTTGCAGCTTCAGCTTCAAACACTGCTTGCCGCGCATGGATCCGGATGATGCATTCACTCGGGGACAGAATAATGTCCGGTCGATCGACCAGTCCGATATGACATCGGTCCAATCCATCGGCGACTCTGAGAATCCCGGCAAGCCATTGCACACACAGCCGGTCTTCAGAATTCAAGCGGTCGAATGTCTTGTGTTTCCCGCGATCCGGTTCGCCCTTTCGGTGAAACCGTGCGATTTGTGCGCAGATATTCCTGTCGTTGCCGTGTATTCCGGGGATTTCAAGATCAAGGATGATCTCCCGACTGATTTTGTGATGATCGTCCTCGTGCCCGGGAGTCATACCGATGTCGTGCAGAAGTGAAGCTGCCTCGAGAATCAATCGATGACGAGATTCAAAGCCGTGCAGTTGCGCCAGAGCATCAAAAATGCGGATCGCCAGGTCACGGGCATGAAATGCATGTCTCGGATCCGCACAGTGAACTCCGACATGGTTTTCGATCCACGGGATGGTGTCGCGGCCAGAACGTTCCGGTTCTGTCATGGATTCATCGCTGCTTCTTCTGTTTGCGTTGTCCGAATTTCTTGACCACTTCGTCATAAGGCGCAGACTTGACGCCTCCTTTCCGTGCGATGGCGATCAATTGAGACTGACTGCGGATGATCCGTTTGTCGGGACTGGGCCGAACTCGGGAGTACGCACCGGTACTGACCATTCGTCTGGATTTGACGTTGTCCTTGAGATACGTTCCCAGGATTTCCTTGATGATTCTCGTTTTGATGACCGTGCTCTCGATCGGATACAGAATCTCGACGCGCCGGGACAGATTCCGAGGCATCCAGTCCGCGCTTCCGGAGTAAATCTCGGGATTGCCTCCGTTATGAAAGTAATAGATTCTGGTATGTTCAAGAAACCGGTCGACAATACTGGTTACCGTGATGTGTTCACTGACACCTGGAATGCCGGGTCTGAGACAGCAGATGCCGCGCACAATGAGATCGATCTTGACGCCTGCCTGAGATGCGCGGTACAGCGCCCGAATCAGTTTCGGTTCGGTCAGCGCATTCATTTTCGCGATGATGCGGCCTGGCTTGCCATCGATCGCGCAGGCAATCTCCCGTTCGATGAATTCGATCAGTCGCAATTCCATATTCACCGGTGCGAGCAGAAACTTTCTGAACATGGATGTCACGGTTTCCGGCTTGAACATCTCGTGACCCGTCCAGGAGTTGAATCCGGTAATGACATTAAACAGCGACGACACATCATGACCGAAGTCCGGCGAACAGGTGATCAATCCCAGATCCGTATAGATGCGTGCTGTCGTGGAGTTGTAGTTACCGGTGCTGACATGGACATAGCGTATGAGATCGTTTCCTTCCTTCCGTACGATCAAGGTCGCTTTACAGTGAACTTTCCATCGAACGAACCCATATACCAGATTGATTCCGGCATCCTGCATCTTTTTCGCCCATTCGATATTCGATGCCTCATCGAATCGGGCCTTCAGTTCCATTACCGCCGTCACCTGCTTGCCGTTTTCAGCGGCTCGAATCAGAGCGGCTATCACGGGAGAATCTTTTCCCGTTCGATAGAGTGTCTGTTTGATCGCCATAACATTCGGATCCTCTGCAGCCGCAAACATGAACTCGGCAACCACCGCAAAGGAATCGAACGGGTGATGCAGAAGAATGTCCCCCTCGCGAATCACCGAAAAAATGTCCCGATCCGCGGCAAGTCTCGGAGGAATTCGGGGATTGAAGGGCGGATCGCGAAACATGGGAGGAGCAGGAAAATCATAGATTTTCATCAGCGAACAGATGTTGAGCGGGCCGTCGATTCGAAATACGAGTTCAGCAGGCAGGGAGAGTGCCCGGCATAAACAGGATTCGACATGACCCGGCGCGTTGCTCTCGATCTCAATCCGAACCGCATTCTGATGCATACGGTCCTTCAGTTCCGCTTCGACTGATTGGAGAAGATCCATCACTTCGTTTTCATGGAGATCGTAATCGAGGTCTCGTGTGACACGAAAACGATAACTCTCCCGGACCTTCATCCCGGGGAACAGGTAATCGAGGTGGGATTCGATGATATCTTCCAGATACACCAGACACTGAGTCTCGGGTCCCCGATCGACTTCGATCAGTCGCGGCAGGACACCGGGAATTTCGATGAATGCATACGGTGAGTTTTCCGATTCGGTATCATCGGGACCCGAAAAACTCACGTACAGATTCGTGCGGAGATTCCCGAGAAAGGGGAAGGGGTGACCGGCATCCACCGCCAACGGAGTCAGAACGGGGAGAATATGGCTCATGAATCGGCTCTTCAGGTCTCTTCGTTCGCCGGGTGTGAGATCATTGACGGTAAGGAACTGAATGCCGATACATTTAAGATTTGGAATGACATCGTTCTGAAGACACCGATACTGAATCGAAATGCAATCGCGCACCTTCCTGGAAATCATCTCGATCTGGAATCTGGGATCCTGATCGCCGGCAGAGGGATCTGAAATGCCGGCGGATTGGAGTTTTCGCAGACCCGCGACACGGATCATGAAGAACTCGTCGAGATTCGAGCTGAAAATCGACAGAAACTTCAGCTTTTCGAGCAGTGGTGTTTCGGGATCCAATGCCTCCTCAAGCACCCGATGGTTGAACTCCAACCAGGAGGTTTCACGGTTCACATACAACGAGGAGTGTTTGAGATCCACCGATTCCATTGCAGGATGCGATTGATCAGGCTGTTTCGAATCAGGTGAGGAGTCTGCGACCTTGTTCATTCGAATTCTGTTCCTTTCCATCCGGCATCCTGTTCAGAACTCGCTGAATCGTTGCAACGACGATTTCCAGGATCTCGATACGTGCATGCAGTTTGTCGTTTGACGCGATGAGATGCCATGGAGCGAAGGTGGATGAAGTACGCTTGATCATCTCCGAAACCGCCATCTCATACCAGGTCCACTTTTCCCGGTTACGGATATCTTCATCCGTTATTTTCCAGTGCTTGTGAGGTGAAGAGCGCCTCGCTTCGAATCGTTTCATCTGTTCATCCAAGTCGATATGCAGCCAGAATTTCACGATCGGAATTCCGACATGATCGAGAATCATCTCGAATTCATTGACTTCTCGGTATGCCCTGCGCCACTCCTCAATCGCACACAGGTTCTCCACCCTTTCCACCAGAACGCGACCATACCAGCTCCGATCAAAAACCGTCAGGGATCCCTGTCTGGGAATTTCCTTCCAGAAACGCCACAGATAATGATGTATTTTTTCCTCGCGTGTCGGCGCCGACACCGAAATGACACTGAATCCGCGCGGATCCAATGGCTCCAGAAGCCTCCGGATCGCTCCCCCTTTTCCACTCGCGTCCCACCCTTCAAAAAGCACGATCGCGGACTTCTTCTCGATGAACATGCGGTGATGAATTTCGCGCATGATCCGCTGCAGGTTTTCCAGGCGATCCCGATACTTCTCAGGAGAAAGCGTCTTCGTGAGATCGATCTGGCCGAGCAGTCTCCGGCTTTCCATCTCCGCGCTTCGCATCTCCTGCATGCTCTCGATCGGACGATCCAATGTGGCCGGAACCTGTACCCGATTCCGGTCGAGTGCGGTTTCCATCGCGCGCACAATGTGCTCATAAACCTTGAGCCTCGCGAAATACTTGTCCTCAGCTTCCACAAGAATCCAGGGTGCAGCGGTGGTCGAACTCAATTGAAACATCTCTTCCGCCGCTGCAAACAGCTTTTTGTACATGCGATTTCGCTTGAAATCGTCAGGACCGACCTTCCAGGACTCCAACTTACTGGAAGCCATTCGATCCAGACGCGCTTTTTGGGTCTTTTTCGAGATATGGAGCCAGAATTTCAACACGATGCAGCCATCGTCCACCATCCAGCGTTCGAAGGAGTTGATGTCTGCCATCGTTCGTGCAACATCCGATTCAGGAAGCCGTCTTTCCACGCGATCCCACAGTACGCGTTGATACCAGGACCGGTCGAAAATCGTGATATATCCCCGATATGGGGTTCGAATCCAGCTCGACCAGAGAAACGGCCGTCCTTCCGAATCGATCCTGCTGAGCTTTTCAATTGATTGAACCTTGTAGCCTCGTGGATCGAGATGCCGGATGAGGTGATTCAGAATCAGCCCCTTCCCTGCTGCCTCCCATCCCTCGAAAAGAAGGATCATCGGGATCCCGGCCGCCCGACACTGGTGTTGCAGATCGAACATCCTCATGCCGAGGGGATCGCTGATCGCTTTATAATCCTGTTTCGTGAGTTTGAGGGATAGATCGAGTTTTTCCAGCATTTCCTGGCCTCTGACGCTTCCGCTGCTTCACCCGGAATCGATCTGGGTGATCCACAAAACATAATATACAGAAAGTGTTGGTTTTTTGATATGTGTGCATCTGTGAGAATCATGTGAACGAGGAGTCAGATGTTTATGAGTCATCAGGATCGTTTCGAGTTCGAACTGGATTCAGAGCGATCTGTCCTGATCACGACGGATTCTCTGGAACTGCGCATGCATTTCGATTTCGGACCCAGAATTCTTCATTTTGGGCCGAAGAACGGACCTAATCTTCTGAAAGTGTTCAATCGGATTCCACCGGTTCCGGACGATGGAATCTGGCGCATCTACGGCGGTCATCGACTCTGGCGTGCTCCGGAAGACCCGATTCTCACGTACGCCCCCGACAACACGCCCTGCCGGCTTGACTCGACGTCGAGAAGCATTGTCTGCACATCTCAAACGATTCGAACAGACGATTGCGATCGGCAGATCGAGATTTTTCCGGGAGAATCCGATGGCTCGGTTCGTGTGGTTCATCGATTGATCAATCAATCTTCGAAACCGCTCAGATGCGCGCTCTGGTCCCTGACCGTCATGCAGACCGGCGGAGTGGCCCGGATTCCAATTCCAAAACGCGGTCAACACCCCCGCGATCTTCTTCCCAATCATGCTCTGATCTTCTGGCCCTACAGTGATCCTCGAGATCCCAGATTGATCGTTGAAGACGACTGTTTTTCTGTCCGTTCCGATCCTTCAATCAACCGACCGTTCAAGATCGGATTTCATCGGACCCCCTGCCAGATGCATTATGACAACCTGGGGTGGCGATTTTGCAAGCAGGTCGTACCGACACTGACCGGTGAATATCCGGATCTGGGCGCGACATGCGAGGTATTCGTCAACGCCGACATGCTCGAACTCGAAACCCTTTCACCCCTTCTGAACATCGCCCCGGGACGTTACGCTGAGCATATCGAAATCTGGAACCTGGATCCCCTTTAAAGCGTTGCATTCAGGTGAGTCACTGAGATGTGACATCGGAATTCGGAGGTGCTTTCCTGATGCGACAATCGGCCGTTCTCATTCTGTTATCAGTGTCTTGTGTTCTTGCAGGTTCAGCTTCAGCCGAAATCCACTCGATCCTCGCACCCGTTCAGTCCGGCTCTTCCGAAGCGACATCGCCGCCGCGCACGAATACTCCTCCTGAAATCCCACCTCATGGAATCCTCTTTTCGGGCACTCGGAACGGCAATACGGATATCTTTTTCATCCGTCCGGATGGAACAGGATTGACCCGGTTGACCGATCATTGGGAGGACGACGAAATGCCGGTGTGGTCACCGGATGGCGAGTGGATTGTTTTTAAAAGCAGACGACACGGTAATTGGGATATCTTCAGGATGCGGCGCAATGGAACGGAGCAGACCCGGTTGACGGATAGCCCCGCCAGTGATGAATCACCATCATGGTCCAGGGACGGAAGCATGATCGTGTTTTCGTCCGACCGCAACGGCGAATCACAGATCTTCCGGATGAATCACGATGGTACGAACCAGCAGGAATTGACACACCGCGGGTTGCACTCGGATGTCGTTCCCCACGTCTCACCTGTCAATGATCTCGTCGCGTACGCCACACGATCGACGCTCTTTCCGAACTGGCAGATACATGTCATCCCTGTCCTGGGTGGTGAATCCCAAAAACTGTCGCCCGCAGGTGGCTGTCGCGCAAAGTGGTCGGCGGACGGTTCAAAACTCGCATATGTCTCGGCAGGGCTGATCCAACGATCCGATATCTGGGTTTTCAACGCGGATGGAACCGGACTGAGACGGATCACGAGAACGGACGAGTTCGATTATGATCCATTCTTCTCTCCTGATGGCACTCAATTGTGTTTTGCGCGAGGACGAAGTGAGAAATCGGGTTGGGATCTTTACATTGTCAACCTGGATGGTTCCGGACTCCGAGCCCTTACGCTCGATGGTGCAGGCGATCGTTTTCCGTGCTGGCGGTGACACCGGAATCGAACCGTTGTTTTGTTTTATCATCAATTCCTGAGCGTGATCCGGATCGAGATCTTGGTTGACGCTCACGCAGAATGGCGATCTTGAGCCTGAGTGTTCTATCGCGCGGAACGAGTTGAAATCATCAGATCCTGTATTTTTTCATCTACGGCTGATTTGTCCATTTCGCGGAATCGTTTCGGGAGAAAGACATCGTCCGTGCATTCTTTGACCGCGAGCAGATCCATCAGTTCCAGTTGTGCCGTATGCGCCGATGGACGAAACTCATCGACAACTGCTTTGAGGATCGTGGCCAGTGATCGTTTCGTTTTACTCTTCTGGAGGTGGTGTCTCCGGATGGCTCGAACCAGGAGGCCTTCGAGTTCGTTGCCGCTGATCGGCTGTTCAAAGGGCAAATCAGGGATATCGGACTCTTTCAGATCGAGTTTGAGCTTGTGGGCCATCGCCATGAACAGAGCGCGTTTGTCTTTGGCAGATTCCGGCGGGAACAGCGGGATGTGAACATCGAGGCGTCCCTGGCGTTTCAAGTCGACTTCGACCATATCCGGCCTGCTGGTCGCGAATATCCAGACAATTTTCCCCCGGTTTTCCGTATCGGACATCTCCTTCGCGAGCATGCCATAGATTCTTCCGGACAATCCGGAGTCTCCGTCTCCCCCGCCGCGTTTTCCGGTTGCCTGATCAGCCTCGTCTACGAAAACGACGACCTGTCCGAGAGCGTGAAGGATGGTGAAAATCTTCTCGAGATTTCCTTCGGTAGCGCCGACCCACTTCTCCCTGAAGTTTTTCAGCTCGACGAACGGTACGCCGCATTCTCCCGAGAAACACTGCACGAGATATGTTTTCCCCGTGCCGATTCGTCCTGTGATCAGGTATCCCATCGGAAGCGCTCGTGTCACCCCCTGTCGCAGCAGTTCAGCATCTTCGCGCAACCATCTCCTGGCTTCCTCATGCCCCGCGACATCATCGAGTGTTCGTTTGCTTTCAATGAATTCGAGTTTTCCCATCGCTTCTTTTTCGATGATCTGCTTTTTGATCCGGGTGAGGTATTCGAGGGTGATGGATTCATTGTTTCTCAGAGCGCGAAGAATGAGATCCTTGATGTTGATGCGGCTGAGACCTACGAGTTTTTGTGCGAGCAACGGGATTTCGACCGGGCAAAGCGTCTGGAAGCTGCTTTCTGTCGCCGCGATATAGTCCACGAAGGCGGTGATTTCGATCTGATCCGGCAAAGGAATCTGAATTTTGGCGCTATAGGGTGATTCCACCAGGAATTCACTGAGATCACGCAGGTTCTCGGACAGGATGATCGTGGCGATGTTCGCAGCTGTGATCGTCGGATCCTCAGCCCATGACATGATCTTGATCAGATTGTTCCCGATGTCGCCGCTCATGTAAAGCGATTCGCCGTGCGGGACGATAAAATTGGCATAATCGATCAAAATCGCAACACTTTTCAATCCATCTGAGTCCGGTTTCCTGCTCGATACAGCGACATGATTGAGAAATCGATCGATCAATTCGAGTGCTTGTGCGGGAGCCCGCGGAAGAAGTCCCGGGTTTTCCAGGGTTCGAAGCGGATCCGAAGCGACACCCGAGTCTGAAGCGAAGCTGGTGCGATGGAACGAATCGAAAACTTTCAGGAATCGAAAGAAGTGATCGTTCCCTTTCAGAACCCGGATACCTTTGCCTCTGTCATACATCAGCACACACTCGAATGGCTGGAACATGACACTCGAGATAAACTGTCGGAGGGGAATGAACTGATCCTTCTGTCCATCACTATATCCGACCAGATCACGAATATTCCCGGTCAGAATGAACTGCCCGATTGTATCTCCCTTGAACACCCGTCGCATTTCATTCGCCCAGTCGGGCAGTGCGTTCAGTGACATGGCGCCTCCGTTATTCAGTTTTTGTTTGTCTCCCGTGGCTCTCCGAGCAGATTCACGGGGATGTCATGAGCGTCCACTGCGCCGAGCAACTCCGAGTTTTCATTCATCCACCGGCTCGTTTCCTGCAGCGATGCGACAACGTTGTCGACCCGATCTGTCATCTGAGTCGATCCCGTCGAAATGGTCATCTCCTCAGCAAGAAGCGAAATCTGCATCTCGATCCGATTCAGTTCCGCCTCCGTAAAAGCAAGGTTTTCCGATGCTTTCGTCAGATTGTCCAGCCGTTTCCGCTGAATCTCCAGTGACCCTTTCAAACTGCGGGCGATGGCCGAATCCGATTGTTCTTTATCGAGGCGGGCTTCGAGATCGCGGATTTCCCGTTCCAGAACATTTCTCTGCGTCCGTGCCAGCATTTCTTTGATGTAGCGCTGCGATACCAGCAGTTTCAGAAAGATCGCGATCATCTGATTCAATCCGGATGAACTGAGATCATTCAGGTTGACCGATCTCGAGATCCCCGCGGAAGATTGGACGATCTTCCGGCACTGATCGACCAGGCGGGCATATCGCGTCTGCGCATCGACCTCCAGCAGTTTGAATACCTCATCGGTCCGTACCGCCTGCTGTGATTCGATTGCGAGCAAACGCTCTCCCTGAATCAGTTTCTGGAACGATTCACTTCCGGAAACCATCATCAGATAGGCGATTTCGTAAGCCGCTCCCAATAACCAGAAACCGACGTGGCCGAGTCCGAGAATACCGAACCCGGCAAGAATCAGTTTGTTGAAGGGGAAAAAACCCAGAAGCGGTATTCTGACCTTGCGATGAAAGGCGGCCTTGACATAGTCCCAATATGACAGAGCGGGCGCGGGCATGCTAGGATCCGCTCCTTTCGGCGAGCATGAATTCGCCGGCCACGCGATCGACGGCATCGATGAAAACCTGAGATTTCTGGTAATCGATCGCAGCGATGTTTCGATCCGGCACGGGCAGATCCCGTATCTCCCTCGCAATCCGTCCCGGCGCTTTGCAGAAGATCCAGATTCGATCCCCCAGATAGACCGCCTCCGAGATCGAGTGTGTGACGAGCAACACGGTCGATTCGACTTCCTGCCATAGTTCGATGATGAGGTGCTGCATGTCGAGTCGCGTCGGTTCATCCAAAGCCGAGAATGGCTCATCCATGAGGATGATTCTTGGTTTGAGCACCAGGGTTCGCGCGATCGCGACGCGCTGCTGCTGCCCACCCGACAACTGGTGAGGATATTTGAGTTCGTGGCCTTGAAGACCGACCCGTTCAATCCATTCCCTGGCAATCCGATCGATGTTCGCGTCGTCCATCCCGAGAGAATGGCGATTGAGATCCATGCCGAATCGGACATTTTTCAGCACCGTCATGTGGGGAAATGAGCTGTATTTCTGAAACACCATCCCCCGATCGATCCCCGGGCCTGCGATCGGTTTGCCTCTCACGAGAATTTCGCCGGTGGTCGGAGGAAACACCCCCTGGAATCCGGCGATCAGCCCCAGGACCGTCGATTTCCCGCAACCACTCGGGCCGATAATCGTTATGAACTCGCCCTTTCCAGGCAGATCCTCGATACAGAACGTCACATCCCGAATCGCCGTGAACTCGATCGGTGTTCCGGGATTCCAGACCTTGCTCACCGCACGAAATTCAATGACCGGTGGGGCGGTTTCGAGGATTTGCTTCGGATCTGCGGTAGACCCGGCGGGCGAATTCATGACTCCTCCTGATATGGAAACAGATGCCGACCGACCCTGACCCACATTTTATCCGTAACATAGGCAATCAGAACGATCACGACGAGTACGAGATAGATGTGTTCACGCGGGCCTCTGCGTTGAGCGACGATGATGATTTGTCCCAATCCGCGTTCCGCAGCCACCATCTCTGCAAGAATGATGTAGGTCCAGCCGATGCCGAATCCCATGCGCATGGCGTTGTAGATTCCCGGGAAAGCCACTCCGAACATGACATAACGGACAGTCTGCCATTTCGAAGCGCCCAGCGTGGAAGCGGTGCGGAGATACGTTTCATCGACACTGTCTATCGCGCGGATGAAAAGGGGGAGCAGGTATACAAAGAAGGCCAGCGCGAGAAACATGATTTTCTGTGTTTCGCCGGTGCCGAACAAAGACAGGGTGAGCGGAACGAGAGCGGGGATGGGCAGATAGCCGCCGAATACCGCAATCGGATCGAACAAGGCCCGTATTTTCGAGAATGCGCCCATGAGGATACCGAGCGGGAAGGCAACGATCAGACCCGCGATGAAGCCACCCAGAACACGCAAGGTGCTCGCGATGATGCTGCGCGTCAGCTCTTTCTCGAACCATAACGACTTGAAACTTCCGAGAACTTCCAGCGGAGATGGAAGGATAAGCGGAGAGATCATCCTTGATTCGGCTGATCCGGAGGTGATCACGACCCAGAACAGCAACAGAAGCAGGATCGGAATGATTCCGAGAATAATCCTGAGGCTTGGTGGCAGATCTTCACGAATTACCAGCAGACAATCGTACCATCGGGTCCGGCGATCGATTCCGCTTCGTCTCTCTCCGGAATGGATGAAGAGTCCCCTGAGAGTCGCAAGGTTATCCTTCAGACGCTTCAAGTAGCTCATGCTCACAGAATGTCGATCATTGTTCAGGTGGATACACCGAAATCTCGACGCGACGATTCAGCGCATGGTTTTCAGGAGCTGCCGGATCCGCAGGTTCGTCCCAAGCCTTTCCCTGAACGATGAATTTATTCGGGTCGAACTTGTACTTTTGAATCAAAGCGTTCCGGACTGCGTTGGCGCGATCGAGTGACAATCGTTCGACTTCCGAACGCGGCGCTTTGCCTTTCATAGAGCCATCGGTGTGCCCGACGACGGCAATCGTGGCTCGTTCGTACTGCCCGGCGAGCCGTGCGACTGTTTCGAGTGTTGCGGTTGCGCTGGGATCATAGAGGGTATTGGCGATCGGTTTCCCGAATTCATCGTGCTGAGGCTCGAAGATGTTGGAACTGTTGGGGTAGAAGTTGATTCGGATCGTTTGAGTCAGGATTGGTTTTTCAGCCGATAGTTTCTGATATGTCGTCGGAACGAAAGTCGTGATGCTTTCGTTCTTCATATCGGCGAATTGTCCTTTGGCGTCGAGCGCTTTGATCACTGAGAAATCCATGACTTCATCGAACCGGGTTGGTGTTCCGATCAATCCGAGTTCCTTATAGACGAACGTGATGTTTTTCCAGGTTCGTTCGAAGTTTGTCGGCGAGTTGGCGTTCAGGAAGAACTCTTTGTTTTCAGCGAAGTTAGTTGAATGAGCGTCTGACAGCATCGATTTGACGTCATCGATGGACATCCCGTACCCATCCGCCATCCATTGGATCGCCTGACCTTTGAACGTATCGTCCTTGACTGCGCGCATCCCCTTGAAAATTCCCGCAACAAGCCCTTCGACGATGTCAGGATGGTCCTTCGCGAAATCCGCCCGGACAGCCCAGACATCCGCAATCAGTTTATTGGCATCCGCGGTGGTGGTCAGGATCCGCGTATTTTTCACTTTTTCCGGGATGTTGTAGATATCCGGCGCCCAGGATACACATGCATCGATTTTCGGGTCTGAAACGAATGCGGCAGCCGCTTCGAATGCAGTCGCGGTGAACATATGCTTCACATCGGCGGGCTGGATGCCGGCATTGAGCAACAGATTGTTGATGAAGTACTGGGACGGGCTGTTCTGTGCATAGACGATGGTTTTGCCCTTGAGATCCTTGACGGAGGTGATTGAACTGCGAACGACAATCCCGTCTCCTCCCGAAGACCAGTCGACCTGCTGATAGATACGCGGGGCCGTGCGGGAATCCTTCATCAGTTCAGGGGCGAAGAGCACCATCATATCGAGAGTGCCCCAGAGAATCTGGCTGTCGCCGGAAGCATAGGCATCGCGTGCGGTGACCGGGTCATCGATCAGTTTCAGATTGACCTTGAAACCGTAATCCTTGAAAAAGACGCTGTCCTCATTCGGAGCGAAGCCGTGATTGGCTGCAACGATCGGCAGCCATCCGATCCAGACATTGATGGGGAACACGAGGGTCTTGGCAGCATCATCCCACTTGTAGTTGCTGACGCCTTTGACGGGAGGCAGTTTTTCGGAAGGAACGTACTTGTATTCGCTGACTGTGGTGATGCCGGAGGTATCCTGGGCTTCCGCTCCACCCTGCTCCTTTTTGAACTCGTTCATATCGACTTGAGAACTGCCTGGAGTCTGGGCTTTCGGGAAGATTGTATCCTTGAAGAAATACAATGCGCCGGCGATACAGGCCACAATGAACACAAATCCGACAAATTTTCCCAACGCGGTGGGTCCGACTTTACCGTTCGACATATTCCTTCTCCTCTTACAACGACTCAGGACTGAGGTCCGAGTTCTTTCTGGATCTGCGGTTGAGGCGCCTGTTGTTCCGCTTCAGGTGCGGCGAAACCATACGACGACTCAAACTCCCTCAGCGCTTGTTCAGCCAACGCTTTTTGTTCGGATTCCTTGAGTTCGACTTCCTTCGTATCCACACCGGACGCCGCAACTCGTGCGCGTCCGGCAGCCTTATCCCGACGTTCCTCGAGATGTTCTTCCATGCGATTGAGCGTATCTCCGGATCCGCCGATGCTCGAGATCATTCCGGCGGCCATCTCCTGCAATTCTGCTTGCGCTTCCAGCATTTCGGTCTCGGTCATCATCCTCTTGAGTTTCTCGATTTTGTTTTTTGCTTCCTGAACACTGACATCTCGGGACTTGATCAGTTTCTTGTATGTCTCGTCAGCCACCACGAGTTGCTGCCGGTTTTCTTCGAGCTGGCTTTTAATCGTCTGGAGTTCCAAAGCGATCTGACCGGCGATTTCCCGATTGCCTGCCTTCAGGTTCGCCGCGATTCTCGCCGTGTTCTCTCGTTCCTTCTGCTCCAGTATTTTCACCTGACGGCCAAGTCTCTCGACGAAACCGGCCTGTGTCGCGAGATTATCATTGAATCGCGCGATCTGTTTTCTGAGATTTTCTTTTTCGGCTTCGATAAGTGCCTGCGGGTTTGAACGTTCAAGCCCGCTGATGAACAAACTCAAAAAACCCTTGATCAGATTCGCTAAACGGCTGAACACGGAAGCCCCCTTTCATGTTACGAACTTGCTTCAAACTCGTGTCGCTGACATCTCAACAAGCATTTATAACAAAACGAGCACACTCAAACAACCTCAGGACTCATTCCTGCACCCTTTCAACCGGCTTCAGCGACCGCCATGGAATCCACCGGATACAAATTGACGGCTTCCCGGTCATGATGTAGATTTTAACGACGTTCTCTGCATGTTTTAATCGAACGGATAACTTTTCAGGGAGGCTTCCATGACAATCATTCTGGATGGACAGAGTCTGACAATCGAAAAACTGGTGCGCATCGCACGCCATGGGGAAAAGGTCGAACTCGCACCGCAGGCAGTCGATCGGATCAACGCCTGCAGGCAGATGCTCGAGGAAAAAATCCAGGCGCATGAAATCATGTATGGCGTCAATACCGGAATCGGTGAATTCTCGGAAGTCGTTCTGAACGATGAGCAGGTTCAGCAATTCCAGAAGTATCTGATTTACAACCATTCCGCGGGAATCGGTGATCCGGCTCCGATCGAATACGTCCGAGGAGCCATGGCGGGACGGATCAACGTGCATGCCCACGGCAACTCGGGTTGTCGTCTGGAGATCACACAGACTTTCATCGAGATGTTGAACCGGGGTGTGACTCCTGTTGTCTGCCAGAAAGGATCGGTCGGCGCGTGCGGAGATCTGGCACCGATGTCCCAGATCGCACTGCTGATGATGGGCGAAGGTGAAGCGTACTACAAAGGTGAAAGGCTTCCGGGTCGGGAGGCATTTGAACGTGCCGGAATCCCGGTGCCCGGCCTGCAGGCTCGCGACGGTCTGGCAGCCATCAATGGATCGAATCTCCTCACCGCCATGGCGGCAATCCATCTGTATGATGCCAACCGATGGCTCAAGCAGTCGGAAATCGCTGCCGCCATGACACTGGAAGCTCTGTACGCGAACATGAAACCGTACGATGTGAGACTCCATCAGGTGCGCGGTTTTGCAGGTGCTGTCAGGAGCGCTCGAGCGATCATGAAATGCATCGAAGGAAGCGATCTCGTCACGGGAAAATTCAAAATCAAGGTACAGGACGCCTACTCCATGCGGTCGACACCTCAGGTTGTCGGAGCTGCGCACGATGCCGTCAAATACGCACGCGAACAGGTCGAAATCGAACTCAACGGTGTCGGTGATAACCCCATTTTCCTTCCCGAATATAAACTGACGCTGACCGGCGCCAATTTCCAGGGTTCGCCCGTTTCTTTGCCGATGGATATGGTCAGTGCCGCCATCACGATGATCTGTGTCCTGTCGGAACGCCGTCTGAATCGACTCCTGAACCCTGCTCTCAGTATCGGCCTTCCGGCATTTCTCACCAAGGGAGCCGGAATGTTTTCAGGCTTGATGCTGAGTCAGTACACGGCCGGAACTCTGATCGTCGAACAGCGGATACTGTCCGTGCCGGCGTCCATTCAGTCCATCCCGGCGGCCGCCGATCAGGAGGACTTCGTATCGATGGGTATGAATACCTCCATCAAAAACGGTCAGATTCTCGATAACGCCAATGGTGTTCTCGGGATCGAATTCATCGCGGCCACCCAAGCTCTCGATTTTCGCGAATTCACACCGGGACGCGGTGTTCAGGCCGCCAGGCAGGTCGTTCGGAAACATGTCGCGCATCTCGACGTCGACCGCCCCTTGTACCCGGACCATACCGTGATGAAAGAGGTCGTCAGGACGGCTGAAATTCTCGAGACTGTTGAGAAGATCATCGGAAGTCTGGAATAAATCGATCTAAACACAAACCCCCGGGATTCGCTGATCCGGGGGTTTTTTTTATTACTTCCGTTTTAGCTGGCGACAACCGCTTTTTCCTGATCCACCGAGCCGTTCTTCATGAGAAATTCGCTGTGGGGATAGCCCATGACGCCTTGGAATACAATCGTCTGATGCTCAGAAACCGAGGCAGATGGTTTGAACAGGTATCCCTCCCGGTCCGCCGGTCCCAATACAACGGTCAGTTCTCTGATCTGATCATGACGGGCAATCAGGAATCGAACGGTGGACGATTCCGGGTATTGCTTCATCAGCGTGTTGAAAACGGAGACATTGTGCACACGGAAACCATCCACGGCCAGAATCTCGTCAAAAGCCTGAAGTCCTGCATTCTGGGCAGCGCCGTCCCGGTTCACATATGCAGTTATCACCCGATAATTGTGTTCTCGGACGCGCGCTCCCGGTGATCCCGGAATGACGTCGTGCGGCTTCTGATCGGCGGGCTGCGGCTTCTCCTGCAGATCGATTCCGGCCAGTTTCAGATACTCTTCAAATGGCAGATCACCGATCGCATTCAGGCAATTGTCAAAAAATGCTCTCAGATCCTGACCGCACAACTCGGACGCAGCGACCTGAACCGTGTCATTGGTGAAGCCGATTTCGTTTTCGAGATAGCATGAGCGGTACAGTGATCGCATCAGGTCATCCAGCGAATACCGTGCGCGAGTCGCACTCTGGATGATGAGATCCAGGAGGAATGCGATATGGGATCCCTTCAGATAATAGGATATTTCGGCATTCTGAGTATTCTCGTCCTGTCGGTAGTATTTGATCCAGGTGTCGAAGCTGGCATCTGAGGCGGATTGATGATTTCGTCCGGGAATCAATCGGTATTTATGAATGAGTTTCGCGAGTGTCTCGGTGTATTCCTCATGTGTGATCACGCCGGCACGATGCAGGAAAACAAAGTGATAGTAATTGGTAAAGCCCTCCGAGAACCATAACCCGCGCGTGTAGGTCTCGTGGAAATAATCCGGCGAGATCAATTCTGCTGGACGGAGGGTCTTGACGTTCCAGGCATGGAACAGCTCGTGTGCGAAGATCGAAATCGTTTCGATATAGTTGTCTCTCGGTTTGAAATCATGATGTTTGCAGAAAATCAATGTGGAATTCCGGTGTTCGAGTCCCGCATCTTTGTCGGTCAACAGCATGAAGAAGACGTACCGCTGATATGGAACATGCTGCATCATGTCGATTTCAACCTCGGCGATCCGCCGCAGGTCGTCTATGAATGTGTCCAGATCGATATTGGCCCTGCCTTCGATGACGAGTTCATGAGGGATATTCCGGGCGATGAATGTGCGCACTTCATGGTTCCCCATCATGATCGGGCAATCCATCAACTCGTGGTAATCTCGAGCCAGGAACAGGCCCGTCAATTCATCCCGGGTCATGCCCGTCGTCACATTCCGCCATTGTGTCGGGAGCGAGATTTCTAGCGAACAGGGATCGCCGGATTTCGGTTCGACCATCATGATCGAAGCTCCCGGATTCAGGATGGCGAACTCCTCACAGATATAACTCGCGTCATCCTCCAGCGTGAATGCGTAAATGTCATACTCCACACGGCAGGACTTTTCAGGAGGAACGGCGATCGACCAGGTCTGCTTATCGGTTTTTTCCCATGAGATCGGCTTGCCGTCGAGATCGAATGCCCGGAAGTGCTCGACATCACGGGCAAAGTCATTCAGTTTGTAAGCGCCGGGCAACCAAGTCGGGAGTTTCAGATCGACTGATCCCGTGGCGATCTCAGAAATTTCAATCATCACATGGTAGTAGTGGTTCCGAGGGTTTGGGATTGCTATCTGATATCTGACATGGGTGTTTTTTTCGTTCATACTGCGTGCCTCCAGGAATCGTTTGATCCGCAACCGTCGAAAAGGTGACAGCGGTCGGGTTGTATTTCGTTCAGTTCGGCGAGATATGTATCGAATGCAGTTGCCCTTTGCATTCGCGAGGCGCACCGTATCGAAGCGAAAGCGGTGTGTCAAGCACGAAAAAGAAGCGCCCGGAGTCCTGCGACGCCGGGCGCGAATCAGTCTGTATCGGTTACCGGAACTGCCAGGGAATCGCCTGGATATTCCCGATCAGATCGAATGTGCCTGCGTTGAAACTCGCTCCGTAAAAATACAGACCGGACGCGGTCCCGACGTTTGACGGCCACTCGAATGTCAGCACAGTCTGCTGGCTGTGAGTGCCATGAGGAACGATGACGGATTCGAGATAGTCGAACTGGTCGTCGATACTGCACCAGGAGGGGAAGCACCAGTAGGAGGATCCGACAGCCAGAAGAATCCAGATATCAGCGGTAAAGGTCGAGCCGGTGAAATTGACGAGGTGCATGTCGAGATTGAATGTGTCACCGGCGATCAGATCGACATCGTTCATCGTCAGAATGAGACCGGGATCCTGGGGTTGTGTGGGAGTGGGTGTCGGGGGGCTGGTCGGGGTGGGCGTCGGGGGTATCGGTGTCGGAGTCGGGCCATTGCAAGGTTGACTGCAGAACACCTGAACATCATCGATATTCCATCCGCAGTAGATCCAACCTCCATCTGTAGTACCCATTGTCCATCGGATATATACGGTCGATTGACCGTCGGCGTAGGAGGCGATATCGAACTCCTGGAGTGTCCAGGAGCTATCCGCGATTTCCGATGCCGGGTTTTGCCACACGGTCGCCCAGTTTGTTCCATCGGATGATATCTTGAGATACGCATGATCGTATGTGCTGCTTTCAACACCCAACCAGCGCCAGAAGCGAAGTCGGGTTCCCGTTGCTGCAGAGCAGTCGATGGCGGTTGTCGTGAGAGAATTGGCGGACATGTTGTTCGTGTAATCCCCGTTGAGATTGTAACCGTAGACATTCAAACCCGTATAGCCGTTTGTCGGATCCGGTTCTCCATGTTCGCCCCCGAGCCCCATTGGACGTCCGTATGCCCATGCTCCTCCGGAAATCGTCCATTCGGGATCGTTGTCCATCGGCTCATCCAGGATGACCGTCAACTCGTGTGTCGCCTGCATGTAGAATTGCCCTGAGTTGTTATCCATGGCAATGTTTCCTGCTTCATCGCGCGATTCAACATAAAATCTGTAATAGGTGCAGGGGTTCAGACCGGGGATTTCGATCTGATGTGTTTCCACCAGCGAGTTATCTTCGACGGTTGTTGCCGGAGTGCCGTCACCGAACACGACTTTGGTGGTCGCGGGTTCATCGGTAAACCATGTCACGGTGAACTGGGATTCCGTCACCATAGAACTGTTGACACCCGAAATGACCGGATTCACCATATCGATCAAAGCGTCATCCGTCTTGGGGATGTTGATTCCACCGGCTCCGTTATCCGCATCGATGTATGTCACCGTCAACCGGTCGGCAGCCGTCACCTCAACCGTATTGTTTCCCGGAACGGCCGCGGCAGTCGACATCGTGAAGGTTCCATTGAAAAAGGATGTGGAGGGACCGGATTCGGTCAAAGTGAAAGTTTCCGAATCGCCGGCGAGTGTCGTGATCGTGACGGTCGTGGTGTCCGGTACGGAAGCGCTGACATTGAGATCGGAATCGAGCACGTTCACGATGGGTTGCTGATCGGTTCGGTAGGCGTTTCGATTGAAGGTGACCAGTCCATTGCGGCGATTCAGCATTCCGAGATCCGGATTGCCCCAGAGGTTGAACTCGCAGACTTCATAAGTCGGGTAGTAAAAACCGCCCATCTGATAGACTTCGAGAAGTGCGTCCTGGAGGGATTCTCCCTGTGTTTTATCACCGGATGTAACTCCGTTGGTGAAAAAGTAATCCAGGGACTGGCTCGATCCGTCCGAAGGATCATTCCAGGCACCCGAACCGTAGGCCACCTTGGTTGCGCCCACGAATCCGACCGAACCGCGTTTGAGCATCGCTTTTCCGATGTTCAGATCATCGGTATCCGAGTTGCTGCAGGCGTCCGCGAAGATGATGCCGGGGTAACTGTCATTGAGTGCCGAACAATCGCCGCTGTCGATGAATGCGGGTGAACCCAGTCCCAGGATATGACTGGACGTCGGAGATCCGTGTCCGGCCCAGTTGACGAACGAGTACATACCGGCAGACCACTGTGCGACAACGTTCGATTGCAGCAACGGAAAATCGCAGGGATAGGATGAATAGTAATCCGCATTCTGCTCGTACAAACGAGTCTTTGTCCAGTTGCTCATCCAGGACTGACCGGCAACCGCCTCCATCAGAACCGCGTTGTCCGTATCATCCCAGAAGTACCCCCCCAGAAGCAGGATGTTCTGCTTGAACGCGGGATCCGAGTTCATTTCATAAGCCGCGGATTTTTCGCAGATACTCGTGACGGTCGCCGAATCGCTCCAGGGGATCCGGCCCACATAGATTTCGGAAACATAGTCGACCGAATCGGCATCCTCACCATACTGTCCGTTCGAATTGCTATCCCAGGATTGATTGTCAGGCTGAGAAAGTTCGGCGAAGTAGAAATCCGTTCGAGGTGTCCCGTAGCCGACATCCTGAGCGATCATCCGCATCGGGACATCCTGGTGTGTGCCGACAAGCAGCAGATCCTCGATACCCCATTGCGCGCTGGGAAACTTCTCCCGGAGGAAGTTGCGCATTTTCTGGGCAAGATCTGAGCCGGTGTAATTCGATCCGATCCATTCCACCGTGACGACTTCGACTGTGCGCCCCTTGTTTTCCTGATGCTGAACGAGTGGCGCGACAGCTGACGTCAATGCCTGCGTCGTGATGATGACGAAATCGTTGAGGCCGCGTGAGAATTCCTGTGCATTGGCGTACCAGGCCTGGGCTTCATGATAGTTGATGATGAAGTTCCGGGCGCGGGCTTCCATCCGGGCCGACACATCCAGCAGAACGGGTTCGTTCGATTCGATCCGATCGAAATCGATGTCAACGCGGATGTCGCTGTGCCGGATCAATCGGCCTTCAGCCGGTATGAACTGCAGCGGATTCACCCTCACGGCAGCGAGTCGGTAGTTCCTGAAGTACTGGACGCCGAGAAACTCGCCGATCGTGTCGGGGTAGGCGTCCGTACGTTCACGCATCGACTCGATATTCTTCCGATACTGCCGAAGCTGAGCCTCATACAGATCCGAGCGTTCGTTTCCGATCGCGCGCTTCATCGACACGGGCTGAACGTTGAACTGCCCATCCAGCGTATCGGACTGCCCGGATGTCACGGAAACATGGGAAATGTCAGCATCCGGCGGGACTGCGATGAGGAAGATTCTGGATGGGATCTGCGGGTTTCCGGGAATGTTCAGAATACCGTAGTCCGACACGGAAATCGGATCGTCCGGATCCCCCGTCAACCGGATCTGCGCGTCAGGCAGGGAGACCGACATCATATCGGCGTAGGACGGAACCACCAGGATCATGGTCATAACGATTAAACAAATAACTCGCTTCATCTCGCAACCTCCAATCAGATGTTGATCATCTCGGAATTTCATTCTCACAGAATCAGCAAAATCTTTGCCAAGTCTTCAGTTTCAAACCAACGCTTCCCATGAGATCACCGGGAAAGGCGTCATTCTCACGAACCTCAGTCGCTCGGACTCCTTTCTCACGATGACGATGCATTCACGCGGGTCGAGTCGGTCCAATCGCACGTCACCCCTCACACGAAACTCCGACTCATCCCGCCAATCCCAACGTCCAACGCCTCTGGGGTGCGTGAACGACCCCGGAGAATCGCCCGATCCGTCTTCCCGAGATCCATCGGAATATGAGACAGGTCTGAATCCCAGATCGAGAGCGCGTTGCCGGGCAATACCGATACCATACGGTGAAAATCGCAATCGGTTCAGGTGATTCTGCCATGTGAACAATTTCGGTATCCGGTTCATCGGTGCTCCTGTAAAACAGACCATGGGTTCGCGACCTCGAAGCAAGTGTGCAGATGCCCGGATGCGACGTTCCATGAGGATCCGGATGAGCACATCGATGGCGGGATAGGGTACGATGGTGCCGGGATCGAGCAGGTCACGGCAATAGACATCCCACCCGGAGTCCGGCCAGGGATGGTCCAATTCTCGGGTAAAATGCCAGAGATGACTCTCCAGTATTCCAGACGCACCCGCTGATTTGACTCTGATACATTCTGCCCCGGTATCACTCGTTGGAGCTTGTCTCCGTGCTGCGATCGGAGTCACTTTCAGATGAAACCGATCGCATAATTGTTCCATCCTGCCCCCTTTGAGGATCTCTCCGGGTAACAAGGTATGGCTGAGGGCACCCATCAGGAGGTCGCGCACGGACTCAACATGATGACTTCTATCGGATGAACGAGCTGGAAGAACGGCACTGATCGGTATGTCGCAGACACAGGGATGATTGAAAAACCACTGGTACATCTGTCGATGATGATGGGGTAACGTGAAAAACCGTGGATGAGTCAGAACCAAGGCTCGGCCGCCTCGGAGCAGCCAGTCGCTGAGGGGAAGGTCGAACTGAAGCATACCGATCGATGTCACCATGAGGTCGCGTCCGGGTTGCATGCTGCCGAGCAATTCGATCGATTTCCTGATCCATGGCGCATCGTGTTGACTCCGATGACGCACATGGGAGTTCAGCAACGTGAAGCGGGGCATTTCCGGAGACAGTGCCCGTTCATGCGCGGGAAACGCGGAGCCGCGCGGAAACGAATCGGGGATGGCGCGAGGGTGTACGAGCCAATCGGACCAAAGCATGATGGTTCCTTTTCATTGTGTATCGGGGTTTTGCCAATTGTGCCAGATCGGGTCGCAGGGATCAAGCATGGATCAATCGCAAAATTTTGTGGATCTCTGAACAAAACATACTATATCTATTGATTTAGCCGGCTTCATGAGACTCATATGACATCGAAGGATGGACGTGGTATAGAGAGTGGCGAGATTTGAATCGGGTTACGTGCCAAGATCCGGAGACTCGGGAATGTTTGATTTCGAAATGCAGAGTGCGATTGTCGCATTCGGGACCAATCTGTTTCTGGCGCTGTATGTTCTGTTGAAGCAGCGCGGGTGGATAGCTCTGCTCAATCGAGGATTCGCTTTTCTATCGCTGACCTTTGCGCTCTGGAACGCCGGACTCGTCTTCGGATCCCCTCGCCTGTTTTTTCTCGGTGTCTTTCTGGTCGGTCCTGCTGTTTACATGTTTCTGATGCAGCTTCTGCGGCGGCACAGTCCGCGGGAGCGTCGTTTTTCCGGTGTGATCTGGTTGATCAGTCTGTTCCTGATCGGCGATTTTTTCTATTTCGGTCAGCCTGTTCTTCTGTTCCAGATACTAGCGTTTTTCTTCCTGACACCGATCGGGATCTGGGGCGTGTATCATTTATATATAAAGATCCAGAACGCGGGGAGCCGCCGGGAGAAGCTGCAACTCTGGTATGTGATGGTCGGCATGATTGTGGCAGGACTGGGCGGAATTGCTTCTTTTGCGGTTCTTTTCGATGCGTCGCTTCGATCGGTGGGGTCGATGGGTGGAGTCGCTTACACGGCGTTGATCACGATCGCAATCATGAAGCACCGTCTGCTCGATTTCGGCAGCATGGCCGGGCGCATCATCGTCATTTTCGTTCTGACATTCATCTTCTGGCTCTCGATGGGGATACTCGGAAATTTTTATGTCGAAACCCCCTATGTCTCGCTGATGGCGATTCTGACCGCGACATTGCTCCTGGTCGTGCTGTACGAGCCGCTGAAATCGATCATAGAAGGACAGGCCGGTCGTGTTTTGAGCCGTGACAGCTCGTTGTTCCATCAGCAGCTTCAGGAGTGCAGCAACCGGTTGGTATCGATCACGAGGGAAGTCGATCTCATTCGAGAGCTTGCTCATACCATGCGGCTGACTCCCCGGATCGCTTCATTCAGCATCCATCTGCTGGATCCGGCTTCCGGCCGTCTGGTCATGCATGCATCTGACGGATTGAAAACGATTCTTCCCGCGGCCACACCGATTCAGGAACCGCTCGAAGAAGCCTTGGTTCTGCAGCGTCGACCGGTCAACCAGTTTGAACTCGTGCGCGCGCTCAGGGGAGGCCTTTCGCTTCAACAGCGGAGGCATTCAGCGGCATTGTATCGGTCGCTTGTGAGACTCCATGCGGATGCCTGTTTTCCTTTCATTTTTGCCGATGAGTTTCTCGGTTTTCTCTGCATCGGATTTCGGGATGAGGATGAGGAACTGACACGCATCGAAGAAGAGACATTGACGGCAGTGACCCGGCAGTTTGCGGCAGCGCTCGCGCATTCCCGACTGGTTGAAATCGAGAAGACCAAGGATCGGATGGTAGCGCTCGGTCAACTCGCATCGGGCTTGGCGCACGAGATCCGGAATCCGATCGCGACGATCAAGGCCACGGTGGAGTTTCTCGATCCGGCAGCCAGCACACCCGAGAATCGTGAATTTTTTATGATCATCCATGAGGAGGTCAAGCGGCTCAATCGGTTTGTGGAGCGCTTTCTGGAGTATGCGCGTCCGAGACCGCGATACAGCCTCGATCATCTGGAAACACTGGGAGACATCATTCAGCGTGTGAAGCTGATGTTCACGACCCGTGGGATGCTTGAACGAATCCGGATAGACGAACGGATCCATCATCAGGCGTCGAGAGTTCGGTTGCCGGCAGACACATGGATCCAGATCCTGACCAATCTGATCGACAATGCCATCCACGCTCTCGGAGATGCTGGAACGATCATGATTTCCGGTCAGATGCATGAATCGTCTGCGACGCTGGTTCTTCGGATCGAGGACAGTGGTCCGGGGATTCCTGAATCCGATTTTGACCGTGTTTTCGAACCGTTTTATACTACGCGAGACAGTGGCACGGGACTCGGTCTGGCGATCGTGCATCAATTGATTCAGGGATGCAAAGGAACGATCACGATCAGCAGATCGTCACTCGGCGGCGCTCTGTTTATCATTCAGCAACCCATCGACGAATCGGGTAATGTTCGGGATCCGGCATCCGAGACCCGCGCATCACCTTCAACGGAATAACCACATGAACCGACCGATCAATCTTCTTGTTGTGGATGATGAACCCAACATGCGTCGGATCCTTCAGGCCACTCTTCAACGGGAGGGGTATGAAGTGCGCACGGCGGCGGACGGCCGGGACGCACTCGGGATCCTGAAATCCTTCCCTGCACAGGTTGTCATCACAGATCTCAGGATGCCCGTCATGGACGGTATGGCTCTGCTGCATGAGATCAATCAGAAGCATGCGGATATTCCTGTCATCTTCATTACGGCGCACGGCAGTATCGAGAATGCCGTCGAGGCGATCAAGGCGGGTGCGTTCGATTATATCTCGAAACCGTTCGACAACGATGAACTCAGAGTGGTTCTTGCCAAAGCAGCCATGACGTATCGCCTCAACCGTGAAGAGTGTCATGATTCCAATGTGATCCGCGATGCCGGCATCATCGCATCGAGCCACCAGATCAAGGAAGTGCTCAAACTCGTGGAACGTGTTGCCGGGAGTCCGACAACGATACTGATCACGGGGGAAAGCGGAACCGGCAAGGAACTCATCGCGCAGCTCATTCACAAACTTTCGCTGCGGAAAAATGAACCTTTCATACGGATCAACTGCGCGGCGGTTCCGGAAACCCTTCTGGAAAGTGAATTTTTCGGGTATGAGAAGGGAGCGTTCACCGGTGCGATCCATTCCAAGCCCGGTCGGTTTGAGCTGGCTGACAAAGGGACTCTGTTTCTGGATGAAATCGGTGAGATCAGCCGGGAGATGCAGGTCAAACTTCTCAGGATGCTTCAGGAGCGCGAGTTTGAGCGGGTTGGAGGACTGAAGACGATCCGAGTTGATGTCCGTTTGGTGGTCGCTACCAACCTGGATCTCGAAAAAGCCGTTCAGGAAGGTCGCTTCCGACAGGATCTGTTTTACAGACTCAATGTGGTCCGGATTCATCTGCCTCCGCTGCGCGAGCGTCCTCTGGACATTCCGCCTCTGATCGAGCATTTCATGCGGGAGTTCAGCAATCGACTGAATCGATCGATCAAGGGAATATCCGCCGAAGCGATTGAGATGCTGTGCCGATATCAATGGCCTGGCAATATTCGCGAACTCGAAAATGTGATGGAGCGTGCCGTTCTGTTGTGTCCGGATTCCCTGCTGACGGCGCGTGATTTCGATCTGTGTTCGTTGACAGCTCACGATGGAGACTCGACATTCACAGGAGCCCCATCACATTTCAAAGACACGATTGCGCATGAAACCGAAAAGCTTGAGAAACGGCTTCTCGAATCCGCTCTGGAAGAATCCGGAGGCAATGTCACCAAGACGGCGCGATTGCTGGGACTTTCGCGCAAGGGACTCCAGCTTAAAATGCGTAAATACGGACTCCATGCCGGCAACTCGTAATCTCGCTCGTAAATAGGCTTGACCTGGCGGTACCTAAAGAATAGATTGATTCGGAATTCGATTGCGGAATACTGGATCGATTTTTGCTTCGTCGATACATCGTACATCATTCAGGCAATTCCAGATTCATGCATCGATCAATAAAAGGATTGCCCCATGTCACTGTGGTCCCGCTTTTCCAATGATCTCGCTATCGATCTCGGTACTGCAAACACCCTGGTCTATGTCAAGAATAAAGGCATCGTTCTGAACGAACCCTCCATCGTCGCCATGCACCGTGATAACAATTCCGTGCTGGCCGTTGGCAAGGAAGCCAAGGACATGCTGGGACGGACACCCGGCAACATCACCGCAATCCGACCGATGAAGGATGGCGTCATAGCGGATTTTGAAGTGACCGAGAAGATGCTGAGATATTTTATTCAGCGCGCTCACAACCGCCGGATTTTTCTCAGACCGCGCATCATTATTTCAGTCCCGTCCGGGATTACGCCAGTCGAGAAAAAAGCAGTCCGGGACTCCGCGCTTCAGGCGCGCGCCAGCGACGTGTTTCTTGTCGAGGAACCCATGGCGGCGGCAATCGGCGCAGGACTTCCCGTTACCGAACCATCCGGCAGTATGATCGTCGACATCGGAGGAGGAACGACCGAAGTCGCCGTCATCTCACTTGCCGGCATCGTCTATTGCAGATCCTTGCGCATCGGCGGCGATGAGATGGATTCAGCGATCGTTCGCTTCATCCAACGGAAATACAATCTTCTGATTGGTGAGCGCACTGCGGAAAACATCAAGATCGAACTCGGGTCGGCCGCCCCCCTCGAAGAAGAACTCACCACGGAAATCAAAGGTCGTGATCTCGTGGCCGGCATACCGAAAACCATGCTGATTACCTCTCAGGAAATCCGCGAATCGCTGATGGATTCGGTGCAATCCATCGTTGATGTTGTCCGGACCGCGTTGGAACGGACACCTCCGGAACTTGCCGCGGATATCGTCGACAAAGGCATTGTATTGTCCGGAGGTTGTGCGATGCTCCGGAAACTCGACGTCCGCTTGCGTGAAGAAACCGGACTACCCGTAACGATCGCCGATGATCCCTTGACATGCGTATGCATGGGCACCGGGAAAATGCTGGATGAGATCGATCTCCTCAAGAAGGTCTCGATCAGCAAATAACCGGTTTGGGTTAACATGACCTGGATTTCTGAGCAGTATCGGCCGTGGATCGTTTACTCCGCATGCACCCTTTTCTCGGTCGCGGTTTTTACCTCCAACCTGCGCGGCGGTGTCATCGCCCGGAAACTCGAATCCTTCTTCCTCCTGGTCCTCTCGCCTGTCTATTCCGTTGTCGATTACTCCACAACGAAGTCTCTCGAGTTCTGGAACAATTATCTTTTCCTGATCGATCTGAAAAAACAGAATATTGCGATGGACGCCGAGTTGACCGATATGAAGTCACGCCTTATCACACTTTCGGAAGAGGCGAATTCAGCGGAACGCTTCCGAGAGATCCTCGAGTTGCCAAACGTCGAGTCCTTCAATCCGATCACGGCGGAGGTGGTACGAAAACGAGCGGAGCCATGGGAGACGATTTTTCTGATCAATGCGGGCTCCTTTCGAGGGATCAAGCCATCGATGGGCGTTGCAACGGTCGATGGCGTTGTCGGGCAGGTGATTCGTGTCGCCCCGCGCATCTCCAAAGTCATGACCATGTTGCATCCGAAATCCGGCATCGCCGGCATGCTCGAAAAATCCCGGATTTCCGGTGTTGTCTCCGGTACAGGACACGGGACTTGTATCATGAAGTTCGTCAGTCGGTTCGAGCGAGTCGTGCTGGGCGAGCATCTCGTGACAAGCGGACTCGACGGCGCTTTCCCGAAGGGAATTCCGATCGGGGTCGTCAATCGCATCGAGAAAGATCCTGAAGAGATTTTTCAGAGCATCGAGATCGTGCCGTTTGTGGAATTCGCATCAGTCGAGGACGTCATGCTTTATGAACCGACCATCATCGAGGATCTCCCGTGACCTTCTTCTATCGCCTCAGCATCATGATCCTGCTGCTGATCATCCAGTTCAGTATTATCCCCCGCTTCCCCCTCGGTGCCTTCGAACCTGATCTGCTACTCGGGATGACGATCCTCATCGGGCTGTTTCGCGGAGTCGAGGCCGGATGTCTGATCGGCATGATTCTGGGTTTGTTCAGCGATGCAAACATGGGGATCCTGCTTGGTTCGAAAGCCCTTTGCTGGACACAGGTCGGTTTCGCGGTAGCGCTGGCCGGAGAACGGCTGATGATCGAAAACCGCGTGGTTCAGACCCTTGTCGTCTTCTCCGGGTGCCTGCTTGCCGGTCTTTTCCAGGTGGTGTTCTACCGAGTCTCCGCCATCGATGAACCTCTATGGCGACTCATGTTTACCTCGCTCATGATGGCGTTCTCGACATCCCTGCTGACGGTTCCTCTTGCGGCGCTGTTGAGCAGGATGAAGCTGTTGCCAAAAGAAAAACATGCCTGATCTGTCGTACTCGCATGCAAACCAGAGAATCTCATGGTTGATCGCGATCATGGCGGCGTTCATCGCAGCTCTCGTCGTGCGCCTCTGGTGGCTCCAGATTGTCGAATACGAGAACTATCACCAGTTGGCGCAGAACAATCATACACGTCTGATTCGGGATCGGGCCCAGCGGGGACGCATCACGGATCGACATGGCCGTCCCATCGCAACGACCCGGCCCGGATTCGGAGTATTCATCGTCCCTGAAGATTGCCCGAAGGAAGCGAGAGATTCTGTTTTCGCCATTTTGGGTGATATTCTGGAATCTCCCCCCGATGACATCGCGCGACGCTACAAATCCCAGAGAAGCCCGTCATTCACTCCCCGGAAAATCGCCAGCAATCTCGAGTTCAACACCGTTGTCCGGATCGAGGCCCATCGCTTTGAGTTGCCGGGTGTGACGGTCATGGCTGAAAACATCCGTTATTATCCGCACAATCAGGTTCTCTGCCATCTGCTCGGCTACCTGGGAGAAATATCACAGAATCAGTTGAAGTCTGATGCACTCGCCGCCCATTATCCCGGTGATTTCATCGGTCAGTTCGGTGTCGAAGCGAAACTCGAAACCGAACTCAGCGGCCATGATGGAAGCCGTTGGGTTCAGGTCGATTCGCAGGGTCGGATCGGGCACACGCTGAAGTCGCCCGCACCGCTCCTCGCGCGCCCCGGATCGGATATCGAACTCACCATCGATCTCGATCTCCAGCTCTGTATCGAAGAACTTCTCGAGCCCTGGAACGGGACGATCATCGTCATGAATCCCAAAAACGGCGAGATATTGGCGATGGCATCCAATCCGGGATTCGATCCGAACTGGTTCGCGGGGGGAATTACCACACAACGCTGGCGGGAACTGGGATCCAATCCGGATCACCCCCTCGTCAACAGAGCGATTCAGGTGGCAACGAGTCCCGGAAGTGTTTTCAAGGCGGTGACCGCGTTGGCGGGTATCCACGCGGGGACTCTGAATGCGTGGACGGGTCACGTCTGTCAGGGAGGATTCAATTATGGCGGGAATTATTTCAAGTGCTGGAAAAAAGGCGGACATGGCTCGGTCGATCTGATTCGAGCACTCGAAGGTTCCTGCAATGTGTTTTTTTACCAGGAAGGCTTGAAAGCCGGTATCGATGCGATTTCCGAAGTATCGGAAGCTCTCGGATTGAATCAGAAAACCCAGATCGATCTCCCGAACGAAGTCAGGGGACTGATTCCGAGCCGGGAGTGGAAGATGCGGGAACGAAAGGAAGAATGGTGGTCCGGAGAAACGGTTTCGGTATCGATCGGACAGGGAGGAGTGCAGGTCACACCGATTCAGGTTGTCAACATGATGGCGGCGATTGCCAACAGGGGAATCGTTTATAAACCCAGGGTCGTGCGAAAAGTGTCGCCGGATCTGTCACCCGACAAGGCCTGGGGGATCCCCATTGTTCTGAATCGTGTCGAAATGGATGCCTCTGCATGGCAGGTGATTCAACAGGGTCTGTTCGAGGTCGTCAACGGCAGTAGCGGAACGGCACGGGAGGTGCGCACGAAGGAGTTCTTTGCCGCAGGTAAAACAGGAACGGCTCAGGTCATCAGTGATCCGGCCCTGAAGCTGCTTGGCTACTCACGCGAAAATGTCCCGAAGAAGTACAGGGATCACAATTGGTTCACCGGATTTGCGCCATTCGAGGATCCGGAAATGTCGATCGTTGTTTTCCTTGAAAACGGAGGTCGGGAAGGAGCACGGGCAAAGGCGAAACTGGCACGTAAAGTCTTTCAGAAATGGTATGAGGTCACCTCTGCTGGGCGATTCGGTCCTGAACCGCCGACAAACGACACCGAACCCGATTTTGAGGTCATGGATGATGGATCGGCGCTTGATTGAACATTTCGATTGGCCGTTCCTCGGAATCGCACTGCTGATTTCTGCGTTCGGTGTCATCACGATCTATGGTGTGACCTACGCAAGTCCTCCCTGGCAGGATTACGTCAAGCAGATTGCCTGGATCGGCATCGGCATCGTGATCGTCGCCGCTGTCGCTCTCCTCGACTATCGTCTGTATGTCAAGTATTCGTTGATCTTCTACTTCATCAGTCTGGGAGCTCTTGTTTTTCTCTTGTTGTTCGGCGTCGAAGAACTCGGCGTCAGACGGTGGATCTATCTGCCGGTTATCGGTCAGGTACAGCCGAGTGAGTTTTCCAAGATCAGCATGATTCTGGTCTTGTCATGGTGGTTTTCCAGGCTGAGATCTTCGGAACCGGGTTTCAAGGATATGATCGTACCCGGACTACTGACCGGCGTAACACTGCTCCTCATCCTTATACAGCCGGATCTCGGAACATCACTCGTACTCATCCCGCTGTTTGCAACATATGTGTTTGCAAGCGGTTTCAGTTTCAGGAAGATTATCATCGTCTCCCTCCTTGCGCTCATGGGAGCCGGACTCGCCGGACACAAGGTCCTAAAACCTTATCAGATCAAGCGGATCACGAGTTTTCTCAACCCGGAAGCCGATCCTCTGGGCTCCGGTTATCATCTGATCCAATCAAAAATCGCCATCGGTTCGGGCGGTATGATCGGGAAGGGATTCAAAGAGGGCACGCAGAGCCACCTGAATTTTCTGCCGGTGCAGGACACGGATTTCATCTTTGCCGTATGGGCGGAAGAGCGCGGTTTCATCGGGTCGCTGATTCTTCTCGGGTTATACGGCTTCTTTCTCCTGAGAGCCTTCCGCATCGCCCGGCATGCCAGGGACTCCTCCGGTACGTATCTCTGCATCGGCTTTATCACCCTTGTGTTCACACAGATCATCATCAACATCGGTATGGTCGCCGGCCTGATGCCCATCACCGGATTGCCGCTTCCCTTCATGAGCTACGGCGGAACCGCCTGCATCTCAAATTTCTTCGGTGTGGGCATTATCCTCAACGTCGGCATGCGCCGGTTTCCGGATTACAAATCCTGACAGACAGGAGTCCAGCGTGGAATCAGACTGTTCATCTCAAGGCGGCACTTCAATGGAACCCGGCTATCAGAAACCCGGTCGGTATGTCGGACAGGAATGGAATCAGGCGATCCGGATCAGACCCGGAGCGATCGATTCGGTTCTGGTCTATCCCGATGTTTACGATATCGGGATGTCCCATTACGGCTTGCATCTGCTCTATGCAATTCTCGCACAGTCGCCGGATACACGTATCGACCGGTGTTTTCTGCCCTGGCCGGATTACGAGGCTTTTCTCGAGCGACATGCCAGACCACTGGCATCGATCGAAACCCGTCGACCGATCGGTGCATTCGACTCGATCCTCATCACGTTGCCGCACGAGCTGTCATTTACGAACGTGCTGAACGTGATCCGACACGCCTCTGTTCCGATTCGCGCCTCGGATCGGAAACAAGGCATGCCGTTGATTATCGGAGGGGGAATCTGCGGATTGAATCCGGCTCCTCTCGAACCGTTTTTCGACGCATTTGTGATCGGTGATGCCGATTCAGCCATCCTGAAGGTCATGTCCGTCCTGAGGAAGAGCGGGGGCAGATCGGGATGTCGAGCAGATTTACTCGACGAGTTGGCGCACATCGAGGGAGTCTTTGTCCCGAGCGTTCATCGGAATCGAAGCCCGGAGAGCATCCGGAAAATCACAATCGACGACCTGGAAACGGCACCATATCCCGATCCGTATCTGACGCCTGTTTACAAGACCGTACACAATCGAGTGGTCGTGGAAGCGGCCCGGGGGTGTCCGAGACGATGCAGGTTCTGCCAGGCGCGCGTTTATTATGGATCTCCGCGACTTCGATCGCCCGATCGTATTCTCGAAATCGCAAAACGGGGCATCGAACAAAGCGGATTCGATGAAGTGTCGCTTCTGGGACTGAGCATCGCGGATTATCCCGGCATCGACAAACTCCTTACCAGACTCATGGATCATTTTTCTCGCAAGTCCGTATCAATCTCGCTTCCCTCACTTCGCCCGGAAAAACTCACGCAGGAGATGATCGAGCAGATCAGAAATGTTCGAAAATCCGGATTCACTCTGGCACCTGAAGCCGGTTCGGACCGATTGCGCACCATCATCGGGAAACCGTACGATACGGATCGGCTTCTCTCCGGCGTAACATCGATCTTCCAGGCCGGCTGGTCCACGCTCAAACTCTATTTTATGGCCGGTCAACCGTTTGAAACCGACCAGGATGTGCTCGGAATCGCTGATCTCGTGAAACGGATTCTCTCGATCGGAAAGCGCTTCCAGGGTCGACGGACCGATATCCATGTCTCCGTTTCCGCATTCATCCCCAAACCCCATACTCCATTCCAATGGATGGGGCAGGCTCCCATCGAAACACTTGAAAACCGTTTTCGGGAACTCAGGAAGGAACTCCATATCCCCGGCGTGAAGCTCTCGGTGTCGGATCTGGAAACGAGCCGGATCGAAGCGTTTCTTGCCCGAGGCGGATCGGTATCTGCCGATGTGCTCGAAGCGGCCTTTCACCGAGGATGCAGATTCGATTCCTGGCAGGAGATGTTTACGAATCATCACTGGCTCGAGTCGGCAGCCGGTGCAGGTGTCGACATCGATCAGGAAGCGATGCGTCGTTACGAGTTACACGATGAACTGCCGTGGTCTTTCATCGATCCGGGACTCGCTCGTGACGAATTGAGGAATTCCTTCGAATCTGCACAACAATCCTCTCAGGATGTCCTCCGTGAAGAGATCCCGGAAAGGCTCTGTGTCCACGAGCCGACGGGATCTCGAACCTCCCCGAACAGAACGAACCCTCCGAGTCGACTGTTATCCGGTCGAACGGATCCGATCGAAACTTGTTTTGCTCTGTTTCAGATCCGGAATGAGTTCAGGCTGTTCGGGCACCTCGATATCGCTGCTGAGATTCTGCGAGCTGCACGTCGAGCCGGACTTCCACTTTCCTACTCCCAGGGATTCAATCCGCATGCTCGTTTTTCGTTCGCTCCACCGACACCTCTCGGGTTCGAGCACGTCTTTGAAGCGCTGGAGTTTCACCTCACAGAACGGCTCGATTCTGCCGAGATACTCGATCGATTGAATCGCAGCATTTCGGATGATATGGCATTTCTGCAGGTTTCCATCCGACAAGCCAATCAGGCATCCTTGATGAAGCGGCTGCGATCCGCGACGTATGGTTTTGCTGCGCATCAGGGAATCGATCCGGTTCGGTTGGAGGCTGAGATGGTTGGAGTCCGTCTGATGATGCGCGAGCGGGCGATGTCAGCAGGGCCGATGGAACGGGTTCCGGAACGATACCGTGTCATTGGAGTTGTTTCGCAGGGGGTGAAAGGCGCGACGCGCTTATCCGAAATTGTGTGCGCCCTGGGGATTGACCCTGAACGCCACTTGCTGGAACCGTGTGCGGCACGTCTCTGGTGGAACTCAGACGAGAAAGGCGAATCACCTCTTGTCGATCTGTGATAGAATCTCCGAAGAGGTTTGAATATGAGCAAGATTATCTGCATCAACCAGAACGATATTCTGACGCGAATCGCACTCATCGAAAATGATGAGCTTGTGGAACTCTTCATTGAAAGCCCTGAACGGATGCGATTATCCGGAAGCATTTATACGGGAATCGTCCAGAAGGTTCTTCCCGGCATGCAGGCTGTCTTTGTGAACATCGGGCTCTCCAAAGACGCTTTTCTGTACATCGATGACGCCATGGGAACACCGGAACCCACCGTTTCGACTGGTTCCGACGAGGAAGAAGACACGACGCTTTCGGAGACTGAAGAGTCGATTGCGACAATTCTGAAAACACCGATCGATCAGCTGTATCAACCCGGCCAGCTCGTCATGGTGCAAATCACGCGTGAGCCGATGGAAATGAAGGGGGCGCGAGTCACCTCCCATATCACGCTCCCGGGCCGATTCCTGGTGTTGATGCCTGCCGTCAATCACACGGGAATCAGCAAGAGGATCGAGTCGGAGGAAGAGCGTGAACGACTTCGAGGAATCATCGATCGTCTCAAACCGGCCGGAATGGGTGTGATCGTGCGAACCGTTGCGGAAGGCCACTCGGAATCTGACTTTATGCTCGATATCCGGACACTGACTGATCGATGGGAACGGATCCTCGATCGTTCCCGATCGACTCCTGCGCCGGCGTTGCTCTACCATGATGTCGATGCGATCTCACGGGTCATTCGCGATCTCGTCGACGATTCGGTGTCCGAGATTATCGTGGATACGGAACAAGGTTTCGAACAGTGTCTGATGTGTGTGCAGTCATTTGCGCCGGAACTGGTTGAGCGAATCCGGATGCACAAGGGCAAATCGCCGCTTTTCGAACGATTCCGGATTGAGCAGGAGATTCAGAAGGCGCTTCAGAGGAAGGTCTGGATGCCCTCCGGAGGATATCTCGTGTTCGATCAGACTGAAGCCATGGTCTGCATCGATGTCAATACGGGTCGATATGTCGGGAATGACAGTCTCGAGGATACAGTCGTCAAGACGAATCTCGAGGCAGCGCGGATCATCGCGCGACAGGTTCGACTGAGGGATCTCAGTGGGATCATCGTCATCGATTTCATCGACATGGAGTCTGTCAGAAACAGGGAACTCGTGGTGGAGGCTCTCAGGCAGGGTTTTACGTTGGATCGCGCGAAAACGAACATCTCGGATTTCTCACCTCTGGGTCTCGTGGAAATGACTCGCAAGCGTCTGAAGAAAAGTCTCCAGAGAATGCTGCTCCAGCCCTGCCCGACCTGTCAGGGCTCCGGCCGGACGCGCCATCCGCAGACGGTTGCTCTGGAGATCCTCACGCAGATTGATCAGCTTCCGCCGCCCTCGCGGGGCACCCTTCAGGTAAACGCTCATCCCTCGATCATCCCATATCTCACGGACGATGGTTCGTCCCTGAAACAGGATTGGGTTCGCGCCGGTCATCGGCGGATTCTGTTGAATCCGGATCCTTCTCTGCAATCCGATCAATTCGAGATTGTCCGTTGCAACGAGTAACGGGTGGTGGCACATTGGGTCTTCAGGGAAAAAAACCGGAACTGTCTGAGACCTCCGTTGGTAATTAGGATATGACGCGCCCAGATTCTCGGGATGCGCTGAAGAGGACGGAACCGATGATGCTCTCCGATGACGAACTGATGTGCAGGTTTCAAGACGGCGATGAGACAGCCTTTCGGCGCTTGCTTGAACGATATCAGGATCGGATCGTCAACTTCACGATGAAGATGGTCGGCGATTACGACACCGCCGCTGATCTCTCGCAGGAAGTCTTCATCCGGGTTTACACGAATGCGGGGCGGTATCTTCCGGGCAGTAAATTCGCGCCATGGCTGTACCGTATTGCCGCCAATCTGTCGATCAATGAAATCCGCCGCCGGAAACGCTGGCGCTTCTTCTCGATCGATGAACAACTCGATGATGATCACGAACCGTATTCGATCGATCTGCCCGACGAAACGACCCCGAGTCCCGAGGAGCAGATTCTGAAACGGGAGGCATCGCATCAGGTTGAAACGGCATTGAAAAAGATACCGGTCAAGTATCGGATGCCGCTCGTGCTGCGCGAAATCGAGGGTTATGATTACGAAGAGATCAGCAAGATCTTGGATGTTCCGCGGGGAACCGTCAAATCGCGGTTGAATCGCGGACGAGCTTTGTTGAAAACCGCACTGTTTCGGATGGATGCCGGTGCAAAGGCGTCCGCTTGGCATGTCACGGAGGAACAATGAACTGTAACAGGGTTCAGGAACATCTGTCCGCTTTCATCGATGGAGAACTGGAATCGAGTCTGGTTCCAGCCGTTAAAGCGCACTTGATTCGTTGCAGCGCTTGCCGCGGCGAAAAAGAGCAACTCGAAGCTTTCGGCGCATCGATCCGAACCATCCCGCCCGTCACTGCACCTCCTGATTTTCGAGACCGGATTTACGCGTCCATTCACACGCGCACCCAACCCAAACCATCCCCGTTCCTCCAATGGAAAATGATCCTCGCCCCCGCCGCCGCCATGATCTTCGGCATCATTATCGGCGCTTACCGATTCCAGTCGTTCGCTCCCCTTCAACTCGCCGCCGACTCACCCGTCCTTGACACCCCCCAACCGATCTCCGACACTGCCGTCTCCGAATCCAACATAGTCACGTCGGATGACGGTGTTCGCGAATACACGATCGATCGGTATCTGGCGATGCCGGTCGAGGCAATCGTTCAGACCCCGATTCCGGAATCGGACGGAAAACTCCATCCCGTCGATGAGAACAACCCTCCGAATCTCGTTCCGCGATCCCGCGTCATTCTCGACAGGATCCCTCTCAAAGCTGCCTATGATCGCGTGGTGTATTGAGTATCCATGAATCCCATCGGATCACTCCGTTTGTCCACACTCATCGTACTGATCGGCTGCATTCCGATTTCGGCTCCATCGGCCGTCGCCGGGCATGATGACGCCTCGATTGAGCTGATCGCACGAACGCGACCGGCGGTCGTCAACATCGAAGCGAAATCCCCGTTGAGCACCCGCATGGGACCGCTGGGAGACCTGCTGTCCAAATCTCCGGCTTCCCAACAGACCGGGGATAGAACAAAATGGTATACATCCGTCGCTTCCGGCGTGATCTGGGATTCCATCGGACACATCGTCACCACAGCCTCACTCATTCAGGATGCAGAACAAATCTCGGTTCGCCTCATCTCCGGAGATGTTTATCCCGCTCAACTTGTCGGCAAGGACGAGGAAACCAACCTGGCGGTCCTACAGATCACATCTGAAACCCGCCCCCAGTTCCCTCACCTTTCACCCCGAGATTCCAATCTGCCCGAAGGAGCCTGGGTCGCTCTGCTCGGATACGGCATCGGAGGTGTTCCATCGATTGCGACCGGTGTTGCAGGAATCCCTCCCGAGCAGTTCGATCCGAATCGAAACTGGTTTCAATTCACCGCTCCGGTTCGCCCCGGGAACAGCGGAAGTGCGCTGATCGACTCGAATGGTCATCTGGCCGGTATCGTGCTTGGCCGTGAGGAAGACTCGGGATTTCAAGCCGTCATCCACCTCCTCACCCGTCAGAGCAGTTCATCGGAATCTCATTCGCCCGGTTCAAGATCGAATTCCATTTCCAATTTCGGGATTGCAATCCCGATCGCCATGGCGAGTGACGTGATTCGTGAGATCATCGCGTCGGGCAATTATGTGAGGGGTTGGATCGGTGTGATTGTCGAGGCGGATAACACGGGAAAATCACCTTGTCTGCGTATTACCGATATTGTCGAGGGATCGCCTGCGGACGATGCGGGACTCAATCCCGGAGATCGTCTGCTGAAAATCGATGATCAGGAACTGTCGCTTCCCTCGGAACTCGGACGACTGGTTACCCGCTCCAACATCGGCCGAAAACTGCCTCTTGTGTACGAACGTTCCGGCACTCGTCAAACGCTCGAACTCGAAATCAGACCCAAACCGGATCGAATGCCGCAGATATCCGAAAAAGTACAGAAAACAAAGGCCGTGTTGACAAGCAGGGATCTGGGCATTCAGATCGACAACATGACTCCTGCTCTCAGGCAGCACCTGAAAGCCCCTCAGAACAACGGCGTGCTCGTGGTCGATGTGACGGATACCGGAATTCTCCATCACGGCGACGTATCCGTCGGCGACATCATCACACATCTCTCCGGCCGCGTCATCAAATCTGTCGACGAGTTCAATGAGCAACTCAATGTTACCGATCTCAAAGGCGCAACCCACCTCACCATCTTCCGGAACGGAAACCAGCTTCAGGTCTCGATTCCACTGTATAAACTGCAAACGCGCGGCACGGCTGATACGATGCAGATCGATCTTCAGAAGTAATCGACGAACAGGATTATCTCATCCCGAGTTTTTTCCTCTGCCTGATGAGTTCGAGCGCTTCTTCGAGTCGTTTTCTGCGAGTGTCCGCCCGCCTGGCGGCTTCCAGCCATCCGATATAGTGTCGTCGATACGAAGGGGCCAGCGCGAGCCAGTTTTGCCAGATCGCATCATCCTCTCTCAGGGATTCCTCGATCCAGGCCGGAATCCGATCCAGTGATACCTCCGGAGCGTCGCCGTTGCGCGCGGTCGGCCCGGAGTTCAGGCCCGCTGCCGTGAGTAAACCTCTTTCCCTGAGCGACTCATAACGGTTCCGATTGATTGTCGACCACCGACTGTCCGGCTTTCTCGGGGTAAATTTCCGCATATGATGCATGGGGTCGAGATTCCGGATGATGCTGTCGATCCATCCGAAGCACAAGGCTTCCTCGACGGCATCGTCATAAGTCATGCCAGACGTTCCGGAGCTTCGATTGACAAACACGAGCCAGACTCCCGGTGATTCTGAGTGATGATTCCGGAGCCACTCCCGCCAATCCTTGCGCGATTGGCATTCCAACAGATGAAGTGGTGTTTTCTTCGGTCTCGAGTTGGCGTTCATCGTCCCGAGTCAACTCCATACGCCCGGAATCCGCGTTCCGCATGCACGGCATGCACCGTCCCGGATGGAATACGATTTCACCTGAAAACCGATCCGCTCGATCAAACGTGTGTGACATGAGGGGCACTCGGTGTGCTGCGCGGGATGATCCGGAACATTTCCGACATAAACATAGTTAAGGCCGGTTTCCCGAGCCGTTTTCCATGCCAGATCCAGCACTCCCAGAGGAGTTGGAGGGAGGTCCTTCAATCGGTACATGGGATGAAAACGAGTAAAATGGAGCGGAACGTCGGTCCCGAGTTCTTTCTTGATCCACTCCGCAAGTTTTTTGAAGTTCGCCGGAGAATCATTCAGGGTTGTCACCACGAGATTGACGATTTCGAGCCAGCAACCCTTCTTCCGGATCTCAATCAGGTTCTCCAGAACCGGTCCGAGTTCACCTTCGCACACATCTCGATAATAAGAGGGTTCGATCGATTTCAAATCGACCTTGATCGCGCGAACCCGCGGAATCAACTCGTCCAGAACCTCCCGAGACCACGTTCCATTCGAGATCACGACCGAATCGATTCCGATTTTTCTGCCGGCCTCGGCGCAATCCAGCACGTATTCGCTCCAGACAACCGGCTCCGAATATGTGTAAGCGATGAATCGAGCCCCCGACGAAACAGCGGATCGAGCGATCGCTTCCGGAGTCATGGCTTCCGTTCGGATCTCGTCGGGATCGGCCTGAGCGATTTGCCAGTTCTGGCAGAATTTGCAGTTGAGATTACAGCCGGGAACGGCAATCGAATACGCCTGACTGCCGGGTCGGACATGGAACAGCGGTTTTTTCTCGATCGGGTCCAGATGAATAGCGCCTGGATTCCCGTATGCCAGTGTTTTCAGTTTTCCGCCATCATTTATCCGGATCCTGCAATGCCCGCGATCTCCCGATTCGATGAAGCATTTTCGAAAGCAAAGTCCGCATCGAACGGTTTTCCCTTCGCCGGGATGAAAAAAGCGGGCATCCGTCAATCTGCTCCCCGCGAGCAGTCTCGGGATCGGGATTCCCAGAGAAAGCGCGCATCCGCCGAGAATGCAACCTTTGATGAATTGACGCCGATTATGATCGCGGAGTGCCGATTGACTCATGTTATGCCTCCGGAATCCACGCTCCGAACAACGTTCGGCCGCACCGTCCATAATCCTTGAATTGACGTCTGATATAGCGTCTGGCCTTTTTTATCGCATCGATCAGGGGATCACCCGAGGCCAGGCGTCCCGAGATGAATGATGCAAGACCGCACCCGGTCCCACGAATCTGTCCGTCGAGTTTCGACGCGCGAAAAACATGTTCATTGCCGTTTTGGAACAGACGATCGATCGGCGCGCCTGCCGCGTGACCACCTTTCACCAGGACGGATTCACAGCCCGAACCGATGAGATACTCCGCCGCCACGCGCGGCCAGACCGGATTGTCTGTCCGAGCATGGGTGATCGTCGCCAGTTCGGGCAGATTGGGAGTCATCAATGTTGTTCGAGGAAGCAGGTTCGACAGCATGCGATCGATCAATACCCGATCTGCGAACATGCCGCCAGCGGATGCCTGGAGAACAGGATCCAGGACCACGTGAGGGATCGGATAAACGCTCAGAAACTCGGCGAATACATCGACCAGATCGACATGGCCGATCATTCCGATTTTCAGCGCATGAATCGCATGATCTTCGGCGACGGAACGCATCTGTGCGAGAAGCATCTCGGGAGCAACCGCCTGATATGCGTGAACTCCCCGACTATTCTGGGCTGTAACCGCTGTCACACACGGTGCGATTCGAACTCCGGCTGCACAGAGAGCCCGAATATCCGCAAGTAATCCGGCTCCGCCGGTTGGATCCATACCCCCGGCGATCATCACCAGCGGCGCTGCTCGGATCACACCCCCTCGACTTCCTCGAGCCCTTTGATGGCGCAGAACCGGCCGCACATGCTGCAGACCGATCGATCTTCCGGAGGCGCTGAGTCACGCACCTGAGCGGCTGTCACGGGATCGATGGCAACTGCGATCTGGGTATCCCAATCGAGTTTCTTGCGGGCTTCTGCCATCCGGTTATCCGGATCCATGGCGCCTGGAATTCCGAGCGCGATATCGGCCGCATGAGCGGCGATGCGGGATGCGATCACACCGTCGCGGACATCCTTCAGCGTCGGCAGACGGAGGTGTTCGGCAGGTGTGACATAACACAGGAAACTCGCACCGGAAAAAGCCGCAATGGCACCGCCGATAGCCGATGTGATGTGATCATACCCGGGAGCGATATCGGTAACGAGGGGTCCGAGAACGTAGAAGGGGGCATTCCGGCAGAGAGATTTCTGGATCTGCATATTGGTCCCGATCTGATGCAATGGCACATGACCAGGGCCTTCGACCATGACCTGAACGCCTTTCTTCCAGGCGCGCTCGGTCAATTCCCCCAGAGTGATCAATTCCTCGATCTGCGCCCGGTCGGTGGCATCCGCCAGGCATCCCGGACGGAGGCCATCTCCGAGACTGAGTGTCATATCGAACTCACGGGCGATGTCGAGCAAGCGATCGTATTGTTCGAAGAGAGGGTTTTCATGTCTGTTTTTCCGGATCCAACGGGCAAGAAACGAGCCACCCCGGCTGACAATTCCCGTGATACGCCCTTGTGCATTCAACCGATCCAGAGCATTCCGGGTGACACCGCAATGCACCGTGATGAAATCGACGCCATCTTCACCATGGTGCCGGATGACCTCGAACAGATCATCAGCCGTCATGTCTTCTATGGATTTTCCCTGCCCGATCATTTTACAGGCCGCTTCATAAATTGGAACGGTTCCCAGCGGAACGTCACAGACAGAGCGGATTTCGCGGCGCATCCCCCGAATATCACCACCGATGGACAGATCCATCACCGCATCGGCACCGGCAGCCACCGCGACGGCCACTTTCTCTTTTTCAACGTCCGGCTGATTCAAATCCGGTGACGTACCGATATTGGCGTTGATTTTAATCCGAAACCCGGAGCCGACGACGCGGGGCTTTCTCAGGACATTGCGGTTGTTCGCGGGCAGTGCTGCCGAACCTTCAGCGATGCTGGAACATATCCGATCCACCGTACAGCCTTCGTGAAGCGCTGCCAGTTCCATTTCCCGGGTAACCATTCTTTGTAGTGCGGATTCTCGTTGTGTCATGTGCTTCCTTTCGATAGAACAGAGACCGATTCCGATCCTACGGCGCGTGCCTGAACGTGTCAACCGGAACAACCAGCCGTCATCCGGTGTAATGAGTGAAGACGGTGGCGGAAGTTACCGGAGAATGGAGTTGGAGCGGTTGTGAATCCGAGCAGTCCCTACAGTCAGACCTACATCATCGAGCCTGAAAAATCCAATCGAACCCGAATTCCCTGGATCGCCTGGCTTCTCTTCGGCCTGACCATCATCTCAACTGTTCTGGCAGGCGCGCTTCAACAACGCGTCAATCTGACCGAAAATCCCTGGCACATCATTTATGGAGTTCCATTTTCGTTCACGCTCCTGCTGATTCTGGGAGTCCATGAATTCGGTCACTGGATCATGTGCAGGTTGCACAACGTGCCCGCAACGGTTCCCTATTTCATCCCGATGCCGAATCTTCTCGGAACCATGGGTGCCTTCATCCGGATCAAAGGTGCTATTCCGACCCGTCGGGCCCTGCTCGATATCGGTATGGCCGGACCGATCGCCGGATTCATCATCGCCCTGCCCGCAACCGTCATCGGGCTGGTGATGTCGACTCCAGTTCCCGCATTTCATCCCGAAGGCATGCAGATGGGCACATCGATCCTGATGTTGCTCCTGGTGAAACTCATCTTCCCGTCTCTGCCTGAAGGCTTCACGATCACCCTGCACCCGATCGGCTTCGCCGGCATCATCGGTCTTCTCATCACGTCTCTCAATCTGCTGCCGATCGGACAACTGGATGGTGGCCACATCGCATCTGCTCTCTTCGGCCGACGTCAGTGGAACATCGCCCGGGTTTTTCTGATTCTGCTGGCGCCTCTCGGCTTACTAGGGAAGGCTGGTGGTTCTGGCTCGCGTTGCTGCTGTTGATGGGATTCCGACATCCCGTCATTCAGGACGCGATCCCTGGGACCGATCCGCAGGCGACTGGCGTGGTTCACCATCGCCGTGTTTCTGCTTACCTTCGTCCCGACACCTTTTATGAATCTCTAGGCAGCGATTCCGCGACTTCGTCAAACAACTCAAGTAACGCTTTAAGTATTTTCGATTCGGGGATCTTCCGGAGGGGCTTTCCGTGTTGGAACAGGAGCGCTTCTCCCCTGCCGCCCGCAATTCCGATATCCGCCTCGCGCGCTTCTCCCGGACCGTTGACAATGCATCCCATCACGGCGACGGTGATCGGTTCGGTCCGATCGCGAACAGCGGCCTCAACCGCCTCAGCCAGCCGGATGATGTCGATCTGTGTTCTCCCGCACGTCGGACACGCGATCACCCGCGGACCGCGACGACGCAATCCCAGTGCGCCCAGAATCGTATAGGCGGCATGGATTTCCTCGACGGGATCGGCCGCCAGCGACACCCGCAAGGTGTCTCCGATACCTTCATTCAGAAGGATCCCCAGACCGATCGCGGAACGGATCGCGCCGGTCAGCAGGGTTCCCGCCTCTGTGATCCCGATGTGGAGAGGGTAGTTGCACACCTGTGAGATCCGCCGGTAGGCATCGATGCTGAGAGGAACGTCGGATGATTTCAATGACAGAACGATGTCCTGAAAACCGAACCCGGAGAGCAGGTCGATCTGACGCATCGCGCTTTCACACAATGCTTCGGCTGTCGGATGGCCATGTTTTTTCAGAATGTCGTCTTCAAGCGATCCGGAATTGATGCCGACACGGATGGGCACCTGGCGTGCCGATGCGGCATCGATGATCTGCCGCACCCGATCGCGCGATCCGATGTTCCCGGGATTGATCCGCAGCTTCTGCACGCCTGCTTCGATGGCTCCCAGCGCGAGTCGATAATCGAAGTGGATGTCCGCGGCAATCGGAATCGGAGAATGCCGAACGATCTGTGGCAATGCATCGAGAGCCGCGCGATCCGGAACGCTGACGCGCATCAGTTCAGCACCGGCGGCTGCGCATCGCCGGATCTGCTCGAGAGTTTTCACCGGATCGGAAGAATCCGTGTTCGTCATGGATTGCACACGCACAGGAGCGGATCCACCGAGTTCCAGCGTTCCGATCCGAACCGGTCGCGTCTGGTTCCGTCCGCTCATGAATTCACGCAATGTCTTGCGATCGATTTCGCCCAGGAGTCCACTTCGATTACCTCATACAAGTCATATCGCTCGATGGGATGATGCCGATCCATGACCGACCGGATGACCCGGGGAATGTCCGTGAATCGGATCGTTTCCGCACAGAATGCTTCCACGGCGATTTCATTCGCGGCATTGAGAACTGCCGGCATGGTCCCGCCGATCTCAAGCGCACGATATGCCAGATTCAGGCAGGGAAAGCGGTCGTAATCCGGCGCATGGAAGGTCAATCGGGCCAGGCGACAAAAATCGATCCGTTCGAGCGGTGCGTCCCAGTGTTTGCCGGCCGTCATCGCGTACAGAATGGGGAGTCGCATGTCGGGGATGCTCATCTGGGCCATGACCGACCCATCCCGGGTTTCCACCATGGAATGGATAATGCTTTCCGGATGAATCACCACGTCGATCCTCGAAGATTCAATTTGGAACAACCATCGCGCTTCGATGACTTCGAGACCCTTGTTCATGAGTGTCGCGGAGTCGATTGTGATCTTCCTGCCCATGTCCCAGGTCGGGTGCGCGAGAGCATCGCGGGGTGTGATCGCATTCAGATCGAGATCCGGGCGGTTCCGGAAAGGACCGCCTGAACACGTCAGAATCAGGCGGCGAATCTCTGAGTGTTCCAGGCCGGCGAGACACTGGGCGATCGCCGAATGCTCCGAGTCAACCGGATGAATCGTCGAGCCGGAGCGGAGGGCCGCATCCGACACGAGTTGGCCGCAGGTCACGAATGTTTCCTTGTTGGCAATGGCGACATCGAGACCCGATTCGATCGCCGCCATGGTCGGAATCAATCCTGCGGTTCCGGAAATCGCGGAGAGAACCGTATCCGTTTCGACGCTCTGCCCTCTGGCCAGTGCTTCAAGGTGGTCCGGGCCGGTCAGGATACGGACGGTGGTATGCGAAAGAGCGCTTTTCAAGCGTTGTGCCGCTCCGGGTTCCATGACGTGAACCACCTCAGGCCCGACTCGCTGAATCTGATCGATGAAGCGATCGATTCGATTGCCCTGTGCGCTCAATGCCTGAATCCTGAATCGGTCCGGAAATCGACTCAGAATGTCGACCGCCTGCTCACCGATCGATCCGGTCGCGCCGAGAATCACGATATTTTTCATGGAAACGACTCCTTAGAGGGGCAGCCAGACGAGCCGTATGTATGCGTACATCAATGGAGCGGTGAGGAGCAGACTGTCAAGGCGATCCAGAAAACCGCCGTGTCCCGGAATCAAATGGCCCGAGTCCTTGACACAGGCTGCTCGCTTGAAGATGGACTTGAGAAGATCTCCGGTGTGTGACAGCACAATGATAACAGGACTCAGGAGCAGTAAATGCCAGAATGGAATCGGAAGTCTGAAAGCGGCATTGGCCAGAAGCCCTGCAATGGTCCCTGTCACGAGCGCTCCGATGAGTCCCTCGACGGTTTTTCCGGGACTGATGACCGGAGACAGACGTCGTTTGCCGAACCGGCGTCCGATGTGCATGGCCCCAGCATCTCCGAGCCATACGATGCTCAACAGCAGAAACAGAACATATCGGCCATCCAACGGAACCTCATTGCCTCTGATCAGAATGAGCGATCCGCAACTCCAGGACACGATCAGGCTTGCAGTGATCAATCCCGACACACTCGCTGCGGCTGCTTTCATGTCAGTCTGTGGTCCGGCAGCATAATACAGGGCCGATCCGATCAGAACGATGGCCGTCGGGAAGACGATCAGGAATCCGTCCTGATAGATATCGTAGGCCAGAAAACCGGTGATACAGATTGCCCCGGAAATGATGCCGACTGTTTTCGGAATCGCGCCGGACACTTTGCAGATGATGACGAGCCATTCCGAGAGAGCGATCAGGAACAGCGATCCGGCGATGGTTGCGAAAAGGGCTTGATGGGGATACAGGATCAGGATGATGACCAGCGGCAGGGCAACGATCGCCGTCAGATATCGCACAACCGTGTTCTTCACCGGGTCGGTGCTCCGCCGGATACCTTGCCGAAACGCCTGTCCCGGTGCTGATACTCGTAAATTGCACGGATCAGATCCTGCGGTGCGAAATCCGGCCAGAGAACATCGGTAAAGAAAAACTCGGAATACGAACACTGCCAGAGCAGAAAGTTGGAGAGCCGATATTCCCCACTCGTACGGATGATCAATTCCGGATCCGGCAGACCGGCGGTCAGCAATCGGTCCGAAAAGATCTGTTCCGTCACAGCATCCGGATCGATCTTTCCGTTCATCGCATCCCGCATCAGCGATCGGGTCGCAGCGAGAATTTCTTCGCGACCGCTATATCCCAGCGCGAGATTCAATGTGAGATTCTGTCCGGAAGCCGTCTCGGACATGGTGCATTCGAGTTCTTGGACAACCGATTCCGGGAACTGATGAAGATCCCCGCTGATACGCAGTCGGACGCCGTTTTTCAGGAGACGCTCACGCTGCGAAATCAGATTGGCATGGAGAATCTCCATGAGTGCTTTGACCTCGAGAATCGGACGATTCCAGTTTTCGCGTGAGAATGTATACAAGGTCAGGAATCGGATTCCGAGTTCGGTTGCGGATTCGGTTATCCGCTCGACGGTCCTGACCCCTGCATGATGTCCGGCAATTCGAGGCAAACCGCGTTTACCGGCCCATCGACCGTTTCCGTCCATGATGATGGCGATATGGATCGGGAGTTTGTTCCGATCGAGCATATCGGCGGTGATTCTGGCTGGACGTTTCGTGCTGCGAATCATGCCGATATCCTAGAAATCGAGTATTTCTTTTTCTTTGGCGAGTCCGGCGGCATCCAGTTTTTTGATATAGTCATCCGTCAGTTTCTGGATCTCGTCATACCCTTTGTGGGCTTCGTCCTCGGTGACTTCCTTATCCTTCAGAATCTGCTTGATCTGGTCATTGGCTTCGCGACGGATGTTTCGCAACGCCACCCGGCCTTCTTCGGTCATTTTTTTCACGACCTTGACCAATTGCTGGCGACGCTCTTCCGTCAGGGCGGGAATATTGATCCGGATCAGTTTTCCGTCGGAATTCGGCACGAGACCCGTGTCGCTTTTCTGAATCGCTTTTTCGACCTGAGTGGTGACGGATGCATCCCATGGCTGGATGACGATCAGAGTGGGTTCGGGGATCGATATCTTGGCGACCTGCTTGATGGGCGTTGGTGTTCCATAGTAATCGACCTTGATATGCTCAACCAAAGCAGAGTTGGCTCGACCGGTTCTCACCGACGAATACTGACGCTGGTAATGATCCAAAGTCTCTTCCATCTTCAGAATCGTCTCTTCATTCACATCCTTGATCATGACTCGTCTCCTTTTGTGATCAGTGTGCCGACATTCTGTCCCAGTATCGTCCGGATAAGATTTCCCGATTCGGTCAGATTGATGACACGAACCGGCAGCGAGTTATCTCTGCACAGAGCGATCGATGTGGCATCCATGACCTTCAGGTTCAGATTCAGAACGCGGTCATAACTGAGCTGATCGAATTTGACCGCATCCTTGAATATCTTGGGATCCTTGTCGAAAACGCCGTCGACTTTGGTCGCTTTGATCATGACATTGGCATTGATTTCGAGGGCGCGAAGTGCAGCCGCGGTATCCGTCGAAAAATATGGGTTTCCGGTACCCCCGGCAAACACGACGACCTTGCCGTCATCGAGGCATGCCCGAGCGGTTTGCGCCGAGTAACTCGGGAAGACACCGGCGATGTTCAATGCCGAGAACGCCTCTGCAGGTTGTCCAGCCGCGATCAGAAACTGCTTGACGGCCAGTGCATTGATCATAGTTGCGAGCATCCCCATCTGATCGGCGGCCACCCGGTCGATCCGTCCATCGGCATGGATTCCCCTGAAAATATTGCCTCCGCCGATCACCAGCGCGATACCTGCGCCCGTCGCAGCAGCGGATTTGACTTCGAGTGCAAAGGAAAAGGCGGTGGAGGGGTCGATTCCCTGCTTGCCACCGCCCAATGCTTCACCCGACATTTTGACGAGGACTCTGATATGATTCGATTGAGTGTGTTCCACGTTCACGAGCCCTCGTTATCGGTGAGAACGCCGCTGGCTTATTCGCCCAATGACATCCTCACAAAGCGGCCGATCCGAATGTTCTCGCCCAATTTCGCGATGACGGCCTTGATTACTTCCTCAACGGTTTTCTCTTCGTCCTTCACGAACTGCTGTTTGAGCAGACAGAACTGAGTGTAGAACTTGGAGACCTTCCCATCAACGATTTTTTCGACGATGTTCTGCGGTTTTCCCAGAGCGGCGACCTGCTCGGTATAGATCGCGCGTTCTTTTTCGAGAACGTCGGCGGGAACGCTTTCCGGATCGAGATATGCCGGGTTGGCCGATGCGATATGCATGGCGACATCCCGGACGAGTTGCTGGAAGTCGTCGGTTTTCGCCACGAAGTCCGTTTCGCACATCACTTCGACGAGCACAGCGAGTTTGTTCGAGTGATGGATGTAACTGCCGACTACGCCTTCCGATGTGGCCCTGTGGGCTTTTTTCGATGCGTCCGCAAGACCTTTCTTGCGCAGATATTCAATCGCTTTTTCGATATCGCCCTGGGTCGCAAGCAGTGCTTCCTTGCACTTCATGATACCCAGACCGGTTTTTTCACGCAGATCCGCAATCAATGCTGCCGTGATATCCATACCGATTTACCTCCGGTTCATTCCTCTTCTACGGGGACCGATTCGCTGTCAAGCTTTTCGATCTGTTTTTCCTGTTTTCGCTGAGGCGTCGGTCGCGAACGTCTCACCGGCGCTTCCTCGCCGTCCTTGCCGAAATCTACATCCGGTTTCTCTGTCTCAACCACCCCGCGTGTGCCGATGGTCTTGCGGAAGACATCGTGACCGTTGATGGCAGACTGAGCAATTTGTGAAATGATGAGTTGAATGGAGCGAATTGCGTCGTCATTACCCGGAATCGGATAATCGATTTCGTTCGGATCGCAATTGGTATCGATGATGGCTATGACGGGAATATTGAGTTTTCGAGCTTCCTGAACGGCGATGTGTTCCATTTTCGGATCGACCACCACGAGAACGCCGGGAAGATCGGTCATCTTGCGAATGCCTTCGAGATTTCGTTCGAGTTTGATGCGTTCTTTTTCGAGACGCTGGGCTTCCTTTTTGCTCAAATCGAGATAGCCGTCATTGGCTTTCATCGTCTCGAGTGTCTCCCAGCGCGCGACCGATTTCTTGATGGTGGCGAAATTGGTCAGCATGCCACCCAGCCAACGGTGGGTCACATAGTACATCTTTGACCGCAACGCCTCTTCCTGAATGACGACCTGCGCTTGTTTCTTGGTGCCGACAAAGAGTACTTCCTTGCCATCGCTGCATGCATTGAAGATGAATTCGCATGCACCCTTGAACAGCCTCATCGTCTTCTGCAGATCGATGATGTAGATACCGTTGCGCTCGCCGAAAATATACGGCTTCATCTTCGGGTTCCAGCGCTTGGTCTGGTGCCCGAAATGCACTCCGGCTTCGAGCAACTGCCGCATCGTTACAGTAACCATACACACTACCTCCGTGGGTTGAGCATCAGCATGCGTCTCACTCCCGCCGAATCCGACACCGTGTCGGACACCCCGGCCGGGAATCCGCATGCCTGCAGGATACGCACAAAAACACACTCCCGGATCCGTCCAGGACGGACGAGAGACGGTTTACCGTTTCGAGAACTGGAATCGAGCCCGAGCGCCGCGCTGGCCGTATTTCTTCCGTTCGACCTGGCGGGGATCCCGGGTGAGAAATCCGGCTCGCTTCAGAGGCGTTCTCAAGTTCGGATCATAATCCAGCAGTGCCCGGGCGATTCCGTGCCGGAGCGCACCGGCCTGCCCCGAGTTTCCACCGCCAGCAATGTTCGCGATGATATCGAACTTGCCAGCCGTCGAAGTGATCTCAAATGGCTGATTGATGATCATCCTGAGAGTCTGTCGTTTAAAAAACTCCGTGATTTCCCGGCCATTGATCACAAATTTGCCGGCACCCATCTTCAAAAACACCCGTGCGACCGACGTCTTGCGCCGACCCGTTCCATAGAAAGTTTCAGCTTGATCCACGCTCCAAATGCCTCCTGTCAACCGATTTTGACAATATGCTTGTCTTTTGAGATTTCAATCGCTGTCGGATTCTGAGCTTCATGCGGATGCTCCGAACCGGCATACACGGCAAGCTTCTTGATCAGCTTGTTGCCCAGACGGTTCTTCGGAAGCATGCCTTTCACCGCAAACTGCAGGATCCGATCCGGATGGGTTTCACGCATCTTTCGCGCCGTCGTTTCCTTCAGCCCGCCGAGAAACATCGAATGGCGATAATAAACCTTGTCATCCCACTTGCTGCCGGTCAGTGCAACTTTGTCGGCATTGACAATCACCACATGATCGCCGTTGTCGATGTGCGGGGTGTAGTCCGGACGATGCTTGCCGCGCAGCAGGTACGCCGCCATGCTCGCTACTCGCCCGACAGGAATATCCGTCGCATCCAACAGATAAAAGGTCCGTTTAACATCTTCATTCCGCGTAAACATCGTTGTTTTCATCGTCTTTATTTTCTCCCAATCTGACAAGACCTGTCGACACACAGACGTACGAACGTGCAAGTGTAAGGTCTTCATATGGGCCTGTCAAGCAGATAATTCCGGCTCGACCCGCTGCTCTCCATCACATCCCGCTGCGGCATCCTCCAATCCAAATGCCGACAACGGATAATGCACCCCCAGGAGGCACAATCCGATCGGTGGCGCGGTCTGCCCGGCTCGTCGCCGATCGCGCGCTTCGATCACATCCCGAAAGCCTGCCCGGTCAATCTTCTTCGTCCCCACCATGATCATGGTTCCCACGATGTTCCGAATCATGTGCTGAAGAAAAGCATTCGCTTCGAACTCGAAATGAATCTCATCTCCGGATACAACACCTTCCGCCCGAATCATCCGGCGAACGGAATGCCGCGTCAGATCATCGATGGCTCGAAAACTCGAAAAATCCCGCTCACCCACCAACTCCCCCACCGCATCCACCATCGCCTCCCGGTCCAGTCTCCCCGGAAAATGCCAGAATCGACGTCGCCGGATCACTGAACGGTGCGGTGAATTCCAGATGGAGTATCGATACGATCGTGAGCGTGCGGAAAAACGGGCATGAAAGGTTTCCGGCACCTCCCGTGCACAGAGAATGGACACATCAGGCGGTAACACAGCATTCACACCGAACCGGATTCGATCAACCGAGATCCCGCTATCGGTCCAAAAATTGACGGACTGCCCCGAAGCATGCACGCCGCTGTCCGTTCGCGCAGCCAGAATCAGCTTGTGTTCGGAATCCAGTATCCGGTTGACGGCCCTGAGCAATTCGGCATGGACGGTCCGACCGTTTTTCTGGATCTGAAAACCGCAGAAATCCGTCCCGTCATACTCGACGATCAGTTGGATATTCCGAGGCATCTCAGATCAGACTCCGATAGCAATCAATGTATCGCATCGCCGATTTCTCCCACGAAAACTCCGCCGCTCGCTCCAAACCCCTCGCGATCATCTCCCGGCGCAGATCCGATCCTTCCAGTACCCTTCCAATGGCTTCGGTCATCGCCTCGTCATCCTCGGGATCAACATACTCCGGCGCGTCACCACCGATCTCGGGAAGCGACGATGCACGCGATGACACGACCGGAACTCCGCATGCCATGGCTTCGAGCAACGGGAACCCGAATCCTTCGTATTTTGATGGAACGACAGCCAGTTCCGCCGAGTGATATGCCGCGATCATCCGTTCCAGCCCGACATATCCCTCGAACGTAACTCGATCCGCCAATCTCCGTGCCTTCAATTCCCTGTAAACCTGCTCGTTTTTCCACCCCATGCTGCCGATGACGTGCAGGTCGAGATCCAGATTCCGATGATGAACCAGTCGATCGAACGCCCGGAGCAATCCCGTGAGATTTTTCCTCGGTTCAAAGTTCGCCACCACCATGATGTACGGTCTCCCCCTTACCCCGATCGGTTCGACCGCCGGTCTGAACCCGGGCGATACGGCGGAATGAATAACCGTAATGCGCGCCTCATCAATACCAAACCGTTCACGGATCTCATTCGCCGCAAAATTGGAAACAGCAACGATCCGGTCCGCCCGGGCGATGCTCGCACGTGTCATCCATCGCCAGTACACGCCATACCTGCAGGTGTTCGTTTCAGGAAATGTGAACGGCGCAAGATCGTGAATCGTGACGATCCGCCGGCTGTTCCCCGAAAACCTGAATAACGGGAGTTGATAAGCGAGATCATGGAATACATCAACGGCCCGTCTGTTCAGTTCGAACGGCAATCCGAGATGTTTCCAGAGATCTCCTCTGAGGTGATCGTCGACGCCGTGCGGTGTGATGACCCATGTCAGGTGATCGGCTTCAGCCACATCCAGATACGCCCTGACGTCAGGATGCGCATATACGATCCACTCAATCTCATGACGTTCGATGAGTGCTCGGATCAACTCGAACGAATACACCCCCAACCCGGAATGAGCCGTGCGGATCCGTCTGCCATCTATTGCGACGCGCAGACTCATCCGATCCCTCCGAGCGAGTCAAACAGCTTCATCCACTCGGACATCGTCGATTCCAATCCGAACGCTTCTGCGCGTTCGCGAGCTGCTCGACTCATCCGTTCCCGCGTATCGCGAGATGCGATGAGGTGGTCAAGCCGTTTTATCAGGTGAGTGATCTCTCCGGCCTGATAAAGATACCCTTCACGATCGTCAGCGATCAGACCACGATGTCCCGGCACATCCGTCGCAACAACCGGCAATCCCGCCGACATGCCCTCCAGAATCGCCAGCCCGAACGATTCTTCATACGAACCGGACAGCATGCAGTCCGCATCCGGAAGCAACTGATGCAGATCCGAACGGAAATCGAGAAAGTGGATGTGAGCGCCGATGCCGGATTCCTGCGCCAACCGTTCGAGTTCCATCCGAAATCCGGGTGCTTCATTCGGGTTGAGCAGTTCGCTCCCGATGATGGCCAGATGGAATTCCGGATGGCTCCGGATGAGGGTGACTGCGGCGTTTATGAGATCCTGCTGGCCTTTACCGGGATGCAAGCGGCCCGCCGTGACGGCCAGAAAGGCGTGATCGGACAATCCGCATGCCGAGCGCAGCAGACCGGTTCCTCCTGGACGAAATCGTCTGATATCCACGCCGTTTCGTATGACGGTACAGGATGCGGCACCCAGGCCTCGAACCTGTTCGCACAAAGCCTCGGATACGGCTACCCAGAGGTTGATGACCGGTGTGATGCGCCGAAACACCATCGGAATCAGGATCTTTTTCACGGCGCGTCCGGGCGCGATCGACGCATGCACGACCACGACCGAGCGAATCCTGCGAGCGCGGATCGCCGAGACCGCGCAGACCGCCGTCCATGGAGAATTGCATACGATGAGATCCGGTCGGAATCGCTCGATCGCAACCACCATTTTCCGATGATTGCTCCGAAGAGCCCACGGCAGGAACCACCTCTTTTTCAACCCCTGGAAATCGTGATGCTCGATCGCGACTTCCGAAAGGATCAACTGGTGTTCCAACCTTCCCGGCCCCTGAATCATGGCACCGGTCGGAACGCCCCTCTCCCGGAGATGCCCGGCGATCTGTAACATCACCACCTGAGCGCCACCGATTTGACTGTTCTCATCCATCAGCAGAATACGCATGTCGGCTCGTTCCGGGTCCGCTCAATCCATCGCCCGCAGGATCCGGTGCAATGATACCATGTCGGTTTCGAACAACCCTTCCGCATACCCTCTGCCCTTCATCAATCCGTGTGTGCGAAGTTTGTTCAACCCTTCGATGATCGTGTACTCGTAGTCGGTAACACGATTCTGGGACACATAACAGCGGATTGCCGCACGTTTTTTCTCAATCCAGCGGGTCACATCACAGATCCGATTCGGAATGAGCGGGACGATGCATTCGTAACAACGCAGCGTGACCGTTGTACGCAGTTTCCGGAGTGCTTCCAGGACGAGACGCGTTGCCGCGAGATGATCGTAATGATAGTCGATCGGGAACGGCAGATAGATCAGATCCGGCATGAATGCGGAAATCTGAGCTTCCATGCGCGAAACCTGTTCCGGATCGCTTCTCAGTTGACCATCTTCGATATCCCAGAAATGCAGATAACTGATCCCGATGATTCTGGCCGCCGCATCCGCCTCCTGCCGCCTCATGACTGTCAGCTTCTGATCCATGACCGTTTCGGAGTTACCCCGACTGCCGTTGGTCAGGATGAGCGATATGATCTCGGATTGGCTCGCTGCATGACCGGCCAGAATACCGCCGATTGCCAGAACATCGTCATCCGGATGAGGAGATATGCTCAGAACTCTCGCTGTCTCCGGCATGTCCATCAGGGTTGGAAGGAACAGAGCGGACTTGCCCAGTCTGACGTTTCCCGAAGCAGTTCGCAGCACGCGCGAAACCATCTCGTATCGAAATGTCTGGTAAATCCGCCTCATGATCGATTGCCGGTGTATCATCGTTCCTACCGCCTCCAATGATCGAATCAGATACAATCCGAATCTCCCGCCGATATATACCAGCGAGAGGCATCCCACAAGTAGCGATTGAATTCGGGCGATTCGAACGAATGGATCACATGATGGAGCCTGGAATCTCGCCGGACAAAACCCAGTTTTCCGAAAACAGCCGCCAACCGGCCTCCTTCCAGAGCCCATGCCCGCAGAACCCGCACTCTGCGCTCCACACATATCCTGATCGATGCTCGAATCGCAGCTGACACCGCACGGTCGTCCGATGCGGGATCGAAATCCATCAGATAAGCCTCGTGATCCTTATTGAAGGCTACCACACAGGCGTGATCGCGCGAAGGAATACCCGCATGACCGGTATCGATATACTCGGACGGCCCGATGTTCCGGTAGCGCCAGCGCAGATAATCCGCATCGCGCCTGAAACAGAACTCGTCGCCGGATAACTCGGAGGCTCCGATTTGTCCATCCATCGCAAGCGGTCTCGGGTTCCCCTCACCATGACGGAGTCTCAGATAGCCGCTCCACAGACCGTTCAGTATCGGAGAAACCGTCGCGGAACAAGCCTCGGATTTCTTCCGGTTCGCAAGGACATCTCCGGGCCGGATCATCAAGGTGAACAGCGGAATGGAGCCAATCGCACGCCATCTCAGCAGTCGACTTCCGACCGGCATCGAGGTCTGATTCGGAAAACCAAATGTAAAGGCGGCGTTTCGCTGAACAGCCTCACGATAACAGGCATGTCCCAGCTTCAGAAACAGTCCCCCTCGACTGTGCTCGGGATCGACCATGACGTCGACTTCCTGGAATGCCGGGCGGAATCGATCCCGACACCAGACAGATCGCGGGATCATGCCATAGTGTCCCACAATACGACCGCCGCATTCTGCGACATGCACGAGTGAATCTCCGTGGGGATTCTCAAGGAATTTCCAACGCCATTGATCGATTGACCGATCGATTCCGAAGACCCGGAGAAACAGCTGATTGATTGCTGCGCCGTCTGTCTCGCACATCAACCGGATAATCGTCCTGGGTTCGCTCATGAGGGCACCCTAGGTATTTGCGGTCGAGTGCGCGATCAATGAAACGCGCGGGTTCGTCATCAATTCATCAATGGATTTCATGGTCATGATCACGTCCAGGAACCGAGCGTCCATGCAACTGCACATCCGGAGATCCGGAGCGTGATCGGATGGAGCGAATGCCGCCCATATCCGAGGGGAGATGCTATCGATCAGGCGTCCGATCAATCCGGCATCGAACCGACTCGGCGAAGTCGGGAGGAACATCCAGCGTCGATCGGGTGCCCAGCGCAGAGCCGCAACGATCGATGCAATTCGTTTGGGAACATCGGTCGCCGGAGAGAGCTGTTTTGGGGTCTCACCGGATGTCCGGGAGATTCCATCGCCGATAACGACAATTTCGTCGAGGATATCCCCGATTGCTTCCAGGAGTTGCTCCCGAGAAAATTCCATGTGTCCCTCCGCTCGAATTCCCACCATTACCGGCTTCCTTCTGGCTCGATGCTCGACCAGTCGCCGGATCAATCCGAACGCTTCCGTGAGTCGGGGGCTGTTTCTTCCAAGGCATGCGATCACCGGTCCGGCTTCCCCCGGAGGATCTTCATGCGCGTCGGATTGAATCCAGATCTTGATCGGGAGCGGGATCGACTTATGACCCTCGACCAGCACGAGATCATTGTGGGTCATGAGGTATCGGATGCCGTGTTCGAGCGTCTGGAAGTGTGCCTCTACCGATTGTCGGAGCATCCACTGAGAGGAATCGTATGCAAACACCGAAGCACCGCATCGATAGAATCGATCGCTATCTTTGCCCTCGCGGTCGATCTCCATGCCATGAACAAGTTTGATGACGCCGGTCGTCCATCCGATTTGCGAGAAGGATCTGACGAGACTCTCGATGAGCGTCGTCTTACCGGAACCGCTGTAACCGCAGATACCGACGATGGGCCAATGATCCGGGAACACGGGTTCACCCCAGCGCGACATCGAGCGTCATCATGACGGCGAAACCCAGCATCGCGCCGACGGTTGCAGCATCCGTGTTTTTCTCCAGCTGGGATTCCGGAATGAGTTCTTCGACGACGACAAAGATCATCGCGCCGGCGGCAAATGACAGCGCATAGGGCAAGATGGGTTTGAGAAGCATGACCAGGGCAGCACCGGCCACGCCCGCAATCGGTTCGACGACACCCGACAACTGACCGATCCAGAAACTCTTGAATCGTGACATGCCTTCCCTGCGGAGCGGGATGGAGACTGACGCGCCCTCCGGAAAGTTCTGAATACCGATTCCGATCGCAAGGGCGACAGCGCCTGCGAGATCCGCGCTTGGGAGGCCGGCCGCGATGGCCCCGAAGGCGACGCCGACAGCCAGACCTTCAGGGATATTGTGCAGTGTGATGGCGAGTACGAGAAGGACACTGCGTTGCCAACCAGTTTTGATGCCCTCCACCTCATTCATGGGAAGCCCCATGTGCAAATGCGGGAGAATCTTGTCGATCAACCAGAGAAATGCGCCGCCACCGAGGAATCCGATCACGGCGGGAACCCAGGGGGGAACAGGCCCCCCATCGGCCTCGACCATCTCGATCGCAGGCGCCAGCAGTGACCAGAAACTCGCCGCAATCATCACACCCGCTGCAAATCCGAGCATTCCGTCGAGTGTTTTCCGGCGGATTTCCTTGAAGAAGAACACCATTCCGGCTCCGAGAGCCGTCAGAAACCATGTGAACAAGGTCGCCGCCAGCGCCTGCATCACATGATTCGAATCAGCAATTCCAGCGGTCATTCCGGCCTCCTCATCAACGCACGGTGCCCCCTCGACCTGCTACTCGACATATCCCAACGCGTTCAGTTGATGTTCGAGCGCGTCATCCACGTCCTGGCTTCGTTTGATCAGAATGTGACCCCAGGTGATCGGTTTCCTGAGGTTTTCCAGTTCCAATCCCGTGAGTGAGACGATCTCCTTCGATAATACAGCCGCTTGATCGATATCCGCTTCCCGTCGATTTTCGCGTTCCCAGGGATCGCTTCGTGAATCATAGAGCTCATCCAGTTCCGGTGTGTTTCGGAGAATGAGCTTGAAACCGTCCGGGCGCATGATGGCACGATGCGCTTCTTCGGAATAGTGCATCCGGTCCGCACGCAACCTCTCCCCGTCATGAATTGCCCGAGCGATTGTTGTTCCGTGCAATCCCTGCGGAGGTGTCACCTCGAATAACTCCAGAATCGTGGGCATGATATCGATGTTCTCAACCGGTTCCGGAACGATCCGTCCTCCGCGCTTCGGAATATGCCAGATCATCGGAACCATCGTCTGAGCGTTGTATAACTGGTGATGCCCGAAGTATCCTCTTTCGCCGAAACTCTCACCGTGATCCGACATGACGATGATGATCGTTTTCTCGAGCAGGCCGAGCGAGCCGATCTTTTCGAAGAGCCGGCGGAGAACACGATCGGTCCAGCGGATTTCGGCATTGTATAGATTGGAAATGTAGTCGGCCTGAGCATGATCGAGGTTCATCGAGTTGAACTCCGGGGGATTCTTCTTTCGGATCGATCGATCCAGAAGCGGCTTCTCCGCGAAGATTTTTTCGAAGGGATCGGGCGGATCCTGAGGGCTGTGAATATCGTAAGTGTGAACGAAGAGAAAGAACTTGCCGGCACGATGTTCATCCAGCCAGACGTCAACTTTGGGCAGGATTTTTTCGAATCCGCCCCCCTCATCGTCATATGACTGGAAGCCGACATCGTTCCCGAAAGAATGATGCATCTTCCCGCCGTCGACAAAAGCCGCAGTCGTCCATCCGGCTGCAGACAGTACACCCGCGAGAGTTTTTTCAGGTTTTGAAGCGGACTTGTCCTGGCCGAACAGATAGCGTGAGAGGAATACTGCGCGATGGGACGTACGAGTGGTGGCACTCTGAGCCATCACATCAGACATCACGGCAGACTGAAGCGACCACTGATCGAGAAACGGCGAGATGGGCAAACTGCAACCATTGACGCCCAACCGATCCTTCCGGAGTGTATCGAGAGAGATCAGAATGCAGTTGAAATCACAGTACTGGTGCGCTCCGGGTCTGAATCTTGCAGACTTTGATTCGGAACATCCTGACACCATCAGGATCAGGATCACAATCGACAGCAGTTCGATTCCGCGTTTCATGAGATAATTGATAGAGGATTTCTGAGGAACTCACAATGAAAAAGCATGCTTTTGTTCTGATCGTCTGGACCGTGATTTTGGGCGCGACAGCTGCCCGATGCGAGCATATCCGGCATACCTGGCATTTCTCACGCCCGCTCATCGATCAGACTCGTGCCGATTCCTGCGGAGTGGTCAAGGTCGTCGAAGCCCCGGATACTCTGATGATGCACGACTGGCCGGTGCTGCCTCGAGCTGTCATCCAATTCACGTTTCCCTTCAAAACCGGAATCGAAAACATTCGTATCACCACCGGCACGTCCCATTCGGAAGATCTCGATGGCCCCCTCCCGTTCAATTCTTCCCTGCATTTTCTGTCCGATCCCACTTCCAGTCCTCGTTATCCCGAACTATCCGCGGGAGATTCTTTTCCGGATTCACCGGTGAAGATTACGCGACATGGCGGAATCGATCCGGGGACCTTCCAGCCGGTTTCTTCGATGGTGATCGAGCTTTTTCCGTGTCGATACTTGCATCCCGACCGTTTGATCTGGACGGATCGGATCGAGATCAGCTTCGATACGATAGAGCCTGCAGGTGACATTCGGTACCGGATGCACCGTGACCCCGTCCCTTTGCTCGTGATCACATCATCCGCGCTGGCACCTTCCACAACGGATTATCTCGCTTTTCGCGCCGCATACGGCCCGCCTGCTTCACTTCTCACCACTGAGGAAATCATGGAGAGTTATGCCGGAGTCGATGATGCCCAGAAGATGCGGAATGCCATTCTCGATTATGCCCTGAACAACGGCACGATTTACGTGCTGCTGGCCGGAGACTCCGATCAGGTGCCGGTTCGTCGGACGGTCCAGATGAACGATTCGACGATGAATGTTCCCATGGAAGCCTATTTCTCCGATCTGTTCGACAGCCTGGGCAATCCGATCGACTGGGATGCCGGTGGAGATTCCGTATTCGGGCAGTACCCGGCCGACATGCCGGAGATGGACATGATGCCGGACATCCTTCTGGGACGGATTCCGGCATCGACTCCCGATGAACTGCAGCTGGCGCTCGACCGAGTTGTCTCTTATGAACAGACTGCATCATCATCCGACGAATGGTTCAACCGGGTCGTTTTCACGGCGGTCGATATCTTCACGTTCAGGGATCACGGAGACACAAGCGGGATCCCGGAGGGTGAGCGATTTGCGGAGATGTTGCGGATCGACCCGTTCGAATCGATGGAAACGATCCGGTTGTATGAGACCGATCAGTATGCGCACGAGGGGCGCGCGACGTCTGCGGAGGTGCACTCTGCGCTGCACGACGGTGCCGGTTTCCTGGCATTCCATTGCCATGGGGCACCGGATTGTTTCTGGTTGATCGATGAATGCTTCACCGGGAGCCAGGCGGGAAACCTGGACAACGGCATCAGAAGTCCGGTCACGTTCGGCTTCGCGTGTTCAACGGCAGCCTTCGATAACGAACTTCCGGATTGGCCCTATGGATCGGTCACCGAATCGATGCCGGAACGCTTTCTGCTGAACGAATCAGGAGGCGCAATTTCCTATGTCGGGTCGACGCGTGTTGCGGTTGCATCGAGTTTCGGACATGCCCAGCAACGCAAAGGAACGGGTGCGCTCGAGTACCCCTATTTCCAGGGATATTTCGCGTCGATGCAGACTCCGGGCCAGTTGATCGCGAATGCTCAGTGCGAATATCTGCGACGGACAGGCATTTCGGATGACTGGGATTTTACGACGCTGGCCGAGTATGCCCAGTTCGGCGATCCCGCGACGGCGATCGGCGGCATCCGTCAGCCCGGATCGATTTCCATTCTCGACACCGGGGTCTCCGTCAACGGAAATCCGCATGCCTGCGCCGCTCCGGGTGACACGATCGAGATTCTCCCGCAACTCCTCAACAGTGGATCGCCGAGGCATCAGATCACGATCACATCCTCCTCCTCGGATCCTCGCATTCAGTGGACGGTCACACAGGCATCGGTCGGGACTCTGCTGAGGGGATATCCCGTTGCACCATCTGCTCCGCTTGCCTTCCAGATTCTCCCGGGAACGGACGACGAGGAACCGATCCATATCGAGGTCAGCATCCGAGCCGCAGGAGATGAAATTCAACGCTCGCAGATCACAATTCCGCTCGGAGCTGCGCCGCATATCGTCTTTCATGATCATGAAATATATTATGACGAATCCGGCAATGTGAACATCGATCCCGGCGATCAGATTTATCTCGCCATGCTTCTCGAAAATGACGGCTGCAACAGTCTCGAAGGCGCGGTCATTCGGATGACCAGTTCCAGTGCGTATCTTGAGTATTGCTATTCGGAACCGACCTCGCTGCCGACTCTGCCCGCGGGTTGGGGCATGGTTTCACCCTGGGGTGCGCTCCGGTTCGTCGTCAGAGAAACCACACCGGATCAGACGATCATACCGATCACCGTTACGGTGACGGATGGACAGGCCGAGTTCACGAAATTCTGCGATCTCGTCGTCCGGGATCGGATCGGTCCATCCGTTGTCTCCCCTTACATTGATGTTCGATCCGCCATTCCCGGAACCGCGAATCGGATGGAATGCGCTGTTTTCGATGTCTCCGGTGTCCAATCGGTTTCAGCGACTGTCCATCAGGTTTCCGCCGGTTCGGATCAGACGGTTGTCTTTAACGACACGGGCGCGGACGGCGATCGGATTGCAGGTGACGGCATCTACTCCGCGAGCTGTTCGATTCCTCCGGAGCCGGATAACTTCATGATCGATATCATCACGGTCGATGGACTCGGCAATACAGCCGTTTTCTCATCCATACTTCGCTTCTCCTCCATTCCCCTGCTTCCTGCTCCGGTCATTCTCATCAACGAAATCGGAAAGACCATCGAGCAGTCCACCGTGCGGGAAGCTTTGGAACGCCTCGGCATGACTCCGGCGATCTGGGACGTCGAGTTCCGAGGACGCCCCTCCCCGCGAGATCTGAAGCGCTACACGGGGAACACGGTCATCTACATGTGTCACTCGACCCCGCCCACCGACATGCTCGAAACGCTCACCGCATTCTGTCAGATGGGAGGCGCGGTCGTCTTGAATGGCTGGGATGCGGCCAGGCAGATCAATCGGCTGTCCGGAGGCACCGAGTGGCTGGAAACGCAGTTCGGTGTCCGTTTCATCTCGAAGAATGCCGATGATTACATGCTGGCGGGTGAGTCATCGGACCCGTTCGGCGACGGTCTCGAATACCGCCTAAAAAAGAAGGTGGACAATGTCATCATGGAACCGGATGTCATTGAAGGCATCAATGGCGGAATTGTCGCGGTCCACTTCACGAGCAACCAGGCTGCCGCCGGTGCGATCCGATTCGATTCCGGGCTATCCCGCACCCTTTTCTTTCCATACTCGCTCGACGATATCAAGGATCTGCCGGATCTCGATGTCATCCTTGACAAAGCCATTGACTGGACATCCGACCGGACGGTTCCGGCGCATCTCGATCTCGAGGTGAATCAGACCTGTTATGCCTCGGGGGATGCGTTCACCATGATTTTCGATGTGGTCAATCCAACGCCGACGTCTTTGTCCGGTCGTCTCTTCCTCGTCCTGAATCTTGCCGATGACTACTGGTTCTGGCCCTCGTTCGTGCATCACTCGGAAGGCTACGATTTCCAATCCCTGTCCGTCTCGGCCTTTGACACCGCTGCGCACGATATGGCGTTCACCTGGCCCGAATCACCTGTCTCGATCCCGCAGATCACATTTCTGGCCGCACTGCTGGATGAAGGGATGACTCACGTGATACTGGGCATGGAAACCGTTCAATTCGGTTTTGAACCGGATTGCCCGGAATGAGGTGAGCGATCGCCGTCTTCAGACCGAGCCGGATGCCGCTATCATGCGGTCGAGTGTTTTCTGGTATGGACTGATGCTGCCGTAACTGTGGATCAACCTGTCCGCGGAATCCCGATCGCCATTCGCCATGATGGCCATGCAAATTCTGAGTAGATCGAGATTTGAATTCCAGATCGCGTTGAGATCGATCCGGATATCGCCGTTGTCGATGGAGATGGCGTCATGCTCCAGCATGTAATTCATCTGGAGAGCGGTCGCGAGACAGTAGCAGCGACGCGAAAGTGTTTCACGGGCCAGAATACAATCCTGCAGATCCAGTGCGAGATAAACGCAGATGGCGGCGACAGCATCGTCCAGCGCCATGAGTCCCGATTCGAGACAAAAGCAGACCCAGAGAAGAGGCAGGATGTTTGCCTTCATTTCCTCGAACGTATCGTGACGATCGTTCAGCGAGCGAGCGTTCGCGAAGCAGGCGTAGTTATGCCCGAGTTCATGGGCAGACAGCGTGCGGATCAAACCATCGAACAGCATGTCGTCGGTGTGACGCACTGTCAGGGAATTGAAGATCCTCCGAAGCGCCGGTTTCAGATCCGATTCGAATGCAGATCGGGTGTTCTCGTAGATAATGATCTGATGCGTCCCTTTTATCCGGCGAACATCATGAGGATTGGGCAGATTCCAGGCTCGAAGCTTCATGTTCGGCAAGGCGCCGTCCAGAGCGGCCGTGCGATAAACCCTCGATGACATCCCTGCCACAGGAAGTGCATCGACCGCAATCGGTAGCCTTTTGAGAAAGGATGCCCATGATCGCGAGGGCAACGACAGAGTTTCAGTTAACTGAGAATCGGCGATGAAGACCGCTGAATCGACCGTGCCTTTAAGCCCGCATCGCGAGTCACAATATGTCTCGTCGGAAACGACCGGCATGATGACGGGCAAGTCGATCGTCGACATCCACAAAGCACTCATGTCGAGATAATTCGAAAAGGCAGGTGTTTCGAAATACCGCGCAACCCCAAGCAGATAATCCGTCATCGGAGGGTGAGTCGAATGCGGCAGGGCACGGGAGATGCGGATCAGAATGTTCGCCCTGAGTTCCGGGAACAGATCCGGGTAAGGGATCGCCTCCAGTGAACCATCCGGAGAAACGCTGACAGCGGTATCCGGACGGCCGAGTTCCGGACAGGCATGGCATTGAGCGAGCAGTTCATCGCGCGAAAGGAATGGCGGGTATACCCGATTCAGAAATTCATCGGGATGGGTGCCGATTGCCCGGGACAGATCACCGATCGCCGATGAAATCTCGATCAGAAACGGTATCAGTCTGTCGTCATGCATCATGGGCGTCATGGAACGACCATTGCGTTGTAAACCAGTTCTGTCACGGACTGGATGCTGACGCCGAGTTTCATTTTCTTGGTCAGATCGAGCAGTTGATCGGCACAGTTGTGACAGGGTGTCGCAACGATTTTCGCTCCCGTGTCCCGGATCTGATCAGCCTTCCGTTTTCCGGACAGAGTCCTTCGATCTCCGTACTCGCTCATCGAAAGCATCCCCCCGCCTCCGCCGCAACAAAAGTTGCTGGCGCGATTCGGGGTCATCTCAACGAACTCCATCACACAGCGCTTCAAAATTTCACGCTGGGGCTCGATCAATCCTCCCCACCGAACCAAATTACAGGGATCATGGAGAGTCACGCGCTCCGGATTCCGGGTGGGATCGACTTTGACTGTCCCCTTTTCGAGATACTCGAGCAGCAACTCGAGCACACTGCGAACCTCGATCGGATAGGGACTGCCCCGCCAGTCCGGACCCTCCCAGCGAAATGATCGGAATCCATGGCCGCATTCCGAAAGGATGATTCGTTTCACACGAAGACGTTCCGCTTCATCGAGCACATTCTGGGTGATCTGGAAGGCTGCCTGATTATCTCCTGAAAAGAGCCCGTAATTCGTGACATCACAGAATTGACTCGACATCGTCCAACTGGCCCCCGCGACGCGAAAAATCCCGGCGGCACTCATCAGCGAGAGCGGGAAAAACTTGATTTCGCGCGGATTGACGAGATAGAGGAAATCCACGTCCTGCCTGTCGACCGGGATCTCGATCTGACCCAGTCCCATTTCCATCTCGAGATCTCCGGCAATCCAGTTCGCCGTATCCTTGATCTCCTGATCCGTGATTCTCATCTGGTTGCCGGTGGTCAACTGGTTGTCGACGACGGCCTGAAGGTTTGGCGGAACGAGACCTGCCGCGACGAGCATATTTCGGCCGGCCTTGATAACCGACGCGATATCGGCGCCCACGGAGCAGTGGAGTGAACATCTTCCGCATGCCGTGCAGCGACCGTAGACATGTTCGACAAGTTCCTCCAGAGATGATTCGGTGATATCTCGAGCCCCGACCAGGAAGGGGGCGACTCTCCCGAGCAATGTATGGTATCGACGATAAAATGCCGCAACCTTCGACATCTTCGCGCCGGGCAGGTTTTCCGGAACCGGTTCAGCCTGATGTACATGACAGATATCGCCGCACAATCCGCATCGTACACACGCGTTCACATGGAATGCCGCCAGTCCGCGCATCGATTCGCTCAATACCTGAATGGCGCGTTTCACCCGATCCGAACGATGATTGTTTGATTCAAGAGTGGCGTTCATCGGAACGGTCTCCATGTTGACTCAGCGACTGACCGCGCGTGGGATACGTGCCGCGGTAACCAAGGCGCTTGCCGAGATCGTATCGGGCGGCGAAGAAAAAGACGGAGTGTCTGAGTTTCCCGAGCGGGAAATAGATGAAGAAGAGAATCGCGAAGGCGGTGAGTTGAGAATGTGATATGCTGTTAATTTCATTCAGGAAAGCGACACACATCAAAAGCAACGTCATCACAGAAGCGATGTAGTCATCGGGAACACTGATGGCTGCCAGGTCTGTTTTGCGGATCCGATGGAGGAGCAGGTATGCGGACGCTGTCATACCCGCAAGCAGGATCGCGGGAAACAGAATTGGGATACTGAAGTGGTGATTCAGTAGTGAGACCAGGACAATCTGGAGTATGGAAAGACATGCACCGACGTGCATGATAACTCCGGCCACAAAATTTCCCGGATTATGGCTCGCTGTTTCCTTCCGAGATGGAAGCATGGTCGACGTGAAGTTATAGACCACACCCCGCCAGGGATCTCCGGAGCGCACAGCGGACGTTTTTCGTCCTCCGCCCCACGCGCTGATCAACTGAGTGAACAACGAGATTCCGGTCCATAAAAGGCTGGCAAGCACTAACAGGCGATTCATTTGACAACCGATGCCCCGGCTATACGCACCCGTCCGGTTTCGGAAGGCCCGCGACTCGACATGCACCCCGTGCAGGTCCGGCAGTAAACAGCTTATACATCGTCCTGACTCCCAGACCCGTTTCCTGACAGATCAGGCGGACTGCGGGAGCGAGATCATGTTTGAGCCAGTACTCACGGATGAATCGGACCAGTTTCCAGTGATCATCCGACATCTCCGAGATTCCTTCTTCCGTGGCGATCGCCAGTGCGACTTCATCATTCCAGAGATGCGGATCCTTCATGAAACCGTCCGGATCAAATTCGATTTTCTGATTCGACATGGGTGTCCTCCCTGCTGTTAAACCGGTCTATCCGAAGCGATCTCGCGAACCGCCCGAATTGCCGTTTCGATGTGTGCCTCCGTGTTGAATGGTCCGATCGAGAACCGAATGGTTCCCCGCGGTGATGTCCCGTAATGATCATGGATCAACGGAGCGCAATGCAGACCGGTGCGTGTCTGTATCCCGTAGTCGACATCCAGTATCGTCCCGACATCGGCGGCATCGTAGTTGGCGAGGGTGATGGACATGGTCGCGACACGCCGATCCAACCGTTTCGTGCCCCAGATCGTAACACCGGGTATTTCTGAAAAACCGTCCTGGAGACGGTCTAGCAACGAGATTTCATGGACTCGAATCGCCTCAAGCCCCTTGTTCATGACCCAGTCCAGCCCTGCTGACAGACCAGCGATTCCAGCCAGATTCTGCGTTCCTGCTTCAAGACGGTAAGGGAACTCCTCAAGATGGTATGGATGCGCGCTCCGCACTCCGGTGCCACCCACGAGAGAACATTTGATTTCGGCATCATCCGCCACACAGATTCCACCTGTTCCTGTCGGGCCGAACAAACCCTTGTGGCCGGTAAAGGAAAGGAAGCTGATGTTGCATTCGGCCATATCGATCGGAAGCACACCGGCCGTCTGAGCCGAATCGACGGCAAATGGAATTCCATACTCCCTGCAGACGCAACCGATTGATTTCAGATCCTGAACAACTCCCGTTACATTCGACGCATGATTGACGATCACCAGTCTGGTGTTTTTTCGGATTGCCTGACGGATGTCTTCGGGATCGACATACCCTTCGGGGTCCGGCACGACATAGGTTGCTTCGATTCCTCCGAGAACCTTGTGATTGACAGGCCGGATCACCGAATTATGCTCGGTCATCGTGGTGATGACATGATCGCCGGGGAACAGTGTGCCATCGATGATCAGATTCAGGCTCATGGTCGCATTCATGGTGAATACGAGCCGGTTGGAATCCTTCGAACCTCCTTCTGCAATAAGGCTTCGGTTAAAAAACTCCGACAGCTTCTTCCTCGTGCCGTGAATCATCTTTTCGGCATTGAGCGCCAGGTCGCATCCGGTTCTACCGGGATTGACTCCGTTATTCCGATAAAACTCGTGGACGGTATCGTGGACGATGTCTGGTTTCGGAAAACTCGTCGCGGCGTTATCCAGATAGATGATCGAATCGACCATGTTTGTTCCCTCCCATTTGAGTGCATCTGCAGAATGATTCCAAATTGTGCGATCCCGAGCTGCTGCGGGCTGGGCAGAGGCTATCATAAAAAAGCCCGTCAAGGCGAGAGCAAAAAACCTGCCAGAAACGGACTTCATGTTTTCGCATGCGGATCGAATTCGTCTCAGGCAACGATTGGCTTGCCACGATCGCCAGTATCGGATATAAAGTGTTTTCTTTACTCGCTGTCTGCGGACGTCCGATGTCTGCACGAGTGTTCATGTCCAGACATCCAAACAGGCTCAGGAAAAGAGGGGATTTCAAGATGAACCAGCAATTGCTTCTTGGAAATGAAGCGGTCGGATTGGGTGCCATCCATGCCGGACTGAGTGGCGTATTCGGGTATCCCGGGACGCCATCGACCGAAATTTTTGAATTCATTCAGAGCAAAGCGGCCGACTGTAAAATCCGCGCAGTCTGGTCAGCAAATGAGAAGGTCGGTTATGAAGAAGCGCTCGGAATGTCATTCGCCGGCAAACGGGTCATCGTGACCATGAAGCATGTCGGTCTGAACGTCGCCGCCGATCCATTCATGAATTCCTCGATGACCGGTGTCAATGGCGGGTTTGTTGTCGCAGTCGCGGACGATCCCGGCATGCACTCATCTCAGAACGAACAGGACAGCCGCTATTATGCCGATTTTGCTCGGATTCCTTGTCTCGAGCCATCCTCTCAGCAGGAAGCATATGACATGATGGGGTCCATTTTTGATCTGTCCGAACAGAACGATGTGCCCGTCATGCTGCGTCTGGTCACACGTCTGTCACACAGCCGCGCCAATGTCATGCCGATCCCAGCACCCCGAGGTCAGAACGCCCTGGCACCTGCCCATGACTGGAAAAAGTGGGTATTGCTGCCAGGGAACGCGCGCATTCGGAATATCCAACTCATTCAGAAGCAGGACGCACTGACCGCATTGTCGGAGAAATCACCCTTCAACAAGCTGACTCTGGCACCGGGAGCAACACTGGGTATCATCGCAACGGGTATTGCCGCCAACTACGTCAAGGAGAATCTGGATGATTTCGGGCAACCCGTTCACTTTCTGAAGATCTGCCAATACCCGATTCCGATCGCCCATATCCGCTCGATTCTGGACGCATCGCAGGAAATACTGGTCGTCGAAGACGGTTATCCGTATGTCGAATCCAGAATTCTCGGGCTCTTTGGAGTACCGAACAAACGGATTACCGGCCGGTTGAGCGGTGCGTTGCCGCGCACCGGCGAGATGAACTCGGATCATGTCAGAGCGGCATTGAAGCTCAAGGTGCGCGAAAGCTTTCAGTTCGATGCCGGCAAGATCCCCGGACGTCCTCCTGTTTTGTGTCAGGGATGCCCGCATGCCGATACGTATCGGGCCATGCAAGAAGCCGTCAAAGTGCACGCAAACTCGAAAATTTTCTCCGATATCGGCTGCTATACTCTCGGCGTTCTGCCCCCCTTTACCTGCGGGGAAGCGTGTGTCGACATGGGAGCATCGGTTTCGATGGCCTATGGTGCAGCCTCCGCGGGGGTCTATCCTTCGATCGCCGTCATCGGTGATTCCACATTCATACATTCCGGCATGACTCCCCTCATCGGAGCAGCGAAGGAAAATGCGGACATCAACGTGTTCATCATGGACAACTCTCTGGTCGCAATGACTGGAGCTCAACAGACAATGGCGACCGGTTCCGCCCTGGTCGATCTGGTCGAAAAACTGGGTGTTCCGCGCGAACATATCGTGACGCTCAAACCGCTTCCCAAACATCATGAAGAAAATGTGACGCTCATCCGGAAAGAACTCGAATATCACGGAACTTCGGTTCTCATCCCTCAACGACCTTGCCTGAAAGCATGATCCGAAGCGAAAGGAAACGACCATGGAAAAAAACATGATTCTCAGCGGTGTGGGTGGCCAGGGCATTCTGACGATCTCCTATCTGATCTGTCATGCCGCGCTCGAAAAAGGACTCAATTTCAAACAGGCTGAAGTTCACGGGATGGCACAGCGAGGCGGTGCGGTTCAATCCCACCTTCGTATTTCCGATCGGGTCATCGCCAGCGATCTGATCCCCTCGGGATCTTCCGATCTGATATTGAGTGTTGAACCGCTTGAAGTTTTCCGTTATCTGGACTTCCTGAAACCCGACGGGATCATCATCACGAGCACGATTCCCTTCAAGAATATCCCGGATTATCCCTCCGAGACCGATCTGATGGCGTTGCTTGAAAAACTTCCACGGAAGGTCTTGATAGACACCAAATCGATCGCTCAGAAGATCGGAAATCCGAAAATCCAGAACATGATCATTCTCGGAGCGTCTCTGCCGACTCTCGGGTTTATGCCGGAAGATTTCGACAAGCATCTCACGCTGCTGTTCGGGGCCAAGGGTGAAAAGGTTGTCGAGATGAACCGGCAGGCCATTCGATCCGGATTCGAGCTCGCGAGCTGAGCAGACGGACGCTGGAGGGAACAATCATGCGAGATTCGATTCATTCGATTTTATTGAAAGCAGAGGCCGAAGGCCGCAACTCCTTACTCGAACATGAAGCCTATGAGCTTCTGAAAGCCGCCGGCATTACGGCTGTACCGTCGTGGCAATTGATCCGGGTCGGGGAATCCGTCACGGATGAGACTCTGAACGCGTTCCCCGGCACATCCGTTGTACTCAAGGTTGTCGCACCGTCGATCACACACAAAACCGACGTCGGCGGAGTCCGGATCGTTTCTCGATCGAGTTCCACTGTCAATCAGGCGATTCATGAGATGTTCGAAACGATTCCGGGACGCTATGCCGATTGGATCCTTCATCAGTCCGCTCGTCACGGGGGCTCTCCGGATCCGCGGACGGCGGATGATTGTGAATCGGCTTGCCGGAAAGACATTCGAGGGATCATGATTTCAGAGTTCGTGGAATCCAGGCGAGTGGGCCTGGGTTACGAGATGCTCGTCGGCACTCAATGGTCTCGTGAATTCGGACCCGTCATCACAGCCGGTCTCGGCGGAATCGACACCGAAATGCTGGCGGAATCCATGAAGCAAGGACGCGCTTCAGTAACCGCTTCGATGATCGCAACGACCCCGGAACAATTCCTCGAATACTTTCGCGACACGATCTCCTATCGAAAAATCCGTGGCTTGACCCGCGGCGGTCATGCCGTTGCGGATGACGCCGAACTGCTCGGCCTGTTCCAAGCGCTTTTCGAACTCAATCGTCAGCTCGGCCCCGACGGATCCAGTCCGTTCCGCCTGGATGAACTCGAGATCAATCCGTTTGTTTTCTCGAACAATGGAATCGTTCCGATCGACGGGTTGTGCAAGTTCTCCCGAAAACCTTCTGCCCGGATCCCATCACCGATCCGGAAGATCACCAATCTGCTTCATCCTGCAAGCATGGCCATCATCGGTGTCTCATCGACCAAACTCAATATGGGTCGGATCATTCTCAGGAATGTGAAGCAAAACGGATTTGACCCGAACCGGCTTTATGTCGTGCGGGCGGGTGAAACAGAGATCGATGGAGTAGGATGCGTTTCATCGATCGACGCGTTGCCTGAAAAGGTCGATGTACTTGTTCTTGCGATCGACGCGGGTCAGGCCCCCGAGACCATACGGGCTGCGGCTGAATCCGGGAAGGTCGAATCGGTCATCATCATCCCCGGAGGTTTGGGGGAAAAATCCGGTACAGAGGCCATCGTCGAGGGCATGAACGAAGCGATTGCATCGAGTCGTGAACGCGAAGACGGTGGACCGGTTTTTGTCGGCGGGAATTGTCTGGGTATCCTGTCTCGACCAGGATGCTACGATACTCTGTTTGTTCCCGAGCAAAAACTGCCGAAGAATTATGACCGGGCACCCGATCCGGTCGCTTTTCTTTCCCAGTCCGGCGCCAGAATGATCACGGTCATGAGCAATCATGCAAATCTATCTCCGCAGTTTGCGGTATCCACCGGCAACCAGATGGATTTAGGCGTCAGTGATTTTCTCGAACACATGGTCGATCACGAACCGCAGATCCGCGTGTTTGCTGTATATGTCGAAGGTTTCCAGGATCTGGGCGGATTGAAAATGATCGACACGATTCGCCGACTGGCGGCGCAGGATCGGATGGTGGTGTTCTACAAAGCGGGAAGAACCTCGGCCGGACGAACGGCAACTTCCGGACACACCGCCTCGATTGCCGGCAACTACTCGATCTGTGAATCACTGATGAAACAGGCTGGCGCGATCGTGTGTGACGACTTCACTGAATTCAACGAGATGACACGACTCGCAGCAGCCATGCGGGATAAGCGGGTAACAGGCAATCGGCTCGCGGCAATCTCGAACGCCGGATACGAAACCGTCGGAATCGCAGACAATATCGAAGGAGCCTTCCCGCTCGTTCTCGGGACCTATTCAGAACAGACACGGCAGCGTCTGACTGAGATTCTGGTTTTGGGAAAGATCGAGAAACTCGTCGACATCCGGAATCCGATGGATGTAACCCCGATGGGTAATGATGAGGTGCATGGTGCGATCATCCGGGCACAACTCGACGATCCCGGCATTGATTGTGTCGTCGCGGCCACCGTGCCGCTGACTCCTGCCCAGCAGACTCTTCCAGCAGGTATCTTCGCACGAGAAGACATGGAAAATCAGGATAGTTATCCCAATCGACTTGCCGAGTTGTTTCGATCAACCGACAAACCGATGATCGCCGTCATTGACTCCGGTCTGCTCTATGATGCCTTGGTTCGCAAGATGGAGAAATCCGGTCTTGTGGTCTTTCGAACGGCGGATCTGGCGGTCCGGATGCTCTCAAAGTATCTCGGCATTCGTCGGGCCTGCTCGAATCAGTAAATCGATCAGGATAAAGGATTCGCAACCGTCGCTCTCTGACACCGCCGCACGGTTCCTTCATTCTGTCGGATCAACATGTCTCAGAGTATCGAGCGACACCGTCAGTCTCTTGATTCGGCCATGTATTAAAGGTTCAGTCCATTGCGTGCGGCCGGTGAGCCACCATGACTCCGCATACTTCCGCCGATCCTTCACAACGGGGTCTGTTTGTCGGGCCGGTGTCTTGCCCTCGGCTTCCTTCGGCCATCACCTCACGATGATCTCCTTGCCGTTCGGTTGACACTTCCCATTGCCGGGTGTGCCCGAAAAAAAAAGCCCGGAATCACTCCGGGCTTCTGAGTGCGACTCGTCGTTACATCCCAGAGAACACCATTTCTGTTCGCGTTTCTTTGTCCATAATTTTTTGCACCGAAACCGATTTAATGATCCCGATTTTCTTATCGTACCAGACATCCTTGCGAATGGGGATTTCCATACCAAGCACAGAGACGTTCCCTTCTGCCTGCAGATGCAGGGTACTGTATGTCGTGTCGCCGATGGTCATCGGTTCCGCGATATCGATCACGCGATATGTCAAGCTGACTTTTTTCTTGTCTTCCGTGTACCTGACATCCCAAGCGGTATCTTTCTCTGCCGGGATCGGAATCAATTTAAACGGTTGGGCAAGCAACTCGGGCTTCTTCGAGGGATTATCCGATTGTGCGACACAGTAAATCCCATCCGGTTTTATCGCATAACCTCGGATCTGGATTTTCTCTTCCTGCTCACCAACCGTTGTCCTGTTCTCATGAACAATCATCGTTTGTGAGGTCTCCGGCATTGATTGCGGTGCTTGAGTCAATTGTGTCTGGACGACCGGATAGCTGTCGGATCCGGCGATGACGGTTGTCCCCTTCAGAGTGATTTTTGTGCCGGGGGTTTCGTCGAGATAATCAACTGCACCGACTGAAGATACCAACAGACAAGACGTGAACAGCACCAACGCATAAATTGAAGGACGGGACATGCTACTTCCCTTTCTCTGTCTTCCCGGCTTCATCGGACGGGGCAACTGCTGGATTCGGAGACTCAGCATTCAGATCGATCGTTTTCATATAATGGATTTCACTTTTCGATTGCGTACCGTCCGGAAGGTCACGGATGGTGATCTGCTTGAGTTTCCCTTCCCTGGCGTACCAGATCTCTTTTTTCAAGGGTTGATCCTGTTCCGTGCCGTTGGGTCGAAAGGTGCCGGTTCCTCGAATATGAACTGTCTCCGGAGCAGTATCTCCAACCGCAAAGGGTTCATTCACCGAGATGACTTCGAAATTGATCGTCGATGTTCCCTGGTTTTCCACACGGATTCGTTTGAATGTTTGACCGACTGTTGCCGGGAGGGGTAACTCCAGGGATGGTTCGCTGAGGATGACAATGGGATTTTTCCCGTCCTGGGTCGCTTCAAGGTAGATGCCATCAGGCTTTATGTTGTAAAACAGCGTCCGCTCTTCAAAGTTGCTCTTGCTTTTGAGGACATTGTAGTGCACGACATCAAAAATCCGGTCCTGATACTTCTGTTGAGTGGTCACCAGAATGCTCTGTGAGTAGGGAGTCACATTTGCTCCGGTTTCAATTTTTCCTTCGAACACGATGTTCTTCCCTGCTTCATCGTGAATGAAGTCGGCCGCCGAAGCAACCCACGCATTCATCGCGAACACGATCAAACTCAGTGCTAAACGTTTCATCTCGTCTCCTTTCGGTCCTTCTCAGGAACATCCCCTTTTTATCTTCAGAATCATCAAAATACAAGACGAATCGGTTGTCCCGGAAAACGGTACATCCTCATTTCCATAGCGATCTTGACATATGCCCGTTTCAACTGACACAGTTTCGCCCGGGTCGTGATCCTGCGCGCGACTGGAGGTAGCCACGGCGCTGAAGCCAGATCGTGCGATGGAATCCGGTCAGAAACCTGAGGTGATGGATGAAATACATTGAACTGTATAAGAAAATCGAAACGACCGTCTCACTGGTCGCATTCAGTAAGAACGAACGGGAACTGATTCGACAGATTCTGGATGTCGTCGTCTCGAATCACGGATCCGACCTCGGAATCCTCAGCGGACGATTGTACGTTCTTGAAGGCAATCTCTACCGGCTGACTGAACAGATCGGAATCCACAATCCGGATTCCATCGGTGTCGAGCTTCCGATCGGCTATCTACCGATCCGGCGACTTCGTGAGAGCAAGTACATCGTCATGCGTCGGCACGAGCAGGGTCTGGATCGAAAACTGGAAGACTATCTGGTGGTCGACACATTTGCGGCGATCGCGCTGGGTGAGAACGACAAGTACCTGGTATCATTCAGCGTCTCCGAGCCTGTCGATGAGGATCAGATTCATTATTCCTTGAATACCATCCGGTTTGTCACGAATTTCAAGCTTCGTGAACTTGAGCTGCAGAATGAGATCATGAAGGCTTCCGAGATTCAGGTGTCGTTGCTGCCCGCAAGCGCTCCCGATCTGCCGGGATATGACATTTTCGGTGAATGTCGCGCTGCGGCTCAAGTCGGTGGAGACGGCTTCGACTACATCAACATCAACGACGATACACTCGGTATCGCGATTCTCGATGCTGTCGGCCACGGCCTTTCAGCTGCGCTGCAGGCTCGTGATGTCATCACAGGTCTTCGTATGGGGGCCGCTGGAAACATAAAAATCGATCAGATCATGCAACGATTGAATCGTGTCATTCATCGATCGAATCTCGCCAGCCGATTCGCCTCGCTGTTCTACTGTGAACTGGAAGAGTACGGACATATGGTTTACAGCAATGCCGGACATCCACCAGCGATTTTTTTCAGTGGGGATCAGGTGCATCTGCTTCAGCGTGGAGGCATGGTATTGGGACCCAATCCCAAGGCACGCTATTATCGCGGCTTCGCCTATCTGCAACCCGGCGACATCCTGGTGCTGTACTCGGATGGAATTACCGAGGTTCGCAATTCTGAGGGTCAGGAGTACGGGATTGACCGCCTGATCGAGCATGTGAGGAACATTCGTGAGCGCACGGCCCGAGATATCATCCGTTCGGTCTTTGAAAGTCTGTCAGAGTTTGCTGAATCAGCCGTCCCCCAGGATGATCAGACTATTCTCATCATCAAGCGATCGAGTCCGATCAACAATCCATTTTGAGGAGAAGATCACCGATCCTGAAAACGCTTCCAGCGCCCATGGTCATGATCACTTCGTCGGGCTGGATCGTTTTAAACAAGTGTTCAGCTGCAGCTTCAACTGATGGGAAGCACGCGGGCATATGTCCGGAAACCCTGGCGATGTCTGACGCGAGGTTTTCCGAGGTGATCCCCTCACGAGGAAGTTCCGAGGCCGGGTAGATCGGGAGCAGAATGAGATGCTCGATTGAAGCCAGAACCTTGACGAAGTCATTCCACAACAACGCGGTTCGCGAGAATCGATGCGGTTGAAAAGCGACCCGTAGCGGTCTGTTCCAGTTCTCTCGAGCGGCCTCGATCGTCGCAGCGATTTCGGTTGGATGATGCGCATAATCATCGATCAGAACAGAGCCTCGGATGAGACCTTTCTGTTCCATTCGACGTTTGACGCCAGCATACTCGTACAGAGCCTCTTGCATGGCCTCGACTCCGATCCCCAATTCGCGAGCGATACCGATCGATGCAAGCGCATTGAGAATCATGTGACGACCCGGGTAGTGAATCGTGAATTCACCCAGTTCAAGCCCATGTTCATGAACCCGAAACGTCTGACCTCCCTCAAAATGACGGATCGAATCGGCCCACAGATCCAATTCAAAAGAAAAGCCATATCGGATGGTCCGGCGCTGATACGTTCGGATCAGAGCATTGACGTTCGGATCGTCTCCGCAAACCACAGCAGCCCCGAAGAAGGGGACGCGTGAGAGAAATTTCGAAAATGTGTCTCGGATGTGATTCAAGTCGCGATAATGGTCGAGATGTTCTTCCTCGATGTTGGTCACGACCGCGAGCACCGGTGACAACAACAGAAAAGATTCATCACTCTCATCCGCCTCTGCGACAAAAAACCTTCCCGTGCCGATCTGTGCATTGGTCCCGATATTGTTGGCGTTTCCGCCGACCACAACAGTCGGATCGAGTCCCGCCCGTTGCAGAATCAGTGCGATCATCGTCGTTGTTGTCGTCTTGCCGTGTGCCCCTGCTACCGCGATCCCGTCTTTCAATCGCATCATCTCAGCCAGCAACTCCGCCCGTCGAATCACGGGGATCTTGGCTTGATAGGCGGCGATCAGTTCCGGATTGGATGCGTGGATAGCGGATGAGAAGACGACCGTGTCGACTCCACTGATCTGTTCCGGCGCATGTCCGATGAACACCGATGCTCCAAGTGATTGCACGCGTTCGAGATTCGAGTTCCATCGTTCATCTGATCCCTGCACTCTGAATCCCATTCCCAGAAGCATCTCAGCCAGGCCGCTCATTCCGATACCTCCCATTCCGATAAAATGAAAGGTTTGTATACGGCCAAAGAATCTGTCGACAGAATTCATGATCGGTCTCCTTGATCAGCAGCGCAAGCCGTCCAATTCATCATCTTCAGAACAATGTCCAGTACATCATCTGCGGCTCTCGGATTGCCCAGTTTGCGTGATGCTTCGGCCATGCGGACGAGCCGTTCAGAATCCGAGTTGAATGAGGTGATGGTATCGGAGAGAGTTGCCCCTGATAACTCACTCTCCCGGATCATGATCGCAGCACCTGCTCGCGCGAGTGTTTTCGCGTTGGTCGTCTGATGATCCCGGACAGCCCCGGGCCAAGGGACGACAATCGCCGGAACGCCTCGCGCGGTCAGTTCTGCCAGTGTCATCGCCCCGGCCCGGCACAGAACGAGATCGGCTGCCGCGAGCGCCAGCGCTGGTGCATAAATGTATGCATGGGGATGATACTCGGCAAACGAAGGCGTTCTGCGCATGTACGCATCGAATTTATTCCTGCCGACCGAATGGAGAATCTGCCAGCCATGATCATCCGTTCCACGCAGAGACAGATACCCGGCGACCGCATCATTGAGCACGGTCGATCCCAATGACCCACCGATCACGAGTAATGTTCTGCGCGCCGGATCGAGATTGAACATCCGGATGCCTTCGGCACGATCTGCGGTGACGATCGAGTTCGATATCGGATTACCGACACACGAAACCGAGCGACCTTTGAGCAGACATCCGGAATCGGGATAGGCGATTCCCACCCGGTCGACCCATCGTGAGAGCAATCGCACCGTCAACCCCGGAACGCTGTTCTGCTCCAGAATGAGTGTCGGGATGTTCATCAGGCGAGCTGCTGTCAGAACCGGAGCACAGACATACCCGCCTGTTCCGAGAACCAGATCCGGTCTGAACTCACGGATGAGTCTGCGTGCGCTCAGAAGGGGACGCATCGTGATCCAGTCGATCGCTGTCCATGCATTTCTGAGGATGCCGGAGAGGGATAACGATCGTTCGAGTCCTTTCAGATGCAATGTTCTAAGAGGGATGTCCGCCCTCGGAACCAGATCTTCTTCCGCTCGACCCGAAACGCCAATCCAGAGGATGTCGTGGGGCATGGATCGCCTCCGCATAGCCTCGACGACAGCCGTTCCAGGTGTTATATGTCCGGCGGTTCCTCCTCCGGCAATCATCAGTCGTATCGGGCTCCGGGTCATATCGTTGAGTCTCCTGAACGAGGGAAAAACGAATTTCAACGGGCGCATGCAGTATATATGAATGAGCGAGACACTGGAACGGATTCATGATCCGGCGTCGCGCGCTTGATTCAAAAACACGGAAGCACTAATATCTCGCCCGGATTCGTCGAGTGCATATATGCACAGCAGAACATCTCTATTGACACGACGAGGAAAGAACACGACATGAAACGCCGAATACTTCTCGAGATCAAGGAATGGTCCCGGAGCATCCTGTGGGGAGCCATCTTCGTATACTTCTTTACCGGATACGTTTTCAAGGCCTATCGGGTGGAAGGCCGCTCCATGCAGCCACTGCTTCAGGATGGAGAACGGCTCTTCGTCAATCGAATCGTCTATACGCTGGGAACGATCAAACGCGGCGATGTCGTTGTGTTTTACTTCCCTGGCAACCCCAAGGATTTCTATATCAAGCGAGTTCTGGGCATGCCGGGTGAAACCGTCAGCGTCCGGAACGGGCAGGTGTTTATCGGCAATGAAAAGGTCGACGACCATTTTGTGCCGGAGTATTTCAGAAGCTACGAGAATGTGGACCGACTGCTGATCCCTCGCGGGTATTACTTCGTGGCAGGGGATCATCGAAATCAGAGTTTTGACAGTCGTGAGTGGGCCCAGAAGCCCGGATTATCCCCGTTTGTACCTCAGAAGTACATCGTCGGAAAAGCAGCATTCCGTTATTGGCCTCTGTCGAAGTTCGGCTTGATCGATTACAATTTCGCTCCCCTCACCACTGATGTGAAATGAATCGAAAGAATGTCATTCCGACCGCATCCTCTTTCCGTTCCACTCTTTTGTTAAGCTTCTTTCACCATGCGATCAAGCATCTGAGATTTCTGAATCACTGCGTCGACTCACTCAGAGGCCTCCCTCCGGACGGCATCGCAATGTTTGCACTTCCGGACGACCATCCCTTGCTCGTCGAGATGCTGAACGAGGCTCTGTTCCGCGACGGATTCGATAAAGTGACATTTGAATTTCGAGACGAAACGATTTTACCGGAAGGAAAGTTCGGGGTTCTGCACTTTTCGACACCGCCACGAAGCCCCGCAGAAAATGACAATCAAATGGATCGGCTGGCACGACTCAAACGCTGGGTAAACGAGCACGAGCGTCCCGTCATCCTTTTTCCGCTTGTTTTCCTGTGGGATCGTGATCCTTCGCAGCCCGCATACAGCCCCAACCTCCTGAACCTGCTCCGATTCCGCAGACAGATGCTTCTGACATTCGGGAATCCCATTGCCATTACGAGAACGGAAGCATCCCGGATGCACGTCGCAACCAACCGACTGGCACGTCTGATTGCGGTCGCTCGTCGTCGGGAGATTCGTATCATTACCGGGCGAAAACCGGAGCGCCGGACGGTGATGATCGATCGGTTGCTTCGAAACCCCGATCTGAAAACTGCGATCAGAGATCTGGCCGCAGGCGGCCGCAGGACTATACCCGATCTGGAGGAGGATGCGCGGGGGATGTTCGATGAGATCGCCTCCTCCTATCGAGACTGGGCTCCGAGACTTTGGGATTCCGTCCTGACTCGGTTCTTCTCGAGACTGTATGCATCGATCGAATTCGATATCGATGGTTTGCGGCGCTTCCGAAACCTGCTCGGGGAAAAGAACAAGGTGCTGCTTGCTCCCTGTCACCGAAGCCATATGGATTACATCTCACTGTCGCTCGGTTGCTATCTGGAAGGAATAACACCACCACTGGTGGCCGCCGGGATTAATCTCGCGTTCTTCCCGATGGGATGGATTTTCCGCCATACCGGAGCATTTTTTATTCGTCGGAGCTTCAAGGGGCAAGACCTCTATCCTCGTGTTTTTCGAACTTATCTCATCGACTTGGTTCGTCAGTTTCATCCGCTGGAAGTGTTTGTCGAAGGAGGCCGGAGCCGATCGGGAAGATTCCGCCCGCCGAAACTCGGATTTGTGGGCATCCTGATCGATGCCATTCGAAAAGGTGAGGCTCAGGACGTGCAGATTCTGCCGATCTCGATCAATTATGATCGACTGATCGAAGAGAAGAGCTACATTGATGAACTGGAGGGAAAGCCGAAGAAGAAAGAAACACTGATGCAGATGATCCGAAACAGGCATGTGCTCAGGGAAGAATATGGAAAAATTTACGTTTCGTTCGGCAATCCGATCTCTTTGAGAAACCGTATCGAATCGCTTCCGGATTCGGCGGACTTCAAAGAAATGCTTGGTCTGGATCTCTTGTTTCAGATGGCGCGCCGGATGAGCGTCACTCCGGTTTCTCTGGTTGCATCGAGTCTGTTAATCATGACATCACAAAACATGCAGGAATCTGTTTCTGTCGACACCGTTTTCAATCAGTGCTGTCGGATTCTTGCTGCGATCGATCCAACAGAACCGATTCCATCGCAAGCTCTCCGTGCCGATCGTGATCCCACCGTTTCGTTCTCGGCTGCTCTGGATTTTCTCGAACGAACGGGATATTGCGAGCGTGAGTCATCCGGTGATCGCCCGATTCGAATCCCTCCCGATCGTCGCGTCGCGCTGGATTATCTGAAAAACAGTCTGATCGGGCTGTTCCTTCCCGTCAGCCTCGTCACCGTGTCTCGAATTCTCGACCGTACGCTGAATCAGTCGGGATCACTCGATTATCTGGCCCAGGTACTTTGCCCCGGTTTCTTTCCGTTTCCTGCGGTAGACGTCGCGGCCTACTGTCGCATGATCGAGGCGAAGATCCCGGTACGTTCAGATCTCGACGTTCTTGCCGCCAATCTCATCCGACTCGAACTGACAGCGCTTTTTCATCTCAGAGTTTTCCTGGAGAACAGAACCGAGACCGGGCAGGATACTTTTGACATGACCGAATGGTTGAACTCGGTGCGTGATGGCAGCGATGCATCGATGCTGCTGACGGTTCCCGAAGTCCAAACGACGGATTTTGCTGAATGTCTGGTTCGCAGCCTCATCAAACAAAAGCGCATCTGCCGTCAGAACGAATCAAGGTATCGTATTAAAAGTTGGGGGATCGGCTCGCGTGCTGAATCGGATCGGCAAATTCTTGAGATTTTACGGAAGATTCCTGCACCCTGCTGACCGAGGATGCGGACGAATCCCCGACGATGACACCGAGACGCATGGAGGAGGGATGCAGTTTGTCGTGATTGATCACGCTGTAATGGATATCGATATCCTGTTGCCAGGCTTTTCGAAGAATTCCGGTTGCCTCGTCGAGATCTTTCAGGGTCAGATCCGCAGAAGTCATGAACTGCATCAGGATCGTGCAGGAACGTTTTAAATACGGTTTGATTTCCTGATCAGCCAGAATCCTGCATGTTGCTTCCGCTGCGCGCTCCACACCATTTCCTTCCGCAATGATCAGTCCGGTCCTCTCTGCATGAGCACTCCAGCTTCCGAACCAGGACACGTCACATGGCACCAGTGCCGGCAACCTGAGCAAATCCAGCAAAAACTGGAGTTTGAAAAGGTTCGACTGCGTCGATTCCTCCTGATAGGTCGAGAGCAATCGTTCTTGTCCGGAGTTTGCGGGAACGATCAGGAGATTCGAGCAGAATTGACGGATATCATTCAAGGCATGGGATGCAATCATCCATTTCTTGCGACCTTCGATCTCCTGAGACGGCATGGTCAGAAAGGCAAACGTGGGGATTCCCAGGTGTTTAAGATGTTTGAGAACAATCGGAGTCGCTCCGGAAGCACATCCTCCACCGAGCGCAGCAATCAGGAACACAAAGGAAGCGGAATCAAACAATCCGGTGTTCTGCGAAAGAGCGTCTTCGGCATCTCGCGCTGATAATACCGCATCACTCCGACCGATGTGGGGGTTGATCGATTTCATCGGAATCAGATAGGCGGGATCCCAATCGGGAGGGAAAGCGTCGTATCGATCCATGGCCAGGAAATCCAGTCCCTCCAGTGTGTTCGGATCCAGAGCGTTGATCAGACCGGCAGCATACCCTCCGACTCCGAACAGAATCCGTTTTTTTCCACACAAGAATCGATCGGTATTTTTCATGGAAGGAGCCGCTCCATCGTGTCGCAAAAATTAAACCCGGAGATGTCAAGTATCGTCATGGCAACTCGGGACACCAGGATAGAAATCATGATAAATCCGACAGAATTCATGTCAAGGGAAAGTCATCGACTTACGAGGTCAGTCGATCCAGAACAATGCTGCCCCCGGCCATGACCAACAGAGCTTGGGGACGGGGGCCGCCGGAACGGATATAGTCCATCGGATCACGATCCCACACTGCCAGATCCGCTCGGCACCCCTCACCCCAACCGGTATCCGTCGACAGGATCCTGCGGATGTTCGTCGCACATGCAGAGTGAGCGGCCGCCGGGATCGACATGATTTCATCCGGATGCCAGACCGGGATATCCGGATCATCCGGCCAATCAAGGCGGAACATGGCAGCACGGAGTGAACGGAAAGGATCAGGTGGTTCGATCGGGGCATCGGAGCCGAAGAGGATAGGGATTGCAGCGTTTTCCAGGGAGCCGTACGGGTAGAGCAATCCGGTCTGGAGACTCCAGATCTCAGCCGCCATCGCACGGTCACTCAACAGATGAGAGGGCTGTATCGATGCGATGACACCAAGTTCTTTCATGCAATCGATGTCGTTCTTGCGGGCAAGCTGAATATGTTCAACTCGCAGTACAGTTCTCGGAAACCGACTCCGGATAAGCTTGAATGCTTCGAGGGTTTCCCCTAGAGCCCGGTCACCGATCGCATGAACGGAAACATCGGTGCCGTATTCGGCTGCTCGGAGACCGGCTTCGGTGATCTGATGTCTGTCCATGACCAGTAAACCGAAGTTGGATGAATCATGATTATACGGGCAAGTCACAGCGGCCGTTCGAGACCCCAGTGCACCATCAGCAAACAACTTCAGGCCTCCGAAACAGAATGTGTCGGGTAGATCCCGTTCAGTATGGAAAAACCGAAAAACGGAGTCGAAATCATGTGACTCAACATAGAATCTGCATTTCAGCTTTTGACTGCTTCTCCGGAGATAACGGATCAAACGGTGAATGTTCGTTTCATTCTCGAAAGCATGAACACTGGTGATGCCATTTTCGATCAGGATCCTGATTCCATCCGGTAGCAATGCCTCAATCTCAGTCTCAGTCGGTTTCGGAAGGCGTCGCAAAACCTCCTCCGCTGCAGTTTCTCTGAGCATACCCGTTAACAGGCCTGTTTGCGGGTCGCGATCGTAGCGTCCGCCCGGTGGATCCGTTTGATCACTCGAAAGCCCGGTTTCGGCCATGGCTATCCGATTCAACCAGAGCGAATGGCCATCTTTGGAAACGAAACTGACAGGATTTTCTGGAAAAACTGAATCGAGGAATCCGGAGACCCGATGCATCTGATCGCACCACAGATTCATCTCCCAGCCTCGACCGCGAATCCAGGTGCCCGCCTGACGTTGATGGGCTATCTGAAGGAGATAGCTATGGATTTCGTCGAGTGTCATTCCGTCGAGGTGAAGCTGTGAGCGTGCGACGCAAAAACCGGCGAGATGAATATGTGAATCGCAAAAACTGCGGGTCACAAATCCTCCCTGACAATCGATTCGATGTTTGGCTGACCGGACTGCCCCTTGTTCATGTAACGTGATCGACCCGATATGGCCTCGAGTGATAGTCGCGTCAATCGTTGAATTTCCGGAACCGTACAGAGTCGAAACGTGTAGATTTGAAAGAGTGCGTGATATCATCGGCATAATCCTTCCCTGCTCGGAGATGATTGGAAGCGATGGGAGTCTAACGAAGTATTGATTGAATTGCACGGATCCGCGCGCAGGGATCAGATTTGACGGCTTTGCCTATGTATGGATTTAAAACGTTGCTTGGAATCACATTTTTATCGATTCTTCCGCACGTGATCGCACATGCCGATGAGCCCCGTTTATCCACTCCTTCCGGAGTACGTCCATCCATCGTGTTCAAGCATCAGGAGTTTGATTTCGGGAATCGAATCTCGGGTGATCGACTGACGCATCGATTCCCATTCAAGAACAACGGAGATACGACTCTGATCATTGAAAAAACAGAAAGCACCTGCAGTTGCACAGCCGCCGTCACAACAAGCGAAACAATCCATCCCGGTCGTTCGGGATCTATCGAGGTGATCTTCGAGACCGGGATGCGGAAGGGTCCGAGCGAACAAAGCATCCAAGTATTCTCGAACGATCCGATCTCTCCGATTGTCACTTTGCTCCTGAAAGCCAATCTTCTGGTCTATCTGGATGCCGATCCTTCCGATTTGAACCTCGGAAAGATTCTTCCCGGTGCTACGACTGAAAAGCGAATTCGTCTGGGAGGCTTGGATATCGATGATGTGTCGATCGATCAGATCACGATACCCAACCATGACGTTTACAACGCGTCGATCGTTCAGGTTGAAGATCTCCGGTTGCAAAAACAGCCCTGGATCGAAATTTGCTACAGCCTGGATGGATCCAGAATGCCTCCGGGACGCTTCCGCAGCAATCTTCGAATTGAGTGCTCAGGTTCTCGGGTCCCATTCATCGAAATCGGACTGACCGGTGAAATCATGACACCCGTCTGTGCATCTCCAGTTCAAATTGAACTCACCCGCTCCGACTTCAGCTCCGGAAAGGTGATCCATGTTCTGATATCAAGTAATGACGGAAAAGCATTTACGATCGATTCCATCCAATGCGACCCGGTCACGATCGATGCTTCGTGGTCACCGGGAAAACCTTCATCGAATCATACACTCCGTATTCTTATCCCGGGAAACAGTCTGGATATCGGGCAACGAGCATGGATCGAGTGCCGGATCGATCATCCCGAACAGAAACTGGTCCGCGTGCCGGTCATCAGTTTGCCGGGATTGGATCAGGGCGGGATCGGTCAGGGTGCACCGCGTGATATGGCGATTGAGTATTGATATCATCGGTACGATGGATCTAATATTGGACCTCGATGAAAGCGCCTGGTTTCATCGAACTCCATAGCAAGCTCAGGCATTCAGAAAGGACAAGGGATGAAAGCAAAACTGTTGACGATGCTGCTTTCGATCGTATTCGTCGGAATGTTGGTCGGCATTGTCATGATGATCCCGAACAGTGGGATCCGCAATGCAGCCGCATCGCCGTCGAATGCTCAGCCAGCACAACCGACAATCAATCTTTCGAATGTCGATGAAAAGAGGGAATCGGCTCCGGTACCTACAGCCGACCCCAGCGGACCGCATCCTGTTATCACGTTCGCAGAAGTTGAGCATGATTTCGGGACGAACATGGCCGGAGAGAATCTCAAGCATACGTTTTCATTCGTAAATAAAGGCAATGCGACTCTGATCATCGATCGTATCAAAGCCGGGTGAGGATGCACTGCTGCCTTGGCCTCGGCCAAGGAGATTCCCCCGGGTGGGGAAGGGAAAGTCGATGTTGAGTTCAAGACAGCCGGAAAATCCGGGGTTCGTGAACAGTCCATCACAGTCATTTCAAACGATCCAGCCAACTCGTCACTCGTCCTGAAAGTTAAAGCAAATCTCGAAGTCTACTTCGAATGCAAGGAACGCATGGTGTCGTTTGGTCGTATCCCGCGCAGTGACAGCATCATCAAGAAGGTGGAATTCAGCGGTAAATATCTGAAAGAAACCGGCATAAAATCGATCAGCATCTTCACGCCGGAAGGGACACCATCCAATCCGGAATTCCAGAATGCACTCTCCTGGACGATCAATGATCAACGTTCAGCGGAACCGCCTCAGCTCTCGGTTGAATTCAAGCTCACTCCGTCGGGAATGAAGATCGGACCATTCCGGGAAACGGTGAAGGTCAAGACAACGGCTGAAAATCCTGCGGAATTAGACATTCAGGTAACCGGAGAAATCCTCGGACCTATTACAACCGATCCGCCTCGATTATTCTTCAATTTCTCGGATGATCCGGCTTCACTGACCCGGAAAGTCGTGATCAAATCGACAGATGGAAAGGATTTCGGGATTACCGGGGTAACGTGTGAGGATCAGGGGATTCGCATTGAGAAACCGGATTCGAACAAGTCGCAAAGCCACGAGTTAACCGTCAGCATCGTGCCCGATTACCAGGGCGATCGTATCCGAACGGATTTGCTGGTCAAGACCACCCATCCTGATTCAAACGAACTAAAAATTCCGATCAGCGGGTTCCGACGTCAGAATCCTGGTAGCGGGAACACGATGAATGACGCGAAAGAAGCGCCCAAGGCCATGCAGATGAACACGAACAATACTATGAAACAGAAGGACAAATGATCAGTGGCTCGAATGCGGATCGACCGATTTACGGCAAGACAGGATTGGTTCAGATTTTTCTTGACAGCACGAGTGTCCGCTGTTAGTAATCGTATCGGTTCCGAGCTCCGTAGATTAAACGGAAGCCGAGGTAGCTCAGGCGGTAGAGCGAGGGACTGAAAATCCCTGCGTCGGGGGTTCAACTCCCTCCCTCGGCA
>CALFER010000018.1 GCA_937951895.1 uncultured bacterium
TGTATGTAGATCGGAACTGGAACCTTGGATATCGATGATGCAGGATTCCGGTCCGTATTCGGATTCGATCACGATCTGTTTCCCTTTGACATCGATATCCCGGTTGCCGTCGCCTCGCCAGACCCCGCTGCCGATTCGAACCGTATCCCCATCGACCGCCAAATCAATCCCGGCCTGAATGGTCGACGCATCGCCCGGAACCCAGATCACGGCACCATTTGCGCGAACACACGCCATCGACACCATGCCCACCCCGACACTAACCACCATTACCCAACCCCAAACCCCATAAAGAAGTTTCACCCAGCCATCCTCCTCAAAAACCATGACCTATAAGTCCTAAAAGTCCTATATGTCCTATTGGTCCTTTCCCCATACCAATCCAGCTTTCCCCCATCCCCACCCCCCGCATCATTCCCCCCATCCGAACTGAAACCAATCCCAGTTGCCGACCACCTGTGTCAGAGTCGGATCCAGCATTGCGGCGTAGAACATGGCGCCGGAGAAGGACCCCGTTCCGGTGGGCCAGACGAATTCCGGAATGACAAGTATTTCAGTGCGGCCGATGGGAAACGAGGGATAGTCACCCAGATACGAATCATACTCCGTGAAGGATGGCGCGAAGTAGTAAGCGCCCAGGATATCAAGAACAACGAAGAGTGCGTGTCCGTCGAGCGGTTGTTCGTCCCTGTTATAGACGAACACCTTGCAGGCACAGGGATCACCCGGATGATAGACGGTTTCCGGCATCCACAGACGGACACCGGTGATCGTGCTGCCGGTCCAGTCCGGAGGATAATGGAACCCCATGTCGACCGTGCCGGCATCCGTTATGCGATCGGTGCGGGTGGTGAAAGCGTCCATGCAGATGGGGGGATCGAATTCGGGGACGCAGGCGAGAGAAGCATCGGTGCTCCCTTGGTTCAGGCAGGGGCTGTCCTGGGATTGACCCGAGGTGATCTGGCTGAGGAAGAACCGATCCGGTCCGTCGCTGCAGAAGAGGGGATCCACATCGATGTTGCGAAATCCCCGGTATCCGCCTTCGACATTGCAGTATGTGACGTCGGGGAGTTCGTCCGGATCGCCGCTCGATGGTTCGATCTGGGTGGGGTAATTGCCTCTGAAGATGCAATTGGTGATCGTGATGGGAGATAGCAATTGCGGGATGTAGATGGCTCCTCCGGGAGAATTGCTGATGTTATTGACGAAGGTTGACTGGGAGATACTACAATTCTCATAATACCAGGTCGAGCAGTATATCGCTCCGCCTATATCTGCACAATTATTATAAAACACACAGTTACTGATAAGTGTATTATCGTAGCAGTAAACAGCTCCTCCATATTTGGATGAATTATTAAAGAACATACAATTCACGATCTCTGTTCCACCACAATATACAGCTCCTCCTCTTCCTTGAAAAACAAGGCTACTTCCCGATTCCACAACATTTCCAATAAAAGTACAGGAATTAATAGCATTTTTTGCGTTGTTTTCATCAGACGAAATAAAAACAACTCCTGCCTCAGAAAATGTCCGATTGTTTGTGAAGAAGCATGATTGTAGTGTTACTACACCTGGTCCACAACATACGATTCCTCCTCCAGAAGAATTGTTAACAAAAGAGCTGGATTCAATTGTAACCTGAGAAAGTGAACCACTGCATGAGATAGCACCGCTTGAACTTGATGCAAAGTTATCAACGAAATTGCAGTTCGAAACACATGCAGAGGAATCGGATATGTAAAGCGCTCCACCAAACGCAAGATATTGAAAGTGCGAAACTGCATTTCTTATAAAATGACAGTTTAATATTTTAGGTGAACCTCCAAGAATTATTGCTGCGCCTCCACAGATAGCCTTTCTACCGGTAAATTGCATAAGCTTCCCAGAACCATTTTTAATTGTTATTCCTTTTAAACAAGTCATTTCGTTTTCAGTACTATCGATAATGAACCCTGTAAACGAGTCTGCTTCCGTGCCTTCGATATCGATGATACACGATTCCGGTCCGGCTTCAGACTCGATCACGATCTGCTTGCCCTTGACATCGATGTCCCGGTTGCCGTCTCCGCGCCAGACCCCGCTGCCGATTCGAACCGTATCCCCATCGACCGCCAAATCAATCCCGGCCTGAATGGTCGACGCATCGCCCGGAACACAGATCACGGCACCATTTGCGGGAACACACACCATCGACATCATGCCCACACCGACAATAACCACCATTACCCAACCCCAAACCCTATAAAGAAGTTTCACCCAGCCCTCCTCCTCAAAAACCATGACCTATAAGTCCAATAAGACCTATTTCTCCTATTGGTCCTTTCCCCATACCAATCCAGCTTTCCCTGATCCCCACCCCCCGCCAAACCCTATTACCTTATTCATCGTTTCACCTCGCGCAAGAGCGATCCGCGGCTTGAGACGTTCATCCGGTCACAAGCCGCGGATGATCCTGATCAATCAGTTACTTCCAGTATTGTACCAGATTCGCATCGTAGTAATCCCTGGTCCCGTTCGAAATCTGCCATTGCCGTTCGGACCAACCAGAAATCGGCCCGTCACTCTCGATTTCAATGCTGTAGATCGATGCTCCGGATGAGCTCGTCAACGAATAGGAATACGTCGCACCCGAAGCGATCGACGTGGTCACGCTCTTGGCCAAGACATAGTTTCCATCGACATCGTATGCGTTAATGGAGAGAGAGGTGGATGTCGTGTCCAGATTCTTCAGAACGATCTGTGAGGTTTCACTCTCGGAAGTCGAATAGTACGCCCGGCAGGCTGGTACATAGAATCGTCCGGCATCGGAGTATCGCGAATCCAGTTCTGCACCCGCAATCGACATCTCGCCCTCCGCGAATTGACCGTTTGGTTTGAATCCCACGACCTCATTGTGTCCGATGATCAGACCGTCCGATTCGATCCTTACGCTGCCTTGGAAGGAACGGCTGGGAAACACGCTCCAGACATCGATTCCGCACAGTCCGTTGATCGGCACGGCGACCGGCGAGGGAAACGGTTGAGGAGACGGCTGCGTGCCGTCCGCGTTCGTGAAGGTGATGTCCAGACTGACGCTGGAATCGTTGACATTCTTGACGATGATGTAGTCCTCATATTCTCGATCGCCGGTGTACGAGCACTTCACCATCGGTGCGATCAGATCCATGCCGAACAGAGTCGATGGCACCATGATCACCGATTCACTGAAGTAGTGCGCGGAGTTGGTATTGCTCGAATTGATGACCATCTCACCGACAAGCGGTTTGTCGGATTCGATCCGGAAACTGCCCCATGTCAATGCAAATCCGCTGCTTTTAGTGACCGAATACATCTTGTGGGCCCCGAGTGTGTAGTTGCTCAACTGAACGGGAAACAACGCATTGCCGTTCGGGTCGTAGAATTTGCCCACCGTGATCACCACTGGCTCGTCATGATAGTTCTTTACGATGAACTCCGTGGAGCCGACGTTGTTGCCTCCTCCCCAGTGTGCGGTCCAGTTTCCGGTACAGAGACTGGTCGAACTGACGTCGCCCGATCCTGTATCCGCCCGCTGAATCTGCGTCATGAAACTGCGGACACCCTGAGTCGTATGGGTGTAGGTCTGAAGACAATGCCCGAACAAAGGACCATCCGCCTTCAATTCGATGCTCCCGGTCGTGACCGGCGCATTGGAACTGGTCAGGACATGCCGGTACGTCGCATGCGGATCGATCGCGATGTCGACCGATGACCCCGCCTGCGTTCCGTTCGCGTTGTAGTAGTCCAGTGTCACATGAAGTTCAAACTCGTTCGGATTCTGAACGGCCAACTCCGTCCGCCATGCGTTCGAACCCGAGGCCGAGGCGCGATACTTCGGAACGACATACTCGAAGTCGCCTGCCGGATAGTGATATCCGATATCGAATCGATCCCGGTCGATCGAGCCGTCCGGCGATGTCGACGATCCGCATTCGAAGAGCATGGGACGACCGGTATCGATGCAGGGGCTCGTTTCATCGAAACTGTATTTGATGTTGGGTTGCTTGAGTCTGTAGTCGCCATTGGCAACATCGATGAACTCCGGGTCGTCGACGAAGGACTCGACTTCGTTGGATATGGCATCATCATTGACACTGATGTATCCGGTGTTGGCGAAGCAGCAGTATGAAATCTCGAGTTCCGAAGTATCCGAGATATCGATGATCGCCTGAGACGGATCGTTGTTGAAGATGCAGTTCGAGATGAACCCGAGCGCATTGGATTCCAGAACCACTCCAATACTCGCTCCGTCGATCGTGCAATCCGTCATGTTCAGCACCGCATCGTATCCGGCATGGGCGACCTGGTGACAATTGAGGAACAGGCCATTCAGAACCGCGCCATTGTGCCGACCTTCGACATCGATCGCGATGACATTTTCCGAGCCGATCGGGTTGACATCGAAGATGCAGTTTTTGAAGATCACACCGCAATGGGAAATCTTGGAACCGCATTGGATCGTGCAGTTTTCAATCCGGGAATTGAGGCCGGGGTTCAGGAATGCGCCGTTTGTTGCACCGTCGACATGAATGAAGGTCGATTCGGGCGATTCGCCGATCAGCCGATAGTTTTCGCGCAGATTGATGGGGTTAGCAGAATTTGTGTAATAGTCCCCTGCTTCGAGTTCGAGAACAACGGGCTGATCGTCGTAACCTTTGATTGAGGTGATCTGCTGGAGCGTGGTCTGGATCGGGTAGGTTCCGGCGGGTGGGATGGGGTAGGTCTGTCCGAGATCGCCTTCACGAATCTGGTAATACGGCCAGGTGTCGCTGCTGCCTCCAGTTCCGACGACTTGAAGTTCAATTCCTGCCCAACAGGACGAGTAGCTGACATTGGGGACTTCGAAATCGAACAGGAATCCCAGAGAGAAGCCCTGATCTTCTTCGAAGTATT
>CALFER010000019.1 GCA_937951895.1 uncultured bacterium
GTTGCTTAACATGAACTCAGCCACCCACTTTCAACTAAAGTCGGGACACCTTCCGGGTTCATCCCAACTACCAAAGGACGCATTATAATCAGGCAATCAACTACCACAAGCTTTACTTGACTGGCGGGAATCCCTCGGATCTCGAAAAAGCGATCGATTCCATAACCCGGGAGATTCTCATCAACCGCAACTCCGAGATGCTTCTATACAGCGCTCAATTGTTCGAAATCAAAGGACTGTTTAGCGATTCCGCCGCGATGTACACCCGGTTTGTGGATTCAGTGATCGATGAGATGCGGATGGAGCGGGTGCTGACCGAGCGGAGACACGGGGATCAGCAGAAGGTGATCAAATCTTCGGAAGACTCTATCCGGAAACGACAGGTTCAGGATGCACTGCTGAAGATATCGCTATATAATCCTCCGATGTTCATCGATCTCAGGAATAGAGTATCTTTGAACAATACAAGCGATCCGGACATTTTGGAACTGGTCCAGTGACTATCCAATGAGCACACTGCCGAATCAAAAACAACCCAAGATCATAACCGTCCTCAAACGGCTCTACCGGTGGATTCGTCGACTCGCAGTCGCTGTCCTTCTCCTGCTCATCGGAATGCTTCTCACGGTCCAGATCCCATATGTCCAGAATCGCCTGGTCATGGAAATCTGTCGGTTTGCAACGGAACAGACAGGCCGTGAGATTCGAGTGGATCACTTCTATCTCTCGCTTCTCGGAACGCTGAATATCCGGGGGTTGTATATCGCAAACGATCCGAAATTCAGTCCGGAACCATTGGGAGAATGCACGCAGTTTCATTGTGTCTTCGATCCAATCTCACTTCTGAAGGGCGAGTTTCATGCTCGATATGTTTTCATCGACCAACCTGTTTTCCGGCTGGACTTTTCCGAAGATGAGGATTGCAATCTTTTTTTCTTCCCCCGGGATCGCACCAAAAAGAAGCATCGCGATCCTGATGACGATCATCTTGTCTATTCGTTGTTCGACCTCCTGAGGATTGACCACATGGACTTGATCCGGGGAAAGTTTCGCCTGGATTATCGCCCATCCGACCTGATCGTGGATGCACCGGTTTTCAGTTTACGAGCGGATCGGGTGCCTGGCGTAAAGGAGTTGAAAGTCGACATACGAGGCTCGAATGTTCTGACCTGGATCGAGTCACGGCTCGATTCGACGGCCGACCTTCATGCCCGTGCTCTCGTCTGGGCTGACGGCGTTCATGATTCGATCATTCACGCTTCTTCAACCTCCGGAGAAACCAGTCTCTGTGGAAGATGCAGCCTGAAGATCTTCACGAATCCGAGACTCGATTTTCAGGGCACGGTGCAGTTGTCTGCGGACGAACTCCAGGAATCACTGCACCTTCCGATCGGGATGTCCGGCAGAGTAGCAGCGGCCGTAACAGGATCCGGCCTGGCCAGAAATCTGACGATCGATTCGAAGTTGTGCAGCGATGGATTTAAAATTGATCGAGTCTTCATCGATCGGATCGTGTCGACTGCCCACTTCTCGGATCGGTCATTTGTCTTTCCGGAGATCCGGGCAGCGCTATACGATGGAAATCTCACCGGCAATGGAGCGCTCACATTCACGCAAACCCTCAAAGGATATCACTTCGAGGTATCCGGAACCGATCTGGATCTCGCCCGAACTCTCGAAGAACAACGTGTGCCCGTTGTTCTTCCCGGTGTATTCGGAATCCAAGCGGAATTGAACAGTGAGGGGTTTGCACCTGAAAACGCCGTTCTGGAAGGTTCGTTTTCCGGAACCGAATCCTCTTCTACCGGAGGGGTTGACCCTCTTGTCTTCGATGGCCACTTCCAACTCTCCGATCGAACATTCATGATCGACTCGGCACGTGTACGGAATCGTACCAGCATGATTGCGATGCGTGATGCCAAATTCACCCCTGCCTCATTGACAGCACAGATCGACATCAACAATACGGAATGCAGCGGCTTGATCGAACGCATCAATGCTTACTCGAAGGGATGGCCTGTTCTTCCGGAACTTTCGGGTGAACTCAATGCCGCCATCCAACTGCAGGGTTCACCTGCAATTCCGAAGGTGGAATTCGTGCTTTCGGGAACCGATACACGGTTGAATCGCATCGACATGGGTCGAGTGACGGTGACGGGCAGTGCAGAAAAGTGCAGTGTCTCGCTCGATGACTTTTCCATCGAGGGTGATACAGGTGGCATAAAGGGGCGGCTACGCCTCGAAAGAGGTGATGTCTGCGATCGATTGTTCATGACGGCGATGGAAGCCGATGTCAACCAGTTGGATCTCGCATCGATGGCACCCATTTCCGGAATGCCACTCGATCTTGACGGCCGAGTCTCCGGGATGATTCATCTCAACCCATCAAACACCGGCAGGGTGGCCAGCCGATTGACAACATCCGGAATCGTCGCATGGAGAATCCCGCTCGAAGCTGTCGACATGAACTTCATTCTGGATACAAAAGGCATTCATGAACTCTCTATGCAATCGAACACCGGTTCGGAATCCCTCCGGGTGACTGCGGAAATTCCATTCGACCGAGCCCCCAAAATAGAGATGACTGCAACGAACATCCCGTTGTCGCGATTTGAGAAATGGCTCCCGATCCCATTGTCTGGCAATGCGCAATTCACGATGCGAACGACCGATGAAGAAAGGCGATTCAAGGGTTACATTGACGGAGAAATTGACGATCTGATTGTTCGGGATTACGCCTCAGGCCCGGCTCAATTGCTGGCCACCATCAATCTCAATGCCCCGGAATCCACTCAGTTCAATCTCATTTTCGCGGATCGAGCATGCTCGATCAACGGCGAAACCTCAATCCGGCATCCATATGCGACCCGATTGGGCGGCACGTTGGACTCGATGCCCATCAAACTCCTGCTTCAGGCATCACCGATTCACAAATTCACAGCGAGTATCGACGGGACAACTACCGGCCAATTCGACCTCTCCTTCATCCCGGGAGACTTGTCAACCATTCGATCCGGCATCGAGATCCAGGAAATAGAAGGATCGGTGTTCGGAATCAATCTCAAGAGCAAACGTCCCGCTGCATTGGATCTGATCGGTACTACCATTGAACTGGATCCGGTGTATTTCCTGAGTGAAGATTCGGAGTTTTCACTGGGAGGCATCATCGATTTCAGCAGCAATCTCGATCTGAAACTGAACGGCATGGCACGTTTGAACGCTCTTTCACAGACCGTTTCCGGAATCCGCAATGCTTCAGGCACTGCCAGTTTCGATCTCAATATCCGAGGACCGGCATCGGATCCGGATTACAACGGCACAATCATCGTGCAGGAGCTCTATCTGACGAATCCTCTTCTCGGAATCCGGGTGGAGGATCTGCATGCTCAGATCGATTGCAGGCACAAACTGGGTCGCATCGTGTCCTGCGAAGGTATCGTTGGCAACAGCTTCACCCGAATTTCGGGAGAATTTGGCATTCGCAATCACATCCCGGATCTCCTGGATCTGAGAATCCAGGCGTCCAGGCTTGAATTCGAGTATCCGGAGGGGTTTTCTTCCGAAGCGGATGTCGATTTGAACCTGGTCGGAGACGTCCGCAATCCGGTGCTGATGGGTGACATCAACATCCTTCAGTCGAGTTACAGTCGGCGGATCAACTATAAATCGTTGATTGTCAGCGAATCACGAGCTAAACTATCTTTGAAGCGAAAACCGACTCAGGTTACCGCACCCAGTCCATCGATTATCGACCTCGGCTTGAAACTGCACATTTTTGCTCCTGACCGGATTCGGATCAACAACAATCTCGCAAAACTTGAGATGAAACTCGATTTATCCCTGGGCGGTTCCTTATCGCGCCCTCAACTGCTGGGACGGATTGAAGCGATCGCCGGAGAAGTTGAATTTCAGGGCCGACAATTCGAACTCGAACGGGCAACACTTGACTTCCTGGATGCCGATACTATCGATCCTATCGTGGATCTGCTGGCGACATCCGAGATCGAAAACTACCGGGTGTCCATTGAAATGACCGGCTCTCTCCTCAAGGATTTGTTTATTCGCCCGTTTTCATCTCCGTCCCTGAGTGATGTCGATCTCTGGTCATTGCTCGCCATCGGCAAAACGACCGAACAACTCAGCGACAACTCGGTTGACTATATTGCCAGCGGTGTTGCCTATGTCACGGGCTCACTGCAGGATCAGATCGAACGACGATTCAAATATTGGATGGGATTCGATGAACTCAGCATCGATCCGATTCTGTCGAGCAGCGATGAAAGCCCCTCCGCCCGCGTTACAGTTAAAAAACACCTGAACCCGAATCTGTCTGTGACCTATTCCCGTCGGACGGCATCCACCGGAGACCTGCTTATCATCGAGTATAAAATATCCGATAATGTCTATTTGATCGGCCGACGAAACGAAGACGGATCTCTGGGAGGCGATTTCAGATTCCGATGGGAGTTCAGATGAGAATCGGGTTGATCATCGCTGTCTTCATCGCACTGATGCCCCGGGCCGCATCCATCGCCCCCGATTTGTATGACCTTCCTGTCACTTACATACGCCTCTCATGTGAATTCCCCTTCGATTCCGTTGCAGTCATGAATGCATTGACCATACACGAAAAGGATGCGTTAACACCGGATACCATCCGGAGCAGCCTGCGTAATCTCCATGAATTGGATCGCTTCGGGAATGTTGAGGTTCATGCGGAACCCTTCCTATCCGGTGTCGCGCTCACATTCATCCTGACTCCTGAGTGGATCGTTGACCATATTCGTTTCAAGGGCAAGCAAACCGGATATCTCTTCGCCTATGGTCTTGAAAGCAGAATCTCTCGGAAGGAACTCCTCCGAGTCATCGATGTCAGGCAGAACGAAACCTTCACCGAGACCAGGTTGCAGCGATCCAGGGAGCGTTTAACTGAACTTTACGTCAAGTTCGGATATGGGCAATGTTCGGTTGAATCCCTCGCAACGCCCAACGAAACTTCGAGGACCATCGACATCCAGTTTGTGATCAACAAAGGAGCACCATCCGTGATTGATCACGTCGAGTTCACGGGAAATGCGATGATCTCGGAGGATCGTCTGCTCAGGCAGATGCGCTCGGTAAATGGCCGCCGGTTTCTTCATTCCGCCCTCGATATGGATCTGAAATCCATTCAAAGTTACTACCAGAAACAAGGGTTCCTGACGGCACGTGTCGACCGGATCGAAAGCACCTATCACTCGGATACGAATTCCTTTTCCTTGAAGGTTCCGATCGTCGAAGGCCCCTGTATCAAACTCCAGATCGATGCACCATACCACTGGTGGAATGTGCTTTGGAGCTTCAGTCGGTTCGAGCGACGACCGACCATCGACATGGAAGCACTCGGATTCCCCGACTTCGATACGACCGACATCGATGCACTCCATGCAGGTGAAATGAACCTGCTGATGCGGTATTGGGACCGCGGATTCGCCTTCGCCGAGTCAAGCCTGGAAGAAAAAGAACTCGGAGAGAATCGATTGCTGTATCATTACCGGATCGATGAGGGAGAGCGCTATTCGGTCAGTGATGTTGTGATATCCGGAAATGTATCACTCAGCGAAGACCTCCTCCGCAGCTACATGATCACAACCCGGGGGGACCGCTATCTTCGCCATTCCCTGCAGAAAGATTGTGACGCATTATACGGACTCTATCTCGAACACGGATTTATCGAACCAACCATCCAGGCTTTTGAAACAGAACGTGAGGACCGGAACAGAAGCGTCAGGATCCTGTTTCAGATTTCCGAAGGCAAACACTATGAGATCGGCTTGGTAAACTTTGAGGGAAATCTCCGTATCGGATTGGAACGGCTCAAGGAGATCGGCGGCCTTTTTAACGGGAGGCCATTCCATTCCGCGGCGATCGACCGGAGTGTCCAGGGGATCATCTCGGAATACGAAAAGTCCGGATTCCCCGACACGTCCGCTTCCTGGTATTACATCGACTCCGGCGCAGGTGTCCGTGACATCGTCATTGAGATCACTGAAGGCAGTTACGTCACATTCGGGAAGGTTCTGATCAAGGGGTATTACCGCACAAAACTCGGATTGATCCGAAAACAGATCCCTCCTGTCGAATACAAACCGTTTTCCACCGAAACAATGATGACCATTCAACGCAACCTGTCTCAGACAGGCTTGTTCAACTCAGTCCGGATCCAGAGTCTCGTTGCGGAAACTGATGATTCCGAACGGACGATACTCGTTTCTTTGACCGAACGACCCAGCCTCTTTCTGGAAACTGGTCCGGGATACAATACCGATATTGGCGCGAGCGCCTATCTGAATCTCTATACCACGAATCTGTACGGAACGAATCGATTTCTCGGTGCTTCGATCTTCTATGCGGAACAAGCCGAAAAATCGCAGTTGACATACAGAGAACCTGAATTTGCAGGTTTCCCGATCCAGATGGAGATCCGCCTATTCAGGAACTTTACCGACGAGGATGACTATGATCTGTATCGATATGGCGGACGCGCTAACTGGACATTTCGTACGACTGAGCGATTTCGCCTTGTCCTGGAGTATCGTCTCGACGAAGACCGACCCATCAACATCCAACCCGGGGCCGATATCCCTGAAGAGTACCGGGAAAACGTCAAAATCGGTTCGCTTGCTCCAAGTGTGATCATGGATACGAGGGATGATCCACGCGATCCACGATCCGGATCGCTTGTTTCTGGAAAAATCGAATTTGCCAGGCCGGTTTATGGTTCGGAAGTCGATTTCACCAAGACAACGTTTGAAGCGAATCACTTCATGAAACTACTTCGCCGCACGACTCTCGGTGTATCGCTTCGTGCAGGATGGGGACGGGACCTGCCCTTTCAGGAAACGTTTAAACTCGGTGGTATCAAAACAATCCGCGGATGGGGTTATGAAGATATCCGAGGCCCCGCATCATCGAATCTGGTTTCTCCCGATAACAAGACGCGAGGAGATGGCGGCAACGTTTCTCTTCTCGGGAATATCGAATTTCGGGTCCCTCTGGTCTGGGGACTGCAAGGCGTCCTGTTCTTCGATACGGGAAATGTTTGGGAATCCACGAATGACTTGCATTTCAACGATCTCAAAGGAACATTAGGCGCAGGGATTCGATTCATGACTCCGATCGGTCCGGTCGGCCTGGACTACGGCTACAATGTCCTCAAGGATTCGTTCGATCACTCCCAGCGCTGGTCCTTCGTAATCGGTCAGACATTCTGATCCGATTCCAGATCCATGAGAATGTATCACCTTTCAATCATCGATTCCTGGATGATGACTCCGCGATCAATCGCGGTAATCGTTTGGCGCCCGATAAGCCTTCCGATATCCCGAGGACAAAAACTACCTTCAGGAACTTGATCGCGCGGGACCTCGACAACCCCGAGACGCTCCTTCGTGATGCTCTCGCCGGCTGCGATTTCCTCCACACAGACAATGAGTTGAATCTTGGCGAACGGATCCGCTTGATGCATCATGACCGGTTTAAAGCGATCCGTCCATGTTTTGAACCACTCGCGCAACGCTTCGGATTGCTGAGACAGAATGGAACCCGCAACCATTGCAATGAACACGAGAATAGAGAAAAAACGGCTGGAACGACTTTGAGGCCTGTCGTGAGAAGGTGTTTCCGACCCGAGTTCACCGATTGACTGCTCATCGGTAGCAATTTGAATTTCGCCTCCATGCTGCCTGACCGTCACCTCCAGACCATTCGCCACTTCTCTGTCGTTTCCCTCATACAGGATGAGAGGAAGTTCCTGATCCTGCAGGATCGACCCGTCTACCCGATACAATCGGCGCAGGACATCGCGAAGCTGATCCGCCCGAGGCCCCCAATTTCTGAGAATCACCCAGAATTGAGCCTCGCCCGCCCGAAAATGGGTTCGCCCCTCATAGCCGCACTCAGAACAGGGATCATCGGGTCTTCGAATCCGCTGACCGCAATTGCTGCACCGAAAGATATCACTCATTCATACCTCCCGCCTGAGTCGATTATATCGGATCCGATATGAGATTTCACCGCTGATACCGATACTCTTCTCACCACCTTGCATGGTTTGACAAGCCGCGAAGCTCCGAATAAATTCCGATCGAGGAAAGGAACTCATAATGTTGAAGAAAACTTCTTATTGCATCGTTGCACTGGCTATCCTGCTTCCCCTCCGATCACTGGCTTACTATCTCGAGGGAACGGTCTTCGGCCCGGACGGCGCTCCTGTGATGGATGTGCTCGTGAAACTCTACACCGATGACCGTCAGGAGGTTGGCAGGGGATACAGCAACTCCAAAGGTGAGTATAAAGTATCGGGTTTACCGGGTGGGACCTTTACTCTCGAGGCTGTAAAAACCGGTTTACCGCGTTTCACTACCCCGGTCAACATCTCGGGTCCGACCCCTTCGACAACAGTTTATTTCGATGTGCGCTACGAAGAAAAATTCTTTGAAAAAGCGGTGACTCGCGCGACAACAACCGATTTTTATCTGAAACCGGGAACTTCAATCAAGGCATCCGCCATGAATGCATACCGGAAGGGGATGAAAAAACTCGAGAAGGGAAAAACAGAAGACGCTTTAGAACAGTTTCAGAAAGCGAAGGACCGTGATCCGAGCTTCAGTCGGGCGCATACCCAGGCGGGAATACTGTTCTATAAATCCGATCGGGATGACTCCGCGAAACAACTCCTGGAAAAAGCCGCCGAACTCAATCCTTCTGACCCGCTCCCGCTGATATATCTCAGTCGCCTGGCTCTCGACGAAGGAGACATCACCGGCGCTTTGACCATGTTGGCAACTGCTGACGAACTGGACAGCACAATACCGATCGTTCATGCTCTCCAAGGCAAAGCACACTATCTCGCCGGGAACCTCGCCAAAGCGGAATTCGAATTCTCGAATGTTCTGCTGTCCAATCCGAACGGACTTGAAGATACCCGGTTGTATTTGGCGGAAATTCTGTTTCAGAAGCAGAGATACTTTGAAGCGCGCAACCATTATCAGATGTTCCTCAGGGAGTATCCGGATCACCCGGATGCAGATTCAGCCCGAAAACGTCTCGCCGACATCCGAGCAGCAATAGAACACTGATAAGATTGATCAGAAAAGCATGTAGATCATGAAGGACACCGGATTGGCTGTCAGCATGATCAACGTTCCCAGGATCAGCAGAACAAGCACAATGGGAATCATCCACCACTTCTTGGTCTGCATCATGAAATCGAAAAACTCACGCACCATCCCTTTATTGGATTCTTTCATTCCACCCTCTTAAAACAACCGCGGGTACCGTTCTTTTGGATCGGACACTGATGTGCGCTCCCGCCAGAAGGAGGCACAATCCGGGTTGTGTTTGAGTCCGAGTATATCGCGGCCAATCAGACGCATCACCCCACCGATTGGAGCAAACAGGCCGAAGAACACCATGAAGAGGATCACGGTGTTCATCACCAATCCGATGCAGTACGAAATCACAAACATGATCGTATGGAGCGACCGAAGTTTGGACGGGAAAAAGACTGCGATGAGGAACATGCTGACTCCCGCGGACAGAAACACCCATGCCGTCCACGTGATTGGCTGCCCCCAGATCCTCCCTGTCACAAGCGCTGTCAGGATCAGGAAAACACCAGTGGAAAAGAAACCGAATTTTCTCAGGATGGCAGGCGAACGATCAAATGCCTCGAGTTCGTGAAGGATTGTCTTTAAAGTCATCGATCCATCCTCAATCAAGTTGAAACTCTTGCTTCCAATCGATGGAATCAACAAAAGCAGGTTGTGTCGCTTTTTCCAGGAGGCAGTTTCCGAGAAACAGCGCATCCATTTCTGTTCGCATGAAGCAGCGGTATGCATCGATCGGGGAACATACGATCGGTTCACCTCGCACGTTGAATGACGTATTGACGATCACGGCACATCCAGTCCGTTTTTCGAATTCTGATATCAATGCGTGATACAAGGGATTATCCGATTTTGACACGGTCTGTATCCGAGCCGAATAGTCGACATGAGTGACTGCAGGGATGCTGGATCGAGGCACGTTCAGCTTTTCAATTCCAAACAACATCTCTTCTTCTCGTGTCATCTTTCGGCGGATTTCCGGCCGAACATCCGCCACGAGCAACATGTAGGGGCTATCGTGGTCCAGGTCGAAGTAATCCGAACAACGTTCACGCAGCACGGAGGGAGCAAACGGTCGAAAACTCTCCCTGAACTTGATCTTGAGATTCATGATTCGCTGCATGTGTGGTGACCGGGCATCTCCAATGATCGAGCGATTCCCGAGCGCTCTCGGACCGAATTCCATCCGGCCTTGAAACCACCCGATCACTTTCTGATCGGCAATCTTCTGAGCACCTATCCGTGGAAGTTCATCACGCGAAATCAGATCATAGGGTAATCCGTGGTTATCGAGAAACGATGCGATTTCCTCGTTTGAAAACTCCGGTCCGAGATAGGAGCCTTTCTGCAGATCCCGACCGTCCGATATCTCGGATTTCGGGTTATCGAGATAACAGTGCCAGGACGCAAGCGCTGCTCCGACAGCCCCTCCCGCATCTCCTGAGGCCGGTTGAATCCATATGTTTCTGAATGGTCCCTCTCTCAGGATCCGGCCGTTCCCGACGCAGTTCAACGCCACGCCACCCGCAAGACACAGATTGGACTCTCCGGTAATCGCATGCGCATGCCGAACGATTCTCAACATGATCTCCTCGGTGATCTCCTGAATGGATCGCGCCAGATCCATCTCACGCTGCGTCATCTCTGATTCCGGATCTCTCGGAGGCCCGTCGAACAAGCGATCGAAGCGAGCATTCGTCATGGTCAACCCTGTGCAGTAGTTGAAATACTCCATGTTGAGGCGGAAGGATCCATCATCCTTCAATTCGAGCAGATTATCGAGGATGGTCGATACATACCGGGGTTCTCCATACGGCGCAAGGCCCATGAGTTTATACTCACCCGAATTAACTTTGAAGCCGGTGAAATATGTGAAGGCGGAATACAGCAACCCCAATGAATGTGGAAAGTGCAGCTCCTTCAGGATGCGGATTCGATTGTTGGCACCCTGACCGATGGATGTCGTTGTCCATTCTCCGACTCCATCAAGCGTCACAAATGCAGCACGGTTATAGGGTGATGGGAAGAAAGCTGAAGCTGCGTGAGATTCGTGGTGTTCGGGAAACAATATCATACCGGGATAGTCGAGTTCTTTTCGGATGATGCGGGGAATGAACAGTTTCTGTTTCAACCACAAAGGCATCGAGCGCAGGAATGATTGAAATCCCGCAGGCGCATATGCGATATAGGTTTCTATCAATCGGTCAAATTTGGTAAATGGTTTGTCATAAAAAGCAATGTAATCCAGATCTTCGACACGCAAATCGGCTTCAGAAAGGCAGTAGGCAACTGCGTTTGTGGGAAATCCGGCATCGTGCTTCCGGCGCGTGAATCGCTCCTCCTGCGCCGCAGCACAAATATCCCCATCTACCACCAGAGCAGCTGCCGAATCATGATAAAATGCAGAAATGCCAAGAATCTTCAATCCGTATCTCCTTCGAAGCCGGCTCGGATCTCATGAAGAACAACCGGTCGATCCGTTCCTTGTAGCTCTATCCTGAACAACGCTTTTTCCGGAAAAAAGCGCTGTAATTCTAACGCGCGAGAATCGCCGGGATCAACAATAAAGACATCCCCTCTCAAATCCGGCTGATTCCATGTGAACACATTCAGACAATAGTCTTTCCTATCAATCAGATAGATCGCCGATCCTGGCATATCGGGGATTCGATCCCGCTCCAGAGTCGGCGGGAGAATGCCGTAATGAACGGTATGAATCGGGAGCATCGTCGCACTGGAGATAAGCAAACAGAAAACGAGCGTGAGCGACGCGAATGTTGCAGAGATGGCATGAGCGTTTCGATCCAGACGGAGAAGTCCCCATGCGGCCAGAATCATCGATGCCGGGATTGTCTCAGCCAGATACCTCGGGCCGAAATTCGGACTGGGTGTATAATAGAAGAAATACAGGCAAAGATTGATCGCAAGACTGCCAGCCATGATCCAATTTGCATGGTACTTTGCGCAGCGGGTCGAAACTCCCGCGAGCGTCAGCAACAAGGGAATACCGATCAAACCGATCGCTCCCGTGCCGAACAGGTCACTATTCCATAGGTTCAACAAAATGCCGACATTCCTGATTCCTTTTAAAATCGTGTGTCCTGACCTCCCTCCGCCCGGCAGGGGTTCTCCGATATCATCACCAAATCCGAGTCTTCTTCCCGGATCGATGAAGTATCGCGGATTAACATCGCCATCCCCGGTCAGAGCCGAGTTGTAACCGGCAAGCAGGACAATCGCGATCACGACAGGAGTGATCAGGAATATCAGGCGGATCACGGACACCTTCCGATTCCATATCAAACTGGCCATGATCGGAACCATCGGCAGAAGTACAACCCCCGCTGATTGCGGCCGAATCCAATACAAGACACCGATAGCGCATCCAGCCGCCACTGAAACCACAATGGGTCGCCTTTCCCGATCTCGTGTGTGCCTCCAGAGCAGATACACAGAGAGAGCGCCCCACGCGGTTGCGCTTGCATGCGACATGAAGATCGCTCCCATCATCCGATGAAACGGTGAGAACACCGTCAGAATGGCAGCGACACGTCCGGTCTGTTCAGTCAGCGCTTCGCGTCCGAGAAGGTAGATCACACAAACCGTTACTGCCGAAAACACAGGGTTGATGATCCACGGAATACCCAGCTTGAGTCCTGCAGCCAGAAAGAGGGAAAAACCCGGATAGACCGAACCGAACCAGCGACCATCGTGGAAAATGATGAACGGAAACCGAAACAACTCCGGCATAGGAGGAGCAGGAGCTGACAGCATCAGATTCGAGAAGTTCTGCGCCTGAAAGTAATAGTTAAACTCATCCAGAACTCGAGGTGTAGCGCCGATCATCCAGACTGCCGTTACACTGGATGCGATCAGAGAAACCCCGCATGAGACGATCAGAAAGGTTGAGAGCGAACACCCCATTACGCAATCATACGCTCGATTCCATGCCGTCAGAAGGTATTGGTTCTGAGAGAGGAGCAGAGCGATTCCGATCGATGCGGGCAGGAATGTGATGATCCAGATGAAGGCATGCTTCCTGTAGACTTCAGCTCGCTGATAGTAATCATCGATCGAATGAAATCCAGGTAATGCCCCGCTTTGCCTGAAGTATTCCAATGCCAGCAACAGAATGATCGGCGGGAGCAGAATCTGGAAGATAAGGCGTCTCTTCGACATGGAGCATTAATATACGCAACTTTGTGCAGTGTTTCAAACCGGGAAAAACCCATCGATGCAGGATCCCGAAACATCCCGACGTCTCTCGATTCAATCGGAATTAGTTGATCACATCCTGAAACTGATTTATGATCTTTTTGCCATGTCCGATGATCCACTTCCGGATTTCTAAGGCCTCATCAGGGGGAATAAAACGGGATGCACTATCTGGAATCCAATGATGCCTACATCAATTACCTTTCGAGCGATCGAATTCCCTTTCCTCGCAATCTGCAGATCGAACTCGTACACTCACCATCATCCCCTCAATCCTTGTCACCCCGATTGCCACTGAATCAATCTCCTTCAGACCTGGTGGTGATTAACAGTGAAATCCTGGATTACATCACGTCAAGCATTCTTCCCTACGTTCACCGGATTGACATCGTCGGGAATGTCGATCCGTTGCTTTCTGCAAAGTCCGTAATCGCGCTTTTAGAGAATGCGCAACTATTCAAAGTCCCCGTTACCCTGTCCTGCGATCCGGAGAGACTTGATGAAGCGATGGTCTCCTCCTTGATTGCCAATAACCTGAGTGAAATTACAGTTGCTCTCGATGCCGCCACTCCCGAGACCTTTCAGAAACTCCACGGGATGGAATTCGAAACCGCTCTTCAGAGGATTCTGTCGATCCGGGAAACAGCGATCAGAGATAACCGGAAGCCGCCGAAAATCAATATTTCTTGCGTTGCGCTGACAGATAACATCGACGAACTGCCTCAGATGCTGTACCTCATCAAACAACTCGAAGCATCCGCGTTGTATCTGTATGCATTCGGAGACGAACCGGAGCCGTTTGCAGGACGATCTGCATTTCTGCATAACAGAGACCAGGCGGAGTTCAGCCTCTACAAGACGTTGATCGAAGCTGAAATCAATCGGATTTCGTTCAAGGTGTTTCCAGAACTGCTCATGTCCGTCATTGCTGAAAGCAACGATCTGGATGGCTTTCTTCGAGGAGAATCACCTCCGCCGGGTGATTCGGCGGAATGGCGAAAAGACTGTATCGCACTCTGGGATCACCCGCTGATTTCCGTCTCCGGAGAAGTCAAGCCCTGCGCCATCGCGATGCCGGCTATCGGGAATCTGGCAAGCGACAGTTTCCATACGATCTGGTACAGCAAGCCGTTCCTCTCACTCAGGAAAAACTGCCTTCTCGGACATTTCAACGATGTTTGCTCGCATTGCAATGCACATGGGTGGCGCCGAAATTCGCCCTTGAAATCGAATCTGCAGGCGACTGACGAATCGTTCAGTCTTTTCACCGGATGGTATGGCCCTGAACTGGAAGAACGTGGTTTCAGGTGTACACGGGAACGAGCGACGCTATTCCTGAAGCGGTCCGGCGCTGAAAAGTTTGTGTTGCTGCAATTGAGAAAGCTTGCTCTTCCGAAAGCCAGTTCAAAAGGAACCATCACACTCAATTCAACGCCTCCGATTCCATTCCAGTTGAAATCGACTGACTGGGAGACGATCGAAATTCCGTTGCCGGCGATGGATTCGCAGGAAGTACTGCAAGTCGAGATCAACATGTCTCACTCGATCCGACCGGCTGATATCGATGAAGCAAGCGATGATCCCTGCGAGAAGGGCATCAAGCTCGCGCGTGCCTGGGTTGAAGAATGGCCACAGAAAGTCGTTTTCGGACAACAACTCATTCTGCTGGGATACGAAATCCTTCCTGAATCTCTCGTAATCGGTGGCGATGTCATCCTGCGAACGTTCTGGCGATCACTGGATCAAACCACGAGCAATCTCAAGGTTGCAGTCTCATTTCAACTCGAAGATTCACCGGATACGATTCACGAAAAACATCGGAGCATGGTGCGCAGAGACTCCTTTTCTGAAGATCATCTTATCCTGCTCCACGGACAACCGAGCAGTGCATGGGATATCGGCACGTTCATCGCTTACGAGCACAGATTCTCCGTACCGGAAGATCTCGTCGCAGGCCATTATCGCCTCGACCTTAACTTGTATCCTGAAGGAACCCCCAAAGCGAGACTTGCGATCAATCGGTCAGATCGTCCGATCGAAGAAGACCGAGTCCTGCTTTGCACGATCATGATCAGCCAGAAATGATCCCTCGGCCTCCGCAGAAACGCTGAAATGCACACAACAGACCCGGATCGGACTTCGGGGGGTAAACTCCTTTTCGTTATTCAGCGGTATGGTGTGGAAGTCGATGGAGGAGCGGAACTGTATTGTCGCTGGTTGGCAAAACACCTGAAATCCCTGTTCACTATCGATGTTCTGACGTCCTGCGCAACGAACTACATCACCTGGGCCAATGTTTACGAGTCCGGCGTTACCGAAGTTGATGGAGTCCGTGTTATTCGATGCTTGACTGCCTCGGAACGCGACATTGACTCGTTCAATATCAAAACCAACCGCCTCCTGACGATGCCCCATTCATCGAAGGATGAGTTGGATTGGCTTGAAGCCCAGGGACCGGTCTCACCCGATATGATCCAGTTTATCTCTGACCACGGTCATGAGTACCGTTGCCTTGTTTTTTTTACTTACCTGTATTACCCGTCTGTTCGGGGAACGTTGCTTTTCCCCTCAAAATCCATTCTGATTCCGACTGCCCATGATGAACCGGTTGCCCATCTCGAAATCTTCAAGGAGTTATTCTCGAGGATCGCCGGCCTTCTGTTTCTGACCTATCCTGAACAAGATTTTGTTCAATCCTTCTTCAAGACAACCGCTATTCCCTATGCATATCTCGGGACAGGGATCGACTTACCACCTTCGAACCTCACTCCGGACGAGTTTATTGCCAAGTACAATTTGAAGCCCCCGGTGTTACTTTATGTCGGACGTGTTGAAGAGGGAAAAGGGTGCCGTGAAGCGGCTTCATTCTTTGAGCGCTATTGTGAAGATTCCGGGTTTTCCGGTTCGCTCGTGTTTGCCGGAAAAAAGCACATGCAGTTTGAAGAAACAAGTCAAATTCGGTTCCTCGGATTTCTTCCGGACAATGAACTCGGAGCAGCAATGGACTCAGCGGAAATCATCCTGGTGCCATCACCCTTTGAGAGCCTATCGATATTACTGCTTCAAGCTTTTCTGCAATCGAAACCCGTTCTTGCAAACGCGCGTTGTGCTGTTCTTCGAGATCATTGTGTGCGTTCGAATGGGGGCTTGTTCTATTTTAACGAATTAGAATTCTGCGAAGCCCTTGATCTGATGTTGAACAGCAGACACCTGCGACGGACTCTCGGAGGAAACGGGCGCAAGTACGTCGATCGGAATTTCCAGTGGGAAGCGGTCAGACAACGTTTTCAAGCTTTCATCGATTCGTTTTTCCCATGTGACTCGTTCCAGCAATAGTCTCGCGCAATTCACCGTTTTTACAATTTTCCATTGACTTAAAAAGATGAATAACTATAATAGGTTAATTGAATTGGGGAAAACTTTTGGCTGTAAGTGCTCTACCGAAGACAACTTGGATTCATGATCCGCCGCCGCAAGTCGAAAGTCAACGAATCGCACGGGAACTAGAGATTCCGTTCTGCCTGGCAGCGATTTTATGTCGACGAGGATTTAGCACGCCGGAATCTGCCTACTCATTTCTGAACCCCTCACTCGATCAACTGCACGATCCCTTCATTTTCAAAGGGATGGAAAAAGCTGTATCACGGATCACCCAGGCGCTCTGCCAGCAGCAAAAAATCCTGATTTGCGGCGACTATGATGTTGATGGAATCACGTCCGTAGCCCTACTGAAAAAGGTCTTATCGTCTGTTGGTGTCGATGTTTTCACTCACGTACCCAACCGCCTATCGGATGGGTACGGATTTCACTATACCGCTGTTGATAGCGCACTGGAGTCCGGAGCAGCATTACTGATTACGGTCGATTGCGGCATTACATCCCGTGAAGCGGTTGATTACGCAAATGAACATCATCTGGATGTCATTATTACCGATCATCATGAACCCAATGGGCCTCTGCCGAATGCCTATGCGATCATCAATCCGAAATGCCCGGATTCCCAGTACCCCGATCCGGTATTGGCCGGAGTCGGAGTGGCATTTAAGCTCGCGCAGGCCCTGATTCAGAAAGGCTTGCTCGACTATCCCCTCCACCCGCTTCTCGAACTGACCGCCCTCGGAACCGTCGCTGATGTCGCTCAGTTAACGGGGGAAAATCGCGTGCTTGTGCATTACGGTCTCGAAGCAATCGCCAATACGTCTCAGCCCGGACTCAAAGCCCTGATGAAAGTTGCCAATGTTCCGTATGGCCGACGTCTTGACGCGATCGCAATCGGATATCAGCTCGGACCACGGATCAATGCCGTGGGGCGACTTGGAACTCCGGATCATGCATTGAATCTGCTGCTGACTTCCTCACACGACCATGCAACTCAACTTGCAGGCGAGCTACACCGATTCAATCAGAAACGACAGGCCATCGAAGAATCAATCATCAAGCTTGTCGATCAGTCGATCCAGCAGATGGATAACGAGACAAATCCATTTATCATCATTTCCGGAGAAGATTGGCATGAGGGTGTCATCGGGATTGTTGCATCGAAAATCACCGATAAACACCACCGACCGTGCTGCGTCATCTCCGTCAAGGACGGAGTCGGCAAGGGGAGTGGCAGGAGCATCTCTTCATTCAGCCTCTTCGATTGCCTGAATGAGGTTCAGGATTGTCTCCTGGAATTCGGTGGTCATCAGATTGCTGCAGGTTTTAGGATTCGAGCGGAAAAGGTGGCAGAATTCAAAGACAGATGCAATGCTATTGCGCGAGCAAAGCTGCGGGATTCTGATCTCGTTCCCAAAATCACCGTGGATTCGGACATCTGCCTGGATGAATTGACATTCACCACCATTCGACAGCTCGAGAAACTGGCGCCCTACGGACTTGGAAACCCTCGACCGCGATTCCGGATTCGGAGCATCATGAACCGATATCCTCCCCGTACAGTGGGTTCAGAGGGCGCTCATCTGAAAATGGTCGTCACAGACGGACATCGGGTAATCGACGGAATAGCTTTTGGCTTCGGACCTGCCGGTGTTCTTCTTCAGAGCGCACCATCCTTCGATATCGTTGCGACACCCGAGATCAACAACTGGAATGGACGTGAGATACTCCAAATCCAAATCCACGATTTTTGTATCAATACACAACCCGTCATCTGAGATAGCCCAAACGGTTGTGACTCCCCTTCGCTGTTACTCCGCTTTATCCTGGACAGCGCTTCTCCTGTCAATCGTCGTTCATCTCTCGTTTCTAGTCTCCCTGTTCTCTGAACCTTGGGTACTTCAACACAATATCAATCTGAGCGGATCTCGAAGCCATCCGATCGAACAGCCTGCACATCAAGGTTTCTGGGATCCGTTTTTCCATGACACGGATCGAGTCCCGCGCGGTCTGGATTTCTTCTCAATCTACCAGGCAGGGTACAATTTCAGGCACGGGATGTCTGTCTATTACGGAGTGCGAGAACATCGCTATGGATCGGAACACCTCGTTGTGCCTTATTTCTCCGGATTCCGATACCTGCCTTATTACGCTGTTTTGTATGGTGGCCTGCTCTCGATGGCTGCCCCATGGACGGCCTACTGGCTTTGGGTTGTCTTCGTGGAAATCCTTCTGATCTTCAATCTGCACGCGATCCGCATACTGTTTATCGATGAAAAGCTGTTACGATTGACAAGGGCTGTGTGGTTGAGTTTTTCACCGTACTACATCGAAATGCACATCGGTCAACAGTCGATGGTTACCGTGACACTGTTAACCATGTGCGCCATCGCCCATCGAGAGTCTCGACCATACAAACGGGATTTTTTCTACGGGTTGTCCGTCCTTTGGAAACTCAATTCAATCCTGTTCATCCCAATCTGGATCAAATTGAGGCGATTCAGGTCGATCATGGTGCTCATGCTTGTCATGGTCATTCTATCCGCTCCTTACTTTCTGGTCGTCCCCGGAAGCTTTTCTGAGTTCGCTTCATACTTCCATCACAAGTTCGTTGCCGCTGGGCCCAACAGCCAGGGATTCACTGCCCTGTTTGTTTCGATCTGGCAAGACACAGGTCTTTCCGCCACAGACTTACCGATTGCCCTGAGCATCTGGAAGTATTTAATGATCGGTTTAGCAGTAGCGACGACATTTCTACCGAAAAGAATCAATGTTCTGCGCGTCCTCGCGATGTGGATATGCATCTATTTCCTGACCTACCAGTACGTATGGGAACATCATTATGTCATGATGCTTCCCGTCTACACGATGCTCGTGGCGAGTTCCGGGCGGGTGCGATGGTTGATCCCCGCACTGTTCCACATCGCCCCGACGCCTTATTTCTTCTTCAACGATCCCACGCGATCGATGCCACAGGAAACCTGGAGTGTGTTTCAGGATTTATTGTACTACGGATTCCGAACCGCCCCCGTTGCGATTATTTTCTTCACTCTCGTATGGTCCGAATTCCGCTTTCCTGAACCGGATCATAAGATCAGCGATCCCGAGTGATGTGTTTTCCTCTCATCCTGAGCTTTGCGACGTTCCAGACTCCCTCCCAGAGAATCTTCATGGTCAATGTACTCTGCCCACGCTCACGATCCGGAAATTCGATCGGAATCTCGGATATCGAGACCTGCTTCTGAATCAATCTGTATAGAACATCCGAAAGTATTGCCGGCCCCCATGTATCCAGATTCCTGACTCCGATCGCTTCGAGCGCGGATGCACGATAGGCGCGAAAGCCGGATGTACAGTCCTGAACGTGCGTACCGAACATCCATTTCTGATATTGATTCGCCAGACGACTGATCAGCCTCCGGAAAACTCCGGGTCTGAGATCCTTTCCACCATGCATGTATCGAGAACCGATCACGACCTCGCTCCGGTCCAAGGCATCAATCAACGCGCTCAAGTATTTGGGTTGATGTGAAAAATCAGCGTCCATCTCAACGATGTAATCCGCTTCGTGATCAAGCCCCCATATATAGCCGGCAATCCCGGCCCACCCCCGTCCCCGGGGACCGTCTCGGTGCAGCACAGTCAAATTCGGGAATTCGTCCCTCAATGCCTCGGCAATCCGCCCTGTCCCATCCGGAGACCGATCATCCACAACAAGGAGATGGACAAAAGGAACCTGGATAAAAATCTCGCGGATCAAGGCCTCGATGTTAGATGCCTCATTCCATGTCGGAGTAAATACCAGTGTTTTCATGCGTCGATCGGGAGTTCGACGAACACGCGGTCCATACGAGGTCGGCTAGAGTGGTCTGACTTCAAAGAGCGGTTGACCGAATTCGACGGCAGTCGCGTTTTCAGCAAGAACTCTCACGATGACGCATGGAAATTCCGCCGGCAATTCGTTGAGCAACTTCATCGCTTCGATAATGGCGAGAACCTGTGATTTTTCCACAGTATCCCCTTCCTTGACAAACGGAGCGGCTGCAGGGGATGGTGCGCGGTAGAAAGTGCCGACCAGAGGAGCCGTGATCAACCGATGATTGTCCGGGATTTTCTGAGGTTCCTGAACGATCGGATCTTCGACGGAATGTTCCTCCGGTGCGATCGTCGGTACCATCTGTATCAACTCACCGGTTGCCCTGGCCTGCTTTGCCATGTTGATCGATACTCTAAACGATTCTTCTTCCCACTCGAAGTTCTGAACACCTTCTTTTTTAACCAGACTGATCAGTTTTTTAATGAGCTGCAGATCCATCCGTTTCTCCTTAGATTCGAACCCGTTCAAGATAGCTTCCCGTTCGAGTGTCGATTCGGATCACTTCGCCCTCTTCGATGAACAACGGCACATGAACGATCGCACCGGTTTCAAGTACGACCGGTTTTGTCGCCCCCTGGGCAGTGTCACCCTTGATTCCCGGTTCTGCCTGCACAATTTTAAGATCCACCTTGGCAGGAATTTCGATCGAAATTGCTTCACCCCGATAAAACAGAACGGATGCCGCTCCATTCTCCTTCAGAAACTTCCGACTATCGCCAAGCTGTTCTTCTGTCAAGGGTTTCTGATCATAAGTTTCGTTGTCCATGAAATAGAACAAATCACCCTCACGATACAGATACTGCATCTCTCTTTCTTCTATATCGGGCCGTCCGACCTTATCACCTGAACGGAAATTGACTTCAAGATTGTTACCGGTTTTCAGGTTTTTCAGTTTGGTCTTTACAAACGCGACACCTTTCCCCGGCTTGACATGTTGGCACTCGATAATGAGATATGGATTTCCCTCGTATTCGATCTTTAGCCCATTGCGAAACTCGGATGTATCAAACATACAACGCCTCCTGTTTATTCTTTTCAGTCATGCGATGGCAGCCGAACGAGCGGTTCAAGGCCAAAACGATTGACACGAACAGGCATCTCGAAACGAGCTCCACCCCAACCCGGAATATATACACCTGGTTCCAGACAAAAAACCATACCCTCCCGAAGTTTTTTATTCGAGTTAGAATGGATGAATGGCGATTCATGAACTTCGATTCCAATACCATGCCCTGGCGGGGTTATGTAAGCATCTCGACCGACTCGCTGGTCAGTTTCCGTATGGATCCATGCTCCAAGATCTCCAATGGAATCCCCGGTCCGGAATCGTGAAATCGCTCCCGTCAATACACTCCAGACACTGCGGATCACTCTGCGCTTCAACACCGATGGACGACCGATCGTAAAAGTAAGAGCAATATCCGAACAGTAATTTTGATGTATCAAACCATAATCGATGATAATGAAAGCCCCGCGACCGATTTTATCATCCCCTGCCTGAGCGTGAGGCATAGCTGAATTCGCTCCGGAACAAACGATTGGGTTGAAAGCTGGGATGCACTTCAGAGAAGCTGTCCGTTGAATCAGTCGATCAACAAGCCATTTCTCGGTATTCGTTTCACGTGCGTCAGCCACGAGGCTTTCAATCAATCGAAATGTCATATCTGCGCACCTTGCGAGTGCTTTGGTCTCACCTCTGCTTTTGATCTCCCGGGTTGCGGACGTCAGCGCCGGTTTTGGAATCATCCGAACGAGATGTCCTGCCTGCTCCAGAAATCCAAACAACTGAACATTCATATCAACCGGGTCGAATCCGCAGCGAGTAAATGGCAGTTGATCGAGCCATTCCTGTAAGCTGTCTTCCAACAAACCGGAAAACGGAAACAACTCAATCTCACGGAAGTTCCTGCGGCGAGCAAACTCATATTCAGTAGCATGCACCAGATGTACGATCCGCCTGGATGTCACCAGTAATGCGGAATACTGGACGGATTGCCCGGTAAAATATGTGATGTCCGCACGTTTCAGAAGCAGCGCGGCGTCAATTTCATCCCGGTGGAATGCTTGTCTGAAATGTTCGATCCTGGATCGAATTTCACGCAACTGGGCCACTGACATTTTTTTTCAGATGATCGACGAGGGCATGAATCCCCAACACATAACTCATTGATTTAAACCCGCAGATCTGCCCTATACAGACGTCGCATGTCAGAGTCCGCTGGCGGAAAGTTTCACGCGCGTGGATATTCGACAGATGAACTTCCACGACCGGAAGTCGGGACGCAAGGATCGCATCACGCAGAGCGATGGATGAGTAACCGAACCCGGCAGGATTCAACACGATTCCGTCGAATTGTGTCGATGCTGTCTGAATCCAATCGATCAAATCCTGTTCGCGGTTGCTCTGATGGCATTCGATCTCTGTTCCAGCCAGATTGGCTTCTTCGCGTATTTGTGCATCCAGATCTTCCAATGTGCTGGATCCGTAATAGCCGTACTCACGTTTCCCGAGATGATTCAGATTGGGTCCATGCAGCACCAGAAGTCGCATAATTATACATCCACTCCAGCGGAGCGATTTTTCCGCACTTCGCGAATTGCGTCGAGCCAAAGCTGGAGATAATCCTGAGTGAACCTCAGTTTGTCGATTTCATTCTTATGCTGCGCGCTTGAAGAAATCTCCAGATCGTCTTGAGATTCTTCCGAAATTCCCTCCTGCTCGATCCATGCAGCGTACGCCATAGTGAAACCGTTCTTGGCGATTTCATTGTCAGGATTCTGTTCGAGATAATCCTTGAAGAGGCCGACTGCTTCTTCAAACTTCTGGCCACGAAGTAACTCGACAGCTTTCTCAAGAAGATCCGAGTTTTCCGCTAAAGCCTCATCAGGCAGATGAGTCTGAGCGTTTTCAGTCGGCGCCGCAATTGATTCCAATGTCGAGATTCCCTGTTCGAGAGCCTCCAGAACAGGGGCGTCGTCGGCATCACCCATGGGTATCTCGTTGAGCAGTTTTCTGGCAACGAGATTATCCGGGTTTTTTTGCAGTACGGATTCGGCCAGTGTGCGAACTTCCACAAGGTTCCGGGAATCGAGAAGGAGTTTTGCGAGAGCCAGTTTCAAGGAAGCGCTTTCCGGGTGGACCGTGAGTCCCCTTCGAAGTGTTGTAATGGCGCTCGTGGATTCATCGAGCTTCCGATACTCTTCAGAAAGATGCATGAAGTTGCCGGGGCTGGTGTCCTTGAGCAAATCCTTTTCGAGTTTTGCGATTGTTTTCCGAATCCGTTTGGTGTCTCGCTTCACAAGCTCTCCTAAAAAAAAAGGATGCCCATATTATCATGGGCATCCTCTCGATTTGTCAACGTTACAGCTAAGTTTTCAACCGGCAGATCGATCTATTCCGGGTCTCCAACTTCGACCGTCTGAACGACCGAGTCATAATCACCGTCGTCGTCTTCGACCACCAGTCGTACTGTGTAGCTTCCAGCATCATCGAAGGTGTGTCGAACTTCGCGTCCGCTGTAAGTCCGATCACCCGGGAAGTACCAGGTATGCTCGATGATTTGAGCTTGGTCACCGTTGTCAGAAGATGTCGACTTGAAAGTAATCTGTTCACCCGGTTCCGGTTCATCCGGGACCCAATAGAATGCTGCCGTGGGCACGGTTGTGTCTTTACCCGGTTTGGGAGTCGGCGTTGCCTTTCCATCATAGTAGGGGTTGTACAACCTGACGGAGTGTGAGTCATAGAAGCTCAGAGCGTTGTTGTCGTAATCGACGGTTGCTTCACCCCAGATCACGAAATTCTTGTCAACGATGCCCTTTTGAATGTACCCGGCGTAAAGGGTGATATCAGCGAGGCCCAAGCCGTTCGTGCGAACCATGTGCGTAACGGAGCCATCAGCGAATTTGAGTTCTCTTGGGCTAGCTCCTGCTCCGGAAAGCTCACGAATAGAAAGGTAGACATCCTGGTTTGCAATACCGGATTTATCATCGAGATTCCAGAATTTGACCTGGCAATTCATGGTTGCGGTACCGTTGGCAGGAACAGTAGAAGGATTCACCGTCACATAGAGTTTCCATCCCTGCACACCGGTTCGATCCGGTCCGGTAGGATGTTTCTCGTCATCAAGATTATAATAGCATCCATATACTCCCAGCATGACGAGAATTGCGACACCACACAGAATCACAAATGGTTTTTTCGGCATCATGTGCAATCCTCCTATTCCTAATCATCCGCCCAGTTGGCAAAGTTGACGTTGATGTGGACTGGATTCGAAACAACCTCGCGTCCCGCAAGAGTTCTGCCCCATACAGTAATGGTGCATGACGTGTGAATCTCGAAAAGACCAGTCTCCGGTTCATACCCGTATTCACAGATGTATGACAGAGGGGGCATTTCTTTCTGGCTTGCACGGCAATATACAACCGGGAAGGTGACTTCATCATTGAGATCACAATAGGAATTCACGCTGCCGACGAATGATTTCGGCACAGCGGTACCTGTATCGCGGCGGCTGTACTTCACCTCATATCCAGTCAGGATCACATCCATGTAATTGCTTTCGGTAATATCTTCGTCAGGATCTTTGGCGTAGACTCGAGCTGTCAGAGTGATCTCATCTTCAAAGATGGAAATGTTTCCATCTTCGTCAATTTCGCACAGATCTGATTCGAGTTGCTCGGATTCTGAAGTGACTACAAGGAATACGGGAGAAACATCTTTCGCCTTCCCACCCGCATCTCCGCAACTGCTCAAACCGAGCGTCAGAAGCGCTCCCATGCATACTGTGGCGAGTATCAAGAACATCTTTCTCATCGCCATCCTCCTTATCAACTCCGCGTTCGCGGGTTAGAAAGTCTCGGTTTTGATTACCCGCTCACCCTCTTCCAGGATTTGCGGGGTAATGAAGAACAGAAGATCTTTGAAGTTATTCTGCTTGCTCGAATTCTTGAAGAGATAGCCAAGAACCGGGATCTGTGAGAGCCAGGGAATCCGATCACTGCTATCGCCAAACTGTGTTTCGTTCAGGCCGCCAATTACGAGAGTATCGCCATCTTTGACGAGAACCTGAGTCGTGGCGTTGTTCCGGTTGATGATCGGACCGGCTTCAGTATTCGCGCCCGGGAAGTCACGAGTGAGATTGATATTCATCGAGATCCAGTTGTCGTTGGTGATGTGGGGAGTGATGACGATTGAGGTTTTTGCATCCAGAATATTGATTCGACCTGTTGGAGAGTCTCCGACATTGACAGTATATGGGATGGAGACGCCGCTCGAGAGCGATGCGGCCTGGTTGTTGGCTGTCGTTACACGTGGATGTGAGATTGTTTTTGAGAGGCCTTCGGATTCAGATGCGGTCAGTAAGGCATTGAGTTTGAGAGTGTCGAGGATGTTGCCGAAGGAGAGTCCGAGCAACACATCTCCTTTGGGAAGATTGACCGCGTAATTGTTTTCCGGAGCAATACTCGGGTCGAGGGATCCGGTAAAGTCGATCGCGTAGTTATTCGGGAAACGGTAGCGTGTCGTGTTTCCGTGAACGGCATCCGCCACAAATTTGCCACCCCAAGCAACACCGAGATCCCGAGTAAATGATTTGCTCGTGACAACGATCTGGGCATTCAGGGCAACTTGCCGTGTGCGGACATCCAATATCTTGATCATGTCCATAATCTGATCGAGTGTATTGCGGGTGTCTCGAATGATCATGGCGTTGACGCGAACATCTTTTTGGATCGAGCCACGTTCAGTCAGGAATACCTTGACCGAGTTTTCCATCATGTTGATATCGGCATAACTCAGATACAGGATGACTGTTTCGATCGGGACGGCCCGTCGTTTGGCATTTTCCAACTGCTCTTTCAGAATGTTTTCGTCGCGGAGTTTTTCGTTCCGCGCGATACGCATGATGTTTCCTTCGATTTCTTTCCCCAGGCTTTGGTTCTTGAGGATGACTTCAAGCGCTTGATCCCAGGGCACTTCATCCATTCGGATGGTGATTCTTCCAGCGACATCCGGATCGACAACAACGTTGAATCCGCTGACTTCCGCGATCAATCGGAAGATGTCGAGCAGATCGGCATCTTTCAGATCGAGGTAGATCGGTTTCCCCTTGTATTTCGTCGTGGTCGTCATACCGTAAAGAGTTGAAGCATCGGTAATATTCTGCCCCGAGGAGGCAGGGGCGGGTTCCGGCATCGATTCCGCCATCGCTGTTTCCGCGGCAGCCGCAGGAGATTCCTTCGGCAAGGATTGCGTCATGGAACGGGCATCCGCAGAAGGTTTGGCTTTACCGGCATCGACTGTTCCGAACACAACAGAAAGACCACCTTCTGTATCTTTCACGGAGTATGACGCATTTTCTTTCAGAATCAGTTCGATACGGACCAGAGATTTGCCGTTTTCTTCCACGGCCTGTGCTTTGAGATCCTTGAGATATTTGTAAGTGGAATTGAGTTTCGCATCCGCCATCGCAAGCGTGGAGTCTGCGAGATCCACAACGAGTCGTTGCGGATCTGAAAGCAAGAATTCGGAATGTTTCGCTGGGCGATCCCATACAATCAGCACTTCCTCACCGGCGGTCGCAGATCGAACTTCGATCTTCGAGATTACCGGTTTGGCGTCCTGTTGTGCAGGTTCTGCGGCGAGGAGTGCGCTCGGGATGAGCAACCCCACCAAGACAAGGCCCAGCACAGGAATCAAACGTGTACGCATGTTCTGTGAATTGAATTTCGAAACCATGATCCTCCTCCTATTTAGCGGTGAAGGTAAACTTCGATCTGCTGTTTTTCTTTCTCTCGGCCGAATTCATCAAATACGATCTTTTCAAACATGACCTTGTTGTTCTGTATCTCGATCAGTTTACCATCCTTGCATGCATCACCGATTCGCATCCCATAAACATTGTTGTCAGGTCCCTTGAACATCGCGACTTTCCCCAGACCGATCTGGATCCCCTGAAGAGCCAACTCTGCAATCAGCATGGAAGGCAGACCGCCTTGGTTTACGCCTTCCTCGCTGCCCTTCTCGATCAATGATACAAATGGATCTCTACCCGACTGAGTATAGTGGAACTTGTCATCGTTTTCAACCTGCATTTGTGGTGCCATCGGAAGATTGTCGGGAGCCGGAGCGGTTTCCGGTGACGAGACAGGAGCGGTTTCCGGGGCTGGTGGTGTGGAAACCGGTGGTGTCTGCGCGAGCGAACTCGCGGCGGCCACCATCATGATTCCGACCATGATCATCCCAAATGTTTGCCATTTCATAACGCTTACCCTCGTCTCTACTTTTTATTGTCGCCGGCCGGCTTATTGGGTGGTGGAGGTGCCGGAGGTTGATTCTCCTCCGTGATATACCAGAAAGCAGTGAGTTGGCAGCCAGCTGCAATGGTGTGTCCATCTTTCGATTTACCCATACTGATCTGAAGATCCGATGCATTGATAATTCGCGTTTCATTCGCAATCTTGTCGAAGAACGTTCCCAATGCATGGTACGATCCGAACACTTTTAACGTAATCGGAATTTCTCCGTAAAAGTTTTTCTTCTTTTCCGGCAAGGGCTGGAATCGATCAACTTTCAGACCGCATTGATGCGCCAAGTTCTCCATGGATTTGACGAGAAGATCGACATTGGGGCGGTTTCCGAGAACTTCAGCTGCAAGACGCATTTTATCCTTGAGTTGGAAGACTTCCTTACGGAACTCTTCCAGCTTGTCTTTCATGGCAAGCCCTTTATTGATCTTGTCATCGAGCTCCGCAATTTTCTTATCAAGTTTCGCGATCTCTTCGGTTGCCGGTTTGTATTTGAAATACCAGAAACCTGCGATCAGGAGAAATACCAAAAATCCGACGATTATGTAGCGCTGATACGCCGGATACGCTTCCAAAGTCTCCATCCACTGATGCATCGCCTATCCCCCTCAGACCTTGGTTCGGAAATCCAGTTCGAACTCGTATACATCAATTCCTTTCACTGGCTTCAATGACGAGTATTTCAGCGTCACCTTTTCAAAGAATGGCGATGTATCGAGATTCCCCATGAAATCTCCGATGCTGTTTTGCGAGAGCGCGAATCCGCGGATTGTAACCAGCGTTCCGGCAGTTTTCAAACTGGACAGCCAGATTTGATCCGGAAGTTTCCGAACCAATTCATCCAACAACTGAACCGGACCTTTTTGAGAATTTTTCAGATTTTGGATGGTATCCAGCTTGTTCTGAAGTGTTTGCTTGTCCTTTTCAAACTTCTGAACCTGATCGATAATCACCTGCAGATCGGCGACTATTTTTTCTTTCTTCTCGATCGCCAGATTCTGCTCGTTGATCGCGCTGTCAAGATGATTCCACCAGATTCCGATCCCGACGATTATGACCAGAAGCAATGAGCCTGCTGCGACGAGTTCGACCGCGACGACGGAAGTCTTCTTCCTTTCGTGCGGAATCATATTGATCTTGATCATGGCTTATCCTCTCCTCAGCGCAAGTCCGACTGAAACAGCACAGAAAGGAGCTATCTCCTGAATATAGACAGGGTCGAACTTTTTCTCGTTGAAGCTGATGTTGTTGAACGGATTGCCAACGATCACTTCGATGTTCAGCGAATCCTGGAGAAACTTCGCGATTCCTCCACCCCGGATCTTCCCGCATCCACCGGTCAGAACGACCTTGTCGATCGTCGGAATGGAAGAGGTCGCTTTAAAATAATCGAATGACCGCTGAATTTCATGACTGATATCTTCCGCAACCGAATTGATGCAATCATTCGCTGCATCATGGCTGATACCCTCGATCACTTCCCCCATCTTGAGACGCTCAGCCTGGTCGAATGATACGTTCAATTCCTTCTGAATCGCATCCGTAAACTGATTGCCGCCAATCGAAATATCCCGATACAACATGTGCATCTCACCCTGCATGATGTTGATGTTCATCACGCCGGCTCCAATATCGATCAAGGCGGTGATCTTATCCGGTTCGACTCCGTAGTTCACTTCATATTGGTTGCTCAGGGCAAAACCATCCACGTCCACAATGACCGGATTCAATCCGGCCTGTCGAACCAGATTCGTATAATCGTTGACCTTGTCCTTCTTGACTGCCACCAGGATCACATCCATCTCCGCAGAATCACTCCCGGACGGCCGGTCGAAAATGTGAAAGTCGATATTCACATCCTCGATATCAAACGGGATATACTGTTCCGCTTCCCAGTGAATCGAGTCACTCAATTCTTCCTGAGACATTTTGGGCAAAGTGATCTTCTTGACGATGACTGCGTGTCCGGACACCGAGATGGCTGCGTTTTTAAGGCGTATCTTCTGGGTGCTCAAAATCCTCTGGATTGCCTCGATGACAATCGCCGAATCCATCACTGCCCCATCGACAATGACTTCAGGAGGCAATGGTTCAATGCCCAATGCCTGGAGTTGAAATGTCTTGTAGTGATCTTTGAGAACAACGGCTTTCACAGCACTCGTGCCGATGTCCAAACCGATAAGTTGCTTGCCTTTTCCAAACCCTAACAATGAAATATCCTACCTTCCATGTAGGGGTTAACGAAGCTGCTCTCGCGTGTTTTCTTAGTCCATAAACAATGGTAAAAATAGCATCCGCAAGGCTTTCAGTCAAGGAATTTCTCGGATTACCTTAGCTCAAAAAGAACCTAGCGACCGGACGCCTCAATTCCATTCCGGGATCCGAGCATAATAAGATATTCCTTGACCTCAAGGGTCCCAAATGTTAAGTTTCTCAGGCTGTGGCGTTTTCGAATCAGGTAATCAAGGAGATTGATCATGTCCAGGAAATGCGAAATATGCGGGAAAGGCCCCCAATTCGGTCATAAAATCAGCCATGCCCATAATGTCACCAACCGACGATTCAACCCGAACATTCACAAAATTCGTTGCATCGTCGACGGCCAATCCAGGCGCATCACGGTCTGTACCGCCTGCATCTCGGCAGGAAAAGTGAAAAAGGCCTGACAGACCCGTCATTTTTTACGGGATTTCATTCGATTCGCTTGCATAACTCCCTGAATTTTCTTCAACTCGTTCATCATCTGCTCGATTTTTGAAAATTCAGAAACTTCGACCTGTATCTCTCCCCGCATCCGCAAGTTGCCCGTCGTCTCTATTCGCTGGGACACCAGCTTTGCCTTAAAACGCTCGATCAAACGAGTCAGTTCATTGATCAATTCCGGCTGGTAGAAACCTCTGAACGCAATTCGTATCGGATAGGCGGGGCGATCATCTTTCTCCCATTCGGCTCGGATAATCCGCTCCTTCTCCAACTTCGCCACGTTCACACATGATGCAGAATGAATCGTAATACCCCGTCCGTGCGTAATATATCCCACAATACTCTCACCCGGAATCGGCTCGCAACATCTCGCGAAGTGCATCATCATGTCCGTGCTTTGACCAATCCGTATTTTTTTTGACTCTCTCGCGGGTGTGCTGCGCGGGAGCTCCCGTTCCGGTTTCTTCTCGGCTAGCTCGGTGGTCAACCGGTTGATTATCTGAAGATCTGTTATCTCTCCGAATCCCAATGCGGCAAACAGATCGTCGACGGCTTTATACCCCATCCTCGCTGTCACCTGCGCAAATGCCTCAGATTCGAAAATTCCCTCAGTCAGCATCCGTTGCCGTCTCAACATCTTGATCAGGTTTTCGCGACCGATCAGAATCGAACGTTCTTTCTGTTGTTCCCGCAAAAAGCGCTTGATTTTACTTCTGGCCGATGAGGTCCTGACAAAAGCCAGCCAATCCATACTCGGACGGGATGACGCCGACGTGATGATCTCAACAATATCACCATTCGCTAACTCGGTTTTCAGGGGAACGATCTGATTGTTGATCCTGGCCCCCTTGCAATGCTGCCCGATAGTTGTATGGATCAGGTAAGCGAAATCGACAACCGTCGCCCCTTTCGGCAACGTTCGAACCTCTCCCTTCGGAGTGAACACGTATACTTCGTCCGGAAACAGGTCGACCTTGAGAATCTCCATCATCTCAACCGGATCCCTGTTCTCCTTTTTCCACTCCATGATCTGCCTTAACCACGCAAATTTGTGCTCATACTTCCGATCAATGTGCTTGTCTTTATAAATCCAGTGCGCGGCAATTCCACACTCAGCGATACGGTCCATTTCGCGAGATCGGATCTGAACTTCAAGCGGATATCCGGATGGCCCGATCACGGTGGTGTGGATGGACTGGTACATGTTCTGCTTGGGCATCGCGATGTAATCCTTGAAACGCCTTGGGATAGGTTTCCACAACGAGTGAATGATCCCCAAAACCGCATAGCATTCTTTCAAATCCTCGGCAATCAACCGAACCCCAACCAGATCGTACACTTCATCAAAAGGGATATTCTGCTTGAGCATTTTCTTGTAGATCGAATCGAAGTGCTTCAACCTCCCCTTGATCTGAATATCCAGCCCCTCATGTTCCATCTGTGTTCGAATCACATCGACGACTGTTTTCAGATATTGTTCGCGATCCGCACTGCGTGCTTCGACTTTACGTTTCAGCTCGATAAAAATCTCAGGCTCCAGAATCTGAAAGCTGAGATCATCGAGTTCCTGCTTCAGCGAACCGATGCCGAGACGATTCGCCAGAGGTGCGAAGATCTCCCTGGCTTCCTTCGCCAACTTCACTCTGTCTTTCAACAGATACGCGTTCGATACCGACAAGATGTGCGCCCGGTCGACCAGCAGGATAAACAGAACCCGGATATCACGGGCCAGCGCAAGAATAAGATTGCAGAACTGCTCAGCCTGCTCACCCTCACCCGCCGAATAATCAATCGCAGATATTTTTCCGACACGCCGTACGAGTTCGGATGCTTCCGCTCCGAAGCTTCGTTCGATTTCATCCATCAATTCAGGCTTGAGTATGACGGATTGCCAAACCGCGCCGGCAATCACGGTATGGACGTCCAGATTCAATGCACACAGTCTGGTGATCGCATGCCGGGCATATTCCACAAGCGGCTCACCACTCACGCGCCGATGCTCGGCCATGTGGAGTGATGCAAACTGTTCGAGCTTTTCGACTAGCGGAGACGAAAGACCGCAGACTCCATCATTCGTGGAACCGCGCACATCCTGGAACAGGTCACCCACCCGATATCGTCCCTTTCAAATCCCGCAATGAGAGCGTCTCAGGCGGTTTTCTTTGCCGGTGTCCGTCCACGCCATGCCAGAACGACCGGAGCCGCAATGAAAATGGACGAATATGTTCCTACCGAAATACCGACCAGGAGCGCGAATGCAAAGTCATTGATGACTTCACCACCAAAGAAGAAAAGAGCGATGACGACAAGCAGTGTTGTCCCTGAGGTCAAGATGGTTCTGGACAGCGTCTGGTTGACGCTCACATTCACGATATCCGAAAACTTCTCCCGAGACATCAACCGGATGTTTTCACGGATCCGGTCGTAAACAACGATGGTGTCGTTTACTGAATATCCCACGATTGTCAGAAGCGCTGCGATCACAGGAAGGTTGATCTCACGTTGAGTGAGAACAAATGCGCTCAGAGTGATCAAAACATCGTGAACCAGCGCGATGACTGCGCCGGCGCCGAAGGACAGATCGAAACGGAACGCGATATAGATCAGCATCAGGGCAAGCGCGACGAGCATCGATCCGAGTGCGCTGTGTTTGAGTTCTTCTCCGATCGCCGGACCGACACTCTCAACACGTTCGATCGAATAGTCATCTCCATAAATCTCTTTCAATGCCTCCTCGACAATCACGGACGGCATTTTGTCAACTTCCGCTTCAATCGCAACGGGTAATCGGATCAGTTTCTCGTTCCGTTCGGATGGTCCATACTGCTGGATGGTGTAAGAACCGAGATTTTTGGGGCTCAAAGACTGTCGCAGTTCCTCGGCTGATACCGCTTTGTTGAATTTGACCTGGACAAGCGTGCCGCCTTTGAAGTCGATCCCGAAGTTCAAGCCTCCGAGCGCGAAATACGCAGCAAAGCCAATCAGGATGATGATGGCCGATGCGATGATGAAATAGTTGTTCTTACTGACAAAATCATAATGTGTATTGATAAAGAGTTCCATATCCAGCCTCTTCGGTGAATCTCAGATGGAGACCTTGTTTACGGTTTTTCGCGCCAGTATCGCATCCATCAGGACATGAACGATGAATATCTGTGCAATCATGCTCGACACGATACCAATTGATAATGTGATGGCAAACCCGCGGATCGGCCCGATTCCGAACTGGAGGAGTGCGATCGCGGCGATCAGGGTAGTGATATTGGAATCGAAAATGGTGATGAACGCACGACCATACCCGTTGGCCACCGCAGTTCTCGCACTTTTTCCCTGTCTGAGTTCCTCACGAACCCGCTCGTAGATCAAAACATTCGCATCGACAGCCATACCGATTGTCAACACGATTCCCGCGATCCCCGGCATCGTGAGTGTTGCATGGAGGCTGGCGAGTGAGCCCAGAAGAAGGATCAATGTGCATACCACACCCAGGTCGGCCAGAAAACCGGCCGTCTTGTACCAGACGACCATGAACGCGACGACGAGAAGCGCGCCAATCAGCATCGACTTGATTCCACGTGCGATCGAATCGTTACCGAGCGACGGACCGACTGTACGCTCTTCAACAGGGACGACCGATGCAGGGAGCGCTCCGGATCTGAGTACGATGCTGAGATCCTTGGCTTCTTCAAAGGTGAAATTCCCCGAGATTTGGCCGTTTCTCGAAATCCGGTCTCGAATAACGGGAGCGCTCTGGACTTTGCCGTCGAGCACGATGGCGAGACGTTTTTCGATATTGGCCTGAGTCAGTTCCGCAAATTTCTTGCTTCCGGCGCGGTTGAGCTCAAAAGCAACTGCCCATTTCCCCATATCATCTTTATCCACGCGCACAGACTGGAGATCCGCACCGGTAACTTCGGCATCTTTCTGCAGCATGTATTTCAGAGGTTCCCCGGCTTTTCGATGTTCGGAATCTTCGAACAGCTTCGCATTTGAAGGCACACGCCCTCCGTGCGAATCCAATAACTCCTGTTCCGGCATGGGACCGTCGATCACGATCCGGAATTCGAGCAATGCGGTCCTCCCGATGATATCTTTCGCTCTCCGCACATCTCTGACTCCGGGCAACTGCACCAGAATCCTCGGGAGAGCGCCTTCTGTCAACGATTGTTGTTGTTGAACGACCGGCTCCGAGACTCCCAGTTCATCGATACGATTTCGAATGGTCATCAATGCCTGATCCAGCGCAGTTTCTTTAATTTGCTGCGTGCGAGCGGCCTGCATGGTCGCGATCAACTGAAACGCATCGGCTTCAGCAGCGGTTGTCACATGAAACGAAGATTCATCTCTGAACTGACCTTCCAGATTCTTCCGGTCATCCGGGTTATCGAATGTGAAGATAATCGCCCGGTCCTCTTCCGCAACCTCAACTTTGACGTTCTTGACCTTGTCGCGGCGGAGTTGGTTCTCCCAGCTGCTTTTCATTCGAACAAGTTCGGCCACGACTGCTTCATCCGTTCGAACATCCATGACCATGTGCATGCCGCCCTGAAGATCCAATCCCAGATTGAGTTTTCCTTTTTTCGGACCATCTTTATCCGGGTCGAGCGGTGGAAACAGCATGTAGAATGCTGCACCAACGAGCAACAATGAAATGAGAGCGCGTATTTTGAGATCGAGCTTCAAGAGAGGACTCCTTTCAAAACGGGATGCAGATCATCGTGTCAGCAACAGTCACGACTCCGGAGTTTCGGACTTCTCATCCTGAAAACCTCGGATGGCACTTCGCAACACCGAAATTTTCATCTTCTCGCCAACTTTCAATTCAACGATCGTATCCGAGATACTATGAATCGTTCCCAGAATCCCACCGGTTGTGATCACTCTGTCACCCGCCTTGAGGCTGTCCAGCATGGCCTGCAGTTTCTGGCGCTCCTTGGACTGAGGACGGATAATCAGAAAATAGAAGATTCCGAAAACGATGACCATCGGGAAGAGAAGCGATACCGGGTTGCCGGCTGTAGCGGCGGGATCTCCTCCCGAACTCATGGCAAAAGCAGTCTCAATCAACATTCTTTCCTCACATTCAGCATCTGGTGAAAGGCGGAAAACCGGGTATTTACAATGGACTAAAAGTATAAATCAGTCAAGTCAATTCGCATTCGCCTGCGACTCCAGATACCGTGATAAAAACTCAGTTCTGAATCTGGTAAAAACACCGGATTCGATCGACTTCCGGATCCGGGACATCAGGTCAAGATAAAAATGGAGATTATGAATGGTATTCAGCCGCGCGGAGAGGATCTCACCAGCCATGAACAAGTGTCGCAAGTAGGCACGACTGTAATGTCGACAGGTGTAACAGCTGCATGCGTCATCGATCGGCTCTGGATCATCCGCATACCGCTTCTGTTTGATACTCAGTTTCCCTCCCGCTGTGAACAACATGCCGTTTCGGGCATTGCGGGTCGGCATCACACAATCAAACAAATCAACCCCCCGACTGACACCCTCCAGCAGATTCACGGGTGTTCCCACGCCCATCAGATATCGGGGGAAGACCTGAGGCAATCTTTCGGTACATATCTCAGTCATTTCATACATCTGCTCCGCCGATTCCCCGACAGCCAGACCTCCGATCGCATAGCCGGGGAACTCCAGGTCGAGCAATTGGTCGACGCTTCTGCGCCGCAGATCGGGATAGACTGCACCTTGAATGATCGCCCACATTCGACGATCGCTTCGAGTCCAGGCATTTTTACTGCGAGCGGCCCAACGGGCCGTACGGTCAACCGCGACAGCCGCGGCGGAATAGGACGAGGTTGACGGGAGTAGATCGTCGAGCACCATCATGATATCCGACCCAAGCGCTTCCTGGGTGGCGATGGACATCTCAGGTGTAAACAGGAATCGTTGACCATCGATATGCGATGCAAACAGAACACCCTCTTCGGTTTGCTTCACCAGTTTGCTGAGACTGAAAATCTGAAAACCGCCGCTGTCGGTCAGAATTGACCCGTTCCAGTTCATGAAACGGTGTAATCCCCCCATCTTCCCGACGATGGCAGCGGACGGACGCAGAAACAAATGGTAGGTGTTGGCGAGAATCATTGTGCCGCCGGCCGAATGCACTTCTTCCGGTGTCATCGCTTTCACCGTCCCGCGAGTTCCAACCGGCATGAACTGGGGTGTCTGGATCAATCCATGAGCCGTCTGGAGAACACCACGTCTCGCCCGGCTGGATTCATCCCTGCATAAAACCGTGAATCCGTTGTTCATGGCGATTCTCTGTCGGATCCGAAAAGGGCCATTGCATCGCCATACGAAAAGAACCGGTAGTTCGATTCGATGGCAAGCCGATATGCATCCAGAATCCGTTCTCTCCCGGCAAATGCCGAAACCAGCATCAGAAGAGATGATTTGGGGAGATGAAAATTGGTAATCAGAGCATCAATCATATTGAAGTGAAATCCAGGATAGATAAAGACATCGGTCGACCGCAGATCAACCGCTCCGAGATCCGGATCGGACAGATACCAGGATTCCAGAGCGCGAGTCGTCGTCGTTCCCACCGCGATAATCCGCCTCTGACCTCTGGCCGTTCGAATCAGGTCAGCTGCTGCCTGGCCGATACGGTAAAATTCTTCATCCATTCTATGATCGGTGATCGTGTCAGTCACAACCGGTTTGAACGTTCCCCAACCAACGAACAGGGTCAGAAAAGCCACGTCAATATTCTTCGAGCGGATGCGATCGAGCAATTCATGGGTGAAGTGCAGGCCGGCTGTAGGGGCAGCTACAGCCCCTGCGAATTGAGCGAAGACCGTCTGGTATCGCTCAGCATCGATCGGCTTCCGAGCATCCTCAGGGTTTCGGTGAATATATGGAGGTAACGGAGTCGCCCCCTGTGTTTCCAGAAATCGATCGAAATTACCGTCTCCGGAAAACTCGACATCAAATGCCTGACCAATCCGACGGAGAACGCGAAGTCGCCACCCTTCCTGAAAAAACAATTGCTCATCAACGCGGATCCGCCTCGCTGGGCGCATCAGAACGCGGGTAGATGAGCCCTTCCAGCCATCAAGGATCATCACCTCTACCCGTCCTCCTCCGGCACGATGCGCGTACAGCCGTGCAGGGATGACCCGAACATCGTTCAAAACCAGGACATCACCCGGCCTCAGATAATCGATCAAATCTTTGAAATGGGCATGGATGATCGGGGTTGATGCATCGGAGACGATCATGAGTTTCGAATCGATTCGATGCAGTGGCGGCTCCTGCGCGATTCGATCCGGAGGAAGAATGTAGTCAAAATCGGAAAGGAGCAAGGATTCTGATCGCTTTCTTTTCAGGATTCACTGTCGCCTAAAAACGAGAACTCAGGCGAGCTGTTCCGCGAGGGGATCTGCAGTTTCACATGAGAACATGCACTATCCGAGACGATACGTCCGCGGGGGGTTCGCTGTAGAAAGCCGATTTGAAGCAAATAGGGTTCATATACGTCCTCGATTGTCTCACGATCCTCCATCAGTGCCGCCGCTAGTGTCTCAACTCCGACCGGACCACCCCGATAATGACGGATGATCATCTGAAGCAGTTTGATATCCATCGGATCCAGACCGAGATGATCGATTTCCATCATGGTGAGCGCCTTGTCGGCGATCGTTCTCGTGATGATCCCTCGCCCGCGCACCTCGGCATAATCTCTCACCCGCCGAAGCAACCGATTGGCGATTCGTGGAGTTCCGCGAGATCTCGAGGCGATTTCCATTGCGCCATCTTCATCGATTCCAATGTCAATGATTGTCGCGGATCGTTTGACGATTGCTTTGAGTTGTTCCGGGGTATAGAACTCGAGGCGGAAGATAATCCCGAACCGATCTCTCATCGGTGAACTGAGTGCGCCGAAACGGGTTGTCGCGCCAATCAATGTAAAACGCTCGATGTCGAGCGGAATGATGCGAGCCGCAGGGCCCTGCCCCATAACCAGATCGAGTCGGAAGTCCTCCATCGCAGGATACAGTTTCTCTTCGACGATCCGGGAGAGCCGATGGATTTCGTCGATAAAGAGAATGTCTCTATGTTCCAGGTTCGTGAGAATGGCGGCAATATCTCCGGGGTGTTCGAGCGCCGGCCCGGAGGTGCTCTCAACCCGGACATCCAGTTCGTTCGCGATAATATGAGACAGGGTTGTTTTTCCCAAGCCGGGTGGGCCATACAGCAGAACATGATCGAGCGATTGATTGCGCTGCCGGACAGCTTTCAGATAGATCTCGAGTTGTTCTTTCAATTTTTCCTGGCCGATAAAGTCCTCAAGCATCTTGGGGCGTATGGAATCAACCATCACATCATCTTTCTCGATCGGATTCGGATTCAATTCCGAACGATGCTCATCCATGATCGATTCCCCTTCCGGACAGACTCCTGAGAATTCTGCGAATGACGTTTGGCAGATCCAGATTTTTTTCTTCGACAGTCAGTTGCTTCATGACCGTCTCGATGTCCGCACGTTTGTACCCGAGATTTTCGCAGATTGAGATAATTTCTTGGTGTACGGTGACTCCTGACGAGATATCGCTCGCTGCGGATGGCTTTATGTCCACGGCAAGATCCGTGACCTTATCTTTGAGTTCAAAGACAATCCGTTCGGCGGTTTTTTTCCCGATGCCCGAAACAGCGCTCAGACTCCGGACATCCTCGGCCTGGATGGCACGAACCAGGTTTTCAATCTTCAGACCGGAGAGGATACTGAGTGCGGCCTTCGGGCCGATACGGTTGACCGTGAGCAGGATCTCGAATACATCCCGTTCGACCGGACGCTCGAAACCGAACAATCGGATCGCGTCGTCACGGAACTGTGTGCTGATGTAAAACGAAACCGGGGAATCAGTATCCGGGAGCGTGTAGTATGCAGACAGGGAGATTTCGACGACAAAACCGATACCGGATTGCAAGATGACGATCATGCCGGGTTTTTTTTCGATTAACCTGCCTTCAATGAATGCGATCATACCGGCTTCTTGGTTCTCTGCTGGAGTCGAATGCTGTTGGCGTGACAGATAGCCACGGCCAACGCATCCGAAGCATCAGCGGGTTGAGGGGACGTTTTCATGTGGAGCATGTGTTGCACCATGAATTGAACCTGCTCTTTCATGGCTCTTCCATAGCCCGCGAGCGCCATTTTGACGGATGCCGGAGAGTATTCAAAGATTTCCAGTCCCGCAGAGGCACCGACGTAGAGGGCGACGCCACGAACATGGCCGAGTTTTAAGGACGATTGGGCATTCTTTGAATAAAATACGGATTCGAGTGCCATAACGCGAACCGGGTAGGTGGCGAGAATCGATAGAAGACGATTTCCGAGTATCTGCAAGCGTTGAGGGAACGGCAGTTTGGATGAGAGATGAATCGCTCCGAAGTCAACGCATTCCAGGCGTCTTCCCGATGCAGAAACAATCCCGTATCCGGTGCAGAGCGAACCGGGATCAATACCAAGAATGAGATGGCGATCGTCAGAATGTGATTGGTCAGTCACGACAAGAAGCCTGGATGAAAATGCCGGGACAGTATTGAGAAACGCTATTCGGCAGAGAGTTTCTCCATAAGTTCTTCAGAAATATCAAAATCAGAATAGACGTTCTGAACATCCTCATGTTCTTCGAGTCGTTCCATCATCTTGAGGATCTGTTCGGCGTCTTTACCATCGAGTTTAACGGTTGTTTTCGGGAGCATCGTGATTTCACCGCTTTCGATTGTAATGCCTGTATCAGAGATAACTTTGCGGACATTTTCGAGATCATTGGGGTCACAGGTCACCTGGTATTGGGAGCCTTCGATGGAGAGGTCCTCGCCACCGGCATCGAGAATAAGGGCAAGCAATGATTCCTCATCAGTTTGTTTGGAATCGATCAAAATGACACCTTTACGTTCGAATTTCCAGGACACGCTGTTCACCGAGCCAAGGTTACCGTTGTGGCGGCTGAGAATATGGCGGATTTCGGCGACGGTACGGTTTTTGTTATCCGTCATGACTTCGATATAAAGAGCAGCACCGCCAGGTCCATATCCTTCATATACGATTTCCTCGATGACCTGCCCAGGGAGTTCTCCGGTGCCTTTCATGATGGCCCGTTTGATGTTATCGCTGGGCATATTGACGGATTTAGCGTTTGACAGAGCGAGTCTGAGGCGAGGGTTCGTGTCGGAGTCGCCGCCGCCCATTCGAGCAGCGACAGTTATTTCTTTGATAATTTTAGTAAACGCCTTGCCGCGTTTGGCATCGATGGCGGCTTTTTTATGTTTGATAGTAGCCCATTTTGAGTGACCTGACATGGTGACCTCCTTGTCGAATTGGTACAGCAGGTGATGATAGCGCTAAGCATGACTCGCTGCAATATGAAATGGGAGTGGGTGCGCGGTGATGGAGGATGGAGCAGGGATGACGGTACAAAAAAAATCCCGGCGATTTCCTACTCTCCCACAGATAATTCTGCAGTACCATCGGCGCCAGAGGGCTTTACTTCCGTGTTCGGGATGGGAACGGGTGTGACTCCTCCGCTATCGTCACCGGGATAAAATATCTAACTCTTTGCACGTAATATTTCAGGGATTTGGTAGCACTAGAAGATTGGAACTGCCCTTCTATTTCAAAGGGCAGTTCCAGGATATAAAAAGTGTGGCCAAGCCGCACGGCCTATTAGTACCAGTAAGCTTTGACATTACTGTCTTTACACACCTGGCCTATCAACCTTGTAGTCTACAAGGGGCCTTTAGTTCGCTTGCGCGAAGGGAGATCTAATCTTGGGACTGGCTTCCCGCTTAGATGCTTTCAGCGGTTATCCATAACGAACGTAGCTACCCAGCAATGCTTTTGGCAAAACAACTGGCACACCAGAGGTTCGTCCACCCGGGTCCTCTCGTACTACGGGCAGCCTCCCTCAAATCTCCTACGCCCACAGCAGATAGGGACCGAACTGTCTCGCGACGTTCTAAACCCAGCTCGCGTGCCGCTTTAATGGGCGAACAGACCAACCCTTGGGACCGACTCCAGCCCCAGGATGCGACGAGCCGACATCGAGGTGCCGAGCGAAGCCGTCGATGTGAACTCTTGGGCTTCACTAGCCTGTTATCCCCGGAGTACCTTTTATCCGTTGAGCGACGGCCCTTCCATTCGGAACCGCCGGATCACTAAGCCCTGCTTTCGCACCTGCTCGACTTGTATGTCTCGCAGTCAGGCTCCCTTATGCCTTTACACTCATAGCGCGATTTCCAAACGCGCCGAGGGAACCTTTGGGCACCTCCGTTACTTTTTTGGAGGCGACCGCCCCAGTCAAACTACCCGCCTGGCAATGTCCCTAAACCAGATTCATGGTTTGAAGTTAGAATTTCGAAACAACAAGGGTGGTATCTCAACGATGGCTCCCCGTAAGCTAGCGCCTACGGTTCAACGCCTCCCACCTATACTGCACATGATGTGCCAAAATTCATTGCCAGGTTATAGTGAAGGTTCACGGGGTCTTTCCGTCTTGCTGCGGGTAACCGGCATCTGCGCCGGTGTTGAAATTTCACTGAGTCCCTCGTTGAGACAGCGCACGGATCGTTACGCCATTCGTGCAGGTCGGAACTTACCCGACAAGGAATTTCGCTAC